>NZ_JBALDM010000023.1:0-157419 GCF_036917435.1 Nostoc sp.
AACTGTTGTTCAGTCACTCCTAACTTGGTCGCAGCTGCTGCAAAGTTAGGACGGGGTGGGCGCTGACTGCGATCGCCTGTTGGAGGATTAGCAGGGACTCCCAAGGCATTCTTTAACTGTTGTTCAGTCACTCCTAACTTGGTCGCAGCTGCTGCAAAGTTAGGACGGGGTGGGCGCTGACTGCGATCGCCTGTTGGAGGATTAGCAGGAACTCCCAAGGCATTCTTTAACTGTTGTTCAGTCACTCCTAACTTGGTCGCAGCCGCTGCAAAGTTAGGACGGGGTGGACGCTGATTGCGATCGCCCGTTGGAGGATTAGCAGGGACTCCCAAGGCATTCTTTAACTGTTGTTCAGTAACTCCTAATTTCGCCGCAGCCGCCGCAAAATCAGGTCGAGGTGGGCGTTGTTCTCCCTCTGGTGGTTGGCTAGGCGGTTGTTGCGCCTGTGCAATTTGAGGGAATTGATTAGCGGCATTTGCCTGATTGAGTGAAATAAAACCAAATGTGCCAACCAGAACTGGAATTGCTGTTGCAACTAGTATTCTACGAATATTCACGATCGTTTTCCTAAAGATAGATAGTTTACATTTCTGATTCAATCAAACCCAAATTACAGTTTACCCTGGTTGTAAATTATCATTTTGTAATTTTAAGGAAGAAAGGGTGCTGCAATTAACGGTTATTGCCTTCTACACGATTTTGAACCGCGTCCTGATTATGATTTTGGGGATGTTGGTGAGGATGTTTTTTCTGATTTAGACGGGGTTTAGAATATCTAACCTGTGGCTTCTTATCAGATATTTCTAGCCTTTGAGGCTGTTGAGAAATCTGGGCGTTCCGATTGGATGGATTAGCAGCATAAGCCTGATTGGGTGTAACAAAACCGAATGTACCAATCAAAAAAGGAATCGCTGCTACGGCTAAAACTCGACGAACATTCATAAAATTAACCTGCAAAAGGTAGGGTGTTCATATTTCTGATTAAGCCACCTGAAAATTACAGTCTAGATGCTTTCTAAATTACAGTTTTGTAATTTAACCAAAAAGGTAATGAATCTAGAATGGAACAATAATATATAAATTAATAAATAGTTGTGAACGTTCTATTTGTCGAAGATGAAGCGAAAATTGCTAACTTCGTCCGGGCTGGACTGAAGGAGCAGGGATTTGTTGTAGACTACTGTGACAACGGTGATGAAGGATATCTGCGGGCATTAGAAAATGAATATGATGTTCTTATCCTCGATATTATGGTGCCGGGAAAGGATGGATTATCGATTCTAAAACTCTTGCGGCGGCAAGGTCGGAATGCGCCAGTAATTTTGTTGACGGCTCGGAATGAACTAGACGATCGCTTGGCAGGGCTAAATTTGGGAGCCGATGATTACATCGCTAAACCGTTTTTTGTGGAAGAGTTAGCGGCTCGAATTCATGCCGTTGTCCGCCGGAGTGTGAGCGAGCGCCAAAATCTCCTTTGTGTTGGGCCTATCAAACTCGATCGCATCACCAGAGAAGTCACTTGCGATCGCCAGGCGATAGAACTCACCAGCCGCGAGTTTAATCTTCTAGAATATCTCATGCGCTCTCCCGGAAGGGTTTTCACTCGCACCCAAATTCTGGAGCATGTTTGGGGCTATGACTTTAACCCCAACACTAACGTCGTAGATGTTTGTATCCAGCGAATTCGTAAAAAAATTGACCCCATTCATGAAGGAGTCTGGATTGAAAGCATTCGAGGAGTTGGATATCGGTTTCGCAAACCAGAGTCTAGCTCATGAAGTTCCCTTCCTTTCGCCTGCGAATAGCTCTTTCATCTGCGGCTCTAGCTGGAACCACATTAGTAGGGTTTGGTGCAGTCTCCTGGTTTCAAATTTACAATGCTAAAATCAGCCGTCTTGATGCAGAACTGTTAAATCACTTGATGCGGGCAACTCCAAACTTGCCACCACGGTGGGAACCTACCGAACTTCTAGGCAAAGAAAACCGACCCTCAAGATGGAAATTTTACGAAGATTCATTATCTGATGCCTTCGGAAGTAATACAAAAACCCCCATTGTCCTACTGGTGATTGATGCAAACGGGAACATAGTTTATCAATCAAACTCCCTATCTGCCCACGTTGAGGTGAATCGCCTGCTGCTTGAGCGTCTTAAGTTGATACCTTTACCACCACCCCAGCAGATAGAACCACCGCCACCCTCTAATAGAAATCCATCCGTTGGCCCGCCACACTTTCTTCGTCCACGCCCACCTCAATTTATCACTGAACATACAGCAAAAGCAGCTTGGCGAATTGCGGCTACTAAGTTTCCCAATGCTCAGGTTGCTATTGCGGTTAATCTCCAAGCTGTCAATCAAGAGATGGCTACCATTCAGAATATCTTCCTGGTTTCAATTCCGGGAGGGCTACTTCTAGTTGCAGTCGGAGCATGGTTAGTTTCTGGTGGTGCTTTGCGTCCCATCCGGCAATTAACAGGCGTTATTCAACAGGTAAATGTCAAAGGGCTAGATCAACGGATTCCCATTGGAACAACTGATGTTGAATTTGTCGAGTTGATTCAGGTCTTTAACCTGATGTTGGAACGTTTGGAACGCAGTTTTACCCAGGCTTCCCGCTTTAGTGGTGATGCGGCTCATGAACTGAAAACTCCACTGACTATTTTACAAGGCGAACTAGAACGAACGCTGCAACAGGTCGATCCTGGAAGTGAAGTACAACAGCGCTTAAGTAACCTATTGGATGAGGTGCGCCGCCTGAGTGGAATTATGCGGAAACTCTTGCTGCTATCTCTAGCTGATGCCGGAAAAATGAGCTTGTATATGGTTGAGGTGGATATGTCTGAGTTGCTGATGGAGATGCTAGAAGATGTGGAAATGCTGGCTCCCAACTTGACTGTGCAAACTGAATTTACTGATGGGTTGCGTTTACAGGGCGATCGCGATCTTCTGATTCAAGTTTTACAAAACCTGTTCAGTAATGCTATAAAATACAATCTCCCCAACGGCTGGATCGAGATTCGCACTCATCAAACTCAAACAACTCTCCACATCACCATTGCCAATGCATCCAAAGATATTCCAGTGAGCGAACGCCTACGCATTTTTGACCGCTTCTATCGCGGCGATCCGGCTCGAACCCGCAAGATAGAAGGCATCGGACTAGGACTCAGCCTAGCCCGTGAAATTGCCAGGGCACATCATGGCGATCTCACCCTTGACTCAACAGCTTTTGGTCAAACAGCTTTTACCCTCACCTTGCCGATGAAGGGGGTAGGAGGCACGAGGCAGGAGAAAAACTGACCTCTGCAACAACTGATTTCTTTAATTAAGTTAGGACTTACGCAAAACTACACGCGGTAGGGGCAATTCATGAATTGCCCCTACGGGAAACTCAAGGTTTGGGCTATTTTTTGCGTAAGTCCTGGAAGTCACAGAATTTAGATAAGTTCTGCTTTTGGGTTGTAATTCTCACAAATCAAATAGGATTGCTATATATGAAAGAGCAATTTTCAAATGACTATTTACTTTTATAAGGTTTGGCAGCCTTATGGCTGTTTTTCTAACTTTTCTCCCCACGAAATCCACATCCAGGGCACTTACTGGGCAACAGTTGAGCATTATTATCAAGCGCAAAAGTTTGTTAGCAGCAAAGATGCGGCAATTATACCCCTTATCCATGCCGCCGCCACCCCAGAAGAAGCAGCCGCTTTGGGAAGATGTAGTACTCGCCAACTTCGTAAAGACTGGGATTTAGTCAAAACGCAAATTATGCGAGAAGCTGTACTAAAAAAGTTTCTCACTCATGCTGATATTAGAGAAGTTCTACTGAAGACAGGTGATGAGCTTTTGGTCGAAAACTCCCCAACCGATTCTTTTTGGGGCTGTGGTGCTAATAAAGTCGGTCTTAACTATCTTGGTAAAACTCTCATGAGTGTACGTGAAGAAATCCGTAATTTACTATCTTTAATGAGAATCAACGAATAATTTAATCAAAATAGTTACATTCAACATAAAATCAGCAACTAAACAGATAATATGACACTTTACAGTTAATTTTTTTTAAAATTCGCCACTAACTCAATATAGTTAAGTTCAAAATTCAGCCTAATTAACCATACCTCCAAAGGAAATTATTATTAGTCATATTACAATTAAAACTATTATTTAATAAGACTTTAAAAGCTGGAGATTTTCATAAATTAGCCATTATCTTATGAATAAAACTCACGAGATTGAGAATAGACGATGTAGACTTAAGGCTTCGTAATTTGCCATAGCGATCCCTATGGCAAATCTTAAAAAATATCCGGCTAACATACAGCTTTTAAGGTAAGGTAGTGGATTTTTGGGGGATATTCGGGGGCAAAAATCGTAAAAAATATTTTTAGTTTTAGGCAATGACGAAGGCAGTATTTAAGTAAAAATACTGAAATAGTTTACTGAACGAGAATATAAAATCAATAAGGTGTCAATGATTAAATTTTTCTTGATTGTCTACTTGAGAGGATATTGCAAAAGTGACTACTAATCTACCAAGCGGTTTGATATCTTCCTAAATCAACTTTTTAAGGACTAGGGATATCAAGTAAAATATCTAATACTTTTCAAATGTCCTCTGATCCCTTTCTAAAAATATTTGCAATAGATCTATGTTTATGGCAAAACATTTATAGCAGGAATTTATTGGAAATGGAATGAAAATCAAGGCATTGGCAGTTGAAAATTATCATTAGGGACAACTTATAAGAAAAACTATACTTCAGTCATGGTGTACATAAGCAATGACATCTACCGATAAATCAAACCCATTACAGCAAAGCTCAGACCAAGAAAGCTTGCTGCATCGGATGATCAAACAGATTAGGCGATCGCTCGATCTTCCAGAAATATTAACAACTACCGTTACAGAAGTACGGTTATTTTTACGTTCAGATCGAGTTAAAGTATATCGGTTTGATACTGATGATAGTGGTGAAGTCATCGCTGAATCTATTCATGACCAGCGTTTGCCATCCTTGTTGGGGTTGCGCTTCCCAGTTGATGATATCCCCGAAGCGGCCAGAGAGATGTTTTTGTTAGCGGGGCAACGTTCAATTGTCGATGTAGCAAACGAGAAAATCGGGCTATCACCTATACAATCAACAGAAACTGGCAAACGCCTACAAACTAATATCCACTATCGGCAAGTAGACTCGTGCCATATTCAATACTTAAAGGCAATGGGGGTGCAATCTTCCTTAGTAGTGCCAATTTTAGATCGCGATCCACAAGAAGCATCGGTAAAGCCTAAATTGTGGGGATTGTTGGTATCTCACCACAGTGAACCGCGAAAGATTTTGAAGCGGGAAATAAAAGTATTGCAGCAAGTTGCCGATCAGGTTGCGATCGCGATCGATCAAAGTAATCTACTCACCGAAGCCCTTAGCCAGCAAAAGCGAGAAGCTATTGTTAACAGAGTCACCACACTATTGCATAAACTACCAACAATTCAATTGCAGGCAGCTATAGAAGAAGTTCTTACCGCATTTAGTGGAGTAGGTGGCAGGCTTTATATTGAACAGAGTCGGGAACTATACACCTGGGGCCATCAACCCACACTACCCTACGAATTAGATAACAGCATTATTGAACAGCATCCTACATGGCAAAAGTGGATGGCTGAGTGTAAACCAGGTAATATTTGGGCAAGTTCTGACCTCTATAAAGAACCGCATTTGCGAGTTTTGGCTTTAGCGTTCCGTTCTACTCAAATTCGCGGACTCATGGTCATTCCTCTACATTACCGAGAAAAATTTATCGGTGTATTAAGCATTTTTCGCGCTGAATTTGAAACCGAGATATTGTGGGCGGGACGATGTGACGTGAATCGGCGACAACTGTTACCCCAGCTTTCCTTTGAAGTTTGGCGAGAACAAAAAAAGGGGCAAGCGCCTGAGTGGAAGCCGGAAGATATGACATTAGCCCAAGCCTTGTGCGATCATTTTTCAATGGCAATTCAGCAGCAACAAATGTATAAAGAGGTACAAGCTCTGAATGCCAACCTAGAACTGCGGGTGGAAGAACAAACTGCCGAACTGGAAAAATCATTACTAATCACCAAGGTAATCAAGCAAATCACAGAGCAGATTCGCCGCACGTTAGACTTGCAGACAACCCTGCAAACTATTGTCCGGGAAGTTCGCCCACTGCTAAATTCAGACCGCGTGGTGATTTTTCAGCTGAGCAGTGAATCGGTCATTGTGGAAGAGATAAATGGTAATTGGCAGTCAGTTTTGGGAGTGAATGCACCACTGGAATGCTTTCCTAATGACTATAGACATTTATACTCTAAGGGTAGGATACGGCCAATGAACAACGTTTCAACCGATTCTTTAAGTGATTGTCATCGAGAGTTTTTAGAAAATCTGCAAATTCAAGCAAGCTTAACAGTTCCGATTAATATAGGTATAGAACTATGGGGCTTACTAATTGTCCATGAATGTAGCGCTCCCAGAACTTGGCAGGATGCAGAAATTGATTTATTGCAACAGTTAGGAGATCAGGCTGCGATCGCTATTCAACAAGCACAACTCTACGAACAAACCCATAATGCCGAAACGGAAGCCAGAAATCAAGCTGCACAGTTAGAGCATACTCTACATAAACTCCAAGAAATGCAGACAAGATTGGTTCAAACTGAAAAAATGTCTGGCTTGGGACAGTTAGTCGCAGGTATCGCCCACGAAATTAACAACCCCGTTAACTTTATCTACGGCAATCTATGCCACGCCAGTGATTACATCGGACAACTACTAGAAATTTTACGCCTCTACCAGCTACACTATCCCGATCCTCATAGTAAAATTCGTGCTGCGATCGCTTCAACCGATTTTGAATTTTTAGTAGAAGACCTCCCAAAAATCGTTACTTCAATGCAAGCAGGAAGCGATCGCATCCGTTCAATAGTGCTATCATTACGCAATTTTTCTCGCTTGGATGAGGCTGAAAACAAGCGCGTTGACTTGCATGAAGGTATTGACAACACGTTATTAATTTTGCAATCTCAACTGAGATCAAAGGACGAATTCCCAGGCATTCAGGTAATCAAAGATTATGGCAATATCCCAACAGTAGAATGCTATGCTGGTCAAATGAATCAGGTATTCATGAATATTTTCAGCAATGCTATAGATGCTTTACAAATGGGGAATGGGGAATTAGGAATGGGGGCTGGTGACTGGGGAATAGTGAATAAGAACAACGAAGATAAAAAGGATAAAAAGGATAAATCATCCCCAATGCCTACTATCCACATTTCCACTACAATCTCAACAGATAACTCTCGTTTATTGATTCGGATTAGTGACAATGGCCCTGGAATGACTCTAGAAGTGAAAAAGCGAATTTTTGACCCGTTTTATACTACCAAACCCGTGGGTAAGGGTACAGGACTGGGATTAGCAATCAGCTATCAGATTATTGTCGAAAAACATGGGGGAATAATGGAGTGCATTTCAGAACCTGGCAAAGGTACAGAGTTCTGGATTGAAATTCCTGTCAAACCTCCAGCTAAAATAGATCGCTAAAAGTAGAAGGAACAATTTTCTACCTTATTTTCAGAATGTTAGTTTCAGAACTTAAAATCTGAATTAGCAATTATTTTATTCATCCAAAAGGTTGATGATATTTTATTTAAAACTTATCCCGTTAATATAACTACAAATACTTTAGAAGTAAAGTTTTGTTGCAAAAACAATACTTCCTATTTAGAAGTGATAATCTAAAAATAGAAGCTAAAAAACAGGCTTCCCTGGCAGATATAACAGCTGCATTTGTAATCGTAGTAAAAGGTAAAGGACGCTGTTTAACTTACATCTGTCTCGTCAAAACACAGCAACACCCAGCACGAAAACTGCTATTTCCTCAAATGTGGAAGACTAGGGGGCGCTGTAACTAGTTTTCATAACTTGTTTACACAAGCAATGAAAGTTAGTACATCCCTGTATCTGATAAACAACGAGAGAAGATAGTTCAGCGAGTAGAGGCTTGGGTGTTGTTGTGTTTAAAGAGAAGTCTAATATTTAGGCTTCAATTGGTGTAAGATTATACTAATTTAAATAGTGAAAAATAGTTTAAATAGCGCCTTATGTCAATTATTGCGCTCAGAGCGTGGTATCTACAAGATTACGAGCCGATTCCAGAACTGGAAAAACGTCCGCCAGACATTCGCTTAAGCAAAAAAAGCCTGCTAAGATCGGCATTGCGAGCAGACTTTTTAGAAGAAAGCGACGAAGTTAAGAAATCAACTTGGTTTGTGCGCTATCTAGAAGGGGAAAATATTGAATTTTATATTGAAGGTAGTGGTGGCTATTGCGTCGCCAACATTGACTTAATTAGTCACGAAATTTATTTTACCAAACAAGCACTCTTGGCTCAGTTAGAACCAACGATTTTTTTATCTTATCAAACTGAGTATGTGGCAGCGACAAATGCTTTAAGAGAAGAACTACGAAAAAGTTTGGAAAGTTTAAACTTGCGATCGCGCCTTCCTCTAACATTAGTAGAATCCTCTCGTCCCACTGGTGCTACTGTCCGTATTAACCGCACGATTATGCGAAAAATCCGTAAGAGTTTGTTGTTTATCGCTGACACCACACCCATCGCTAGTATTGACGGTAAAGAAACCCCCCAACTAATTCCCAGTCCCAATGTCTGTATTGAGATTGGCTATGCCATCCAAAGTAAGCGATCTGAACAGATTGTACTAGCGCAAATGCAACGTCCAGACATTGAAGGGCAATTTCCCTTCGACTTACCCACACAGCAAATTTTGCAATTTCAAGACACCACAGAACTAAATAAAATTCTCACCGGAACAATTCAAAACCAGCTAGCCCGATTTAAATTGTTTTATTGAGCAATCAGTAAATAGTAAAAAGTTAATAATCGTAGATAAATTCCTTTTGCCTTTTACCTTGTCGCTGATGTAAATCAAAATAGTTGGACAGGTTTCTTTTGCAGCTTAGAAGTAATCGAGCTTACCCGATCGACTACAGAAATTATGTATTTGTAATCTGGTACTTGTCCATTGGCTACATACCCAACTTCTTGAGCTAAACCTGAAGGCGCATCACTCATCACTTTACGGATAAACTCTTGACGGTTACGTTCTATATTCGGCCCAATCAAGACCACGCCCAATGGTACATAATGAGGATCTTTAAATAGTATGCGGAATTCGGTAGGAGCCAACTGTGAAGCGTAGAGAGACAATTCTGCCTCTGAGACTGCACAGGCGATCGCTTTTCCTTGAGCCACCAAGTCTAGCGCGGCTTTGGGTGTGGGTGCAAATAGGATCTCAGCTAGCGTTGTACCATAAAGATTATAAAGAGGGAAATAATATCCTGTTGCAGAGCCTAACTGCCCTAAAGCCAGTGTTTTGCCTTGAAGTTCTTTCAATTGAGTGATTGGACTGTCTTTGCGAACAACGAAGATTGAGCGCAAATTACTGATACCTATTAAAGGAAATAGGGCTGAATATTGGTGACGTGCGATCGCAATAGCCGCTAAACCCGGTGGAGCAAATACCAATGACCAAGCACGAGCGTCAAGGCGCTCAACCGCTCTATTTTCATTAAAAACAGGCTCTAGCTGAATATATGAGTTGGTTTTTTCGCCCAAATAATTATTAAATTTAGCATATTGATTAATTATCTGTTCGCCTCCACCATAATTGATAACGCCAACAGTTAACGTACCCTCAAAGTCATTTTTGGGTTTGCAGGCAGCAAATGTAAAACCTAGCAGATGAAACAGAAATAAACGCCGGGAAAATCGCAAAGACATCGTAATTATGCTTAAGTAAATAACTTAGTTTTCAGGACGAATTGAGAGAAGTTTGACTGCTGCCTAAATAGGTTATATTGCAAAAAAAATTAATATTTATTTAAATATTGTTGAGATGCTTTCTAACAGGTATAAATAAATATTAGACAAACTCACATAAGTAACTGGGTCAAATTAAATATAAAATTTTACCCTGCCTCCGGCTTCCCTCTCCGATACTTTGGAGATGGATTGAGGGTGAGGTTTGATCTTATATTTAATTACGCCTACCTACTTACCACCTTCGTTGGTTAGGTTATGTTAAACAACATTACGTTAAAAAACTTAAAAATAGGTGCTAAATTTAACTTGCTTTTAATATTAGTTTTCATAGTCAGTATTGTGGGAAGTGGCATTGCCCTATCCAGTGTACTTCAGGGGAGAGCGCAAAATGAAGTAACTTCTCAAGCGCAGATTCTCATCCAAATGGTGAACGCAGTTAGAGATTATACACAAAATCGTATAGTTCCTCTATTAGAACCTAGATTAGACACTAACCCAACATTCATGCCTGAAGTTGTGCCAACTTTTTCTTCTAAAGAAGTGTTTGAGAATTTTCGTAAAAAACCTGAATTTAAAAACTTTTTTCATAAAGATGCAACACTTAATCCCACAAATTTAGCAGATAAAGCTGATAGTTTTGAAACTCAACTTGTAGAACGTTTTCGCAACGACTCCAAAACTGAAGAAATTACAGGCTTTCGCAACTTGTCAGAAGGCGAAGTATTTTACATAGCGCGACCACTAAAGATTACACAACAGAAATGTCTGCGATGTCATTCTACACCAGATCAGGCTCCTAAGAGTCAGTTGGTAACTTATGGCTCGGAAAATGGTTTTGGCTGGCAACTCAATCAGATTGTTTCTGCTCAAATAATCTCTGTTCCTTCCCAAGAGATTTTTGCCAATGCCAAACGGACTTGGATTTTAATTATGGGACTTTTAATTACTATTTTTGCGATCGTAGTTTTCTTAATTAACTTCCTAATCAAAAAATATGTAATTCAGCGCATCAGAAAAATAGAGAAGATAGCCCAAAAAGTTAGTATTGGTGATATGAACGCTGATTTTGAAGAAAGCTCTAATGATGAAATTGGTGGGTTAGCAGAAGCATTTAATCGGATGAAGGCGAGCTTGAAAATAGCTATGGAGATGTTGAATAATCAAAGCTGATAATTTGTAATTCGTAATTCGTAATGACGCTTTCTACGAGACGCTAAAAGGGAACGAATACTCGCTAACGCTACGCTCTAAGGAATGTGGATTAAATAAAATCCAAAACTTCATCCTGTCTCTAGCTTCCCTCTCCTTTATAAGGAGAGGGATTGAGGGTGAGGTAAGCTAGGGACATAAACTGTATGTTATTTAATTCTTGTTCGTAAGCGGAGCTATGCCGCAGGCTTTATGTAATTGGCAATTTTTGGAAAGAAAAACGCAATATTTAATAAATCAAGAAAGTAGACGTTGCTGAAATTGCAAAGCTTTTTGAGGTTCGGGGATTTGTGATGCTAGAATTTTCACAAATTCTGCACGGGAAATTTGTCCAGAAGACTTAACAGCTTTTTGGACTAGAAACTTAGCTATTGGGCCAATTAAATCAGCCAATTCCCGCTCACACTGATGGAGAAAGCGCTCGGTGATTACTTGAGATTCTTGGCTTGGTAAAGTATTAGACTTAATTTCAGATTTAACAGTAATTTCTTGTAGTTGAGTAGGTTTCTCTAGTAAAAATATTGTTTTTTTCTGAAAATCAATTTGTTGATTTTCTCGAAGATGAAGGGCTAATCGACTAATTAATTCTTCCAAATTGGGCGTTGATGCCGTAACTTGCTGTAGTAACCTTGAGGCAACAGGGCCAACAAATTCCAAAAGAATTGTTTCTAAGCGGCTGTAATTTTCCGCAGACAGCATAACAGCAGACGAATGCCCAATTGAGTTTTGTGGAGAAAGTGAAGCTTGAGGCGGTTGTGTAAAAGATGGTGATTGAAATGATTGCGCTTTTACTCTCGTATCAAGATGCTTAAGCACTTGTAGAACTTCAGCCGCAGACTGATAGCGCTGTTTGAAGTGGTGTAACACCATCTTAGATAACACAGATGCCAACTCAGAACTAACTTTAGCCTGATGTTCCCAAGAAATCTCACCAGTATCTATATCTTCCTCAAAATTTATAGGATGTAACCCTGTCAGCGATTGAATGCAAATAATACCCAAAGAATAAATATCACTGTTGGGACGCGGCTTACCTTGCCCCTGTTCTGTAGACATATATCCTGGAGTACCGATGATAATAGTAGCTGCTGTACGCCCTGAAACAGTAAGCAATTGAGTTTGGACTTGTTTAACTGCGCCAAAATCAATTAGCACTAACTTGCCGTCTTGCTGCCGCCTAATTATATTGTCTGGTTTGATATCTCGATGGATAACGTTGTGGCTGTGAATAAATTGCAGAATACCCAACATCTCTTGGAGAAGCTGAATTACTTGATATTCTGTCCAAAGTTGATTGGGTAAGAGTTCGGCTTTCAGGGTATGCCCTTCAATGAACTCTTGCACCAAGAAGAACTCTTGGTTGTCTTCAAAATAGGCTAAAAGCCGAGGGATTTGGTCATGGTTGCCTAGTTGCTCTAGTGTTTCTGCCTCATTAGTAAATAGCCGTCTAGCAGTTTCGAGAAATTCGGGGCTACGAGTTACGGGCTTAAGGTGTTTGACAACGCATTTCGGGAAACCTGGCCGATGGGTATCTTGGGCTATATAAGTTTGACCAAATCCACCTCCACCTAAGACCTGGAGGACTTGGTAACGTCCGTCTAATAATTGTCCTAACATGGTGTCACTGCCTAAGTCCTCAAATTAATCTTGGCACAACTGCCAGCTTTGGCAAGATTTGTATTTTAGAATTACCAAACTTTATGTAATTCTCGAAATTTTATCTAACTCCACAGCTAATACATGCAAAATAATGTAAACTTACACTTTTTAAGGAACTGGTTAAAGGATTAGCCGTCTACAGTGAAGACTTAGGTGTTAGGAGTTATTTGTTCCCCTTGTTCTCGCTCCCGTATGCTTACCCTTTTCATTCGGGGGTTATGTGGTTAACAATAGGTTGAATGTTTTTCAAGTGATTCAATCTTATGGCTAGAACTCCAAATGAATATTCCGTCTACCTCCTACTGGAAAGCGGCCACCGGGAAGAAGTACGTTTTGCTACTATTCAAGAGTTTCAGAAGTGGTATAGCGGCGAACTTGTGCCAAAATCTGCTTCTAATGACTTTATTAGTGTGCCGATCAAAAATATTCAAGGGGAATATATGGTAATCCGCCCTTCTCGGATTGTGGCAATCCGGGTAGAACCCGTTTTTAGTTCCAGTGTTGAAAGATTCAACTAAATTGATGAGAAAAACCCTTGCTTTCCTTTCCTTGAGTCTGGGAGTTGTCCTTGTAAACCCTTTCTGGTCGTCTGTTGCTCAGGTTCCTAACTTCCTGCCCTTGCCAGTACCTACTGCTCCCGATCTCTCACCGGTGCCAATACCAATCACTCCTGAGATCGCGCCTGTGCTAAAACCGATCGCCATAGGAAGCGATTGTACGCTCCGGCAGAATTGCTTGGGTTGGGACGATCAAATTTGGGGTCAAAGAGGTGTTTCGTCCACCGGAGGCGATCGCAATGCGTTATTAGCTTCCATTGACAACAGTTTGCTTTACCTAACAAAGGGTGATGCGATCGCAGCATATCAAAATTATCCAGTCAAGGAAATTACTCTCGATCGCGTCCGCCAGAGTTTGTTACGTTTCCGCCAACTAGTTGTCAGTTCTAAGTCACCAGCCCAACTACAAGCCGCCGTCCGCCGTGAGTTTGTCTTTTACCAGTCTGTAGGCAACGATGGCAAGGGTACTGTTAAATTCACTGCTTACTATGAACCTGTTTACACTGCTAGCCGTGTCAGGACTGCAATATATAAATATCCCCTTTATCGGCTACCACCTGATTTTAGCCAATGGCCAAAACCCCACCCCAAAAGAATTGATTTGGAAGGGAAGGATGGTTTAAAAGGGAATAAAAGCAAATTGCGCGGTTTAGAACTGCTTTGGTTCCGCGATCGCTTCGACGCATACATGGTACATATCCAAGGTTCTGCCCAAATTAAATTAACCAATGGCAAAACAACATCAATTGGCTATGCAGGTGGAACTGATTACCCTTGGACTAGCATCGGCAAAGAACTAGCCAAAGATGGCAAAATGTCACTAAATGGATTGACGCTACCACGGATGATTGCTTATTTCCGGCAAAAACCCCAGGAGTTGAGTAATTATCTGCCGCGCTGGGAACGATTTATTTTCTTCCAAGAAACAAGCGGTAGATCGGCGACTGGTAGTATTCATGTGCCAGTGACAGCAGAACGTTCCATTGCCACAGATAAGTCTCTCATGCCTCCGGGAGCGCTAGCGCTGATTTACAACTCATTTCCCTATCCTGCTGGCCGTGGCAAACTAGAGAACCGTACTGTCAGCCGCTATGTGCTTGATCAGGATACAGGAAGCGCCATCAAAGGCCCGGGACGGGTGGATTATTTTATGGGTTCTGGTAAACTAGCAGGCGATCGCGCTGGCATCACAGGCGGTAATGGTTCACTATATTATTTGCTGCTCAAAGAATAGATATTGGGCATGGGGCATGGGGCATTGGGCATTGGGCATTGGGCATTGGGCATTGGGCATTGGGCATTGATTATTTCTCCCTGCCCCCTGCCCCCTGCTCCCTTGCCTCTTCCCCATTCCCCATTCCCCATTCCCCATTCCCCATTCCCCATTCCCCATTCCCACCTAATACGGTGGATAAGCAAAATCATCTTCATCAGCATAAACGTAAGAGTTAGAAACTCCTGCCATTGCTAACTTAGGCGTTTCTGCTTTTACAGGTTCCTTTCCAAAATCTTTGTATTCTTCAAAAGTCTTGCAAATCATTGCAGATTCAAGAGAATCCGAAGCAATTAAATATTGTGTTAAAGTCCCTACCGTCGGATGTTTGTAGTCTACAGTTGAAGCTACTAGAACAGTATTTGGTTCGATACCTCTTTCTTCACATTCAATTATCGGACAAAAAATCCCGTGAGCGTGGAACAAAGGGCCTTTCGGTGTCAATGGTTGCTTGCGGTAAATAGCATAAGCCTTTTCTAGTTCAGCAACAAATCCACTTACTACTTTGCCTTGTTGATATTCGCAGTAGGTTTTACTGAAACTCGCTCCGGCGGCCCCATTAAGAGTTAGTTGTAATGGTGATTCATGCAAAAACTTTTTATTCTCACCCACTATAAAAATTAGATAGCGAGTAAAGGTTTTAAATTTAAGTTTATCTGCTAAAAAAGCATCATAATTCTCTTTGAGTGTACCCAGTTTTAGACCACTTTCCCGGTCTTTGACAGACAATGGCCCCCGACGCACCAAAACCAAGTTTGGAGTATTGCTAATAAAGACTGTTTCGACTCCAGAGCTAAATTCATGCTCTACTTGCTGCCAATTATCATCTGGCACAAAGCCGACAGCATTGGCATTATCTAGCTTAATTGCCAAACCGTGGGATTGCATACCATCTGTGCCATACCGAGGATTAATCATCTGACACCAAGGGATGACTTGAGAAGGCGGTGCATTAAATTTCTCGTCTTCAAAGTCGAAATTAGCAGATGCTTTCATCGTTTTAGGCTATCAAAGTGTTTGATTTAACAAGTTTATCGGCAGGATGCTGATCTTCGAGAGCCATAAGGAGAGGGTTGCTAAGAGCGTTACCCATCCCTTATGTGTCGCCCTCAACAGAAGGTTGAACATGCCGTCAAACTGGTGTAGTAGTTTTTCCAGAGTAAGACAGAATTAATCTATGTTGCAATCCCTATTTAGTTTTGTAACAACAGATCCCGATCGAAATTGCTCAGGATTGTTTCTGTGAAATCATAGCAGCGAGAGTTTTTAAATCAGGCATTTCTAAGTCAGGTTGACTTACTGCTGATTTTGTGATGTTGACTCCTTGTGAATCTGTTCGACGGTTTACCCAGACTGTTGATAGTCCTAAAGATTTGGCTGTAACGATATCGTGATATACACTAGCAGCAACATGTAATATCTGTTCTAGCGGCAAATCAATTTTCTCAATAGCTAGTCTGAAGTTGTTCAAGGAGGGTTTGTAACTTTTTGCTTGTTCTGCTGTGATTATCTGGTCAAATTCCACCTCCAAGTGCTTTGCCGAGAAAGCAAAGAGATCGTCATCGACATTTGAGATAATTACTAGCTGAAACTTTTGCTTGAGGGTTTTCAGTGCCTCAACTGTATCGGTGAAAGGCAGCCAATGCTGAATCGAATCAGGAAGTGAATTTAGTTCCTTGGCAGTTGGTTCAAAGCCAAATTTTTCACCAAATTTCTTGACTACTCTCTTCAGAACTTCCCGATATTTGATATAGTAACCTTTCTCCAGTTCCGATTCAAAATCAGCAAAATTTTCTAGAATTTGATCGTCATCTAAATTAGTGTTATGTGCCAGCAGAAGTGGCTTGAGCGCTCCTAAAATGCCGTTCTCCCAATCAATCAGGGTTCCGTAACAATCGAAAGTTAAAGCTTTATACTGATTGAAGTTAATCACCTTTTTATACTCCTGGCTTGATTCCATAGTGTTTAATTTTGACCAGTCAAAAGATGGGTTAAGCCATCTGCGTTGGCGCAGCCCGCCACAGGCATCGCCACATCAACTGTTCTATTAAAAAATTGACAAAGCGAAGTGTAAGGGTCGTTTTAACCTTAACTAACTGCTTTCGTAAAGCAGTGCTAAAAAAAATGTATAGTACTCATCCAAAAAAAGTGATATTGCTGAGTTTAGCGTGTGGGATAATGTTACTTCACAGGGGTAATTATTCCTAATAAGTATAGTTTGTATGCATCTTAAATTTCAGGATACGCAAGCAAATACCGCCGAACAATTAAACTCTACTGAACAGCAATCTCATAGCACGCCATCTAGACCTTCTTCAGTAGCAGAGGTAATGGTTAAAATGCTAGGAGAAATGGGAGTAGAGTATGCCTTTGGTGTTTCGGGAGGTGCGATCGCGCCAATATGGGCTGCATTACACCAAAGTTCCATACAGGTGCTGCACTTTCGCCACGAAGCTGGAGCAGCTTTTGCAGCAATTGAGGCTTACTTTGCTAGCGATCGCCCGGTTGTGGTATTCACTACTACAGGGCCGGGGATCACCAATGCTTTAACAGGGCTGTTAGCTGCCCGTTGGGAGGGAGCTAAGGTGATTTTCGTATCAGCTTCGACCTCTGCACCACAGCGTGGGCGGTGGGCTTGCCAAGAAACAAGCACCTACACAATGCCTAGTGCAGGTATTTTTACTTCAGGAACAATATTCCACTATGCGACAACCCTCGAATCCAGCGATGAACTTCCAGAGGTTGCTCAAAGTATTGCTATTGGTCTAGTACAACCAGGAGGATTTGTAGCTCATATTAGTATTCCGACAAACATTCAGACAAGTTCAATAAATACATCTTTACCACGAATAACTTTGTCTCAGGCTGTGTCAACAGCAAGTGACGAGACAATAGCCGAATGTGTTCACTTACTCTCTGAGGGGCCGTTTGCAATCTGGGTGGGCTTCGGGGCACGGAGTGCTGCAAAAGAGATTCGCCAGCTTGCTGAGAGAACAGGGGCTGCTGTAATGTGTTCACCACGAGCTAAGGGTATTTTTCCTGAAGATCATCCCCAGTTTGTAGGCGTTACCGGCTTTGGTGGGCATGAGTCGGTTTTAACCTACATGAGGGAGCAACGTCCAAGGCGTATACTGGTTCTGGGAACACGCCTTGGTGAATTTACCTCCTTTTGGAACCCTGAGATGATTCCCCGGCAGGGCTTCGTGCATGTTGACATCGACCCGGAAATACCGGGAAGTGCATATCCATCTACTGAAACTTTCGCCATCCAGTCCGACGTGAGAATCTTCCTGAAGAGCCTGCTGAAGAACTTCCCAGATACTGGTCGATCAAAGACAATAGTGCTGCCTCAATTCAAACGTGATGTCATCAAGCCACGCACAGTTGGTCTAGTGCGACCAGAACTGCTCATGGATGTGATTCAACAAGTGATTGTTGATGGAAGCAATGCAGTAGTAATGGCAGAGCCAGGTAACTCTTTTGCTTGGGTAATTCATCTGCTACAATTTACCACACCAAGTCGTTACCGGATTAGCAACGGATTTGGTTCTATGGGGCATTTTGTTACAGGTGTAGTAGGTGCTGCTTTGGCACGGAATGGCAAGGCTGTTGCCATTGTCGGAGATGGTGCCATGTTGATGAACAGCGAGGTAAACACGGCTGTAAAATATCAAGTTCCTGCCGTCTGGATTGTACTCAACGATGGGCGTTATAACATTTGCGAACAGGGGATAGCATATCTAGAATTCAAGAACGTAGATGCAACGATTCCACAGGCAGATTTCGTCAAGATTGCTCAGGGAATGGGAGCAGAAGGTATTCGGGTTGAAAGAGAAGCCGACGTTCAAGTAGCACTAGAAAAAGCGATCGCGGCAAACAGACCATTTGTAGTTGATGTAATCATAGATCCCACCCAAATAGCACCCACTCAAAGTCGTAATCTAAGCCTGATTTTACAGGGCGCTACCAACTATTAAGATAAGAGAGAATTTTTTATATGGTGCATTTACCAGTAGGTATTCGCTCACTTGCACTAAGTTTTCCAACTATTAGACGTACCAATAACTATTACGTAGAAAAATACCCTGAGCTAATAGCTCAGGCTGAACAAAAAGGACTGGCAAGGCTGTTTTCGCTAACTGGAAGCACTCCGAATAATGAGTTTGATATAGAGATGCTGCCTTATCTCTCAGATCCATTTCGTGGTACTGTTGAACGCTGGCTGCTTAGTGATGAGGAATCATCCTTAACCTTGGAGTATCGCGCGGCAACAGATGCCTTGAATGCAGCTAAACTTTCTGTTAATGATATTGATTTGATGATTGTGGCCTCAGTTTGGCCTGAACAAATTGGATTTGGTAATGCTGCCTTTCTTGCCCGTAAACTCGGCCTTGTGGGTGCTGCATGGAATCTTGATGCAACGTGTGGGAGTACGCCAGTTGTACTTCAAACTGCCTCTGCTTTGGTGCGTGCGGGAGAGTATCGCAATGTACTTGTAGTTATTTCGTGTTCTTACTCTCGCGTTTGTGACGAGCAAGATACTGTGTCTTGGTTTCTTGGTGATGGTGCTGGAGCCTTTGTAGTCAGTTCACTCGCAGGAAATCAGGGTATCCTTGGCACTAAGACAATTCATACAGGTGCGCTGTGTGAAGTAGTATCTAGTGAACTGACAAAGGATAAACAAGGAAATTCACGAATTCGCATACAGACTGGTAAGAATGCAAAGGCTCTACGCGAAACGGCTGCGGAGTTTCTTTCTATTTGTTGCGAAGGTGCGATCGCATCTGCTGGTGTAACGTTAGAGCAAATCGACTTTTTTCTTTTCAATACCCCTACTGCTTGGATGACGCGCTTCTGCACGCGGCTACTGGGTATTAACCCAGAGCGCACGATCAATATCTACCCTCAATATGCAAATATAGGGCCAGTACTGACTGTGGCAAATCTTTACCATGCTGCACATTTGGGTAAGATTCACGAAAATGACTTAGTTCTCATTTATGGTTCTGGTGCAGCAGGTGTTGCTTCTGCAAGTGTAATGCGTTGGGGTAATGTGGTGCTAGCCCCTCACCCTCTTGAAAGCTCTAAATTAGCCGAAAAATCTCTCTAAAAAGGAGCAGAATTTCTTACTGGCATCTTTATAAATAAAGGAGTTAAGCGTGCAAAGACGAATTATAACAACAGGATTTTTGCTGTTATCTTTGATATTTCCACTCAAAGTATTAGCAAAAGATTATGACAATATTTACGTCTTTGGAGACAGTTTATCTGATACCGGAAATGTATTTAATGCCACTAATGGAATTATCCCCCCAAGTCCAACCTACTATAATGGACATTTCTCTAATGGGCCAAATTGGGTTGATTATCTTGCTTCTGATCTAGGATTAAGATTAAATCTGAAAAATAACTTTGCTTTTGGTGGTGCAACTACGGGAACTGAGAATATTGGTTTGGCTACTTTACCAGGATTACAACAACAGATAAATAACTTTGTAGCAACAAATCAAACTGCCGATCCAAATGCTCTCTATATTATTTGGGCTGGTACTAATGACTACCTCAGTTACTTTTTTGGTGGCGATCCCAATCCTACTAATACAGTGGCAAATTTATCAACAGCGTTGACATCACTTGTTGCTGATGGTGCTAAAGATATCATGGTCGTCAACTTACCAGATTTGGGAAAATCGCCTTTTGCAAATTTCACCAGTCAACGTTCCAACTTATTTAGCACATTTAGCAGCGAACATAACTCTAGCTTGAATACAGAACTCCAAGTTTTGATTCAACAATTAAGCCCCGATATCAACATTATAGAACTGAATGTTAATTCTCTGTTTGATAGGATCCTTGCCGCTCCAGAGGAATTCGGTTTTACAAACGTCACTAACTCTTGTATTAGCGAAGACTTATCAGTAGTGCCTATAGATATTCCCACACAACAAGTTTCCTGTAACCCTGAAGAATTTTTGTTTTGGGACGGAGTGCATCCTACAACTACTGCTCATAAGCTAATTGGAGAATTAGCATTCTCAGCGCTTCAGCCACTACCAGTACCTGAAGCATCTGCTGGATTAGGAATGTTAGCATACAGCATTTTAGGTGCAGTTTCGCTATTTAAACGCAAAATAACTAATTGAATTAGCACTTGTTCCAAGCTGGCTTGACTTTGTATTATAACTTTAATATTAAGTCTCCTTTAATATTCAACTGCTCCAAGAGCTTTTAAAGTATCCTTTTGAGACTCAGTTAATCCACTTATGCTAGTGATATTCATTCCCTCATAAGGATTTTTACTTTTCAAAGTTTTCAAACATTCACCTGTTTGTACATCCCAAATCTTAATTGTCTCATCTTCACTACAACTGATCACAGTCTGACCATCAGAACTAAAGGTAACTGACCAAACCCATCTAGTATGTCCTAATAAAGTTCTTAAACAGCTACCTGTGTTAACATCCCAAAGCTTAATTGTTTGGTCGCCACTACCACTTGCCAGTATGCGACCATCAGAACTGAAAGCAACTGAATATATAGTATTTGTATGGCCTTGCAAAGTTCTTAGACACTGACCAGTAGTGACATCCCAGAGTTTAATCGTTTGGTCTCCGCTACCGCTAGCTAGCATACCACCATCTGAACTAAAGCCAACTGCCCAAACCCATTCGGTATGACTTTGTAAAGTATGAAGACATCTGCAAGTGCGAATATCCCAGAGTTTCACTGTTCCGTCATGACTACCACTAGCTAATACATGAGTGTCAGGACTGAAGGTGACTGACCATGTTCTACCACTATGTTCTCGTAAAATATTGAGGCATTGACCAGTGCTGACATCCCATATTCTTATTGTTTGGTCGTCGCTACCACTTGCCAAAAAATAGCTGTCAGCACTAAAAGTAACTGATGTAACTCGATTATTATGTCCTTTCAATATTTTAAGGCATTTACTAGTACTTAGATCCCATAACCTTACGGTTTGGTCTTCGCTGCCACTAGCAATCAAGTGAGAATCAGGGCTAAAAACAACTGATGTAACTCTCCTACCATGTCCCCGTAAAGTTTTGAAACACTTACCAGTCATAGCATCCCACACTGTTACTGTTTGGTCATTACTACCACTGACCAGGAAATTATCGTTTGGGCTAACAGCAACTGACCATATCCCATTGTTGTAACCCTGGAAGGTCTTAATGCATCGACCAGTACTGATATTCCATAACTTTACCGTTTGGTCATCACTGCTACTAGCACAAATATTTTGATTTATACATATTGCTAACGACCATACCCTACTTTTATGTCCTTGTAGAGTTTTAAGGCATTGTCCACTCACAAAATCCCATACCTTAACTGTTTGGTCTTCACCGCAACTAACAAGAGTGCTACCATCTACACTAAAGGTAACTGAATGTACCAAGTCTGTATGCCCCTGCAAAGTTTTAATATATTTACCAGTATTTGTGTCCCAAAGTTTAACTGTTTGGTCATGACTGGCGCTAGCTAGTGTATTACCGTCAGGGCTGAAGGTGACTGAGTATACCCACTGAGTATGACCCTCTAAAGTGTGAATACATGAACTGCTATTAATATCCCACAGCCTTACCTTATAGTCATCATTTCCACTCGCCAACACATCACCTTTTGGATTAAAGGCAACAGACCAGACACTACAACCATTTTCCTGTAACGTTTTCAAACATTTGCCTGTACTGATATTCCACAACTTTATTCTTTGGTCATCACTGCCACTAGCAAGAACCTGATCGTCGGGACTAAAAGTGACTGAACGAACCCCACCACTATGACCCTCAAAAGTTTTTAAGCACTGACCAGTACTGGTATCCCACAGCTTTATTGTTTGGTCATTACTGCCACTAGCAAGAACTTGACCGTCGTGACTAAAAGTAACTGACCAAACCCAACCAGTATGACCTTTACAAGTCATAAGTTGCTGACTATTGGCAACTTCGTACAAGCGGATTTCTCCATTGGTATCACCAGTAGCTAAAAGTTTACCATTCGGGCTAAAAGCTACCGAAAAAATACCACCAAAGGTTTCAATAAAAACACACTTAGCTAGATGAGTATGAGCAAAATTTGCATTATGCAACTTTACATACTGCAAGTCGGCTTGCCAAATAGTTAGATAAGAAAAATCATAATTGCTGAGATCGGTTTCTAAATGACAAAACAGGTTAAAGACATTTCCTGCTGTATAACTTTGTTCTAGAGGGGATATCTCTCGTAGCGTTGCTAAAATTTGAGCTAAGTGATTTTCGAGGTTTTTTTTACTTCTAAAGGCAGTAAGCAGCCCATCTATAACTGGTTGAATGATGAGGCGAATTTGAGTATCTCTAACATATTCTTTTGCTGTCGCTTTTGTTAGAGCTTTACTCTTAAATAAATAAATATTCTGAGTGAGAATCTCTTCACAAACTTGTTCTATCAAGCGATTAGTCACATACTCCATGACCACAGGCTGGAGGGTAAAAAGCGATCCAGTTTTTCCCGTCAGCGTAGGTGTAGCTTTCTCGATTAGCGATCGCCTCCCTAGCGATTCTACAGCCTCTAGTAATTTTGCTGGTGCTACTGGTGATACAATATCCTCTCGCAATTCTGACAGTGTAACTGACTCCCCATTAATCGCTAGCCAGTACATGATATCCTTTTCTAAATCTGACAAGCGCTCAAACTGCTGCTCTAAAATATCGCGAATGTCGCCAAAAACAGCCGTGTCTTGTTGTAAAAATTCAGTGACATTACCACCAAAAATATGTTGAATGGTTGTAGCAACTATCTTTAGGGCTAGTGGATTACCTGCATAGCGCTCAATCATTACTTTCCATTCATCCTCTACCGCAGATAGCCCTTTGAGTTTTAAGATTTCTTGCCCTTCTGCTATCTTCAAACCACTTAATGATAGTGAGCGAACAGGTATTGCTTGTCCTTCGAGTAATGCTACTTCTTTCGGTTTTTCACGACTAGTCAGTATTAAGCAGCTTTGGTGAGTTGCTTCTCCTATGCGTCTTAAAAGCTCACCATATTCCTCATATCCTTCTCGATAAAGTCCGGCGCGGCTACCACTGCGGAGAATTGACTCTGCATTATCAAGAATCACTAAACAGCGATGATTTTGCAAATAATAGAGGAGTCGTGATACCCTATCGCTAAAGCTTTCTGGTAAGTTACCTTCTGTTTCTTGTTCGTCAGAGAGAAATTGGATTAGGTTACTGAGAATAATTTTAACAGGTGGGGCTTCTCGTAGCGATCGCCAGATCACATACTCAAAGTTATCCTGAATTTGTTGAGCAAGCTTTACAGACAGCGTAGTTTTCCCAATCCCTCCTATTCCTAATAGTGCAACTAATTGGCAGTGTTCATTGAGAATCCATCGCTCCAGCGTAGTCAGTTCTTCAATACGTCCATAAAAAATCGAGTTAAAGATAGCTTCTCCCCAATCTAGACGATTAGTTGAGCTTGAATAGTCACTTTTATCTATTTTTAAGTGGAAAACTGAAAAAAGCTTTTCAATAGTCTGTTTATCAACTCCTCCTTCTCGATTCAATACTTTCGAGATGGTAGCAGAATATAACCCAGAGCGGGCACTCATTTCTTCAAGAGTATACCTGTTTCCAAAATTCTCTTTCGCTTCTGACTGATGCTTTGCTTCCTTAATTTTTTGTAACCCCTTGGTAGTAAGTGCAACGCCACGCTTGCGTCTCCAATTCTGTAAAGTCATGTATTAACTCACTATTGGTGTAATCACCTTTGACTAAAAGGAATTATCTACTAGGTTGCTATAAGTATGAAGTGATAGCTATCACAAAGCAATAACCTCATATTGCAGAGGATTTAAAACATAATATATTAACAAGAATCTTTACTGATAAAACCATCTTTTGCAATCTACTAGTCTCAGTAATTTAATACCACTTGCTCAACAGACAATCTACTTTATAGGATATTACTGACATAAACTCTTTAGCTAAAAGTTTCTAGTAGCACAGGTAACGGCAGATTAATTACGTGTATATTATTTATTTGCTACCTTAATTTTTCAGTAATATATTTGGGTATAAAGCTTAAGTTCAATCTAAAAATCCCGATTTTCACTGGTAAAGACAGTTCGGAATTGGCAATCTTGATAAAGAAAGCTTGTATATATCTAGACTATCAATCAATGAATAAAACTACTGCACTTAAATCTCCCCGTTTGGCAACCTCCAGTAAAAAAAAGGTGCTTAAGCGAATTACCTTAAGCTTGACATCAGATGAAGCTCAAAACCTTGAAAAGTATTGTGAACAGACAGGTAGACCCGCAATGGATGTGATTCGGGAACTCATTCAAGCCCTACCTTGACCTGATTTTTCATGCCAAGTCTACACAGCCCAAGTCTAAAAGAGCCTCTCTTAAGCATACAAAAGAATAATCAACCCTGTACAAGAAGGTAAAACTTTGTCCAGGGTTTTATTTTATCTAAAAATAGGATGAATTCGTCAATGAATCAAGTATGACAGTTAAAATACTTCAGCATCCTTGATAAATCTGAAAAACTTCCGATAACCCGATCAAAGGTTTTTCTCTAATTCAGAGGAGATTTGAGGCACTTATTTATCTCCCCAAACCATGCCACTTGCTCGACTTGAAGAAACTAAACCAGAAGGCACGATAGAAGAGGATTGTAGTCTAGTTTGTCTTTCTTGATATAGTTACCAAAGAATTGGGTCTAAAGCCCCGTGCTAGAAGCACGGCTTTAAAGTAATGAGTAAGGAGTAATGAGTGGATGAAAAATGGGTATTTCGTCATTAATTATTACTCCTTACTCCATAATCACCGCGCCTTTAGGTCGGCGAGGATGTCAATTAGTCGTTACTCTTAAAAAAGGTAAAACCGAAATCTAATTCTTATTTTTTAAAGCATATTTAGAAGGATATAAAATTATTTTATAGATCAATAGCATAAGTTTCAAATATTTTTTCAGCCTTGTTAATTGCAATCAATTTAAAATTAACAATCTGAAAAAAACCTTAACCTAAATTTGTACTAACTTTAACTAAATCTTTGCCTGCGCTGTATCCCCTAGTAAGAAGATTGTGTAGTAGCTGTAATAAAATACAGTATTCCCATCGAATTTTAGATGTATTGTTACCATTAACCCAGAGCTAGAAGTCAAATTGGAGGTTCTTAGGAGTTGCTGTTTACTGCATTAAGGATTCGGAGATTGATGAAACTGCAACTGATCCAATTGCATATACTCTGAGCCAAATTCACTGGAGCGTAGACTCATGAAAAACACAGATGCTGCTTGCATAGCGGAAACCAGGTGTCTACGCCGACAGCATGAAATTTGCATATTTTCTGTGGAGTTTTCTTAACTATTCTTGAGGAGTAAAAATGCTTGAGGCTATCGCTGTTGCTTGGTTATTACTGTTTTTTGGTGATTTTCTATCTACATTTATTTACCACGTACCCGAGCATGTTTTTGGTAGCCTTCATTTAAAAACGCATCACTCCTGGAAAAAGGACTTCCGCCACTACGCTATTTTGACTTTTAATCCCCAGGTTCTTTTAGATGGGATCTTGGGAGCTTTGCCTTATGTACTCATAGCAGTAGTCTTGTGGTCTTTCTCTCCCATTGGAGTTATTTCGGGATTACTGCTTGGTCAGTTTCATGTATGGTGGAGACACATAAGTGTACTCGGTTGGGAAACTTCAAAGCCTGTAAATATTTTATGTCAAATTCTATTTATTACTACTCCTGAGAGACACTGGTTACATCATCACAAAACTAATTTAGGTTTCGGTGATATTTTCACCTTTTTTGAACAACCTGCACAAATGTGGTTACGCTGGCTTCGGTTACTCAGGATTCGTTTTCGGTACTCTCGCATCTAAGGAATAAGAATTAAATAACATCCAGTTTATGTCCCTGGCTTACCTCACCCTCATTCCCTCTGCTTATAAAGGAGAGGGAAGCTAGAGACAGGATAAAGTTTTGCATTTTATTTAATCCACGATCCTAACTGAAGCTAATGCTGATCTCAATACTTTTTAAAAGTACCAAAATAAGCTGCGATCGCAGCCTCTTTTGGTACGCTATTTATATTTTACAGTCTCAGAAATACGCTAGCAACAAGAGATATCAATCGACCATACAATTAAATCTATGCTTTTATCAAAATTCTTAAAGCTTTACTTACAGCGTATTGCAGGTAAATGAAGTACACGGGTAGGGGCACAACATGTTGTGCCCCTACGATGATCTTTTCCTCACGCCTGTTGCAATCTGCTGTATATAGCGGTTCCAATACTGCGTAGGTTTTGAATATTCGTAGGTTGGGTTGAGGCAATGCGTTACCCAACAAACCCCGAAAAATGTTGGGTTTCGTTCCTCAACCCAACCTACACATTTTTATTTTTTAGGCAAAACCGAGCAGTATTGATAGCGGTTCCCATTCAGATGCACTACAACATTAATCGCGAAGTTTAAGGGCACGGCAATGCCGTGCCCCTACGGGTGTACCTCACTCAAGCGAGAACCCTTACAGTTTTTCTAGGGCGTGTCATCAAAGAATAAGCGAGTTATACGAAGGAAAGCATACCTCTGGTAAGGAGTTTAAGGGTATTTGCTACCGCCTAACTTCACTGTTACATCGCCAATATTTTTGGGAAAACTAGTCTTAATTAGTAAATTATTATATCCCTAGATTTTTATGACAATTCATCTCTTTTTCGGAGATGCTCGGCGTAGCCTGTTTATCCGTTTGCGGAGCGTCCCACAGGGAAAGGGTACGGATAGTTACGGTGAAGACGGTAGGAGGCAGGATAGGGCAACCGTAGCGAGTCCGCGATCGTCGCCAGGAGTCAGAAGGTTGAAATATAGTGTAGGCTTCTTTTCTATCCGAGAGGCTGCGCGATCGCAACTGGTAGAAGGTGAGAAAACATCCGTCTTAGAAAACTTAGCAGCAGAGGTGGCAGATAAAATTAATAACCTGGTTGGCTTGAATGCGGTCAATTTAGATGAGGTGTTTTATGTCCGTAGTTAGCCTCAGAAAGATTCTTAACAAAAAAGAATTGCCATCTCTTCTTCATAACTTAGTTTACCAGTTCAACGTTGCCATTGATGTTGAACTGGTAGACGGCACGAAACTAATTAGCATTGGGGAGCAGACTACCGAAAACCGATATCCAGTTGAGGCATCAGGAGAAATCATCGGTTGGGTTGTTGGAGGAGAACAGGCTACTCTACTTGCAACTTTGCTCTCGTTTTTGGCCAAGCAGGAAGCTGAGAAGAAAGTACTCGCCATAGAATTGCTAGAGCGATATCAGGAAATTGATTTGTTTGAAGATATCTCAACTAAACTCACAACAAGTTTAGATCCCCGACAGATTGCCCAACTCGTGCTTCAAGAATTGAGTCAATTGATTGAATCGTCTGGGGGGATGATTCTACTCTTGAATCCAGATGGAACTGCATTTGAAATCATCGCCGAATTTGGAGTGTTTTTTGACGACAGTCAGCCGGAACCAGGTAAGGGAATTATTGGCAACATTGTGCAATGCAACCGAGCAGAACTGATCAATGATGTACAAGCCGATCCTCGATTAGAGAGGCAAAAAAACGTTAGCGCCATGATTTGTGTACCGTTACGAGCTAAGGAGCGGGTACTGGGGGCGATCGCTATTGGGACATCCAAAACTGACTCATACAAAGCCGAACACCTGAAACTTGTGAGTATCTTTGCCTCTCAAAGTGCGATCGCTATTGACAAAGCTTTACTTTACGAGCAAAGCACTCAAGCAGCAGTCCAGGCAAAAGCCCAAACACAGAAGCTTCAGAAAGCTCTGCATGAATTGCAATTAGCTCAAACTCAGTTAATCCAAAGCGAAAAAATGTCCAGCCTCGGACAGCTCATTGCCGGAGTTGCCCACGAAATCAACAACCCGGTTAACTTTATTTGCGGCAATTTAAGGTATGTTGCCGAATATTCTCAAGACTTGTTACACCTATTGGAAAAGTATCAGAAATTCCTACCTGTTGTTCCTCCAGAGTTGGAATCAGAGTTAGAGAATATAGACCTGGAATTTATCATGGAGGATCTCCCCAAACTTCTAGATTCAATGAAAGTGGGCACAAGTCGCATCGTCGAAATTGTCCAATCACTGAAAAATTTCTCTCGCCATGATGAAGCCGAAATGAAAGCCGTCAACATCCATGATGGCATCGACGGAACCCTAATGATTCTTCACCATCGGCTGAAAGCAGATATTCGCCGTCCGGCAATTGAAATTGTTAAAGATTATGCAAAACTTCCCCTAATTGAATGTTATCCCGGACAGTTGAATCAGGTATTTATGAACATCCTGGCAAATGCTATTGATGCGCTCGAAGAGTCATTAGTCATTAGTCATTGGTCATTGGCATCAAACGAATCACAAGTAACAAATGACAAAGGACAAAAGATACTTCCGACCATCACCATTCGCACCCAAGTTGTCGATCGCCATTCGGTTGTGATTCGCATTGCCGACAATGGCCCAGGGATGAAGGAAGATGTCATCCATCGCATTTACGATCCCTTCTTCACTACAAAAGAAGTTGGTAAAGGAACCGGATTAGGCATGGCAATCAGCTACCAAATTGTAGTAGACAAACATGGGGGAATACTCAAGTGTCGTTCTCAGCCAGACGAAGGCACAGAATTCTGGATTCAGATTCCTTTAAATTGTGCAGTGGTGGACGCTACTGAAGAACAAAATTACACCTCTGCCTCGCCAACTTCCACAACAGAATTATCCCACATACCCGATGCCGACGGCTTCATTCCATCAGCAGCGCCAATGCTCAAACCAACGGATTTGCTGATCCGCCATACTCATTTGATCGAGCGACTTTCACAACACAGTCCCGGTGTTGATGCTGCATCAGCCGATGAAATTTACCAGATATTCCAACGCCAGCCAATTTCATTAAAGCTTTACGCCACTTTGTTGTCTTGGTTCTCTTGTTCTAACCCTATCTAAGTACACCACTAGAAAAACCTCAACGATGTTTAAGCAATTTGATGAATATAACGGTCAGCTATTTGAACAATGTCTTGTTGGGCTAGCACTATGCCGAACAGATGGGACACTAATTAACATCAACCCCGCCTATGCTGCCATTTTAGGGCGTACTGTTCCAGAAACCCTGAATCTCAGCTACTGGGAGATTACCCCAGAAAAATATGCTGCTACGGAGCAATCTAGCCTAGAAGACTTGGAACGAACTGGTTGCTATGGGCCTTATGAGAAGGAGTACATCCACAAAGGCGGACATCTGGTTCCGGTCAGGTTATCTGGACTGATGATTGAGAAAGATGGGGAGCGCCTGATCTGGTATAGTGTGGAGGACATCACCGACCTTCGACGCGCCCAGCAGGAACGCCAATATAGTGAACAAATTCTGAAAAAGAGTGAAGCCCGATATCGCTCTGTGGTGACAGCTACTACACAAATTGTTTGGGTAAGCACACCAGAAGGAATTTGCTTTGAGATGGTAAGCTGGGTAGCCTATACAGGTCAAAGTCTAGCTGAAACGGAAAATGGGGGCTGGATTGATGCCGTTCATCCCGAAGATCGCGATCGCACAGCCGAAGTCTGGGGTGCAGCCGTGGTGAACCGCAGCCTCTACCAAATTGAATACCGAATTCGTGGCAAGGATGGCAACTATCGCTACTTTTGGGTTTGTGGTACCCCCGTTCTCGAAGAAGACGGCAGCGTTCGGGAGTGGATTGGCACCTGCACAGATATTCACGATCGCAAGGTGGCAGAAGCCCAAAAGCAGTATATCGAGCAACGGTATCTCTCATTAGTAACTGCCACTTCCCAAATGGTCTGGACGGCATCGCCGGAAGGAATGGTGAACTCGGAAATAGTCGGTTGGGAGGCATATACAGGTCAGAGTGCAGCCGAAATGTTGGGCTGGGGCTGGTTGGATGTCATACATCCCGATGACCGTGCCCACAGTGCTGAAGTTTGGAGTGCTGCTGTGGCGAACCAGAGTCTTTATCAAATTGAATATCGGTTGCGTGCCAAAGACGGCACTTATCGCTACTTTTTTGCCAATGGAGTTCCTGTTTTGGAAGCAGATGGCAGCATTCGAGAGTGGGTTGGCACTTGCACTGATATTCACGATCGCAAGCTAGGAGAACAAACTCTGCAACGAAGCGAACAAAGGTTTCGTTCTCTGGTAACAGCCAGTTCACAAATTGTCTGGGTGGCTACGCCTGAAGGACTGGCGGTGAGCCATGAAATGCCTACCTGGTTAGCGTACACAGGTCAAAGTGTGAAGGAAGTCGAGGGTTTGGGCTGGCTCGATCCAATTCACCCCGATGACCGTACCCACACAGCCCTTGCCTGGAATACTGCTGTGGCAAATCAGAGTCTCTTTCAAACCGAATATCGATTTCGTGCCAAAGACGGTAGCTACCGCCACTTTTTTGTCTGTGGTGCCCCCGTCTTTGAAGAAGACGGCAGCGTCCGAGAATGGATTGGCACCTGCACGGATATTCACGATCGCAAATTAGCAGAAGCCGAAAATCAACGTTTATTAGATATGTTGAATCATTCCAGCGATGCCATCATCGTCCGCGACATGAGCGACAAAATCTCTCACTGGAATCAGGGTGCCGAAAGACTCTACGGTTGGACGCGTGAAGAAGTGAAAGACCAATACATTCACACATTTATCAAGAAAACCTTTCCCAAACCAAAAGCAGAAATCATCGCAGAGTTATTAGAGCAAGGTAATTGGGAAGGGGAAGTGCAACATCTCACCCATGATAGCAAACTGATTATCGTCCAGAGCCGATGGACTCTGCAACGAGACATGAATGGTCAGCCCTGCGCGGTGCTGGAAATTAATACCGATATTACTGCACGCAAAGAAGCAGAAATTGCTCTGCGGCAACTGAATCAAAAACTGGAAGCCAGAGTTGTAGAGCGGACAGCTGCCCTGCAAAATACCTTAGCAGAAGCCCAGGGATTAAATGCCATTTTAGATAACTTAGCAGATGGTTTGTTAGTGGTAGACACCGCAGGACAAATTACTCACTTCAATCCTGCCTTTTTAGGTATGTATGAATTGACAGCTACTATCGTCAATGGTCACTACTTAGAACTGCCGATATCTGGTTTAGCAGAACTGGTTACACGAACTCAGTCCCATCCTGGAGAGGTATTTTCTGCCGAAGTTGCACTGACAAAGGAACGCATTGGTCAGGCAGTGGCCACCGCCATTTTCAAAAAGACGGTAGATCGAGAACCCCTTGCTTGCTTCGGTTCAGCGTTGCTGATTCGGGATGTGACGGCAGAAAAAGAGATTGACAAGATGAAGACCGACTTCATCTCAACGGTTTCCCATGAACTGCGAACACCACTAACTTCTGTTCTCGGTTTTGCATCAATTATTAAAGAAAAGCTAGAAACCGATGTCTTCCCAATAATTTCTACCGAAGATCGCAAGCTTCAGAAAACCATCAAGCGGGTAGGTGACAATCTCAACATTATTGTGTCGGAAGCAGAACGCCTCACGTCTTTGATTAACGATGTCCTAGATATTGCCAAGATGGAAGCAGGTAAGGTGGAATGGCAGATGCAGCCTCTCGATCCCAGTGAATTAATCCATTGGGCAGCCAATTCTACCGCCGGATTGTTTGAAACCAATGGCTTGCAGTTAGTTAGCGAGATTGAACCTGGGTTGCCTCAGATAATAGGCGATCGCAATCGTTTACTACAAGTTTTAATCAATCTGATTTCTAATGCCGTTAAATTTACCGAATCTGGATGTGTCACTTGCCGCGTCAAACAAGAAGACGAAGGTGTTTGCATCAGCATAATCGATACAGGTATTGGTATTGCACCTGAAGACCAGCCGAAAGTATTCGAGAAATTCCGGCAAGTTGGCGACACCCTCACCGACAAACCCAAAGGCACAGGCTTAGGACTGCCCATCTGTAAACAAATCGTCGATCATCACGGCGGTAGAATCTGGGTCGAAAGTGAACCAGGTAACGGTAGCATATTCTCCTTCATCATTCCCACCTACGCCAGCGATCCAAAAACCACTACTAATCTGAATTTGGATACCCTAGTCAAACAACTCAAAGAACATGTCATCACCACAAAAACCGTACTAGACGAAAACCGTAAAACTATTTTGGTTGTGGATGATGACGCTAACATTCGGGAATTGCTTCGTCAACAACTGGAAAACGAAGGCTACAACGTTCGGGAAGGAAAAGACGGTGTAGATGCAATTCATCAAATCAAAACAGCCCGTCCCGATCTGATTCTCTTGGACGTAATGATGCCCCAAATCAATGGTTTTGATGTGGCAGCAGTTCTTAAAAATGATCCTCAGACCGCAGACATCCCGATCATTATTTTGTCAATTATTGAAAACAAAGAACGGGGCTACCATATTGGTATCGATCGCTATCTCACCAAGCCTATTAACACAGAGAAACTTCTCAGCGAAATAGGCTCACTACTTTATCAGGGGACTTCTAGTAAAAAGGTATTAGTTGTAGATAAAAATGCATCAGCCTTAAAAACCCTATCAGATGTATTGCAAGCTCAGGGATACAGCGTGATTGAAGCCTCCAATCCGCAAGAATGCATCAATAAAGCTTTGTCAGCCAAACCTGACATGATCATCATCGATTCTATCTTTTCTCAAGAAGCCGATTTGGTGAAAACCCTACGCTTTGAGAAAGAGTTAGAAAATGTATTTTTTATTATGCTGTCCGATCAGTAATTGGTGTGACTGGGGACTGGGGACTGGGTAATAGAAAAATAATTCCCAATTCCCAATGCCCAATGCCCAATGCCCAATGCCCAATGCCCAATGCCCAATGCCCAATCCCTAATCCCTATGACGACCCAGAAAATTCTAATTGTTGACGATGAACCCAATATCTTGATTTTGATGGAACAAGCCCTAGAAGCGTTAGAAGACAAGGGTGTTGAACTTTTAACTGCGAGAAATGGAGAAGAAGCTCTCGAAACTATTAAAACTGAAAAACCAAATCTAGTTTTTCTTGATGTGATGATGCCTAAAATGAACGGTTTGCAAGTCTGCCACATTGTTAAACACGACTTGCAAATGACTGATATCTATATTGTAATATTGACAGCTAAAGGACAGGAATTTGATAAACAAAAAGGAGTTGAGGTTGGTGCAGATTTATATTTAACTAAACCATTCCGACCCAAAGAAGTACTTGAGAAATCAATGCAGGTGTTGGGCTTTTGAAAAAAATCTTGAATGAACGCTTTTCACCTGGTACACCAAATAGCCCGTCGTAAACATCGCAGTACTTGGTTAATGGATCAACGGTTAACAGTACTCATGTCAGAGTAGCGCTCACCTGCTACTACACCTTTGGGTGCAACTGCTTCCAGTCGATTCAACTCTTGTTCAGTCAGGGTAATTTCGGTAGCTGCAACATTCTCCTCTAAGTAGGTACGGCGTTTTGTCCCAGGAATTGGGACAATATCTTCTCCTTGAGCGAATAGCCATGCTAATGCAAGCTGACTCGCAGTTACTCCTTTTTCGGTGGCGATCGCCTTAACTTGCTCAACTAATTGCAGGTTCTTATAAAAATTCTCACCTTGAAAGCGAGGCGCATTTCTGCGATAGTCATCAGGTGCTAGATCGTCAGGGCTAGCGATCGCACCTGATAAAAACCCTCTTCCTAATGGGCTATAGGGAACAAACCCAATTCCTAATTCCCGCACAGTAGGTAAAATTTCATCCTCTGGCTCTCGACTCCAAAGCGAGTATTCTGTTTGCAGTGCCGCAATGGGGTGGACTGCCACAGCCCGCCGAATCGTCGCCGGAGCAGCCTCTGAAAGCCCTAAATAACGGACTTTTCCCAGCTTTACTAACTCCGCCATTGCTCCTACAGTATCCTCAATGGGTACGGTTGTATCTACCCGATGTTGATAATAGAGGTCAATCACTTCCACTCCCAGACGCTTTAGTGAGGCATCGCAAGCTTCATGGACATATTCGGGTTTGCCATTAACCCCTTTCCAACCACCATCTTCAGTACGGACATTGCCAAACTTGGTTGCTAATACTACTTTATCTCGGCGGTCTTTAATGGCTTTGCCTACTAATTGCTCGTTAGTAAAAGGCCCATACATATCAGCAGTATCAAGAAAATTAACTCCAAGTTCCAATGCTCGATGAATTGTTGCGATCGCCTCAATTTCATCACGACCACTATAAAACTCAGACATTCCCATGCAACCAAGTCCGATGGCTGAAACTTCTAACCCAAGTTTGCCTAGCTTTCTGGTTTTCATCACATAATCTCCTAGTGAGTCAGAGAAAATCAACTCTTTCAGAATTACCTCTTTCCCTATCACCTAGTCATCTACACTTAGAAGTATTTCCTGATAAAAGTAATTAAAAAATATATTGATCGTCTGACTTACGGAAAACTTTAGCCAAAACCCTTATTTTCAGGTAGGGGCAATTCATGAATTCCCCCTACTGCGTGTAATTTTGCGTAAGTCCCATATCAAACAAAATTCATCCCGATTGAAAAAGCGGATAACGCAATGGTAGCAAGTTCGTGTACACCTGCTGATTCAGAAGGTAATTATGGGAAACCTTAATTTGTGAGAGCGAAAGGCTTTTGCCAGAAGGAACTAGAATTAGGAAACACCTAGCTGGGTTCTTCTGAATTTTGAAATTAGGAGTGCATGTGTGCCAAAATCCCCTAAATATTTGCTGATTGGCTCAACCGAGACTTATAGCGGTAAATCTGCAACTGTTCTGGGTTTGTCTTATCAGCTACAGCAAAAAGGACTTGATATTACCTACGGTAAACCGCTCGGTACGTGTCTAAATTCCTCTAGTGGAACCGTAATTGAGGAGGATGTCCAATTCATCGCTCTTAGCCTCAATTTGCCGGAAAACCGTGTTGCACCTACAATGCTGGCTTTGGATGAACTCAATGTGCAGAAGCGCTTACGAGGGGAAGACAAAACCGATTATCAGCAGTCCCTAATGCAGCAATATTTACAAATGTCCCAAGGAGATTTGGTATTACTGGAGGGGCCTGGTGATTTTTCTGAAGGCAATTTGTTTGACTTGTCTTTGCTGCAAATGGCTGAAGTATTGGATGCTGGTGTGCTGTTAGTAAGCCGCTATAAATCGTTGCTTTCGGTTGAGGCGCTATTGGCTGCTAAAGGGCGTGTGGGCGATCGCTTGATGGGAGTTGTGATCAATGATATCCCTGTCACCCAACTAGAAGCGGTTGACACTCTCTTACGTCCATTTTTGGAACAGCAAGGGATTCCCGTGCTAGCAATGCTGCCGAATAGCGATTTGCTCCGTAGTATCAGCGTTGGTGAACTGGTGAAGCAGTTAAAGGCTGATGTTCTCTGTCGCAACGATCGCATGGATTTATTGGTCGAGAGTCTAGCAATTGGAGCAATGAATGTCAATTCTGCTGTCAAGTATTTCCGCAAACGCCGAAATATGGCAGTTGTAACCGGAGGCGATCGCGTGGAAATTCAGCAAGCGGCTTTAGAAACTTCCACCCAGTGTCTAATTCTCACCGGGCAACTACCGCCGCCGCCGTTCATTCTCAGCCGCGCAGAAGAACTAGAAATCCCCATTCTATCCGTTGACTTAGACACCCTCACCACTGTTGAAATTGTTAACCGTACTTTCGGACAAGTCCGCCTCCACGAACCGGTTAAGGTTCATTGCATTCGGCAGTTAATGTCTGAGCATTTTGACATTGACCGCTTGTTATCTAAACTGGGTTTAACTCCAGCAGCAGCATTGTCTTAGATTCATCAACTCAAATAATTAAGAGCATCTATGCTCAATTATCAGGTAGGAGCCTGTATTACTGGCGAAGATAAAGTCGGCATGTTGTCACCTCAGAGGCGATCGCGTGCTGTCTGCCTGGGCACCGTAATCGAGTTATTCAACCAAACAATCGAAAAATTCTAGCAATGTCTAACTCAAGTTTTCCTCGCACCTACACGCTGTTTGGTAAAATATCTGGGTTGTTTAATCGGATTATGACTATCTTTGAGCCAATCAACAGACCTTATTAAACTCGATACATTAGCGCAAGAACTGGCGACAATCCAGCAAACGGGTTCCAAAAAAATCGCCTTGTTGGGTTCTCGCCACGTTCCGATTACGCATCAGAGTCTGATTGAAATGATGACTTATGCCCTAGTTTTATCGGGTAATCGCATCATTACATCTGGTGCTACAGGTACAAATTCAGCTGCCATCAAGGGAGCAACGCGGGCTGATGCAAATTTGTTGACGGTGATTCTACCCCAAAGCCTGGAACGCCAGCCCTTAGAATCGCGCCAGCAACTAGAACAGGTAATGCATTTAGTGGAAAATCCCAGTAATGATAATCTGTCCCTTGCCGAAGCTAGTTACCTGTGCAACAAGGAGATTGTCTCCCGTTGCCAGCAACTGATCTGTTTTGCATTTCATGACAGCCGCACATTGTTGCAAACTTGTCAAGATGCAGAAGAACAAAGAAAAGTGGTAACGCTTTTCTACTTTGATTAGTCATTTGTCATTTGTCATTTGTATTTGACTCATGACTAATGACTGATGACTTATGACTAATAACCAACAACAATAAGTAATGATAATTTTTTTGTACTCGATCGCTGCTGCTGTCGTTCTGATTTACCTGCCATTTTTGGTAGTAGCTTATGCCCGTGTGCGCATTGGCAAGGAAATGCTTGCTACTCCTCGTGCAATGGTTGATAAATTGCCGCCTTATGCCCAACGAGCGACTTGGGCACATCAGAACACCTTTGAAGCCTTTATGGTGTTTGCCGCAGCCGCATTAATGGCTTATGTAACTGGTGTAAATTCTTCTACAGCCCAAGTTGCTGCGATCGCCTTTGTGGTGGCTCGTTTGCTATACTCAGTTTTTTATATTTTGAATATACCCCTTTTGCGATCGCTCATGTTTGCCACTGGCATAGTTAGCTCTATCACTCTTATCTTCTTGAGCATCATCCAAGCTAGTGGTAGTTAATTGAGTGGGAAGTGGGGAGATGAGGGAGACAAGGAAAATAACAATGCCCTATGCCCCATGCCCCATGCCCAATCCAAAATCTAAAATCTAAAATCCAAAATGTTTTATGGCTTCTACATTTTCCTTTGACATTGTGAGCGACTTTGACCGACAAGAGTTAGTTAACGCCGTCGATCAAGTTATCCGAGACATCAAAGGTCGTTACGACCTCAAAGACACAGAAACGACTGTCGAGTTGGTCGAAGAAAGCATTAACGTTAGTACTGACAGCGAGTTTACCTTAGATTCTGTACATACCGTCCTGCGGGAAAAAGCCGCCAAGCGTAATCTCTCCCAGAAAATTTTTGAATTTGGCAAAGTTGAATCAGCTAGCGGTAATCGCGTCCGTCAAGAAATCAAACTCAAAAAAGGCATAAGTCAAGAAATCGCCAAACAAATTTCCAAATTGATTCGGGACGAATTCAAAAAAGTACAAGCCTCAATCCAAGGGGATGCCGTGCGGGTTTCTGCCAAATCTAAAGATGACTTACAAGAAATTATGCAGCGACTAAAACAAGAAGACTACCCGGTAGCTTTGCAATTTACAAACTATCGCTAAAAAATTCGTAATTCGTAGTTACAGACATTTTCAAGTAAACAGAGAACGCGGTAGGGGCACAGCATTGCTGTGCCCTTATGATAGATGTGGTTCAAATACATGAATTACGAATTACGAATTATTCTAAGCTCCTCCGCCAATACTTTTTTGAAATGCCGGACGCTCAGATAACTGCTTGATATAGTTCAACACCTCTGGGTAAGGGCTGAGGTCTAGCTTCAGCATGATGGGAATATAACTCAGAATAGAACCCACTCCCACATCAGCAACAGTAAACTCATTACCCAGCAAAAAAGGCTGCTTACTGAAAATTTCATTTAACGCATTCAACAAGCGGGGCATTTCTCGCTCCCGATTTGCTTCCACAAAAATCCCTGTAGCCAGCGTAGAATTGCCAAACAAGACCCATTGAGAAAATACAGCACGTTCCTCTAGTGAAAGTGGACTTTTACTGTACTTCTCGGCAAGATACAGCAAAATTGCTCCAGATTCCCAAAGCTGAAAATCCCCATCAACAACTGCTGGAACTTTAGCAACTGGGTTAATTGCCAAATATTCAGGCTTGAGGTGTTCACCCGCTTGCATATCGAGTTTGACGAATTCGTAAGGAACTTGGATTTCCTCTAAATACCATTGAACAATTGAGGCTCGACTCCGAGCGCCACCGTAAAGTTTGAGCATAATTTCTTAAAGAACTTTGTGAGTGTGAGAATGCTGTTTAACGTTATCTTCTTTCGTTACAACTCTAGCGGCATTTAGCACCCGTTTGCGCTCAATGGAATACTTAAAATCACTGTAGTTTGTACCTAATGGAATCAGGGATTTTGCACATTCACGACGCTTGTATGTACGAGCAGCTGCAAATGCCCTCGGCATAAATTCTTCTCCAAACTGAGCCGACTCTGGGAAGCCATCTGGTAGGAGTTGGGAATCGCCATCTAACACAGATCCCAAAGTTGTTGCATGAGCCAGCTTATAGGAGGTAGGAATGCCCTTTAAGAGCGCTTCCAAAGCCGCAGAGGGAATCGGTTCTATAACTTCAATTTGATAAACTTCTCCATCTTCTTTGACGAAGCAGGTTGCCAAGCCGATAACAATGTAGTCATCGGTTGCTAAATCAGGAGCATTGGGATAGGAAATTGCGGTTGTCATCAGAAAATTTCTCAAAACTTAAAAATTTAATCTAGGGAATGGGGCATTGGGCATGGGGCATTGGGCATTGGGCATTGGGCATTGGGCATTGGGCATTGGGCATTGGGCATTGGGCATTGGGCATTGGGCATGGGGCATGGGGCATGGGGCATGGGGCATGGGGCATGGGGCATTAGTTCTTTATTCTTTCTCCCCCTGCTTCCCCCGCTTCCCCTGCTTCCCCTGCTTCCCTTGCTCCCTCATCTCCTCTCTGCCCCTCTACCTTCTTTCTCATCTTTAAAAGAACGGCTTGTTGGCATTCTACCAATTTGTCGCTCTCACTACTTGACCAGTCTTTGAGATTGACATCTGCTATTTCTGGAATTCACCTTTGGGATCAAGTATCCATGATTAGGTTTGAGAGCAATTGTTTATTTAAAGTGGAGATTTCTCTTGTGCGGCTAGGTTAAGTTCTCTCTTTAGATGGCTTTTTTGTAACCCTAAATACCTTAAGAATAGACACAGTGGTAAAACCACTACCCATCAAAAACTAGAATTTAATTTCACAAAGCAGGGATTTCAGGCAGGGAAAGATGAATATTCACTCATTTTTAGCTGACGATAACCAGCAAAGCAAGCAATATAAATATGTTTTAAATAATACAAATAAAGTCCAAGAGCAGAGCAAAAACGATCGCAGCGCATCTACTTTACAGAATAACTACTTACGCTCTTTTGCTTTGAAGTCGGCTCAACAAGGAAATTATACCGAGGCGATCGCACTTTTAAGCCAACTAATTTACCGCCATCCGCACAATGCCGTTGATTACAACAACCGAGGGCTGATCTATTTCCAAAGTGGTGAAAGGCAAAAAGCGCTTTACGACTATAACACCGCCCTAAAACTTAATCCTTCTTTGGCTAGTGCTTATAATAATCGCGCAAATTACTACGCGGCTTGTGGAGAATTAGCAACAGCACTTGTAGACTACGATCGAGCCATTGATTTGAATCCTTGTCATGTCCGGGCGTGGATTAACAGAGGCATTACCTGGCGGGACTTAGGGCAATATGAAGAGGCAATTGAGAATTTTGAGGTAGCACTGCTTTTCGGTCAACTAGAAGGTCATATCTGGGCTGAACGTGGCAGAACTTACCATCTTTGGGGTGACTGGAATTGTGCGATTGCTGATTACCGTCGCGCCCTCACTCAACTGCCCGATCTCAAAACAACTAAGGACGTTACTGGTTCTCGTTTGCATTTACAAATCGAAAATTGGCTAAACGATTTGTTATCTCCTGAGCATCCTATTTGGTAGATGAGTTCTAATAGGGGATTCAAAATTCAAAATAATTGATTAAATTTTGAATTAGATTTTACTAATAGATGATAACTACATAGCTATTCAAAAATCAGCTATTAACCATTATTTATTAGTAATAATATAAATAAACACCCGGTTTTTACGTTACCTAAAACCACAAGAAACCTAAATAATCCCAAATTCGCCATTGAGCTTAAGGTGATGATTGTGTTTGTTCATCTTCTTGGCGATCCTTATTCATCACCACAACCCGACGCTGGTTGGGAGCAAACCGGAATCCTTGTTGTTGCATAATGCTTCTAGTTTGCTGAGGATCGAAGTTATGGCTAAATTCCGTCTGCAAACCATTGACATGTACTTCCATCAACTTGACTTCAGTATTAATTTCTCGCAATTTTTCTTGCTGTAACCAATGATAAGGCAAAAGTTGTGCCAAAGCAGATGCTGCAACGGCTGTAACGACAAGATTAACAGCTATCTTGGCTGTGCTTTCCAGTGCCATCACCTGGTAAGAACGTTGACGAAGATGCCGCTTTGGTCGAGGAATGACCCGGCGTTTTTGTATAGGTTGTAACGGTGGTCTGGAGGGTTGAGTCGCGTTCATGATGCTAAAAAATAACCTCGCTTGGTGAAGGGAAGCACTATGAAGAGTGCTGAGTGCTGAGTTATGAGTGCTGAGTAAAAAAATCACTAATCACACTCAGCATCGAATCAGTTTAGAGTAGCTAGTGCCTCGGCTTAGAGTGGGAAGGTTCATAAGTACTACTTTTTACTCATTACTTTTTCCTGGGCACTCAGCACAGGCTAAACGCCCCGCTACCGCTAACAGTACTCAGGACTCTTGAATGCTTGATTTAGCTGTCATATTACTTCATTTTTTTGAAATAGCTACAAGTGTTGTACCAGTTAAAAAATAACCTGGCTTACGTAAGTGCCAGTTTCCTAGTTACTTATGGCAGAAAGCCACAAGAAGAAAGGAAATTACACCCCGTACTGCCAGGATTATTAGCTTTTCAACTGTGTCACATCGAAGCGTTATTTGTAAAGTTCTGTGGCTAATCGCCAAGCTAGAACTCCTGGAATCAGCGCCACAACTAGAGCGATGTAGACTTGAGTATCCGAGATGGAAGATATCTGAGCGATGTACAGAGTATCTAAGATAGGCATGGCTGAAAACCTCCTAACCTGAATAGATTTTGAACAGTTCGTTTACTACTTTTCCTTGTTTTGCCAGGATTGGGGAATATCTTGTTACAAGATGCAACAAAAGCAGTTATTAGTCAGTAGTCTTTATTTATTCTCCATTAAAAAAATTTATAAAAATTATGAATTTGTATTTGGGTATCGACTTCGGCACATCTGGCGCACGCGGCGTAGTGATTGACGAGGAAACCCATTGTATTCAGGCTGACGTGCGATATCCCTTCCAAGACTCATCAGCCGCCGTTACGCCCAAAATCTGGCAACAGACTTTGTTTGTGCTGGTGGAACAAATACCTGAAGAGTTGCGGCGAAAAATTAGAGCGATCGCAATTAATGGGACTTCTTCTACAGTCTTGCTGGTAGATGCTACTGGCAACCCTGTAGATGCACCACTTTTGTACAACGATGCGCGGGGATCATTGCTGATAGAGCATTTGAGGAGTATAGCACCCCCTAATCATACCGTATTAAGTGCCACCTCCAGCCTAGCTAAACTTTTGTGGATGAGGCAATCAACCTCTTTTAGTGAAGCTAGATATTTCCTGCATCAAGCAGACTGGCTAGGGTTTCTCATACATGGACAATTGGGGATTAGCGATTACCATAATGCTTTAAAGCTGGGTTATGACGTAGAAGAGTTGAAATACCCAGAATGGCTAGAGAAGTTGCAAATACCGATTCAGCTACCCAAAGTTTTAACTCCTGGTACTCCTATTGCCGAATTGCGCCCTGAAATTGCGGATAAATTCGGTTTACGCCGTGATTGTCTCGTGTGTGCAGGTACGACTGATAGTATTGCGGCTTTTCTCGCCAGTGGTGCAAAATTACCCGGTGAAGCCGTAACTTCCCTTGGTTCAACGTTGGTACTAAAGTTGTTAAGTCGTACCCGTGTGGAAGATGCCAGATATGGGATTTACAGCCATCGTTTGGGGGATTTATGGCTGACTGGTGGTGCTTCTAATACTGGGGGTGCAGTACTTAAGCAATTTTTCACAAAGGCCGAGTTAGAAAGCCTTAGCAGTGAGATTGATGCTTCAATTGCCAGCGAGTTAGATTATTATCCATTATTGAAGGTTGGCGATCGCTTCCCCATTAACGATCCCAATTTAGCTCCACGTTTGGAACCACGCCCAAATAACCCAGTAGAATTTCTGCATGGCTTGTTAGAAAGTATTGCCCGCATAGAAGCGCAAGGGTATGAATTATTACAGCAAATGGGAGTAGACAAATTGAGTCGTGTTTATACTGCTGGCGGTGGCGCAGCAAATAACACTTGGACAGCGATTAGGGCGCGTTATTTGCAGGTTACTGTAGTAGCTTCAGTTTACACAGAAGCTGCTTACGGGACGGCACTGTTAGCGATGGAAGGAGTAACAAAAGTAATTGTGTAGCTATCTTTTCGTAGATATTTTGTAAATCAGTATCTATCCTAGTGACAATCAACATATCTCGGACGATACTGGGATGATTAGATACCGGACTATAGATTCCAGGTTCATGATCTGGGCAGCTATTCGGGGATGGGTGCTTCGCAGCAAGCGAATGTCATCTGTCCCCTTTACTAATTATCGGTGTGAATTCTGAGGGGATACGGTTGGGTTAAGGCGAAAAATTTTTATTTTTTTTAACGAACCGCAGAGGCGCAGAGGACGCAGAGAGAAGAAATTAGGACTTACGCACTGTACAAAATGACTATCATGTGTATTCAGGAAAATCCGTTGTTTCAGGCTATTGGCTACTAGCTTAATTATCAGTAGCGTAGGCGTAGCCCGCCGTAGGCAATCGTTGACTAATGGTGAAAAAATCAAACTTGAATGCCTGAAAATCCACACCCATATTTAATTGCTTCTGTCAATGCGTAAGTCCTAGAAATGCATTTTTAGTGTATTAAGGTAAATATGACAAACTTTCACTGGGGATATTAAACGATCGCGGTGATGGTAAAAGAAAGCTGTGGTTCGTAAAAAATTTGTGAAAATGCGATCGCTTTCCCATTCTGCTTCACTCGCTAACCTTTGTAACGCTAATAAACCAGCACTATAAGCAGGTTCATACCTCAGAAAAATTACTTTTACATTAGGAAGTTTCTTAACAGCTGGGGATATTAAGCGATCGCAATCATGGCAGAAAAACGCCAAATTGTGGGTTTAAAGTAACCGGATGCTGCGGCGCTACAGTGTAGAAGCTAATGACAGCAAGCGTAACACGGAGACAAAGAAGTGCAAATCACTAAGCGCAACGTTGAGTTAAGAGTAGATGGCAGCTTAATGCGTGTTTATGTTGCAGCTCCCAAAGCAGCCGGAAAATACCCTGGTATTGTCTTCTACAGTGATATTTATCAGTTAGGTGATGCAATGATTCGTCTAGCTAACTACTTAGCAGGATACGGCTATGTAGTAGCAGCCCCAGAAATTTTTCATCGAATTGAGCCAGTTGGTTTAGTAATTGAGCCGGACGATCTGGGAAGGATGCGGGGTAATGACGATGCGCGTCGAACCGCCGTAGCTGATTATGATGCAGATTGCCTAGCTGTGATTGAATTTCTGAAAGGAGAGAGTGCGGTTTCTCCAGATAAAATAGGCACTCTCGGCTTTTGTATTGGTGGACATTTAGCATTCCGCGCAGCATTTAAAAGCGAAATTGGGGCTTGTGTCTGCTGTTACCCTACTGGTATTCCCAGTGGTAAACTGGGTAAAGAGGTAGCTGATACAATCCAGAGGCTAAGTGAAATCGAAGGTGAGATGCTAATGGTGTTTGGTACTCTCGATCCTCACATACCAGAGAGCGATCGCAAAACCCTAATAAAAGCAATGGAGAATGCTAACATACCTCACCAAGTTTTTTTGTATGAAGCAGAACATACATTCATGCGCGACGACGGTTATCGTTATGATTCTAGTGCTACCACCGCAGCTTGGTCTGAAATAGTAACTTTCTTAGGGCGGATATTTGCAGACTGAAAACTTATATTATTGCTTTCTTCGCGTCAATTTTGAGTTATCTGCAACGCTAACAAAGCAGCACCGTAAGCAGCTTCATACCTCGGAAAAATCACCTTTACTTCAGGAAAAATTTTAACAATTGATGCTGCAAATCTATCATGGATATTGCATTTACCCTGCCACACACTTCCTGTTCTAACTACTTCTAAAACTGAGTCAGCATTAAAAATTGCATCAATTACTGTAGATGTAGCTTTCACCAACTCTTTTACAGCATCATCAATTATATTATTCGCTACTATATCACCTGATGCTGCTGCCAAATCTACAATTGGTGCTAAAGCAGCGATTTTTTTAACCCCCCATCCTCGGCGATATATTACTTCTATTAAATCTTCTATACTCTCCAAATCAAGATGCTGTTTGAAATCCTCTAGCAAACTCGTTGATATTTCCCGGCCATCATAAGATTTTAATGCTGCGTTCATGGCTGCGATCGCAATTTTATAAGCGCTACCTTCATCCCCTAAAATATAACCCCAGCCACCGACTCGCTTGGTATCTCCCTGATGATTTCGTCCGAAAATTATCGAACCAGTGCCGGCTGCAACCACAATTCCTACAGGCTGACCAATTCCACCAACTAAAGCAATTAAAGCATCATTACAAATTACAATATTCACTGGCTGTAATGCCCAGATAATAGGAAGAGATTTGTTATTCTGCAACTCTTGTACCAAACTTTTTACTACTTTGATATCTGCTGCACGTCCTACACCTGCTAAACCGAGGCATATCGCCCCAATCTTCACATTATTTGTAATTATTGCTGCTTCAACCGCGTTGTAAATTGCTGATTGAATAGATTGTAAAGTGGCTTCTATTCCTATACTCTGATAGTTAGATGAACCAGCTTCACCACGACCTAGCACTTGATGTAAATCATCCATCAAGACACAAACAGTCTTGCTGCCGCCGCCATCTATTCCTAAGACATAGACCATTATCTGTAATAAGATTAATTATTTTGACGCTTCGGTTCTTCTTTTAAAGGTATGAAAAAGATAGCAATCATTCCAGGAATTGTAAGCAAGCAGACCAAGACAAAAAATAATGGATAACCAAGTGCTTTTTGCAGATAACCGCTAATTAAACCTGGTAGCATCATTCCTAAAGCCATAATACCAGTAGAGATAGCAAAATGAGAAGTTTTATATTCGCCTTGGCAGATATACATTAAATAAACACTAAAAGCTGTAAATCCAAAACCATAGCCAAATTGCTCCAAGGAAACCAAGGGATATATTAATGTCAACGAAGGTTTATTGTAAGCCAGATACACATAAAATATATCAGGCAAATTTAACGCCAAAGCCATAGGAAATAGACACTTTTTTAATCCATATTTAGAGATTAGCAAGCCTCCTAAAATTCCTCCACAAATCAGGGAAATTACCCCAAACGTCCCGTAGACTAATCCAACATCTGACGTTGATAACCCTAAGCCTCCTACTTCTGGTTTATCCAATAAAAATAAAGAGGCTATTTTGACAAGCATCGCTTCGCCAAGTCTGTATAACAAGATAAATGCTAAAATACTGATAATTTTATCCTGAGCAAAATATGAGCTAATAATTGACCAAAAGGGTAGATTTTCTCTAGCTTGTATTTGCCGTTGGTTATCTGATTCCGGTAATGGTAAAATTAGGCGATGGGAAATAAACAAGATTGCTAAAATTAAAGCTGAGAAGCCAATAGCTATAGTCCAGCTTAAAGGAATGTTGTTGAGAGATACTTCAAGCTGACCTGCTAAAACTACTAAGATTCCAGAGCCAAAGATTACGGCAAGTCTATAACAAAGTGAACGAATACCGACAAAAAAAGCTTGTTGTTCTGGAGATAAGGCGAGGAGATAGAAGCCATCTGTGGCAATGTCATAAGTTGCAGAAATAAATGCTCCTATTGTTAATGCTGCTAGGGAGATGAAAAAGAAATTTGGCAGTTGTAAGGAGAAGGCTATTAAACCTAGACAAGCGAACATGGCAAATTGGGTATAAAGTATCCATTTGCGTTTGCTAGAGTAAGTATCGACAATTGGGGCCCAAAACATTTTGATGACCCAAGGTAGATAGAGGAAGCTTGTCCAAAGGGCAATTTGCGCGTTATCGATTCCGAGTTTTTTGTAGAAGATTACGGAAACTGTGTTGATAATGACGTAAGGGATGCCGGAGGTGAAATATAGGGTGGGGATGAATGTCCAAGGGGAGGTTGTTTGGTGTTTCATGGGATTTTGGGAACGAACCGCCAAGACGCCAAGTGCGCCAAGAGAAGATTAAGAAGAGAGGATGATGCGTTTGATGCCGTCTTTGAGGAGGGGGACGTTAAAGTTGATGAGGAGAGCTAGGGGGTAATTAGTCATTTTAAGGTAGGAGAGGACTTGAGCTTCGTGGATTGGGGCTAAATTTTGGACAGCTTTTAATTCCACAATTAGACAATTGGCAACCAGAAAGTCCAATCTACCCTTACCTACTTCATGTCCTTTGTAATTTACTGTTACCGACTTCTCAACCAGATGAGGTATCCCGCACCTGAACAATTCTATAATCAACGCTTCCTTATACACCTCCTCCAAAAACCCTGGCCCCAACACCTTATGCACCTCAATCGCCGCCCCAATCACAGCATAAACTAATCTATCCACCTCCTCACTTGGCTCCCTTCTCTTGGCGTCCTTGGCGTCTTGGCGGTTCGTTTCCATCAATCCCTCCCCAACCCTGTGGCAAAATTTATAAAAGTCCTTCCTTAGTTTGCCCAGCATGACCGCAACCATTCCCAATCTCCCCAGTCTTTACGACCCCTTCTCCACCGAAGCCAAGTGGCAAAAATTCTGGGAAGACAACCAAATTTACAAAGCTGACCCCAACAAAGGCGGCGAACCCTACTGCATCGTCATCCCACCCCCGAATGTCACCGGCAGCTTACACATGGGTCACGCCTTTGAAAGTTCCTTGATTGATACCCTCGTGCGCTACCACCGGATGCAGGGACGCAATACCCTATGGCTACCCGGAACAGACCACGCCAGCATTGCTGTGCATTCCATGCTGGAAAAGCAACTCAAAACAGAGGGTAAAACTCGCTACGAATTGGGGCGCGAGAAGTTCCTAGAACGCGCTTGGCAATGGAAGGCGGAGTCTGAGGGAACGATTCTGAATCAGCTACGACGCTTGGGTGTCTCGGTAGACTGGTCACGGGAAAGGTTTACTCTGGATGAGGGTTTATCTAAAGCTGTTGTGGAGGCATTTACTCGTCTTTACGAAGAAGGCTTAATTTATCGTGGTGAATATTTAGTTAACTGGTGTCCCGCTTCTCAGTCGGCTGTGTCTGATGTGGAGGTAGAAAATCAAGAGGTGAATGGAAATCTCTGGCACTTCCGTTATCCTCTCACCGATGGTTCCGGTTTTGTGGAGGTGGCGACAACTCGACCAGAAACGATGCTGGGCGATACAGCAGTAGCAGTTAATCCCAATGACGATCGCTACAAACATCTCATTGGCAAAACTCTAACTCTGCCAATTCTACAACGAGAGATTCCCATCATTGGCGATGAATTTGTTGACCCAACTTTCGGCACAGGTTGCGTAAAGGTGACTCCCGCCCATGACCCGAACGATTTTGACATGGGTAAGCGTCACAATCTGCCGTTAATCAATATTATGAACAAAGACGGCACTCTCAACGCTAATGCTGGGGAGTTTCAAGGACAAGACCGCTTTGTTGCTAGAAAAAATGTGGTTTCTCGCTTAGAAGCAGATGGCTTTTTGGTGAAGATAGAAGATTATAAACATACTGTTCCCTACAGCGATCGCGGTAAAGTACCTATTGAACCCCTGCTCTCAACTCAATGGTTCGTCAAAATTCGCCCCTTAGCTGACAACACTCTCGAATTCCTCGACCAACAAACTTCCCCTGAGTTCGTCCCCCAACGCTGGACTAAGGTCTATCGTGATTGGCTAGTAAAACTCAAAGATTGGTGTATTTCTCGCCAATTATGGTGGGGACACCAAATTCCGGCTTGGTACGCCATCAGTGAAACGGGTGGACAAATTACCGATAACACTCCCTTTGTGGTGGCGAAATCGGAAACTGAAGCTTGGGAGAAAGCTAAATTACAATTTGGTGAAAATGTCAAGTTAGAACAAGACCCAGATGTTCTAGATACTTGGTTTTCTTCTGGACTCTGGCCATTTTCAACTTTAGGCTGGCCGGAACAAACTCAAGATTTCGCAACTTATTACCCAACTACCACTTTGGTAACAGGCTTTGACATCATCTTTTTCTGGGTAGCCAGAATGACGATGATGGCGGGGCATTTTACGCAGCAAATGCCTTTCCAAACGGTTTACATACACGGTTTGGTGCTGGATGAAAAAGGTCAGAAGATGTCAAAGAGCAAAGGTAATGGCATTGATCCATTATTACTGATTGACAAATATGGTACTGATGCCCTGCGCTATACCCTAATTAGGGAAGTGGCAGGTGCGGGACAAGATATCCGTTTGGAATACGATCGCAAAAAGGATGAATCAGCATCTGTAGAGGCATCACGCAATTTTGCAAATAAGTTGTGGAATGCTGCCCGATTTGTGATGATGAATTTGGATGGACAAACGCCGCAACAATTAGGGAACCCAGTTGCTACCGAATTGAGCGATCGCTGGATCATCTCGCGGTATCATCAAGTTGTCAAACAAACCACCAATTACATCGATAATTATGGTTTAGGGGAAGCAGCAAAAGGACTCTACGAATTCTTCTGGGGTGATTTCTGCGATCAGTATATTGAACTAGCAAAATCCAGATTGCAAGCAGATGCCGATCCAGAATCGCGGCGGGTAGCACAGCAAACCCTTGGCTACATACTAGAAGGGATTATGAAACTGCTTCATCCCTTCATGCCTCATATTACCGAGGAAATTTGGCAAACTCTCACCCAACAACCGCCAGATTCACCGCAAACTTTACCATTGCAACTATATCCCCAGATAGATGCAAGCTTGATCGATCTAGCTTTAGAAGAACAGTTTGAATTGCTGATTGCTACTATCCGCACAATTCGGAATTTGCGGGCTGAAGCGGATATTAAGCCAGGGGTGAAAGTAACAGCGAATTTGCAAACTGAAAGCCAGAAGGAGCGAGAAATTCTCACTGCTGGACAGTCTTATATTAAAGATTTGGCTAAAGTTGAGACTTTAACTATTACTGACAAGGAAAAAAGTCAAACTGTTGCTGTTAAAAAACCTCAAAGGGGCTTGAAGACAATCGGCTTAATTATCGCCGCCATTGTCTTTGGTAGATTGGGGTTAGCTGTGGGAAATGCCATTGATGATATTCCCATCATCGGAACTTTCTTTGAAATGGTGGGTTTTGGTTACACAGCTTGGTTTGTTAGCCAAAATTTACTCACTGCTAAAGCAAGACTTAGGCTATGGGGACGCTTTTTCCCACAGAGAGAATTAGAACAACCACAAGAACCAGAAAATGCGATCGCTGGTGTGATTGGTACAGTCCAAGTCCTAATTCCCCTGGCTGGTGTGGTAGATGTCGAAGCAGTTAGTGCCAAACTACAAAAACGCCTGAACAAGGTAGAAGCAGAAATTAGCGGGCTACATGGTAGATTAAGCAATGCTAAGTTTGTTGAACAAGCACCTGCTGATGTAGTGCAAGCAGCGCGGGACTCTTTAGCGGAGGCACAGAAACAAGCGGAAATTTTGCGCGATCGCCTTAAGGCATTGTTGTAGCGATCGCCTGCGTAGCTTAGGATAACTGTAATGGGTAATGGAGTGTCAATAATTCCCAATTACCCATTACCAATTAACAAAATCCAAATATCAATTCGGGCAGTTATTTTTTTTGAATTTTGAATTTTGAATTGGAGCGAAGCGACCCTCATGCTATATCTAGCCCAGGCGCGTAAAAACGATTTTTTAGACCAGTACCAGTTACGCTTATTAGCGCGTCAAGAAGCTGATAACTTGTGGGCGATAATTCCAGAAGAGGCTTTCATTTTATTAGGAAAGGGAAAAATTATCAATGAGAACTTGCTTGTTTTAGTAGAACTTTCTCCTACTGGCGACATTGAAAGAATAGAAGACGCTACCAACTGGGTACTCCATTTAGTAGAAAACTACCTCACCATTGGCATTACCCCAGAATTTTTGCAGTACGAAGCCGAGCGAGCAGAACATTGGCGACAATCCCTGACGTTACAAAATCAAGACTTAGCGCGACGTTCTTTAGAATTGGAAGCTCGTCGTGAACAAATTCAAGCCTTAGAAGAAAGCCTCAAACGCGAGAAAAATGATTATCCCCAAGAGGAAAGTTAAAAGTACGTTTCCTTAAGAAGTATTGAAAGCTCTTTTGTTAGGTTATTTCGCAAAAGTTAGACTACCTTTTTTAATTAATAATTTTTAATTTTTAATTGGAGCGAAGCGACTTGACGCTCCTTATGAAATACCACTCCGTCCTGAAGTCGAATGTAAGACTAACCAAGAAAGCGTTCTCCAAAGTGCAGCCAAGGTTTTAGAAAAGCTGGAAGAGTTGGGTTACATAGTTCCTAATCTTAATGAGTTATGAGTTAAAGGAAGTTTTTAACTCATAACTCTTAACTAAGATGCCAATAATTGCCGAATCAACCTAGCTACAGCTTTTTGGGTGAAGCGGCTGGCAATTTGTTGACCTAAACGTTGTACATCTGAATTGACCAATAATTGGGCAAGTTTGGGCGCAAATTGTATTGGATCAAAGCCTTGTGTTTCTTGCAGAATACCTAATATACGTTTGATATGCTCTAGAGTTTGTTGTTGCTCAACTGTCGCTGCTGGAGTTTCATTAACTGCTGTCAATCCAACACGTTCTCGTAACAACGAGGTAAAGTTATGCAAAACATTTTTACTTAAAGCATCAATTCCATTAACAGATTCATCTACTAGCTTGTCACGAATAAAAGCACCACGTTCAGATGACAGAAATTCTATCCCCTGATTCAGCACTAAGTTGAAATCGTAGTCTTGACTGTTACGCGCATTAAGTAACAAGTTCTCTAACCGATTCCAGCGAAATCTCCCATCTTTAAATAGCAAATCTTGCAATGATGCTCTTAATTGCGGTGCTTGGTCTGTTAACAGGCGTTTTGAAACGTAAGGATAAGCTTCGCTCAGGACTTTAAAGTTGGGATCTATAAATATTGCAATCCCTTCGAGGGTAACGAGGGAACGAATAATTAAGGCGTAGTAAGGCGGTACGCGGAAAGGATACTCATACATCAAAGACGATAGTTCATCGGTGATGCTTTTAATGTTAAGGTCGGCAACACTAGCTCCTTGGGCATCAGCAAAGACTCTGGCAAAAGCTGGGATAATCGGTGTTAAATCGGTTTCTGGTGATAAAAAGTCTAATTTAACGTAGTCTTTTGCTAACCCTTCAAAGTCCCGATTGACAACATGGACGATCGCTTCAATTAAACCATAACGCTGTAGTGGCTTAATTTCGCTCATCATTCCGAAGTCAAGATAAGCTAATTTGCCATCTGGTGTTGCTAATAAATTACCAGGGTGGGGATCGGCGTGGAAAAATCCATGTTCTAGCAACTGGCGCAAAGAACATTGAACACCCACTTCAATTAGATAACGAGCATCTATGCCTTGGGCGGTAATTTCTGCTGTCTGGGTTAATTTAATACCGTTAATCCATTCCATCGTCAAAACGCGACGATTGGTATATTCCCAATAAATTTTCGGTACGTAAATGTCTTTTATATGACCGTATAATTCAAAAAATCTTTCGGCGTTTTCACCCTCATGAATATAGTCCATCTCTTCAAAGATGCGATCGCCTAATTCATCAAGAATCCCAACTAAGTCACTTCTTACCCGTTTGACTTTTTTCTGTACCCAGGCGGCAAGGTTACGTAAGATATATAAGTCAATAGCGATCCGCTCTCTTAAGTCCGGGCGTTGGACTTTTACGGCGACTTCTTCACCTGTTTTTAGCTTGCCTTTATATACTTGTCCCAAGGAAGCCGCAGCAATTGGCTGGGCTGAGAGTTCAGCATAAACCTCTTCTGGAGGTGCGCCTAATTCTTCCTGGATAAACTGGTAAGCAAGTTCGTTGGGAAAAGGTGGTAATTGGTCTTGTAGCTTAGTTAATTCTTCTAGATATACGGTAGGAACTAAATCTGGTCTGGTGGACAAAGCTTGTCCAATTTTGATATAAGCAGGCCCCAGTTTAGTTAGCAATTCTCGTAGTTGAGTGGCTCTGCGGCGATCGTTTTTGACGACAATTCCCCGTTTATTATCCGACCACAACCCAAAAACAAAGGAGAAAGTCGGCCCCAACACGGCGAAAATCCGCCGTAAAACTTGCAGGGGTCTATTTTGGTAATGCGCCGCTATGCTCACAGGATCGTAAAGCGTCTCCGGTTGAGCAGCTGTCCTCACCTTTTGGGCAGCTAACAGTCTTGGCGAACGTACAACTAAACTTGATGTACCATTTTCTTCTGCCACTATATCTATAACGTCCAGTTCGCCTCGGCTATTAGTGCCGTTGCGACTGTCTTCCTGAATCGGTCGGGAACTAGGGGGAAGTGTCTTAACAATCATGAAGAAGGCCACCAGTCAGAACGATCACATTAAGTATTGTAACAATATCTTTACGAATTGGGAATTGGGAATTGGGCATTGGGCATTGAGCGATAATCAATAGAACTCTTACCCATGTTCCTCATTCTTCAGTCCCCAGTCCCCAGTCCCCATTTTGCAAAGGTTTGCTACACTTAAACGGGCATACTAGTTCAATAGTATTAGGTATTGCTAGTTGCTGAAAAATTATACTTATTGTCCTGTAAATTAGAAGTATCCGGCATCTGTCCTTATGGAGAATTTGGCTTGATGTTGCTTTGCCTGCGAATTGAAAACTTTGCCTTAATTGACCAACTAGAATTGGAATTTGGCGCGGGATTAAATGTGCTGACAGGTGAAACCGGCGCTGGAAAATCGATTATCTTGGATGCTATTGATGCCGCTTTGGGCGGTAAAGTCTCTAGTCGAGTCATTCGCACGGGGACAAGTCGGGCGATGGTAGAAGCTACTTTCACCTCAAATGCTCCCCTAGCTGCTTGGTTGATTGAACAAGAAATAGATTTGCTTGATGAAAATTCCGTAGTCATTAGCCGAGAAATCACAGCCACTGGTAGTAATATCCGCAGTCGATCGCGGGTAAATGGTGTGTTGGTAAATCGGCAGATTATGGGAGGAATGCGCGATCGCTTGGTGGAAATCACAGCCCAAGGTCAAACTGTACAAGTTGGACAATCTGCCCAAGTCCGCGACTGGTTGGATTTATATGGCGGCGACTCTCTAATGCAGCAGCGCCATAAAGTCGCCACGAATTTCACTACTTACCAACAGGCGCATTTAGCGCTACAAAAACGCCGGACATCAGAACGGGAACGGTTACAACAACTAGATTTACTTGCTTATCAAGTACAGGAATTGGGAGCTGCCAATCTGTGCGAAGCTAATGAATTGGAACAGTTGGGACAAGAACGGGAACGCCTGAATCATGTCGTCGATTTGCAACAGATGAGTTACAAGGTTTATGAGGCTTTGTATCAAAACGATCGTGAAACTCCTGCGGCGGCAGATTTGTTGGGAGACAGTGAAGCGATATTAAATGACATGGTGGAGTACGATACCCAACTACAACACTTGTTGGAATTGGTGCGAGACGCGCAAGCTGCGGTAATGGAAGTGGGAAGACAAATTAATGCTTATGGGGATGGTTTGGAAGCCGATCCACAGCGATTGGAAGAGGTAGAAGAACGAATTCAGGAATTAAAGCAAATTTGTCGCAAGTATGGGCCGACGCTTACCGAAGCGATCGCTTATTACCAACGTATCCAAGGGGAGTTAGGCGAACTTAACAATAGCGAACAATCGATTGAAAATCTAGAACAGCAAGAAAAGGCATGTTTAGAAAAACTCACTCAAGCAACTAATCAGTTAAGTCAACTGCGGAGTAAGGCGGCTGCTAATTTAGAATCTCGTTTGATAGCTGAACTCAAGCCCCTAGCGATGGAAAAGGTGAAGTTTCTAGTTGAGATATTACCAACTTTCCCCACTGCTATGGGAGCAGATAAAATTACTTTTACATTTAGTTCCAATCCTGGAGAACCACTGCAACCTTTGACAGAAGTTGCTTCTGGTGGGGAAATGAGCCGCTTTTTACTGGCGCTGAAAGCTTGTTTTTCTCAGGTTGATGTGGCTGGGACGATGGTATTTGATGAAATTGATGTCGGTGTTTCGGGAAGAGTCGCCCAAGCGATCGCGGAAAAATTACACCAGCTAAGTCAACGCAACCAAGTATTGTGTGTTACCCACCAGCCTTTAGTTGCAGCAATGGCCGATCGCCATTTCCGGGTGGATAAGCAAACTATTAATCAAGGCAAAGGTAAAAAAGCCAACAATGGCAACGCTGAACAGCGTACTGTTGTGCGAGTTACTAGCTTGGATAATTTAACCACACGCCGGGAAGAATTAGCACAATTAGCTGGTGGTAAATCAGCAAGTGATGCGATCGCTTTTGCCGAATCTCTGTTATTGCAAGCTGCTAACCACCGTCAAAAAATTAAAAATTAAGCTTCTAGTAATGACTGACCAAGATAACCTCCTTCAGCTTTGACACCAGGTAAGGCAAAGAAATATCCACCACCAATAGGGCGAATATACTCCTCCAAAGGTTCCCCACTTAAGCGATTTTGCACTGTCACAAACCCCTTTTCTAAATCAGCCTGAAAACAGACAAACAACAAACCCATATCTAAATGTCCGGCTTTGTCAAAGCCGCGTGAATAGTTGAAACCACGCCGCAGAATCAAACCTAACTCTGATTTTCGGGGATTAGCAAGGCGGATATGAGCATCTAGGGGAATTTGTTGACCTTTCGGATCTTGAGCATAATTGGGAATATCTTTCTCGTGGTTCATCCCCAAGGGTGCGCCAGAATCCTTACTGCGTCCAATAATTGTCTGTTGCTCCTGTAGTGGTGTCCGATCCCAGCGTTCGACTAAGTTACGAATTACCCGAACTACTTGATAGCTTCCCCCTGCTGTCCAAGCCGGTTCGCCGTTGTTTGGCTTTACCCAGACAAGGCGGTTAATCAATTTATCATCGCTAGCATCTAGATTTGCTGTGCCATCTTTAAAACCAAGTAGATTTCGCACTGTGGTTTTGCCAAGCTTTTTATGAGTATTGGGCGGTAGAAATCCCTCTATTTGCCAACGCAGAGTTAGCAAGTCAGGCAGATTCTTGATAATATCCCGCAAAGCGTGGATATTCGCCTCTTCTGTGTTGGCACAAAATTGCAGCAGTATATCCCCATGACACAAATCCGGGTCGAGTTGGTCATTGGAAAAACCTGGCATGGTGTTTAACCGCTTGGGTTTCAAGTTGCCAAGTCCAAAACGGTTATCGAAAAGCGAGTCACCCACTGCTAGGGTGATGGTGAGGTTATCGGGAACCACTACAGACCCAAGAATTCCCGAATCATTGGGTGGAAATTTGGGGTCGCGTAGCTTGGGTGTTCCCCCTGCCATGAGAAACTGAATGCGATCGCTCAAGGTTTGAAACAATCGCACTAAATCCGCTTTGGTTTTAGCTGTTGTGTCAAATGCAACCATCAGGGCAGAAGCCGGCACAGGGGTAATAATACCTGCTTGGTGAATACCAAAAAATGGCACAGTCTCTTCTGATGGGTCTTCAGCACTTTCCGAAAGAGTGCGATAACCCAAACTGGTCAAAGCTGCTACTCCACCTGCTGCTGCCATGCCAATGAGCAAGTCACGACGGCTGATTCGCGGAGTAATCCGTAAACTTGGTGGTTCCGAACTAGACATAGTTTACTCTTCTAGAAATTATGCAAAAATTTAATTAACGCCTAAAGTGCCGCGCAGTTGAGACAAATCTTCAGAAAGAGCAGCGATCGCTGTTTTCATCTCTTTCTTATCTGTTTCACTCACTTTGTCGTAGGTAGCAAAACCACCATCAGGGGTTTTGTATTTTCCAAGTCCTTGATTAACTTTGGTAAAGTTAGCATCCACACGCGCTAGTAAATCGGGGTTAGCTTTTTGGATAACGGGGCGCAATAACTCCACTATCTTTTGGGAACCCTCGACGTTAGCGCTAAAGTCCCATAGGTCAGTATGGCTGTAACGGTCTTCTTCCCCAGAAATTTTGGTAGCAGCCACTTCTTCAATCAAACCAGCAGCACCGCCAACCATGTTTTTCGGTTCAATGGTCAGGGTAGCAATGCGCTTTTGTAATTCCAATCCATCTTTCTGTAGCTTTTCGGCAAAAGGTTTCATGCCTTTTGTCGTTTTGTCCTGGAATAAAGCTTTCTCTAGGCGATGGTATCCAGTGAATTGCGGGTCAGCCTCTTTTTTAGCAAAGTCATCGGCACGAGAATCCATCGTTTTATCGAGGTCGGAGAACAATTCCGCTATCGGTTCTGCGCGTTCCCAATGAACATGGGTAGAGGCATAGAGTTTCTGAGCCTTAGCAAGGTCGCCAGCAATTACGGCATCTGTGAAAGTCTTGTTATCTGCCACCAACTGGTCAGTTTCTTTGGTAACGTAGACTTTGTATTCTGCGATCGCACCGACTAATTTACCTTGATCTATAGTCCCTTTGGCTTGAGAATCTCCAACTCCTGCCTTCACTGTGATTTTTCCTTTGGGATTGCTACGTAAACCGCAAGCCATGTCATACTCACCTGCTTCTAGATTCGTCTTGAGTTTTTGAACGAAACCGGGAGCAATATTTTCCCGTTCCTCAATGACTTTTACCCCAGATAAAATTTCCCACTCCAAAGGTTGACTGCTTTTGTTGGTAATTACAAAGCTGTTTTGTCCAGATTTCAGTGTCAGCTGATTAGGTTCGCAACCTTTATCTGTTACAGTCAAAGCTGTTTCGGCAGAATTGTTAGTAGAAGTATCACTAGCTACTTTCGCTTCTGGAGAATTACTTCCCAAAGTATCATTTGATTTATTCGATTCACACGCAGCTACTGTCAAGGCAATCAGACAGATGATTGTTGAGCGCTTTAAAAATTTTTTCATTGTTATATCTTCCTAAAAATTATTGAACTAGCTACTACAGCAAGGCCAAAATAAACCACTAGTTGAAATATCTAAAACCGTTACGAATTACGAATGCCTTGCTGTAGGCTTCTGTCCAGCGTTATCCCCCAAGAAGAACAGCAACATGGTAGGAATTAGATAGCCACAATAGGCGATCGCCTCGCTCACTGTCGGGGCATCGTTATATCCAAAAAATCCCGCCAAAAGTGAACCTATAAATCCATTATTAGGAATTACCCCACTAGCATCGAATACCACTGATTGCAGTAAATTCCACACTCCAGCTTCATGGAAAGCTCTCACCCCACTTGCTAAGAGTCCAGCAGCAACCAGGATAATAAAGGCTCCTGTCCATTTAAAAAATCGCTTCAGATTGATGCGGATACCACCTTGATAAATGCCTACACCGACAGCGACTGCGGCTGCATATCCAAACAATGCTCCCATTGGGGCTTGAAGTCCTAAATTTTGCTGGAATGTTGCCAGCAGAAACACTACTGTTTCTAAACCTTCTCGCAGCACAGCAAAAAATGCCATCCCCACCAGTGCTGTACCCCATTTATCCCCTGACTGAATAGCTGTTTCAATTTGAGACTGCAACTCGCCTTTCATAGAACGAGCAGCACGGCGCATCCAAAAAACCATCCAGGTGAGAACCCCAACTGCGACGATAGAAATTACTGCTGCAAATAATTCTTGTTCTTGTTGGGGAAAATCCTGACTGGTCATTTGCAAGATAATTGCAGTAACTAGACAAACAAAAGTCGCTAGTGCGATGCCAACCCACACTGACTTCATCAAATGGGTACGCCCAGTCTGCTTGAGATAACTGGCAATGATGCCCACGACAAGTGCAGCTTCAACGCCCTCTCTGAACATAATCAAGAAGGGAAAAAGCATGGATAACCTTATTAGTTATAATTACTATCAAATCATCAGAAGAATAATAACTTACTTGAGAAGATTTGTATATAACTGGGGTTTAAAAAAATCTCTGAAATTCTGGAAGCATAAAATTCTCGTTTAAATGACAGCCGTGAACAGAATTTCGTCAACGTTTACGAAGTTGCAATCCAGCAGCGATCGCTCGTTGTCGGATCGACCATAATTTTTTGGCTAAGGGTGTTTGTGACACAAAATCAGATTCGGGGGGTGTTATTTCTGACTCAGATTTAAGTAGTTCAACAAACTCCAAAACTTTTTGTTGCTTTTGGGATGTGAGTTCTCGCCACTGTTCAAGTAGTTCAACTTCATTACCCATAACTACAACGCTCGTGAATAATTTTTATATTTTAGTGGCAGAAGTCCTATTTCTTGTTCCTTGCTTTAAACCCAACTTTCCCAAAGAAATTCTCGTACTTGTTGCATTCGCTCAAAGTCACTATCACATGAAACGACAATCAACGAGTGACGTAAAGCTGTCGCAGCTATCCAGAGGTCATTTTCACTAATGCCAATGGTAGCTAATTTAGTTGTTCTACGTTTACTTTTTTCTTTTGGGCCAAATTGCTTAATAATTTCTGATTTAAAATCACCGTAAATTTCTGTTGTTTCTTTGTCGATTCCATATAGGTTAATTCGTCGCAAAAACGCATTTATTTTGATTAAATTAGCGGCTTTTTGCTCTGAATTTTGTGCCATAAAGCGTAGCTCTCCTGCAACAATGACACTAGTTGCTAATTGTACTTGACCAAGCGATCGCAAGTGATTGGCGACACTTGGTACACCTTCCATCAAGAAGGAACAGTGATTAGTATCAAGTAGATACATGATTAAAATTCTAGTGGCATACGACTAGAATGAACCAGTTGTAGGCATTCTTTAATGTCCGAACCTGACCAAGTTCCCACAAAATCTAATAAATCTTCGGCAGTGGAACCTGTTAAAGTATGCTCTGCTATAAATGGTTGCTCTGGTTGGTTATTTGCAGATATACCGATTTGTTGATGTTTGGTTTGTAACAACTGAACAAAGTCTAAAATTTCCTGTAATAGCGGTTCAGGTAATTTTTCTAGTTCTTGGGTAATCTGTTCTTTAATTGTCATTTTGTACCTCTGTATTTACACGAGATTATTAATGAAACTGAGGCAGGATCAACCCACTCATTTCCTTCGTAGTAGTCAAAGTGGTTATGATATCCTGATTCTGTACTATCGCCAAAATTAAACCAGTCTGCAAATACTTTCAGTTTTTCTGGTGTTCCTTCAATCTTTAAAGAACTGCCAGCAACCATAACTTTGACAGAACAATCACTCTTACGAATGACCAACGAATTTAAACAAGAATCATAAGGTGCTGGCTTAACTTCATTGGCAGGAATACAAACTTGCACATCCTGAGCTTGAAGCAATTTAATAATCGATTGGCGAATGCTTCTCAAATCTCCCGGTGTACCTGACAGATCAATCTCACCGCCATAATTGTTGTCACTAAAACGGATATGAATCATACTTGTCCATCTCAACCATCCATTACCTTAAGCTGGATTTTTACTATTCCTGTAAAATCGTCTTTGATACAATTCTAGTTTTCTTGAGGTCAGCTTCAGAAAGTTCTTCGCCAGCTTGCAAGCGGGTGGCGGAAGTTTGTAATACTGTCGCTGCACCTTTATCTCCGATTTGTAAAGCAGTTTTGGCGGCTGTTTGTAGCATGGTAGCTGCACCAGTGCGATCGCCTTGTAGCAATTTCGCCTCGGCTAATTGGGTTTGGCGATACTTTGCTAATGCCAAAATAGACTGCTGTACCTGGGGATTAGAATCCGGTTGATACGATCGCACCACATCTGCATACACTGGCACAAGAGGCGAAAGTAAGCCTTCTTCATTAATTAACGGGTCATCATAACGAATTTGCAAATGCCCGATCGCTTGTTTCCCTTCTGGCAATTGTCCCAGATAAATGTTCGCCAAAACTACCCGTTCTACATCCTGCATCAAATCTCCCAAACGCACAGCAAAGACACCATCAGCTTCTGCTTCCACTGGTAACTCGATTGTATCTGGGGCAACTTGGGCAATGGGTTTTAATTCTGCTAATCGGACATTAGGCACTAGAGATAACAGCAAGTAGGCATTAGTTAGCCCAATGGACTCAATCCGTCCAAACAGTCGGCTAAATTGCTCTAAAGCTTCTTCAGGATGTTCAATATGAGCTAAAGTCCCACCACCGACATCGGCAATTTTTTCTAACAAATCCTGATTCCAGCTATTACCAAATCCGAAAGTGTTGATAGTTAGGTTCAGCTTGGCAGCCTTTTGCGCTAGTTTTACGCACCGCTTATTGTCATCTCGCCCAATATCCCACTTCCAAATTCGCAAACCGCTTTCACCATGCCCATCTGTCAGCAGAAACGCCTGGGAAACAGCGCCTCTTGTGCCTTTCATCAGTTCTGTAATTCCCAGTTCCAAACCTTCAGCGATCGCTGTACCGCCGCTAGCAGTCAGTTTGCTTTTTATTTGAGATTTGATGCTTTCGGGGTCTTCGATGACTTGGTTGGGGATAATGACTTCCGCAGAACCAGAAAAAGCCACAACTGAGATGCGATCGCCAACTTTTAACCGATCTATTAATCCTTCCACTGCCTGAATCACCGTTTTAATCGGTTGTCCGTGCATAGAACCGCTTCTATCTAGAATCAAGCAGAGGTTAAGGGGCAGATTTTGGTCAAACTCGCCAGCAATCGCAAAAATCGTTATTGCTAGTTGACGTTGGCTACTTGTTTGAGCCACATCAACATTATTGTCATTTAACGCCGATAGCAATTTAACTTTCATCTAAACCTGAGTTTACTGGGGAGGAGTATCTTGCAAAACTGTTTTGGAGACCATTCTAGTTTTCTTGCGATCGCTTTCCGATAAATCTCCACCAGATTGTAGCTGGGTGGCAGAAGTTTGTAACACCGTCGCCGCGCCAGTATCTCCCATTTGCAGAGCAGTTTTAGCAGCCGTTTGTAACATTGTCGCTGCACCACTGCGATCGCCTTGCTGCAATTTCGTCTCGGCTAACTGGGTTTGGCGATACTTAGCTAATGCTAAAATAGAATGTTGCACCTGGGGATTCGGATCTGCTTGGTAGTTTCTCACCACATGGGCATAAACGGGGATATTTGGTGTAACTAAACCTACCTTGTTAGCGGCTGGATCGTCGTACCGGACTTGCACATTAGCGATCGCTTGTTCACCTGCTGGCAATTGTCCCAAATAAATATTAGCTAAAATAACTCGTTCCGCATCTTTCATTAAATCTCCCAACCGCACAGCGAAGCGTCCATCAGTTTCTTGTTGCAGTGGTAACTCGATTGTGTCTGGGGAAACTTGAGCAACAGGTTTGAGTTCGGCTAATCTGACATTGGGTATTAGGGAGAATAACAGATAAGCATTAGTCAATCCCACTGTTTGAATGCGGCTGAACAGGCGATTAAACTCATCCACAGCCTCTTCTGGTTTTTGAATGTAAGATAAAGTACCCAAACCAGCATCAGCAATTTTTTCTAAAACATCTTGATTCCAATTGTCACCAAATCCCAGAGTGTTCAAAGTCAAATTATAGCTAGCAGCTAATTGGGCAAATTTCAAACAGCGATTGTTATCACCATGTTCATTTTCCCCGTCGGTTAATAAGAAGGCTTGGGAAACAGTATCTTTTTTTCCCTTCGCCAATTCCTCAATACCTAAACGCAATCCTTCATCAATTGAAGTTCCACCATCTGCGGCTAGGCGGTTGATTTGATTTTTGATTTTTTCTGGATCTTCGACACTTTGACTAGGTACTAAGACTTTGGCGCGGTGATCGAAAACTACAACACTGAGGCGATCGCTAGGATTGAGTCTGTCTACCAGACGATTCGCTGCTTTTTTCACCGTTTCTAGCGATCGCCCATTCATGGAACCACTATGATCCAGAATCAAGCATAGATTAAGTGGCACATTCCGGTCTTGAGTTTCTGCGATCGCTGAAATCGAAATTCCCAACTGACGCTGACTATTCAGTTGATTCGCGTCCAAATTACCATCATTCAAGGCAGGCTGCAAACTAACCTTCATAACTCAAAGTCCCTATTCAGGATATACATATTAATAAATAACTTCAAAGCACCACTTTAGCTCTACGGAAAACTTATCCAATATAATAATCAGAATATCTTACAAGCCAAGCATTGGCAGATGCGAAGCTACCTGAAGCATTAGGGAGAAATCCGCACCTTGAGGTAATCGTACATCGCGCTAGGATGTATTACAGTTAACGGCATACTTTCAGGCGATCAGTTGCTATGGACATTTCCCCAATCAAGGCTGTTCAAGCCCCATACTACGGCGATAGCTCTTACCGGACACCACCGCCAGATTTACCTTCCCTCTTATTGAAGGAGCGAATAGTCTATATTGGGATGCCACTGGTGCCTGCTGTCACAGAATTAATTGTGGCCGAATTGCTATTTTTGCAGTCCGACGATCCAGAAAAGCCCATTAAAATCTATATCAACTCCACCGGCACATCCGGTTACAGTGGCGAACCCATTGGCTTTGAAACCGAAGCTTTCGCCATCTTTGACACCATGAAATATATCAAGCCTCCTATCCACACCATTTGCGTCGGTTCCGCAATGGGTATGGCAGCCATGCTTCTCAGCGCTGGTACAAAAGGTTGCCGCGCTAGTTTGCCTCACTCTTCGATTATCCTGCATCAGCCCAAAAGCTACGCCCAAGGTCAAGCAACGGATATTCAAATTCGGGCAAGGGAAGTTTTGGTAAACAAAGGCGCGTTAGTTGATATTCTACATCGCACCACAGGACAGCCCCCAGAAAAGATTATTAAAGACATGGATCGGTTGTTATATCTAACACCCTACGAAGCGAAGGAATACGGGCTAATTGACCGAGTTTTTGAAAAAGAAGAACTCGCAAATCCTCCACTTCCAGCCAGTGTCCTTTAGTGAGTGCTGAGTGCTGAGTAGAGACGCGATGAATCGCTTCTGTATCAGGAGTTATGAGCTATTTCTAGCTCTCATACCGCCCCAAATTATTAAGAACGGAGTAAATTATGCCTATAGGCGTTCCTAAAGTTCCTTACCGGATGCCCGGAGGACAATATACAGATTGGATTAGCATTTACGATCGCCTTTACCGGGAACGGATTATATTCTTGGGGCGAGATATTGATGATGAAATTGCCAATCAAATTATTGCTGTAATGCTGTATCTGGACTCCGACGATCCAGGTAAAGATATTTATTTATACATCAATTCACCCGGTGGAATGGTTACATCCGGCATGGCTATTTTTGACACCATGCAACATATCAAATCAGATGTGGTAACTATTTGCGTAGGTTTAGCTGCTTCAATGGGGTCTTTCCTATTGGCTGCTGGCACCAAAGGTAAACGCCTAGCATTGCCTCATTCCCGGATTATGATTCACCAGCCTTCAGGTGGAACCCGTGGACAAGCAACCGATATCGAAATTGAAGCTAGAGAAATTCTGCGGATTCGTCACCAGCTTAATGGCATTTATGCCGATAAAACAGGTCAGACCATAGCAAAAATTGAAAAAGATATGGATCGTGACTTTTTCATGTCTGCTGAAGAGGCGAAAGAATACGGTTTAATTGACCGTGTGATTGAAGAAAGAACTTCTATAGTACCAGGGGAGTAGGGAAGCAGGGGGCAGGGAGTAGGGAGTAGGGAGTAGGGAGTAAGGAGATGAGGGAGATGAGGAGAAGTTACAGTAAGTCTTTTCCCAATGCCCAATGCCCAATGCCCAATGCCCAATGCCCAATGCCCAATGCCCAATGCCCAATGCCCAATGCCCAATGCCCAATGCCCTTTTATAAACAAATAGTCAACATTGAACTTTAAAATATAAAATTAGCCTTTATCATTAATAATCCAGGCTTAAAGCTGATAATAGACAGATAATAGCCGATAGCTAAATATTCGATAGCTCATAGCTCAAGATGGATCTTGGAGATTGCTACCGTTTGCTAGGTTTAAGATCGGGAGCTTCTTTTGCTGACATCAAAGCGTCTTACCGACGATTAGCGCAGCAATATCATCCCGATATCAACCCAGATGACAACAAAGCCAAAGATAAGTTTATTGCCTTGACAGAGGCTTACAAACTCCTGCTGACAGTAGTACTGCCAGAGGAAACTATTGCACATTCAAGTCAGGTGTCAACTGGGAGTAATGACGCTAAGGCAACGCAGCGACAGAAAACACCAGTCACAACGGTGGTAAACCAACAACCAGGGAAACCAAAGCCGCCTAATCTGTTGGAAATAGAAGAACGGCTGAAGTGGAAGACTTATGAGCAATTACAGAGATTTTTGCAAGAGAAACGATTTCCGCAAGCGATCGCACTGGTAGAAGCTTTGGCAGATCGTTTGTCAACAGATGCAGAAGTTCGACAATGGCAAGCGATCGCTTATCAAATTTGGGGACGGGCATTAATTTCTGAAAACCAACTGCTCAAAGCCAGAATTTATCTCAAAAAAGCTTTGAAAACAGACCCCCATAATAAAAGTCTTTGGTATGAAGTGCAGCGCGATTTCCAACGCTTAGAACAAATTTTTTAAATATTTACAAAATTTAAAATCTGCTGAAATCTCGTTTTTAGGTAAGTTCTACCACATTTAATTTGCATATAGAGGGCGGGCAAGATGCCCACCCCACAAGAGTTATTGGGAGGCGTTAATCTCCTAAAAAGCATTTTCCGTCTGATATTGAAAACGAGGTAAATTACGAATTACGAATTACCGCAATCCGCGCAACACCGCTCCTAATGTAGCGATTCCCTCAACAATCTTCTGTGTAGGCTGAAAGCTAAAAGCTAACCTCATAGCATCATCCCCTTGTCCATTGGTGTAACAGCGAGTTCCTGGCAGAAAACTTATACCGTGTTCATTGGCAGCCATAAGGAGTTCTTTAGCGCTGATATCTGGTGGCAATTTACACCAAACAAAAAAGCCGCCATCGGGACGCAAGGCAACTACATCACTGGGGAACTCTTGAGCGATCGCTTCTAACAACAAATTGCACTTATGCTTGTAACAGGCGATTAGCTCCTGAGTGTGATTCTCTAGTTTCCCTGTGGCACAATAACGAGCAACAACATGGCTGACAAATGGCCCCACAGGCCCCTCACTTTTGAACATTGCCAACCGCTCAATAATTGCTGGATCGCCACAAGCCCATCCTAACCTGATACCAGGCGCAATAATTTTCGAGAAGGTACTTACATATAATACCCACCCATCTTGGTCAAGACTTGCCAGTGGGGGCATAGTTTCTCCACGGAAGCGCAAATCGCTATAAGCATCGTCTTCCACTACGAGAACGCCATACTCAGCCGCTAATGCTACCAGCTTTTGGCGACGAAATAAGGGCATAGTAGCGCCCGTAGGATTATGAAAGGTAGGAATAGTATAAATAAATCGGGGTCGGATGCCCTTTTTCTTTAAATCGTTCAATGTGACTTCTAGGGCATCTACATCCATCCCCAACTCATCCACAGGAATAGTAATTATGCGTGCGCCAGCGTGGACAAATCTGGCAACTACTCCTAAAAAAGTTGGCCCTTCCACAATTACTACATCACCAGGTTCCACAAACACATCTGGTAGCAAACCGAGAATCTGACCAGAACCGTAGCCAATGATTAAGCGATCGCGATCGGCAGCGATTCCTTTAGCCTGCAAGCGGAGGATAATTTGCTCATACAGTTGAGCAGAAGGTGGGCCGTAATTGAGAGCGATCGGAGCCTCTTCTGCCAGCACAACGGCACTTGCAGCAGCCAATTCAGTGTGAGGAAAAAGAATTGGATCGGCTAAACCGTAGGCAAAGCTGACAGTGACAACTTTGCTTAACTCTGTACCGTAAGTAGGTGGTGCGAGGTTTTTTGCTCGTTCAGCGAACAAATCAGTAATTCGATAAGCAGGGGTTGTGGAAACCATAAGTAGTTAAAAATTGGAAGTCAAAATACAGAAAACACAAGTAAGTAATTAACGAAAAGTCAGATTAGAAGCTTCCTCCGGTCTAAACTTTTCACAAGACGAGGGTCTTAAACTTTCATTAGTCGCCCAGAATTTATAGTAAATTTTCACTGCTAACGGATGTATTCTTTCTTATAACATCATGACAAGTATCGTGAATATTGACCGATAGAACGGAATTACTACAGTGAAATTAATTAACATAAAGTGGCAGCAGCTAATTCTCAGCTTAGGCTGTCTGCTACTGATTATTGCCTGTAAAAGTTTCTATCCCACCAATAACCCAGATGCCATAACTCTTAGGGTGGCGACAGATCCCACCTTTGTCCCCTTTGAAATCCAAAAAGCTAGCGGGGACTTGGAAGGCTTTGATATTGATTTGATGAATGCGATCGCTAAAGTAGCAGGTTTTGCAGTCCAGTTTGAAAGTCTGCCCTTTGATGGCATGATCTCGACTTTGCAAGCTAAAAGAGTCGATGCAGCAATTAGTGGAATCACCATTACCGCCGAACGCCTGAAAACAATTGCTTTTTCACGACCTTATTTTAAAGCCGGACTAGCCATTTCTGTCCGCGAAGACAACCAAAATATTCAAGATTTCAATAGTCTCAGAGGTAAAAAAATCGCTGTCCAAATTGGTTCTACTGGCGCAGATTTTGCCAAAACCATCCCCAACGCCAAAATTAGTACTTTTAATTCTGGGCCAGAATTTTTCCAAGATTTACTCAATGGCAATGTTGATGCTGTAATTAGTGATGCTTTTGCAACTCTGTATGCGATAAAAAACGGCAACCTCAAAGGCATCAGAGTTGTTGCCGATTTGCTTACCGAAGAATACTACGGGATTGCCACACCAAAAGACTCCCCCCATCTGGATACAATTAACAAAGCTATAGGGACTTTGTTATCCAACGGTACTTACAAGCAAATTTATCAAAAATGGTTTAATGCAGAACCCCCGCAATTGCCAGACTCTTGACAATAGGGCATTGGGCATTGATAAAAAGGCAGAGGGAAAAACTCATCTTCCCAATTCCCAATTCCCAATTCCCAATTCCCAATTCCCAATTCCCAATTCCCAATTCCCAATTCCCAATTCCCAATTCCCAAAATATTAAATATTTATCTAATATGCGTCACAATTAATACTGCCACCAAAATTAATTGATTTCTGCAAGCTGCACACTCGTGACTTCCAGTCATGAGAAAAGCTTTCCATATTCTGATACACTATATACATAGTGAAAACCAAGCTAACAGAACCACGACAACTAAAGATACGGGGTTCTACTGAGAAATAGGTACATTGTGCCGCATCCTTGTAGTAGGTAAAATCTTTAAGGTACTGAGGTTGAACATACTTTTAAGGTACTTGTTCAAAAGTCGCCGCCGATGCGTCGGAGACTCATCAAAACGCCTGTGGAGAACCCATAAGACCTGGAGCAATTTAGGCAGGGATCTATGAAGCAGGAATCGCGTGACTTTACGTCAATGCGAGGTTCAAAAACTACAATCTCTTGTAGGTCTACTTTAGTCAGGGACAGCCAATTGTGGCACCTTGGTTCTTAGTAGCTAGAAGCACCTTGGAGCGGGAATTAAAGGAACTTCCACTATGCTGATTTGCCCTCAGTGTAAATTTGAAAACCCCAAAAACAACAAATTCTGTCAAAGCTGTGGCACATCTCTAACCCACAAAGTTTGTCCTGAATGTAGTGCCGAAGATGTACCTGTCAATGCACTAAGTTGTCATAACTGTGGCGCGGAATGCGGAACAGTGTTTTGGGCAATTATTGCTAAAAAAACGACTGTAGAAGCTTTGGGAATACAGAGAGAGCCGGGAAATGAGGAAACAATATCCTCGTCATCTCCACTATCCCCTACTTCCCAGATTGCATTAGGCTCCTATTTAGACTCTCAAGAGCGCTATCAATTGTTAGATCCGCTACCTGTCCAAACGGAAAGTAGCGCCATTACTGATGTAGGTGTGAGAGTTCTAGACTGCCAGCCTTATGAAATGTCATGCATTGAGGCAATGCTAGCAAGTCAGCAATCAGATTTGCTAACGCCATCAATAGAAGCGAATGGAATTCCTCACCTTGCTAAACTTTATATTACCTTACAGTCCCCAGGTCAGCGCGAGATACCACTGATTCATGATGCATGGCAGCAGGGAGATATACAGGTAGTAATAATTGAAGACCGCTCAAATTGGCAGCCTTTAGTAGACTTGTGGCAAGAAGAGACAACAAGTTCGTTAAAAATTTTGCACTGGTGTTATCAAATGGCTCAACTTTGGGCATTGTTGGAACCAGTAAATTGTCGTCAAAGCCTTTTAGATTTGGCGAATTTGCGATTGGATGAAGACCAAACGCTAGCGTTGCAAAGGTTGTATCTCGAATCATCAAGTCCTTTGCTTGCCACGGAATTGTCAGAAAATGCCGAAGCTCAAACATCTGTGATTCCAGAAGAGCCGTTAAGCATTCAAGCTTTAGGGCGGGTTTGGCAAGCACTATTTAGGCAGTCTCAACGCACTCAATTTGGCTCTGTAGTCCAGATGTTGGGGGATTTAGATGCAGGTAAGATTAACACGATCGCACAATTGCGATCGCGTTTAGAAGAAATCTCTATTGAACTACAAGCACTAGAAACCGCAACTTTGCCCCCAGTAAAGGAAAACAATACTACTGTGCCCACTATGCCGCAATCAGCCGAACCAGAAGACATCATTAGCAAAAGTGATGATATGCCGACTGTTGTGCTGGCCATGCAGTTAAGTAGTTTGGAAGATGCCGGACGTACAGATGTAGGCCGTCAACGTCATCATAACGAAGACTACTTTGGCATTGAAACCAAAATTCAGAAGTTAGAGTTCCCTAAAAGTCGAGTTCTAGAAGGACATGGTTTATATATTCTCTGCGATGGTATGGGCGGACACGCTGGCGGCGAGATAGCCAGTGAGTTAGCAGTCAACACCCTACGGCAATACTTTCAAGAACATTGGATTACTAACCAACTGCCAACAGAAGATAGTATTCGTGAGGCAGTCTATTTAGCTAATGAGGCGATTTATAAGCTAAATCAAAAAGATGCCCGTTCTGGAGTAGGGCGTATGGGTACAACTCTGGTAATGCTCTTAATTCAAGATACTCAAGCAGCAGTTGCCCACGTAGGAGATAGCCGTCTCTATTGCTTGACGCGTAAGCGGGGACTAGAACAAGTCACAGTAGATCACGAAGTTGGGCAACGGGAAATTACCAGAGGAGTGGAAGCAAGCATAGCTTATGCCCGCCCTGATGCCTACCAACTCACCCAAGCCTTGGGGCCTCGTGATGAAAACTCAATTAATCCCGATGTCGGCTTTTTCGATATTAATGAAGATACTCTTCTGCTGTTAGCATCAGACGGTCTATCAGATAATGATTTACTAGAAACCCATTGGCAGACTCATTTAGAACCCTTACTTAGTTCGGGCGCTAACTTAGAACAGGGTGTTACAAACTTAATTGATTTGGGAAACCAACATAATGGTCACGACAACATTACTGGTATACTAATTCGGGCAAAAGTACGTCCAAATTTGGAAAGTTAATTATAAATTGGAATTGGGAATTGGGCATGGGGCATTGGGCATGGGTAATAAGTACAATCATCAATTTCCAATATAGATATTTTCAATTTAACCTTAAAGCCTTATAAATCAGGGTTCAAAATCTAATTTACCTATAGTTAAATGCCCAATACTTCGACTTCCGACTTCGCTCAGTACAAGTGCCCAATGCCCAATTCCCAATGCCCAATTCCCAATTCCCAATTCCCCAATAGGTTGTATTGTGGTTAGTCTGACTCTGCTAGAACCGAAACAAAAAACGCCCCTTCAACAGTGGTGCTTTGAGAACTCTTCCATAATTCGGATTGGTCGAGCGGCAGATAATCACGTTGTTTTAACTGATAGTTTAGTTTCGCGGCATCATCTAGAACTGAGACACGTCGATTCTGCCGACAATAATGGTGGTTGGCGGCTGATTAGTCAGGGTACTAATGGGACTTTCCTCAACGGTATCCTTGTGATTCAGAGTCCGTTACCAGATAATTCTCTTTTGCAACTAGCACAGGGAGGCCCAATATTGCAATTCCAAATTCAGGAAGTAACAGTATTGGAAACTGGTTTGCGATCGCTACAAATGCAAGAGACAGAAGAAAACGCTGTTGCAACAGTCTATTCAGCCCAAGGCAAATACACTTGCACGCACGAAGGTAACTCCCCAAACAATCTGTTTTGTATCCACTGCGGTCAACCTCTCTCTGTACAACACAAAATTCGCCATTATCAGGTGTTGCGAACTCTCGGACAAGGAGGTATGGGTACTACTTATCTCGCTTGGGATGGGGCTAGTCAGATTGGGATTACCCCACGACTGCTGGTGTTAAAACAAATGAATGCTGATATGGCAAAAATTGCCAAAGCTCAGGAATTATTTGAGCGTGAGGCGTATACTCTCAAATCCCTTAACCATCCGGGAATTCCCAAGTATTACGACTTCTTTGTAGAAGGCGGAAAAAAATACTTGGCAATGGAACTAATTCAGGGACAAGATTTAGAGAAACGTGTTTATACTACTGGCCCAGTTACACCAAAACAAGCGATCGCTTGGATGATCCAAACCTGCGATATTTTAGAATATCTTCATAGCCAAGAGCCACCGCTAATTCACCGCGACATTAAACCCGCTAACTTAATGGTGCGAAGTTCACTAAATCGCATAGTAGTGCTGGATTTTGGCGCAGTTAAGGAAATTGGCACTGCGCCCGGTACTCGAATTGGTGCAGAAGGTTATTGCGCTCCTGAACAAGAACGGGGACAACCTTTGACTCAATCTGATTTGTATGCAATTGGGCCAACGATAATTTTTCTCCTCACAGGCGAAAACCCTTTCAAGTATTACCGCCAACGGGGGCGAAACTTCAGGTTTGATGTGGCAAAAGTTCCCACCATCAGTTCCCAATTAAGAGATGTAATCGATCGCGCTACAGAACCATTGCCACGCGATCGCTACCAAACTGCCAAGGAATTAGCCACAGCCTTAGCTGCTTGCCAATAAAGGCAATAATGGCGGAGAGTCCAATGCCCTATGCCCTATCCCCTATGCCCTATCCCCTAATTCTTCATCCCAAGTTTCTACAGCTAGCAATTCACTAACTGGGTCTTGCATACTAAAGCCAAAATCAAGCAGTTCCTGTTTCCAGTGCTGCCATTCATTACCATATAGCAAAGCGATTTTCCAGATGCTATCGCTTGGCTTGATAATATTAGATTCTATTAGTGATTGCACGTTGCGCTGCAATTTCACCATCGGGTGAATCACTTTCTGAGTCATAACCTCGATTCAATTCAGATTTTGTTTGTTGGTAAATACTTGATTAAAACTGCTTCCCATTCTGCAATTGTTGCCGGATCGTAGAGTGGTGTAATTTTGGTAAAGCTAGTCTTAACTTTTTAACTATACCATAACAAACTCTACTAAATTACTGGTAAATTCGGTTTTGTACGGTAATTACCACCACAAAACTCTAATTTCACCAAGCAGTGCATAAACTTTTTGCAGAAGTTAGTCCAAATTGTGAACACTGAGCAAAACAATTAGTCCCCTGAAAAATTACACTAAGTAGTGAGACAGAAGACCACTAGGAAAATTCTATTTGTTTTGATCGCGAAAAATATGCTTGCTTGTTGAAAAACCCATAGGAAACAGTCTAGTTTAAAGGTTTTTGACTTACAGGGAAATTTGCAATTGACTATAAATTGCCACTGTTTATGTTCATTTAAACGTTATTAGAATATCGCAAACATCTAGCATTAGGTAGAATAATCGCAAATCTTTATATAATCTTGATGTTCTCTCCAATGAATCAGACCTGGAGGGTTAGCTCTGTGCAGGGGTAAGAGAAGGTTTTATTTTAAAGCGTAAGAGCGATGCCTACGGCGGTAAACTACGCACGGCAAAATTATGGCTGTAGCATGGGCTTACCATAAAGTTCTTCCGTCTTCAGAGTCAGCTTTTAAAGTTTGTGTAAAAAATTTTTAGCCAAGATGTTAGTTTCTGTTGAGCAGATGGGTATCCTCAAAACGGGAGGGTTGCTGACACCTAACTATTTAACGCAGCAATAATTGATACATGGCTGGCTCAGACGAAGCATACCTAATCGCCCGCAAAAAGCAGATTGGGCGGCGACAAAAGATTTTAACGATAGTGTCGATATTCTCGTTTTTTGGATCTACGGTATTTGCAGTCATTCCAGTAATCCAACGGGCTAGTCAACCTAAGCCTATAACTGCGTCTGTTTCTGCTGAGTCAGTATTACAGCAACAGGCGCAAGGATACGAGATGGTTTTACAACGAGAACCAGAAAATCAACTTGCTTTGGAGAAACTATCTATGCTGCGGTTGCAATTGAAGGATGCTAAAGGTGCAATGGAACCTTTAGAGAAACTGGTGAAGTTGCACCCCGATCGGCAAGATTACAAAATTGTATTAGAGCGGGTTAAGAAGCAACAAGGTCAAAAAGAGGGAAATAGCGATCGCAGCACAGATAAGCAGCCCAAATCTAATTAAAAATTCCACTTTAATATTTTTGCAAAAAACCTAATTTTGAGATCACAAAGAAGCACAAAATGTTTAATGGCAAATCTATTTTAATCACTGGTGGTACAGGTTCATTCGGCAAGCAATTCGTAAAAACGGTTCTCAGTCGATATCAGCCGCATAAAGTCATAGTTTATTCACGGGATGAACTCAAGCAGTATGAGATGGCGCAGGAGTTTAACGCACCAGCAATGCGCTACTTTATTGGGGATGTGCGCGATCGCGATCGCCTGCGTCTGGCAATGCGGGATGTGAACTATGTAGTTCATGCTGCTGCACTTAAGCATATTCCTGCTGCTGAGTACAACCCAATGGAATGTATTAAGACAAATATTTATGGCGGTAATAATGTCATTGATGCCGCAATTGAGCAAAATGTGGAAAAGGTAATTGCACTGTCCACAGATAAAGCAGTCAATCCAATTAATCTCTACGGTGCAACAAAACTAGCTGCTGATAAACTCTTTGTAGCTGCAAATAACATTGTTGGTTCACTCCAAACTCGATTTGCTGTAGTTCGTTACGGAAATGTAGTGGGTTCAAGAGGCTCAGTTGTACCCTTCTTTCAAAAACTGATTCAAGAAAAAGCCTCAGAGATTCCCATTACAGATCCACGCATGACCCGCTTTTGGATTACGCTCCAACAGTGTGTAGATTTAGTGTTTAACAGCTTTGAAAGAATGCATGGAGGAGAAATATTTGTACCTAAAATTCCTTCAATGAAAATCACCGATTTAGCTGAAACACTTGCACCGGGAGTCCCAACTAAAATTGTTGGCATTAGACCAGGAGAAAAACTACATGAAGCTATGTTTTCTGCTGAAGCTTCACATTTAGCCTTAGAGTTTGCTGATCATTATCTGATTAGACCGACCATTGAATGTGTTCATACTGTTGATTATACCTGCAACGTTTTGAGTGAAAAAGGAATTCCAGTTCCAGAAGGATTTGAATATAGTTCTGAGATCAATACAGAATGGCTAAAAGGTTTCCAACTACTAGATATGTTGAAGCAATGAATGACTACATTCCCTATGGACGACAAGATATTAGTCAAGAAGATATTGATGCCGTAATTGAAGTTTTGCGCTCAGACTCGATTACTCAAGGCCCAGCTATAGAGAGATTTGAGCAAGCTGTTGCCAACTACTGTGGAGCGAAATATGCTGTAGCGGTTTCTAGTGCGACAGCTGCATTACATATTGCTTGTCTTGCTGCTGGTTTGGGGCAAGGAGATATTCTCTGGACATCACCAAATACCTTTGTTGCCTCAGCTAATTGTGGACTTTACTGTGGTGCAAAGGTTGACTTTGTTGATATTGACCCAAATACCTACAATTTGAGCGTAGATGAATTAGAACGTAAGTTGACTTGGGCAGAAAAGCAAGGTTGTTTGCCTGAAGTATTAATACCAGTGCATTTTGCAGGGCAATCTTGTGAAATGGAACAAATTGCTGCTTTATCACAGCGTTATGGTTTCAAAATTATCGAAGATGCTTCTCATGCGATTGGCGGAAGCTATCAGAGACAACCTATTGGTTCCTGCCAATTTTCCGATATGGCGGTTTTTAGCTTTCATCCAGTAAAAATTATTACAACTGGTGAAGGCGGTATGGTGCTAACAAATCAGGAGGAGTTATATCAGATATTGATTAGATTAAGAAGTCATGGCATAACTCGCAATTCAGATTTGATGAAAGGAGAATCTCACGGTTCTTGGTATTATCAGCAATTGGAATTAGGTTTCAACTATCGGATTACAGATATCCAAGCTGCATTGGGTGCTAGTCAGATGCAACGACTCGATGAGTTTGTAGAACGTCGGTGGTTTTTAGCCAACCGCTACAATCAGCTACTGCAAGATTTACCGTTGATACTGCCGTGGCAACATCCAAATACTGACTCTAGCTGGCATCTTTATGTAGTTCGGCTCAAGCTGGATAAGATTGATAAAACTTATGGACAGATATTTGAAGAACTTCGCAATGCAGGAATTGGTGTGAATTTGCACTATATTCCTGTTCACACACAACCTTATTATCAGCAGCTAAATTTTAAGTGGGGAGACTTCCCCCAAGTTGAGAAGTATTACCAGGAAGCAATTTCCCTTCCTTTGTACTACGGCTTAACACAAGAAAAGCAAGAAAGAGTAGTCAAGACACTACAAGAGATTGTCTTATGAGAATTGTCGCTATTATTCAAGCCCGTATGGGATCTACTCGCCTACCTGGGAAGGTAATGAAACAACTTTGCGGTCAGACTGTTATGGCACACGTAATACGTCGGGTTCAAGCTTGTCCATTAGTTGATGAAGTGGTTGTGGCAACAACTACATCTTTAGTTGATGATGTGATTGTGGCAGAATCAGAAAGATGTGGTGTTAAATGGTTTCGCGGAAGCGAAGAAGATGTGCTAGAGCGTTACTATCTAGCAGCTAAAAAATATAGCGCTGATGTGGTGGTCAGAGTAACTTCTGACTGCCCACTGTTTGATCCTGAAGTTCTTTCACAGATGTTGGAATACTTTAAAACTGAAACAGTTGAGGGTTTAAAAATAGATTATTTGAGTAATTGCTTGAATCGCAGCTATCCGCGTGGTTTAGATGCAGAGGTTTTTACCTATGAGGTTTTAGAAAAAGCATTTGAAAAAGCAGAAAAGCCTTATGAGAGGGAACACGTTACGCCCTATATATACGAGCATCCTGAAAAATTTTCTCTACATAATCAAACAAACGATGAAGATATATCTCATTATCGCTTGACTTTAGATACTGAAGCTGATTGGACATTGATAGAATCAATTTACACAAACTTATATGAAGATAGTGAAATCTTTTCAACTGAAGAAGTAATCTCACTCTTCAAAGAAAAGCCAGAGTTGGCAACACTAAATACTCATATTCAGCAAAAAGAAATACATAACTAATTTAATGAATCAAAGTAAAGTTGCAATTATTGACTATGGAATGGGTAATCTGCGTTCGGTTGCTAATGCTTTTGCATCTCTCAACTATCCTGCATTTATTACCAAAAATCCAGAGGATTTATCCCAAGCTAGCCATATAGTTTTACCTGGTGTTGGTGCTTTTGGTGATGGTATAAAAAATCTTCAATCTGCTGGTTGGGTAAATATTTTAGAAAAAGAAGTCATAGAAAACGGTAAACCATTTCTCGGAATTTGTCTGGGTATGCAGTTATTAGCTACTGCTGGAACTGAGCATGGTTTTCACAAAGGCTTAAATTGGGTTTCTGGTACGGTTAAACGGTTAGAAAGCAACGAATCATGTATCCGAGTACCTCATATCGGATGGAATGATGTTCACTTTTTAAAAAATGACTATTTATATACTGGATTAGGTGATTTTCAAGTTTTTTATTTTGTACACAGTTATGTCTTTCATCCAGAAGATACAAGTATAGTCTGTGGAGTTACTTCTCATGGTTTAGAGTTTATTTCCAGTATTCATAAAGGTAATATATATGCGACTCAATTCCATCCAGAAAAGAGCCAAAAAGCTGGATTGGCAGTGTTAAGAAATTTTATTAAATCAACAATGCCAGATAATGCTTAAAAAAAGACTCATCCCTATTTTACTTCTAAAAAATGGCTTGCTGGTTCGTAGTGAGTTATTTAAAATTCATCAAATTATTGGTAATCCTATTCATGAAGTTAAACGTTTTAACGAATGGAATATTGATGAATTAATATATCTCGACATTAGTCAAAATCAGACATACGACTTACGTCGTGATGACCACAAAATTAAAGATTTAACAGAACCGCTAACAATATTAGACGAAGTTAGTAAAACTTGTTTTATGCCGTTAACTTGGGGAGGAAAAATTCGTACAATTGACCAGATGCAACAAATAATTAGTAGAGGTGCTGATAAAATTACAATCAACACAGCAGCAGTAGAAAATCCAGATTTAATTACTCAAGCTGCAAACTTTTTAGGTAGTCAAGCAATTGTAGTTAGTATTGATGTATTTCGACATCCTAATGGAGAAACAGAGGTTTTTATTGATGGTGGTAGTAAGCCTACAGGCATGAAACCTGAAGACTGGGCTAAAGAAGCAGAAGAAAGAGGCGCAGGAGAGATTTTACTGAATAGTATAAATCGTGATGGCACTGGGCAAGGCTATGATTTAGAACTCATTAGTGTAGTTACCTCTAATACTAAAATTCCAGTTATTGCTTGTGGTGGTGTTGGTAGATATGAGCATTATGTTGAAGGCATAAAAGCTGGTGCTTCTGCTGTCGCTGCTGCTAATATCTGGCATTTTAAGGAATTGTCAGATAGAGGAGGAAAGCGAGCATTAGCAAAGGCTGGTATTGAAGTTAGGTTGTAAAAAATTCAAAAAGGAAGATAAATTATGTCGGTTCAATATTGTACAAAATGTGTTTATCCTTCATCAAGTGCAGTTCCTTTAATGTTTGATGAGGAAGGAGTTTGTTCTGGGTGTCGTGTTCATGAACAGAAAAAGTCTATAGATTGGGAGCAACGCTGGCAATGGCTGAAAGAACTTACTGATGAGTATCGTAGTGATAGTAACTATGACATTGTTATCCCAGTTAGTGGAGGTAAAGATAGTTACTTTCAGACTCATATTGCTGTTAAAGAATTAGGTCTCAAGGCACTTTTAGTAACTTATCACGGCAACAACTATCTCCCTGAAGGCGAATACAATCTTTATCGTATGCGCGAAGTATTTGATTGCGACCATATAATTGTTCGCCCTAGTGTGGATGCCCTAATTAAAATGAATCGTGTTGGTTTCAAGCTACAAGGTGATATGAACTGGCACGCACACTGTGGCATTTTTACAGTACCGATTCAAGTTGCAGTTCGTTATAAAGTACCTTTGCTCTTGTGGGGTGAACACGGTTTTATGGATTTAGGGGGTATGTATTCCTACAATGATTTAGTGGAGTTTACCGCCAAACATCGTTTAGAGCATAACCTTAGAGGATATGACTGGGATGATTTCACCGATGATGGTTTGGAAAAGCTGGGGCGTTCTGAACTCAAAGAAGGTTTGACAGCTAAAGATTTGATGTGGGGGCAGTATCCATCTGATGAAGAGATTGATCAAGTAGGGGTGCGTGGTCTCTACCTATTCAACTTTCTGGACTGGGAAGGAAATCAACAAACTAAGCTGATGACAGAACTGTATGGGTGGCGTCCAGCAGAGCAACCTTTTGAGCGTACTTACCGCAGAATATCCAATTTAGATGACATGCACGAAAACGGCATACATGATTATCTAAAGTTTATTAAATTCGGTTATGGACGTGGATCAGATCATGCATGTAGAGATATCCGACCCGGCATTATGACCCGTGAACACGGAATTGAGATGGTAAGAAAATACGATCACGTCAAGCCGCGTCGAGATTTAGAACGCTGGTTGAAGTACGTTGATATGACTGAAGAGGAGTTTGACTCCATTTGTGATACTTTCCGCGATCGCCGTGTGTGGCGTATTGAAAACGGACAGTGGGTAAAAGATAACATTTGGGGAGAGCCATCAGCCTATGGCACTGTTCATCAGAGTTAAAAAGTCTAAAAAAAGAGTGTGAAAAATAGAGGTTACTTACAGGATATACAAGGTTAAATATGCTTAATAAGACTCAAATAGAACAGTTCCATAAAGATGGATTTCTACTCATGCCATCGGTTTTAAAACAAGAGCAACTTGTGGAATTGAGAAATTCTCTGATCAGTTTGTTTAACTCGGAAATCAAGTTTGAAGGAGATAATAATAATTTAAGAAATGATATTTGTAATAGGTATCAGGAATTTCGATGGCTACTTATACATCAGCCTATACTGTCTGTATTAAAGTCTCTATTAGGAACAGACTTTGTTTATCTTCCTGAGATCGGAGCGCAAAAATCCTTTTATTCAACTTGGCATAAAGATACAACATCACAAGAAGCGAACGGACTCCAGTTTCAATGGGAACCTAACTATTTAATGTTAGAAGCAGCCATATATCTTCAAGATAATGATGAGTATGGTGGTGGTCTTGATGTTATTCCAGGTTCTCATCTATATCCTGATCTATCAACAAATAGTACAGCGCATGATTTTTGGTCAAAAATCACGCCACCACCTTATATTCATTCAATTCCAAGTAAGGCTGGTGATTTAGTTTTATTTGATTTCCGCATTAACCATAAAGCCTCTTTGCCAATTAAATGTGCTGTAGATTCAATACCAGATTCAAAGCAGAAATTTGCAATTTTTATTGCCTGTAGTGCCAATAATGAGCATGTTGTTAGCTATAAAAATTTTATTTATAGCCGACCAACATATTACTATTTGAAAGATTATCAATATCAAGAAGATTTTCTTCAATTAGTTAGAGACAACGGATTAATACTTGCTTAATTAATAAAATCAAAGAATTATGTTTAAAGAAGCAGACATTCGCCCAAAAGAATTATTAGCAGGACAAGCTGAAATATTAGCTGATGATATAAATCTTTTACTAAAATACAAAAATGATTTTGTCTCTGTTTCTTGTCCTGCTTGCTGTTCAATAAATAGCGATCGCATTTATGAAAAGTACGGTATTCAGTTTGTAAGTTGCCGAGAATGCGAAACAGTTTATGCTAATCCAAGACCTAGACCGGAACATTTGGAAGAGTATTATAAGTACTCCAAAAATTATGCTTATTGGAATAAATATATATTTCCAGCTTCTGAAATAACAAGAAGAGAAAAAATTTTCAAGCCAAGAGTTCAAAAAGTTATTGATATTTGCCACAGGTTTAATGTATCAACAGACACGATATTAGAAGTGGGAACAGGATTTGGTATTTTTTGCGAGGAGATGAAAAAAACTGGTGTTTTCCAAAGAGTATTGGGGGTAGAACCTGCTCCGGATCTAGCCGACACTTGTCGTCATCGTGGTATAGAGGTAATTGAAAAACCCATAGAACAAATTGATTTTGGGAATAACCGAATCAATGTAATTGTTAATTTTGAAGTAATTGAGCATCTATTCTCGCCTAAAGAATTTGTATTGAAGTGTTATGAACTTCTAGTTGAAGGAGGAATATTTATTTTAACTTGTCCAAATGTCAAGGGCTTTGATATAGTAACTTTAGGAAATATTTCTAGTGCTGTGGATAATGAACATATTAATTTGTTCAATATTCAATCTTTAACGATTTTGTTAGAATCTTGTGGTTTGGAAGTTATTGAGAAACAAACTCCTGGACAGTTGGATGCTGAATTAGTACGCAACAAAATTATTTCTGGTGAATTTGATGTGACTAATCAACCTTTTCTAAAACAAATATTAATGGATGATTGGGAAAGTAAAGGCGAAGCATTCCAGAAATTTTTATCGGAAAATAAACTCTCATCAAATATGTTACTGGTTGCTAGGAAACCTTAAATGAATTTGGTAATTCGTGCAGATGCTTCAAGTCAAATTGGTACAGGTCATTTAATGCGCTGTTTTGCTTTAGCCCAGACTTGGCAAAGAAATGAAGGGAAAGTTGTTTTTTGCATAAATGATAAAGCATCAGTTTTAGCATCTAGATTCATATCACAATCCATGCAAGTTGTTTATTTAAAATCATCGCCAGGAAGTAATGAAGATGCTCAAGAAATATCAAATCTGGCACAGCAGCTTAATTGTCAATGGGTTGTTGTAGATGGCTATCACTTTCAGGCAGAATATCAACAAATAATTAAAGATTATGGGTTAAAGTTTTTATTTGTTGATGACTATGGACACGCAAAACATTACTATGCCGATATTGTCTTAAATCAAAATATTTCGGCTCATGAGAGTTTATATAGAAATCGAGAACCTTATACTCAATTATTACTTGGCACGTGCTACACATTATTGCGGCAGGAGTTTTGGCAGTGGCAAGGATGGCAACGAATCAACCCGCCCATAGCCACTAAGCTAATAATTACAATGGGAGGTGCTGACCCTGATAACGTCACTTTGAAAGTGATTGAAGGGTTACAGCTAATATCAGTTGAAGAACTGGAAGTTGTGGTTGTTGTCGGAGGCAATAATCCCCATTATGAACAACTGAAATTAGCATCACAAGCATTGCAGTTTCCAATTCGGATAGAAAGGAATGTTACAAATATGCCTGAGTTAATGGCTTGGGCTGATTTGGTGGTAACTGCTGGTGGTAGCACTTGTTGGGAACTGGCTTTTATGGGTTTACCCAGTTTGATTTTAATTTTGGCAGAAAACCAACAAGCGATCGCCCAAAAATTAAATGCAATGGGAGTAGCTAGGAATCTAGGTTGGCATAAGGATATTTCCGCTATTAACATAGCAGATGCGGTTTCACAATTACTCACATCAAATAAAACACGATTAGATATGACTAAATGTAGTTTGGGTTTAGTTGATGGCAAAGGGGCTGCTAGAGTTGTAATGTTTTTGACAGGTAAAAACTCAACGTAACGTGAAATAGTATAGTCTCTATATTTTTATGAACTATTATTTATTGGAGTCTCAAAACTATGAAAATCAAATCTCATCAACTCGAACAATTGCTTGATCAAGGCTACGTTTTTCTGAGTCAGCTTATCAATCAACAAAAGTGCCGCGAAGTACTGGAATATACAAAAAGCACCAGAAATTTTGGTCTAGACTTGTTTTCAGATGAGGCAGATTTTCGTGTTAGCCCACACTACAAAGGTGTAAATCCCGTCCCTGGAAGAAATCTTCTGGAAAAGATAAATCTCAGTTTTATAGAAGAGAATGAAGTGCTGCATCCATTACTAACAGAATTGTTAGGTGATGATTATTATATTGTAATTAAAAAAGTAATTTGTGGAGTACCAAAAGAATGGATACCTAACTGGGTATGCTCAGAAATTGACAATCTACCAGTTGCTAACTTGGGATGTTTTATTAAGCCAGAATATCGAGATATAACTTATTTTAGAGGTATAGATTTTCACCAAGATATCATTGATTACAAAAATTGTTACTCAGATTTTATTACTCTTTATATATATTTAGATGAGGTTTCTGAATTAGATTCACCTTTGTTTATTCTCCCTGAAAGTCACACATTTGGAGCTACAACATTTCCCCATGACTTAGTACCCAGTGAACACGCTCCTAATGGTTGGGCATATTCAGATCGTCGAGGTCATCGTAAACTTTTACAGTGTCAAACATTAACTGGTTTTGCTGGTGATGTCTGGTTTTGGCATCCTTGTTTTTTGCACGGTACTCAACCGACAGTAGAATCTCGTTCTAGAATATCTTTGCGTTATATAATTGCAAAATCTGCAACTGCTTCCAATACATTTTTAGACCATGTAAATAGTAGTATAAATGCACCTTTATCTCTTGAAAATACCAGAGATGATATTAGTGAAGAAGGCAAATCTATTATGCGAGGAAATACCATTAATGGAAAAACCTAAGAGTGAAGATTACCGACTCAGAGCCTTAGAAGAGTCAGATTTACAACAGGTGTTAGAATGGCGTAATTCTGATCGTATCCGCGCAAATATGTATACTGACCACATTATTAGCATGGATGAGCATAGAGAATGGTTTGAAAAAATTACTAAAGATGATAAAGATGTTTATAAAATATTTGAATTTAAGGCTCGTTCATTAGGGGTAGTTAATGCTACTCAAATAGACAGAGTTAATCAAAAATGTTCTTGGGCTTTTTATTTAGGAGATGAAAACGTACCTTTAGGTAGTGGGGCAGTCATGGAGTTTCTTTTTCTCAAATATATTTTTGAAGAATTGAAAATTAGAAAACTATGTTGTGAAGTTTTTGGATTTAATTTGACGACTATTAAGTTACACCAGAAATTCGGTTTTAGAGAAGAAGGTTGTTTTAAACAGCATATATTCAAAAATAATATATACCAAGACGTAATAAGTATGGCTCTATTAGTTGATGAATGGATAATTAATAAACCTAAATTAGAAAAATTATGTTTTTCACAAAATTAGCCCTATGAATGAAATAGAAATCCAGCAACAGAAGATAGGAAGCATCCATAAGCCTTTTATTATTGCCGAAATGTCTGGGAATCATAATCAATCATTAGAAGTAGCCCTAAAAATTGTTGAAGCTGCGGCACAAGCCGGGGTACATGGTCTGAAAATCCAGACTTATACTGCCGATACAATGACTTTAGACATAGACAAGGGTGAATTTTATATTAAAGATCCTCAGAGTTTGTGGTTTGGTAAATCACTATATCAGTTATACCAAGAAGCTCATACACCTTGGGAATGGCATAAACCGATTTTTGCTCGGTGTAAAGAACTGGGAATCATTGGTTTTAGTACTCCCTTTGATGCTACTGCTGTAGATTTTCTCGAATCTCTAGAAGTACCTTGTTATAAAATTGCTTCTTTTGAAAATACTGATTTACCTCTAATTCGCAAAGTTGCCAGCACTGGTAAACCGATGATTATTTCTACTGGTATGGCGACAATTTCAGAGTTAGACGAAACAGTGCAGACAGCGAGGGAAGCTGGTTGTCGGGATTTGATATTACTCAAATGCACCAGTACTTATCCAGCTACACCAAAGGATACTAACTTGCTAACCATTCCTCATCTTGGCGATTTATTCAATGTGCAGGTGGGGTTATCTGATCACACAATGGGGATTGGTGTTGCTGTTGCGGGTGTTGCTTTGGGGGCGACATTCATTGAGAAACACTTTACCCTCCGTCGGGCTGATGGTGGCGTTGATTCTGCTTTTTCAATGGAACCAGAAGAAATGCATCAACTGGTTGTTGAAACTGAAAAAGCTTGGCAAGCGCTGGGTAAGATAAATTACGGGCCGATGGAAGCGGAGAAAACATCTTTGACTTTTAGGCGATCGCTCTACATTACCCAAGACATGAAGACGGGAGATATATTTACGCCGGAGAATCTGAAGGCAATACGTCCTAGTCTTGGCTTACCACCAAAGTATTACGACTTTCTCCTCGGTAAACAAATCAAACAAGATGTCAAAAGGGGAACACCAGCCAGATGGGATTGGGTAAGTTAGTTAGAAACTAAGGCGATCGCCCTAAGTTGTTAAAAATCTGAGAAAAAGAGATTTTTTAGACATATTAGGAACCTAGTACTTTTTCAATCGATAGAATACTAAAATACGGAAATTAAAAATGTTAACTATAGAAGATGTAATTGCCAGTCAAAAAGACCTCGCTCTACTATGTGCTGACCGACCATTACAAACTAATGAGGTATTTTTTGGAAATTCTTTTTATGGCATGGATTTCATTATCAAGAAATACGTAAATTTTCCTGAAAAATATCCGCTAAAAGTTTTATTGGTACATGGTCCAGATTTGAGCAACAACCATCTGTGGCAAGCAGAGATAGAATCTCCTTTGCTTAATATATATTGTTATCCAAGTTATCGAGAAGATGTATATATTAACGCAGTTAAAAACTGCGAAGCTAAAAAAAGTATTATCCCAGCAGCATCACCATTTTTATATGCAACAGAAATTCTGAAAAGAGAACCAAAACCTAATCGCAGTGGAACTATCTTTTTCCCTTCTCACTCCACTGGTTACGTTACAGTTCAAATGGACTTTGAAGCCCTTGCAGAAGAATTAATACATCTTGATGATGAATATCAACCTGTTACAGTATGTCTATACTGGAAAGATTTTAACTTAGGTAGGCATATTCCATTTCAAAAAAGAGGAATACAAATAGTTTCTGCTGGACATGTTTTTGACCCTAATTTTTTATTCCGTTTTTATCATCTTTGTTCCATGTATCGCTATGCTTCTGGTAATGAGCTAGGAACACACATGTTTTATTCCATCAAATCTGGTTGTTCTTACTTTCACATAAATTCAATTGAGAGTACTTACACGGCTGAAAGTGAAGCTCTACTCAAACATGACATTGCATACACACCTCCTGATAGAGAATTAGCTTTAAAGTCACTTTTCGCCGTGCCTCAACCTCAGACTACACCAGCACAAATGGCGATAGTTGATTACTACCTCGGTGCTAAGAATCTTAAATCGAGCCTAGAACTTTGTCAAGAGTTAATTGATGCTGAACTTCTGTTTAGGACTCAAACGAGATTTAGGATTATTTCTCTATCTAGCGAAGTTGTATTTAATAGCAGGTTAGAAAGAGATAACATTCCTAAGTCCAGTGAATCAATCCAGATAGAAAGCATATTATGTAAAAATAAAGAATTACCTTTAGTTAGTATTTGTATTCCTACTTTTAATGGAGAATCATTTATATTAGAAGCTATTTCTAGTGTAATATCTCAAACTTATCCTTCTATAGAAATTATTTTTTCTGATGATGATTCTAGCGATCAAACTCTAGAACTCATCAAGTTAGTTCTAGAGAAAACCACTGCTATTTTTACAGTTATTAAGCACGAGAGATATGGATTAGCTAATAATTGGAATTTTTGTATTTCTCAAGCTAAAGGCAAATATATAAAGTTTTTGTTTCAAGATGATGTATTAGAGCCAAATGCTATTGAAGAAATGGTCAATTTGTCCGAACAAGATGAAGAGATAGGTTTAGTTTTTTCGCCGCGAGCACTCTTCACTAATACTGGTCATACCGTTTATGATTCAAACTTTTTAATGCATCACGAAGCCAAGGATGTACACAAAGCTTGGTCAACATTAAAACTGATTCAATCAGGACAGGAACTTTTACTAGATGCAAATGTACTTGATAATCCAATTAATAAAATTGGAGAACCAAGCACAGTCCTTATTAGAAAAGATGTGTTTGACAAAGTAGGATTATTTAATCCTGAATTTTGTCAACTTGTAGATTTAGAGATGTGGCTCAGAATTATGAGTCGATACAAAGTTGGTTTTGTTGACAAAATTTTATCTCATTTTAGGATACATTCAGAACAACAAACTCGTCGAAATATTGCTTTAAAGGATACTATTTTATTAGATTACCAAAAGCTGTTTCAGACAATTTACAATGATACACGCTATCCTCAAGTAACGAGACAACAGGCTCTTTATAGATACGCAGCTTTAAATGACCAGAATGCTGAATTATGTCACTTGCGAAAACAAATAGCAGAAGAATGGCTAAATATTTCAGATGAACAGATAAAAGATAGGTACGTGAGTCTGCTAGGTAAAACACATCAGATGTTACTGAATAGTAGCATCAAATATGAAAGTCTAACTGAGGAAGAAGAAATTTTCGCTAATCATATAGTTAAAAATATATCTCAAGGTTTTGAGCAGCCAAAAGCGATACAGCATTTACTAGCAGCTATGCTGTATCGTCGTGCTGACCAGTTACCATTACAGCATGATCTATCTTCCATACCTCGTTGGTTACTTAAGGACTATTTGCAATTCCTATTTTCATCCCCAGTCAACTTTCAAGAACTAGACGATGCAGATAATTACTATTACTATATCCAGTGTTGGATTGATTATTTACACACATCGATACTAAAAAATACTGATTCTCCTTTGTGGGATGAAATAATTAATAATTTTGCTCCCATTGCTAATTTTATTCCCCTATATTTTAATGAGCATAATCTTAAAGATATCTATACTAAACGTGGAGAGATTATAGAGTTTTTCCTGAAGCTTAAGGGTTATGAGGTAGATTACGAGTTTGCTGATAGACCTATAACAAGAAAAAAAATACGGTTGGGTGTCCTGGCTGCATATTTTTTACCTGGCTCTGAAACATTTGCTTACCTTCCTATTTATGAGTATATCAGTAGAGATTTTGAAGTAATTTTGTACTCTCTTAATCAAACTGGTCATCAACTAGAGCAATATTGCCAAAGCTGTGCAAACTCCTTCAAGCTACTACCACAAAATTTAGCAGAACAGGTAAATATTATTCGAGATGACGATCTCGATATATTATTCATCGCTACTAATGTGACGGCGGTGATGAATCAAATCTGCCTCTTGTCAATGCATCGGTTGGCTAGAATACAAGTCACAAGTGGCGGATCGGTTGTTACTACCGGAATGCGACATATTGATTATTACATCTCTGGTACACTAACCGATCCCTCACTAATGGCACAAGAGCAATATCAAGAAAAGTTGGTGAAACTTGAAGGAACTGCTCATTGCTTTAGTTATGGAAATGAACAAGACAATACAACTGTAAAAGTTGATCGGGAAAGTTTGGGTATATCTGAAGAAACAGTTATTTTTATCTCTGGTGCTAACTACTTCAAAAGCATTCCACAACTCATTAATACATGGACAAAAATTATTTTTGCAGTTCCAAAATCTGTTTTAGTACTTCTACCATTCGGCCCAAATTGGTCAAATGCTTATCCTAAAAAAGCTTTTGTGAATCACTTGAATAAAGTATTTTCAAAGCATGGAATACCAGCAGATCGATTAATAGTCTTAGATCCTCAACCAGTACCAAATCGACAAGAGGTTAAAGCATATTTCAGTATTGCTGATGTGTATTTAGATTCTTATCCATTTGCAGGAACAACTTCTCTAGTAGAACCATTAGAGGTTAATCTGCCAGTTATTGCTAGACGGGGAAATAGCTTTCGATCTGCAATGGGAGCCGCAATGATTCAAGCATTGGATGTCCCTGACTTAGTGGCGGATAGTGAAGAGTCTTACATACAGTTAGCAGTTGCACTTGGAATTGATCCTGAATTACGCCAACAAAAGAGCGCCCAAATCAAAGAAAAAATGGAAGGTAATCCTAGTTTTCTAGATAGTCGCTCTTACTCAGCTAAAATAGGCGAACTTTTCCAAGAACTATTTAGTAAATATCTTGCAGATACTCTGAGTCAAAATTTCCGCTTAGGAGATATTAACCTAATTATTTTCCCAGACTGGTCACAACCAGAAGACTTGCTATATCAAGATTTAGCAAATGTTATTTCTATTCTCACTACTCACCCAGATAAAAGTCATATAACTCTTCTGATAGATACTCAAAATATTTCTGAGGAGGAAGCGGATATGCTTTTATCGTCTTTGACCATGAATTTGCTTATGGAAGATGATGTAGATATAACTGAGGGGCCAGAAATTTCTCTGCTAGGTAAGATAAGTGAGACACAATGGAAAACTATTTTGCCTAGAATTAATAGTCGAATTACTTTAGAAACAGATAATCAATGTGCGATCGCACTAGCAAAAGCCGAAACTCTTCCATTATCCGACGTAGACAACTTAAGTTTGTAGTAAGCACTAAAGTGCTTAAATTTCTAATGTACCGAATCTTCCCTCTCGCAACTTACCTCAGAGTGGCGCGGGGGACATTTTATGCTATTGTCTAACTTGTTTTATAGTAAATTTCATATAAAATGGATGATGGCGAAGATATTATAGAAATTCCTTTACAACCTTTGGTTTGGATGGGAGATTCTCTCAAAAATATCCGTTCATTTCCTGAAGAAGTCCGTGCATCAGTGGGCTATGCGCTGCAATTAGTGCAAGCAGGAGAAACACCAATAGATGCCAAGCCTTTTAAAGGGATTGGAAGCGGCGTGTATGAAATCGTCAAACGCTACGATACCAATACTTACAGGGCTGTTTATGCGGTAAAGCTTGGAGAGAAAATCTATGTCCTACATGCTTTTCAGAAGAAATCAAAGCAGGGAATTAAAACCCCACGGGCTGATGTTGACCTGATTAAACAACGCTATAAGGACGCAATGGCTAGGGAGAAACAACAATGACACAGGAAACCGTTTTTGAAGAAAGCAGTGGCAACGTATTCACTGACCTTGGTTTGTCGAATGCAGATGAACTTTTTACGCGGGGCAAAATAGGGATTCAGGTACTCCGCCTCCTCTCTCAACGCAACCTGAAACAGCGCGAAATCAGCGAACTTCTTGGCATTCCCCAGCCAGAAGTATCTCATTTGATGAAAGGAGAGTTTCAACGGTTCAGCGAGGGCAAACTCCTCATTTTCCTCAAGCGACTCGATACGGAAATCACCTTGCATCTTCGCCCTCGTCATGAGCTAGAACAATCTGCTGAAACTGTGATACCCCTATAGTGGTAAAACCCGCCCGATCTGGTTAAAAACCTTGCTTTATTCCATACAATTGAGAACCGCTATAATTCTCCCACATCTGTTGGTAAGCTTTCTCCATTTCACGGGTAAACTGCTTACCATTCCATAGGGGTGCTGTTTGTCGAGATGCTTTCAATTTTAAAGCCACCTGCTGGCGTAAAGTCTCATCTTTCCCCAATCGGATACCCCACTCAATATATTCTTCATCAGTCCAAGCAATACCTTCTGTGATTCCTGCATTCATCATCATGGTGTAGCTATTACGCGCTGCAAATTGTTCGCCGACTCGCGTCACCAAGGGGATACCCATCCATAATGTTTCTAAGGTTGTTGTCGCTCCGTTGTAGGGAAATGTATCTAATACAATATCAGCAATGCCTAAATTAGCACGATGAACTGATTCTGAATGAACTATTGGTAAAAATCGTAACCGAGAAAAATCTACACCTTCTTCTTCAGCAATTTGGTAAAAGAAGCGTTTAATTGTTTCCTCTTCAGAAAGCCCCTTAATCAAAAAGTAGCTGTTAGGTACTTGTTTGATAATTTGCATTTGCCATTTTGTTGTTTCTGGATGGCGTTTATATCCTCTTTGGGCGCTAAGATATACAACGGCATCCATAGGGATATCTAAGTCATCACGGCGGAGTGTTGGTACACCAACTTCAAAACCATCTACTGCTATATAAGTTTGGGGTAATCGCCAGATTTTCTCTGTATAGTAATTTTGTGCATCATCTGGCAGTACATAAGGATCTGCGATAAAGTAATCAATTGCAGGTATACCCGATGCATCCCACCCTAGCCAAGTAACTTGAATTGGGGCTGGCTTGAGTGCCATCACTTCACTGGTAATATCTAAAGTGATGCTATCAAGGTCAATTAAAATATCAATTTCATCTTGATATATCTGATCAGCAATTTCTAGAGCATTCATACCTAATTTATGAGCATTACCTGCATTTTCTGCATACCAATCCTGTAGAAAATCATCTACTAATTGATAGTTCACAAAATAGGTATGAATATCAAACTTATCTCGATCGTGATGATGAAATAACCAGCGAGCTAGCCAACCAACAGAATGATTCCTTAAAGCGTAAGATATATAACCAATTTTTAATTTATTAGAACGCGAAAATAAATCTTGATTGTTGATATTTTTGTGGCAGTATTTTTTTCCTTCGGATTGTGCAAAAGCTTGAATATAATTATTAAAAATCTCAGCTACCTTATTATGAATAGCTCGGAAATCAGCAGGAGCATCTTTAATATGAGGTATTGCAAAAGATGGAGTAAGCAACCGTAATATTCTTCCTTCTTCTAAAGGAATTCGTTCAGCTTTAATAAACTGTTGAAACACGGGTTCCAATTCTTGACAAGTTTCACATATCTCTTGCCAATATCCTCCTGCTGACATTAGACCCCTTAACAGTAAATGGAGTGCAAAAATTTTATCAGCCAAGCCTTCTGATAAGGAATAACACAACTTAGCTGTCTCTATTCCTTGAGAATAATTACGAGAGTCTTGATAAAAAATCGCTAAGTGCCGCAAAATTTCTACATTATCTGGCTCCAATCGTAAATGCAATTTTAGCAGAGATGCTGCTAGTAAAGGCTGCCGCAAAGTATGACCAATTTTCAGAGCAGCAGGAAGGAGTATAGAGAAGCATTGATGAGGATCAGAGAAATAAGGCAGACTAGCTTCTATTAAATTTAGATTGATTGGATGTAAGGGAACAGTATTTAAAAATTCTTTTAAAACTTGGATTAGTAACTCGGTATTAATTTCTATATTTTCTTTTGCGGTTAATCTTTCAATTAATCCCCACTCATTCAAATAATCAATTTCTTCAAGCTTTTCCAATTTGATAGAAAGGATGACAATTTGAAGCAAATTATTTATACAACTAGGATTGATTTCACGAATATGCTGGCGAATTAACCAAGCTAGAGAGTATTCTACCAGTGTTTCACGCCTTTCAGCTTCTCTTTGCAAAACTTGAACTAGTTCATTTATCCAAATTGGTAACTGTTCTTCATCAGCCTCTGTCATTGGCAGCATCCAAGTCATTTGAGCTTCAGTTTCTTGCCCTTGTAATAACATTAGTAGTCCTAAACGCCAATAATAAGAAATAGTATTTGGTTCTATTGCTATTGCTTGCTCGTATAACTTTGCTGCTTGCAAATATTTCTCTTGAATGAAGTATTCTTCAGCCTGATTTTGCCAATTATATATAATATCAGTAATCATTTTTATTTTCATAGAAAAAGTATCGGCAATCTAATGGTGAATAAATCACAAAACTGAAATAAAGTGGATAGAATACTCTACCCACTTGAGAAAATACGTAATTTAGCTTAATAAAAGCGGTTGTGACAAGTTAACTTTTATCTCAAGTACTGAAGAACTAGCAATGTTTCCCCTGTTACCCTATTAACTGATATATCTACTTAGCTAAACTGACAAAGTTAGCAGGGCAAGTCGGTGAATTAGTAGTGGCGTTGAAATTGCCGGTGGTAACTACATCTGAACCACCGTTAACTCTAGCTTGTGTAGCTTCACATAAAACAGCTATGGTAGTAGCTTCACTGGTAGCGGCCTGGGTTGTTACACCCACATTACCCATATAAGTTTTGAGAGGTGCATTTGCAACTACTGTTGTTGCTTGGTTGCTTGCTTGACTAGAACCAGTACCACCACCATTAATTTGGTAGATGTAATTTACGGTTTGTGTTGCAACACCAAGTCCTAAAGTACCAATTTGACTTGAAAATCCAGTATTTTCCAAGTAAAAAGCTTGTTGGGCCCGGTTCATGGAACCTGTATAAGTTTTAGCTTCAGACTGTTTGGCTTTGTTAGCTTGGTTCAAGAAAGAAGGAAGTGCGATCGCAGACAAAATACCGATGATAATAATTACTACTAGTAATTCAATGAGTGTAAAACCCTCATTTTCTTTCTTTTTGTCGAGGATGTGTTGGAGAAATTTTGCTTTTAGTTCGGTTTTCATAAGTGTTTTCCTGGGGGTAGGAAGTGCTTGGTTGTTCTAGATATAACTTACCCAACTGCGATCGCTTTCCTATCACCCTCAGAAAAAAAATTTGGCAATATCTGGTTATACAATCCAAAATCCTTGTATCCCAATTGACACAGATATAACTAAGCCCCTTGTGTTCACCAAGGGCTAGATTCTTAATTTCGTTTGTGAGAGTCGTTTACTCAAACTCAGGTGGCCAGAGTTCTGATACCGCCAGTTCCCAACCCGGTAGCAAGTCCGGTAATGTAAGTGTGTCTCCATTCTCCAACATCACTGGAGTTTGATTTAATCGGTAAACTGTTACTGTGATTTTATCAGGATCTATCAGTATGCCGACTACAGATCCAAGTTGCAAAAATAACTGAATCTTCTCTTCAAGGGGTTTGATTCTGTCGCTTTTAGATTTAATCTCAACTATCAAGTCTGGAACTAACTCTACAAAGTCGCGCTTGGTTTTCTTCAATCGATCGGCGCGGACAAAAGATACATCAGAGGCACGCAGGTTTCTTTTTTCCAAGTCGTCCTCTTCTATTCTGGGTAATATGAAGCCTGCGCTAGAACCAGTTACTCTCCCTAGCTTGCGAGACATTACCCAGTTATTTAAGAGTGTAATTAGACGAGTGCCAATTTCTTCTGACTCGTAATCTGATGGCGGAGAAACTATGATTTTTCCGTCTACCAACTCCATCTGCCATTCTGGATGCTCAGTTTGTAGTTGCTCTAAATCGGTGATGGTGAGGGACATACAGCGTATCACAGGTAAATAAAGTACAGGGGTAGGGGCACAACATGTTGTGCCCCTACGATGATCTGTACCTCACGCCTGTTGCAATCTGCTGTAATACACCAAATAAGGCTTTTATATCTATCAATACGTATCCTATAAGAAAGCTACAATATAGCAATCTTAACGAAAATTCGCGGTGTCCAGATCCCCGACTTCTCAAAGAAGTCGGGGATCTAAGGTTTGCCATAACTAGCATCAATGAAAACAGATATAATTTTTTATGAACTTATCAAGGAACTACCACAGATATTTTTTGAACTAATTGATAAACCTGATACTAATTTTAATATCTATACATTTATTGCACCGGAAGTCAAACAACAATCATTTCGTTTAGATGGGTTGTTTGCTACTATCAAGGGATTTGAAAATGAACCTATATACTTTGTAGAATTGCAAACCTACAAAGATGATGAATTTTACGAGCGACTTTTTGGGGAGATTTTTGTTTACTTTCGTCAATATAAACCCGCAAACTCAGATTGGTACGCAATTGTTATCTACGATAAACGCATTCATGAAACCCCACCTCACCCACGCTATCAGGTTTTAGTAGAACAACATCTACGCTGTATTTACCTGAATGAACTTTCTACTAGGGCTGAAGATTCCTTGGGGATAGGAATTGCCAAACTACTTGTAGAAACACCTAGAAAAGCTACTTCCTTAGCCCAACAGCTAATCAATCAGGCAAGGGAAAACTTGCTTGATGAAAATCTTCAAAAGAAAGTGCTAGCATTTATCCAAGCCATTATATTTTATAAGTTTCCTAATCTTTCTTTAGAGGAAATTGAAGCCATGCTCGATTTAGACGCATTCAAAAATACTCGATTGTACGAGAGTATCTTGGCCAAGACAGAACCAGAAACCAAGCTGAAATTAGTCACAAAATGTATTGACAAAGGTATGAGCATTCAAGAAATAGCTGAATTTTTAGAGCTAGATGTTGAAACTATCAGGAAATATCTCCAAGAAGAGTCTTAGGAATAAGAATTAAATAAGATACAGGTTTGTGTCCCTCGCTTACCTCACCCTCAATCCCTCTCCTTATAAAGGAGAGGGAAGCTAGAGACAGGATGAAGTTTTGCATTTTATTTAATCCATCTTCCTTAGCGGTTAAGAGGATGTTTGGCAAGTGTTGAGCGCATAGGAAGGCGTTGTGCGTAGGCGTAGCCCGTCGGAGACATCGCTCATCATCTGTCATAGCCAATCATAATTTATTATGCTATATTAAGCGTAGTCGTTATGAGTTTGATATAAGCATGACTAACCCCACAGTAGAAAACTTAGTAATTATTGGTTCTGGCCCAGCAGGGTACACAGCCGCCATTTATGCCGGACGCGCTAACCTGAAACCTGTTGTATTTGAAGGTTTCCAAGCCGGGGGTTTACCTGGTGGACAATTAATGACAACGACGGAAGTCGAGAACTTTCCAGGGTTTCCCCAAGGGATTACGGGGCCGGAACTGATGGATCAGATGAAGGCACAGGCAGAGCGCTGGGGGGCTGAACTATATACAGAAGATGTTATATCAGTTGATTTGAGTCAGCGTCCATTTACAGTGCGATCGCAAGAAAGGGAAATTAAAACCAATAGCATCGTCATTGCTACGGGTGCGACAGCAAAGCGTTTGGGTTTACCTAGCGAACATGAATTTTGGAGTCGGGGTATCTCTGCTTGTGCAATTTGTGATGGTGCAACACCGATTTTTCACGGCGCAGAATTGGCTGTAATTGGTGCTGGCGACTCGGCGGCGGAAGAGTCGATTTACCTCACCAAATACGGTTCTAAGGTAAATATGTTGGTACGCACCGATAAGATGCGGGCTTCTAAAGCCATGCAAGACAGGGTTTTGAGTAATCCAAAAATCCAGGTGCATTGGAATACAGAAGCGGTGGATATCTTTGGTAGCGATCGCATGGAAGGGGTGAAAATCCGCAATACTAAAACTGGAGAAGAAAGCCAACTACACGCTAAGGGTTTATTCTACGCTGTTGGTCACAGTCCCAATACCTCTTTATTCAAGGGACAATTAGAACTAGATGAGGTGGGTTACGTTGTCACCAAGCACGGTACTGTGGAAACCAGTGTAGAGGGTGTTTTTGCTGCTGGTGACGTGCAAGATCATGAGTTTCGGCAAGCAATTACGGCTGCGGGTACTGGCTGTATGGCGGCGATGTTGGCAGAACGTTGGTTATCATCTAGTGGGTTGATTCAAGAATTCCATCAACAGCCAGAAGCAGCAGACAATGAATTAGAACATCAGCCAGCCAAAAAGACTGAAGCCGAAGAAGAAGCTGGATTTAACTTGGATGAAACGCGCCATGTGGGAGGTTATGCTTTACGGAAATTGTTCCATGAAAGCGATCGCTTACTCCTGGTTAAATACGTCTCTCCTGGTTGCGGCCCTTGTCATACCCTGAAGCCAATTTTAAATAAAGTGGTGGATGAATTTGAAAGCATTATTCACTTCGTAGAAATTGACATCGACAAAGACCGAGATATTGCTGAAAATGCTGGTGTGACAGGAACGCCAACAGTTCAATTGTTCAAAAATAAGGAACTGGTGAAGGAAGTCAAAGGTGTGAAGCAAAAGAGCGAATATCGCCAGTTAATTGAAAGCAATCTTTGAGATAGTGGGTATTTGGGGTTGGGGAAGACTTTGCCCAATACCCAATACACTTTGCTTAAGTGGTAGCCTTAATAAGTTAGGCAATAGCATATCCTGTGTGTTGCCTAACATTGGGCGGGTGAAATCCCAAAACAATTTTCTCTTTAGGAATTCCTGCTGCTACTAATTCGTAGGTAACACCATCTTCTGTGTCATCCCGTTGCACCCAAATTTTATCATCAATAATGTCAATATGAACTAAGCAACCGTGAATTCGCTTAACACCATCCCAGCCTAAAGTTATCAGCAAATAACTGTCATTTTCGCTGTCAAATACTACTTGACATTCAATCGCTGCGTGCGAATAAGGAATCTGTGTATAGGGTACTAATACCTCTTTAACGATCCGTCGATAATTATCTAAGGTATCCATTGGATAATCCTCTCAGTTTCTGGATTAAAAACGAGTAACTTTAGATTTTCAGTCTCTATTAAAAGTGTACCAATTGGTTCCTCAAACAAAGCTGTAAATACGCTGTTACGCACTGCCAAATATAATGTTCTTTTTGGTTCCAGGCGATGGATAACAGCACGATACATAATAAATCCCCCAATGGCATTTTTGAGGTCTGCCATTTCTGAGGGACTGACAAAACTTTTAATTTCTACAGCTATTTTTTTACTTCCTTGTTCTGCGGCTAAGAGTTGTTTGGCTCCTAAATCTACATACATATCTTTTTGACCCCACTTTAAATGTAAGGGGTCATCTGTAATTATCCAGCTTTCTTTAATTAAGGCGTTCTTAACAGCATCATGATAAATATCTCTTGCAGGCATATCAAAGTATATTAAAATCTTTCTTTACTTGGAATCATTTACCTTTGTGGGAACACTTCGCTGGTAATTTACCTCAACCAAAAATAAAGCATAATCTCGCCTCTTTCTCAGTCTAGCTCTGTATTCACCTCGAAGCAGTCGGACTTTTATTAAGGATGTTTACGCAATCGCCTATCTGATATGTAAAATGGTCAGCGTATCAAGCTTTGCTCCAGGCGATCGCTTTATGGCCATTACAAAACGGCGACTACCGACATTTTTACAATTTGGCAAAAGTTCCAATCTTTCCCAAAGACTCATGCTCATTGGGTTAGCCATTACCCTATTTTTCATTTTCCTGGCATTCTTCGCTCCTTTATTCCAGGCTTGGGGATGGCTGCAAAATCCGAAAGATTTTCTCTCTAATCCAATTCACGAGCCACCCTCGGCTAAACATTGGTTTGGTACTAGTCGGTTGGGTTATGATGTGTTCTCTCGGACATTGTTCGGCGCTCAAGCTGCCTTGCAGGTGGTGATTTTGGCAACGTCGCTGAGTATGATTATCGGTGTGCCTTTGGGGATGCTGAGTGGCTATCTCGGCGGTAAATTGGATAAAGTGTTGCTGTTTATGATGGATAGCATCTACACTTTACCGGGGCTACTGCTGTCTGTGACACTAGCTTTTGTGGTGGGGCGGGGAATATTAAATGCAGCGATCGCTATTAGCATTGCTTACATCCCCCAATATTACCGCGTTGTTCGCAACCACACCGTTAGCGTCAAAACTGAAGTGTTTATCGAAGCGGCTCAAGCAATGGGCGCTTCCACTTGGGTTGTGCTTTCTCGTTATCTATTTTTCAACGTCATTCAAAGCGTACCCGTCCTCTTTACACTCAACGCTGCTGATGCAATTTTGGTGTTAGGCGGGTTGGGCTTTTTGGGGCTAGGACTTCCCGAAGAAGTGCCAGAATGGGGACATGATTTAAAACAAGCCTTAGAAGCTCTACCTACTGGCATTTGGTGGACTACACTTTTCCCTGGTTTAACCATGACATTCATGGTGGTAGGGTTATCACTACTTGGTGAAGGGTTAAACGAATTTGTCAATCCCCGATTACGGAGAGAAAATGGAATCCGAAAATAGTTAACGCCGTGTGCAACTTTCTCTCGAACCTAACCCCCAACCCCTTTCCTACAAGGGAAGGGGAGCAAGATCAAAGCCTCTCGACCCTTGTCTGACGACAGGCTAACGCCAACGGGGAGAGGAATGGAAGCGGGGTTCCAATAATAAGTTGCACATCGCGTTAGTTAATAAATAGTGGACACTTATTAGTCAACGGACTAATCATTGATAACTAGTAATTGATAACTGGAGAGATTTGTGTGAAAGATAATCTGACATTAATTGCCGCCGCCACTGGTGGATTTATCCTTTCTGTTGCCCTCGCTGGCATTTTAAGAGGTGCGCCGGTTACAGGTTGGCAGGAACAATCGAGTTTCCGCACCACGAATTTTGCTAATTCACAGAAATGGGAATTGAAAGCTTCGCGTCTTCCCCTGGAAGAAGAGGCTGCGCGAACAGATCGGGGATGAAAAAAATGAACTGGAGAATAGGGAATAGGGAATAGGGAATAGGTAATAGCTGTTCACCAATGACAAATGACAAATGACAAATGACAAAATTCAAGTAATTGGCATTGATGTAGGGGGAACAGCAATTAAGCTGGGGCGGTTTACAGACGATGGTACTTGTCTGCAATCTTTGACTGTGGCGGCTCCCCAACCGACAACGCCGGAGGCGGTGTTGGCGGTGCTGCTAGATGCGATCGCACAAATCGATCCAGATAATCAAGCTGTTGCTATTGGCGTTGGGACTCCTGGCCCCTCCGATGCAGCAGGACGCATCGCCAAAATCGCCATTAACTTACCTGGATGGCTCGATGTGCCTTTAGCAGACTGGTTGGAAGCCAAAACTGACAAACCTACTGCGATCGCTAACGATGCCAACTGCGCTCTTTTGGGAGAAGCTTGGCTAGGAGCCGGTCGCCATTTGCAAAATCTGATTCTGCTAACTTTAGGAACTGGGGTTGGTGGCGCAATTATCCTTGATGGCAAACTATTTATTGGACATCAAGGAGCCGCCGGGGAATTGGGTTTAATTTCATTAAATCCTGATGGGCCAATTTGTAATAGTGGCAATCAAGGCTCTTTAGAACAACATGCCTCTGCTACTGCCATTCGCCGCCGCACTCTCAAGGAACCCATCGAATTGGGTATTCTTGCCCAACAAGGAGATCCCGAAGCATTGACTTTTTGGCAAGAGTATGGTAAGAATTTGGGGATTGGTTTGACGAGTTTGATTTATGTACTCACACCGCAAGCGATCGTCATTGGTGGTGGGATAAGTGGCAGCTTTGAGTTTTTCTTACCAGCAGCGAAGGCAGAAATTGAGAAGCGAGTTCAGCCTTTATCACGAACGGGTTTACAGATTTTGCCAGCCGAATTAGGAAATTTTGCCGGGATAGTGGGTGCAGCTAAGTTGGCATGGCAATGCTATTCAGGGTTTTAGATTATGGTTCAAACAATCCCAGCTAGAGACATCAGTCTTTACGAATTAGAAGAAAAATTTGGTTTGCAACTTGCTACAGATAGCAACTTCTTTACAGAATGGACAGAAAATTTACCAACTCTAACTGATGGTGAAAAGCAAGCAATCGCACGAGTGAAAAGCAATTATGTAAACTTGAATAAGCACCGTCTGATGTCAGAAGAGGCAGTAAAAATGGTGGTGCTATCTCCTTTACTCGATTTAGCTGGATTTTATCAACTTCCTTTTGAAATTGAAACCGAGACTTCTATTGAAATTTCTGCTGAAGATGAGAGTTTTATAGTTAAAGGAAACATTGATGTTCTTGTCATCCAAAAACGTTTTTGGGTACTTGTCATCGAATCTAAAAGCAGTAAATTTGATGTGATGACAGCTTTACCTCAAGCACTAGCTTATATGCTTGATTGTCCAAATATTGCACAACCAACTTTTGGCTTACTAATCAACGGGAGAGAATTTGTTTTTGTCAAGTTAATTCGACAAGAACATGCTTGGTATGGACGATCTTATGCCCTATCAATTGAACGTGATTCAGAATTACACCAAGTACTTAGTATATTGAAGCGCCTTGGAGAATCAATTCATAATTTGTAATACTAAGACAAAGAATATCCTGTTGTCTTGTGAACGTATTGCACAACTTTTTCATAAGATTCTGGATTACTTGCAGGGTTGATAATAATGGGAATAATACCATCTGGCAACCAGAAAGTTATCCTGCCATTCGGTTCATGACAAAAGGAACTGATGCAGTTGAGATTAATTACATATTCGTTTTTGTCGTAAAAGATTTTTACCCAATGGGCATGATCTAATTCTAACCTCGTCACACATTCTAAATAATCGAGAATTTTTTGATAGTCTTCCAGGTTATTTTGAGGGTTAATTACTATTGGAATGGCACTATCGGGTAGCCAAAAAGTAACTCTGCCATTTACTTCATAACAAAAAGCATGGACACGTTCAAAATTCACTACATATTCTCTCCTCTCGTAAAGGATTTTCACCCAGTACGCCACAACATCTCCTCAAGTCAAAAATTTACGAATGATGCACCCTATATGTCAAAATCTACTGACGCCTTAAGTTAATGTTGCTCTGTACAAATTAAAAATTAATTTTAATTTTTAATTGTTATGACACCTCCAATGGTTTTGGTGTACCTGGAATTGATAGAGAAAGAGCGATCGCTGCTTGAATAAACCCTTTAAATAAAGGATGAGGGGTACTAGGGCGCGATTGAAACTCTGGATGAAATTGGCAAGCAAGAAAGAATGGGTGTTTGGGTAATTCCACAATTTCAACTAACTGTCCATCGGGAGAAGTACCACTGATTACATAGCCAGACTTTAATAACAAATCGCGGTAAGCATTGTTGAACTCATAGCGATGTCGATGTCGTTCATAAATTACATCTTCTTGATAAAGCTTGAAAGCTAGAGTATCAGGGAGAACACGACAAGGATATAGCCCCAACCGCATTGTACCCCCTAAATCAACAACTTCCTGCTGTCCTGGCAATAAATTAATTACGGGATTGGTTGTATGGGGGTCAAATTCAGCACTATTAGCATCTGTTAATCCCCTTACGTTTCTAGCCCACTCAATTACAGAACATTGCATCCCCAGGCATAAACCCAAAAAGGGAATTTGGCGATCGCGTGCATATTCAATAGCGGCAATTTTGCCATCCACTCCCCGAACCCCAAAACCTCCTGGCACAACTATGCCATCGACACCCTGAAGATGAGTTTCGGCTGATTCACTTTCCAAATCTTCTGAGTTCACCCAACGCAGGCGTAGTTTGCCATAAGTGGAGATTGCAGCATGGTTTAGTGCTTCCACTACAGATAAATAGGCATCACTTAACTGCACATATTTCCCGACGATGGCAATTTCTACCTCGTGCTTGGGAGTATGTAACCGTTGTACCAAGGTTTGCCACTGCGTCAAATTTGGTTTGCGTTGTTCCATTTGCAGCAACTTCAGTACTTGTTCTGCCATTCCTTCCCGTTCCAGATTCAGGGGTACTTCATAGATACTTTTGGCATCTTGGGAAGTAATGACGCATTCTTCGGGGACATCGCAAAATCCCGATAATTTCTGCTTTAATCCTTTGGGTAAGGGGCGATCGCTTCGACAAACTAAAATATCTGGTTGAATGCCAATGGATCTCAGTTCCTTAACTGAATGCTGTGTTGGCTTAGTTTTCATCTCACCCGCAGAAGCAATCCAAGGTACTAGCGTTACGTGCATATACAGTACATGCTGCTTTCCCACCTCTTTGCGGAACTGGCGAATGGCTTCCAAAAACGGTAGTGATTCAATATCTCCCACCGTACCGCCGATTTCTGTAATTACTACAGAGGGGTTTGTACTTTTAGCAACTCGCAGAATTCGCTCTTTTATTTCATTGGTAATATGAGGAATAACCTGTACAGTACCGCCATTGTAGTCTCCACGCCGCTCTTTATTAATGACTGCCTGGTAAATTGAGCCAGTAGTCACACAATTTAAGCGCGACATTGAGGTATCGGTGAAGCGTTCGTAATGCCCCAAGTCCAAATCTGTCTCTGCACCATCCTGGGTAACGAATACTTCCCCATGCTGAAAGGGACTCATTGTGCCAGGATCGATATTGATATAAGGGTCGAGTTTGAGAATCGACACCGAATATTCGCGCGACTTGAGCAAACGCCCTAGACTTGCTGCTACAATGCCCTTACCAATACTGGAAACAACGCCTCCAGTTACGAAGATAAACTTAGTCATAGTAGTTTAAATTTCTCACAACTTCTAAAAATACATCCCGTCATTGTGCCACAGTTGTTGTGGTGTAATCTTCTGTGATTTTGTCGTGAAAAAACTTTTAGGATTAGTAATATTAGGCTGTATTTTCGCATCCTCCATAGCATTGGCAGAGCCATCTCTTATAGTCGTTTTTCCCGAAACAAACTACCAGACTAGTTCCGAAAAAATCTTTTTTTTGGGAACTGCACCACCAGATGGTCAGGTTTTGATCAATAGTAAGCCAATTACTCGCAGCAAAGCCGGTCATTTTTCCCCTAGTTTCCCCTTGCAGTTGGGGGAGAATCTTTTTACTGTGCGTCGCCAAAATCAAGAACTTAAGATTAAGGTGATTCGGCTGAACACTAGCCCGGAACTACCACAGGGGGTAGCCTTTGCGAAAGATTCGCTAACTCCCGCAGTTGACATTGCCAGATTACCGGGAGAACTAATTTGTTTTAGCGCGATCGCACCCCCTAACGCCAATGTCTCTGTAACCCTGGCTAATCAAACCATTGTTCTTTCACCTCAACCTCAACAGGCACAACTACCAAGTAATTTGGCAGCTTTAACAGGGCAAAATCAGCCTCATGCCCAGTCTAGCGTAGGCGATTATCAAGGTTGCACCACAGTGGCAACAGCTGCCGATCTGGGAAAACCTCAATTTCAACTAACGCTGAATGGCAAGACGATAACTCAACCAGGGACTGGTAAAATTCAAATCCTCTCAAGAGCAGAATTGCCAATTTCTGAAGTTACAGTAGAGTCAGGCGTTGCTCGTACTGGCCCAAGCACCGATTATTCTCGACTCACACCACTGCCCAAAGGCACACGCGCCACAATAACAGGTAGAGAAGGTGAATGGTTACGCCTAGACTATGGCGCTTGGATTAATAGTAAAGAAACCCGCATTCTACCTGGTGCAATTCCGCCACAGACAATAATTCGCAGTGTCGGATACCGTCAACTCCCTGGTGCCACAGAGATAGTTTTCCCCTTACAAATTCCCGTACCTGTGAGCGTGCAACAAAGTGAGCAAGCGATCGCTCTCACTCTTTACAATACCACTGCCCAAACTGACATTATTCGCCTGGATAATGACCCCCTAATTTCTCGCCTAGATTGGCAACAGGAGGCTCCAGAACAAGTAAAATACACCTTTAACCTCAAAAAAGCTCAACAGTGGGGATACAAGCTGAGATATGACGGTACAACCCTGGTTTTGGCTTTGCGTCATCCGCCTAAGATCGGTAACACAAGACGCAAGCCTTTAGCTAATTTTAAGATTGTACTCGATCCAGGGCATGGCGGTAAAGAAACTGGTGCCAGTGGCCCAACTGGATATTTAGAAAAAGATGTGAATTTGGTGCTATCTAAGTTGCTGCGCGACGATTTGGTGAAGCGAGGAGCAACGGTAGTGATGACGCGGGAGGACGATCGCGAACTTTCTCTAGTAGAACGTCAAGCAATTATTAGTAAAGAAGAACCTGCGATCGCTATTTCCATCCATCACAATTCTTTACCCGATAATGGCGATGCCGAAAAAATTAAGGGATTCGGCGCTTTTTGGTATCAACCCCAAGCCCACAATTTGGCAATGTTTTTACAGAACTATGTAGTTAAAAAACTTGGTAAGCCTTCTTATGGTGTGTTTTGGGATAACCTGGCGCTGACACGTCCGACAGCTGCGCCATCGGTGTTACTGGAATTGGGTTTTATGAGCAATCCCAATGAATTTGAGCAGATAGTGAACCCAGAAGAACAGAAGAAAATGGCTGCTGCGATCGCTCAGGGGATTACAGAGTGGTTTAGGAGTGTTAAATAGATTTGCAGGTAAAACGAGTGTTGTATTTGGTGAAGTGCGATCGCCTCCGGCGGGGCGTAGCCCATCGCTCTTTTTTAGTTCTGAAGTCACTTGCAAGATTTAATCAGTATTTGATGGCGATAGATTAAATTTGATACAACAAAATTACTTGTTGACACAATATGCCAATTTTAGCATAATTGATATTACATGAGTGAACAACAAGAAAAACCCCTTAAATGGATTGCAAGCGCTCTTGATGATTTAAAGGAGTTTCCTGAAGATGTACAAGATGTAATGGGTTATGCTCTAGATTTGGCACAACATGGTGAAAAGCATCCTGATGCAAAACCTCTACATGGATTTTCAGGGGCTGGGGTTTTAGAAATTGTAGATAATTTTGATGGGGATACATACAGAGCAATTTACACTATTAAATTTGCAGGAGTTGTTTACTTATTGCATTCATTTCAAAAGAAATCAAAACATGGTATTGCTACACCGCAACAAGACATAGATTTGATTAAAAAAAGATTAAAAGACGCTCAGGAAGATTATTCAACGGAAACAGCTAAAAAATGAGCAACGAAAATAATGTTTACGTTAGTAGCGGGAATGTATTTGCTGATTTAGGATTACCCAATCCCGAAGAAAGACTAGTAAAAGCCGAACTTGTCCGTAAAATTAGTGAAATCATTGCTAGTCGAAAATTAACACAAGTGCAAGCTGGTGAAATTTTAGGAATTGATCAGCCTAAAGTTTCTTCATTAATTAGAGGAAGATTAAGTGGGTTTTCAACTGATAGATTAATTAGCTATCTGAATATTTTGGGTAATGATGTAGAAATTACAATTAAACCCAAACCTGAAGATCGCTCTATTGGACATACAACCGTAGTCTGTTAAGAAAAACTAAAGTAAGAAGTTTTGTGCGGGAGTTTGTTACTTTCGGGTTTTCAAAGTATTTTTCTTCTCTGCTGCTTTGAGGCGATCGCTGTTTTACAGAACCAAGCATTGCTCTCTAACCTTGCTGGAGTGCGATCGCCTCCACAGGGGCGTAGCCCATCGCTATTTTTTAACTAGTTCTTGCTCAATGTTGCGATAATAACAACCATTACTACACGCTTTAGAAGATATAGAGTCTAACCAGATAGATTAAAATAGTAGTGAAATAAAAATTTCGTCTTTAGCTGTTGACTGTAGTTTATTTTACACCTAATAACATTATGTCTATTAGCGATAAGGCACGTTTAATATCATCCATACTATCTTCTTTAACTCTTTCAGACTTACAATCGTTGAAAGAAGAAATTGATTCTATTATTAGTACACAAAATGTAGATAATATTAAAGAATATATCAATGAAGGAATTTACAATAGTTCTATCGAATTTCATAATTCTACTACTGACATGAATGTTTTGACTTTACATCCATTAAGTTTGAAGGATAAAAAAACTATTCCTCAAACATTATGTGTAAAGGAATCGACTGTAGTTAGTTCACCTGTATTCAGTTTTAACATTGGTGGTGAAATAAAAGAAATTACTTCTACTCAAAAATCTCCTAGACCTTTAGGTATTTGGAAAGGTCAAATAGAAATCTCAGAAGATTTTTATAAAACATCAAGTGATATTCTTTGTGAATTTGGTATAGAAGGATAATGGAATTATTGCTTGACACCTGTGCTTTAATATGGTCACTTGAAGATAACCCTTGTCTTTTACCTGAAGCTCGTCAGCAAATTTCAGATTCTTCAAATAAAGTGTTTGTTAGCGCTGTTAGTGTTTGGGAAATAGAAATAAAAAGAAAAAAAGGGCAGCTTAAAACGCCGGAAAATTTAATACAAGCGATTATTGATACTCAGTTTAGTTTTTTATCAATGACAGAAAACCACGCTGTTAAAGCAGCATCGCTACCTGAATATCATAAAGACCCTTTTGATAGACTTTTAATAGCACAAGCGATGTTAGAAAAGATGGTTATAATTACTTCCGATACTATCTTTGGAAAATATGGAGTAGCGGTTATATCTGCTGTGAAATCATAAATATTACCATTTGCTGCTTTGAGGCGATCGCCTGACATATATTTTAATCAATGCCTATCAAGTAATAATGATGAAATCATTTATGCACTTGAGCGCTTTTAAGAAAATTGAGTAAGAAACGGAATTCATTGACTTGCCTAAAAGCGCTGTCGATTAGGGGGCGAAAGCGACATCTCAACATGCTTGCGCGGTTGCACGTTTAAGAATCACCCTACTCCCCACTCACCTTTGCTGACACTCCTTCAGTTCCTCCCGCGCTTCTGAATGGGAAGCTAGGTAATCGTTTAGCCAGTCGCAACCCCGTACCAGCAACTCATCCAACCCGCCAACTCGCCACACCTCTACCCCAGACGAAACAATGAAAATTTGCTTTCCATCTGGACTAAAACTAGCCTTACCTGAATTTTCAAATTTTGCTAACTGTCTGCCTGACAAGTCCCAAATATAAGTATTCTTGTTGGGAATTCGAGTATTATTGGATGTAGTCATAATTCGCTGCCCATCCGAGCTAAAACTTGCATTTTCAACCTCTCCATTATGCCCTTTAAGTTCGACAAGGAGCTTTCCTGATAAATCCCACACACGAGCTGTTTGGTCACTGGAAGCTGTAACGATGTATTCCCTATGAGGACTAAAACTTGCACTGTTGACATAAGCTTGATGCCCTTCCAGTTTTGCTAGTAGCTTGCCAGATAAATCATGCACTGAAGCAATAGAACCATTTGTAATAACGATTTGCTGACTGTTTGGGTTAAAAGCTGCACTTGTGCCAGTTAATTTTGCTAGTTGTTTACCCGACAAGTCCCAGATAAAAATCTTTTTATCTTGTCCACCAATGAACTTAGATGGTATTGCAAGGATGTGCTTTCCATCTGGGCTAAAACTTGCATTTTCTAAGAAAGTTTTTGATTCATATATAGAAGCTTTAGAAGCGTTTTGTTCAAGTGTTGTTAGTAATTTACCCGATAAATCCCAAATTTGGGCAACGTATGATGATGTAGTAATGATACGCTGCCCATCTGGACTAAAACTTGCATTGGAGACACTATCTTGATGTCCTTCCAGTTTTGTTAACAGCTTCCCTGATAAATCCCACACTCTGGCTATTTTGTCCTCTGAAGTAGTAACTATCAACTTTCCATCTGGGCTAAAATTTGCACTCCTAGTGTCGGCTTGAATTCCTTCTAGTTTTGCTAAATAATTGCCTGAAGAATCCCAAACAAAGGGAGTCTTACTCGAGTAGCCATAAGTAACAATATGCTTTCCATCTAGGCTAAAACTTGCATCTGAGATTTGATCATTTCCTATTTTTGCTAGCTGCTTATCTGACAAATCCCATACTTGAACATTTTTCCATGTACCTCCTCCAAACAAATAATCTGATTCTTGGCTGACAGTGATTATAATTTGTTTGTCAGGTTTAACAATTACACTGTCTAACAAGCTTGGCAAATCCACTTTCATGCTTGGTAGAGATTTGTTTCCAGACAAATCCAATACTTGAATTATTTTTTTTGATGACGGCTCAAATGTATTTTCTGATGACGATATGACTATATGTTTTCCATCCAAACTAAACTTGACATTTCCTATTCTGGATAGCTCAAATTTTTTAATAAGATTTCCTGTCGAATCCCAAATTTGCCCTATAGCTTTATCACCTTCAAAAGACAAACAGACAAAATGCTGTCCACCCGGACTAATAGCACAGTATCCATTTTCAAACTTAAATTCCTTTAATAGCTTGCCTGAAAAGTCCCAAATAGAAGCATTTTTCCCAAACTCTTGAGTGGTTATGATGCGTCGTCCATCTGGGCTAAAACTAGCAATTGGTAGAGTAAAAGATTCTTTTTGAGGATTTTCAAGTTTTGCTAGCAGCTTTCCTGACAAATCCCGAATAAAAATACCTTCTTGTGATGTAATGGCGAGAACTTGTCCATCTGGACTAAAGATTACATTATTCTTCAACCCATCTTTCACTTCAAATTGTGTTATTAACTTTCCTAATAAATCCCAGATACGGATACCGTTGTATGACCAAGTGAGGATACGCTGTCCATCTGGAGTGAAACTTGCTTTTGAGACTCCGATGTCATTTTTTAATTCTGATAGCAACTTTCCTGATAAATCCCAGATACGAACACTGTTGTATGACCAAGTGAGGATACGCTGCTCATCTGGGCTAAAGCTAGCACTTCTAACATCCGAATGCCCTTTGAGTTCTGCTATCAACTTACCCGACAAATCGCGGACTTCAGCAAACCCTGCTTTAGAGACAGTAACAAAGCGCTGTCCATCTGAACTAAAACTGATGTCATAGACCTCATCACGATACTTTTGTATTTGGTTTCGCTCGTGAATATTATCAAGAATTGTCTGTAAAGCAAGAATAGGAATTGCAGCCGGATATTTTTCTAATGGCTGTCCATCTTTAACTAGTTTTTTCAACCTGTTTCCAGCTTCCATCGCTGTTAGTAAGGCTTTTATTTGTTGGTTCTGAAACTGGTTTAAAGCTATAAATCCTTGTTGTTCCAGTTTTATATCTTTTTGTGCCTCCTTTGCTTGTTGAAGCATATTATTTGCATATACTCCAGCGATTATTGCCCCAACTACAGACAACGCCAACATGGTGCCTCCAGTGCGAATCTGCCACTTGGCTTTCTGTTGCGCTTTGCTTAATGTCTCATTCAGGTATGGCGGCTCATTTTCGTTATTTAGATGCTGATTCATTGGACTATTTTTCTAAAATTTAAAATAATCTTGAGTAATACGCCGCAAAACGGTAATTGCATCAGTATTAGTTTTACATTCTCCCACAAGTTCAATGTTGAGCCGATAATTTTGTTTGTAATTTTTTTTAGATCAGAAAGGTCAGTGAAGCGAGGCTACGCAAGGAGTTTGAGAAATGCGACAACGCAAAAACGATAGGGAGTATCTCACCTTTGCAAATATACCTAGCGATTAGAAATCGCGGCTACACAAACGTTTGCCCTAGCGTTCCCGAAGGGTAGGCCGCCTCTGCGGACTAAGGAAAAGTTGGGTGTTTGAAACCCACGGAGGTGGGTTTTGTCTGTATAGCCGCGAATTCTATTCGCTTTTTTACCATTTGTCGCTTTGAGGCGATCGCTCTCCTAACTCCTACAGGATCAAGCTTTGCTCTCTAACCTATAGAGCTTCTGCTCTACAATGAAGTGAAGAATCTAGCACCTTAAACAGGGGATTTATTTATGTCCCACCCTACCCTCAGTAGCCAAGAAGTCGCCCGACGTGGAAAGGAACTCTATCAAAGAAGTATCCGTGCCAAAGTTGAGACAGAAGAGAACATTGGCAAAATTATCTCGATTAATGTTGAAACAGGAGATTACGAAATCGGTGATGATTTAGTCGAAACTAGTCTTCGATTACGATCTAAGCAAACCGATGCAGCACTTTGGGGAGAAAGAATTGGTTTTGATGCCGTTTATGCAGTTGCTGTGGGTATTATTGATAATGATGAGATGTCTTTAGGTGAAACTAGAGGCGGTGACAGAAAAAGTAAAAATAATGCGGATGAGTAGAAATGAAAACTGAACAGGAAAGAAAAGAAACAATTCAAGCTATCAACGTGCTGTTAAACCAAGCATACGACAGTATTTTAGATGAAATACTCGCGCATTTAAAAAGAATTGATGATATAGAAGATGAGGAAGATATACTAGCTATTAAAGAAGCTAGAGAAGATAGACATATCAATGGTACTGTGTCTTGGGGTGAATATAAAGGATATAACAGAGAAACGGCTTAATGTATCAAATCGAATTTACTAAGGGTGCTATAAAACAACTAAACAAACTACCAATTAACATTAAAGAACGCATCGATGTCAGAATTTTAGATTTAGCTACAGAACCGCGTCCAGACGGAGTTAAAAAAATAAAAGGTGATGAAAATTCTTATCGTATTCGAGTAGGAGATTACCGGATAATTTATGAAATATATGATGATATTTTATTAATAAGTGTAGTTAAAGTAGGGCATCGAAGTAAAATTTATAAAGACGAAACTTGACAAATAAGAAAATATTAGGACTAGTGGCGACATCGGGGTGTGAATCTCCAAGTAAGTTTGTCCCAGTATCAGTGTTTTTTGATATTGAGGCGATCGCTTTTCATAGTTCTGGGTCATGGAATTAGTAAATATTACTCTACATCTGGGTCGATACCCATTGCCCTAAGCCGTTCTGCTAATTGTGCAGCTTTTTGTTCTGCTTGCTCGGCTCTTTGCCTTTGCAACTCGGCTTCTTCTTTACCAATCAGCAACAGATTTCCCTCTAAATCCCACCAGCGCAACCAAAATTGCTCAGGATTATTCAAGTAGCTTCCCTGCCACAACCCTAGTTCCACTCCTAAAGGAGGAATCGGGTAGTGGCCTCGCTCATTAGGCTGCATTTTGTGGTACGAGAAATCTACCAGGTGATAAACCTCTAGTTTCTCATGACTAATTTCATAAATGGCATAGTAGGGAATTCGGATTACTCGCTCATATACCCAAAATTTACCGGGTTTTGAACCTTCCCGACTACCAGCTAGAGGTAAAGGAGTGACATCTCGTTCTTCATCGCCATTACCACTAGCTAGTTCTATGGCAATCAATGGGGGTATGTATTCCCGCCACAAAACATAAGAGCGACGGTTTTTGCCATCTAGCCTTGGTGGTACACCAGGGACATAAAACCAGTCTGGTGCTGCTGCTCCTTTTTCTGGTGGATCGGTTTCTCGCCAGTAAATACCACAATCTTGACCAATGCAATACTGTCCATCTGGATGTAAGTTTTGCAAAATTTGAGCAATTGAGTCTGTGAGAATGATGGTTTGGGGATGCTCTTGAAAATTTTTCACAAAAGTACCATCAGACTCTGGTAATTGAGTGTGATCGGGAAACTGGGGTGGTATGGCAATATCAGCAAGTGTTTCACTCATACTTTGAAAAGTATTGCAGCTATTTATATAGTGTCTTACGCTTCTCATCAGGTATTACGAAGTAGTATAACACCTTGACATATCTTGATTTCAGTGCTTCTACCCTGCCAGAACAACTTTGATTGCGGATAGAAATATATGAAATCTTATATTTTGAAAGCGTATGTATTTTAAAATCGGCGGGATGGTGGGAGCGATCGCTATTTTATTAAGTAATGGTAGTGCGATCGCTGCGCCAACACTTTCAGCGATCGCTCAAGATGCACAAAGATATATTACTGTGGGGCATGATAAATTAGGCAATAGCATAGCTATAGACACAAAAACTATTAAGGGCACAACATACAAACTTTACGGAATGTACGGAGATGGCCTCTTCGAGACTACCTTTGATGCATCATGTACAGAATCGCGGCTTTTTCGGAATCGCATTGCCATTTACGGTTCAGAGGGGCAGCTACTTGAAGAAGATAAGGAAAAAGGAGAAATACCTTTTGTCGCAAATTCTTCACCAGGTAAAGGAATGAAAATTGTTTGTCAAAAGATTGGGGCGATTGGTTGGTAGTTACTCAGTACTTTGTTAATTGGGAATGGGGAGATGAGGATGACAATGAGAATAACCCATCCCCAATTCCCAATTCCCAGGTAGAAAATACTAAGGACAAAACAACGTATCACGTGTATCTCGTCCGGTGATTGGATTAGTCCCTTTGGCAAGTTTGCACAATTTTTTTTGCTCATCCGAACGCAGCAGTGTATCGGTAAAATCTGCCCCGTCAATGATTGCACCATCAAATCTGGCGTTAGCGGCAAAAGCACCCTCTAACAGCGCATTTGTCAAATTTGCTCTCACTAAACGAGCTGAGTCTAAAGTCGCATTTCTTAAATCAGCACTCTCCAAATTCGCAGATTCTAAATTTGCTGCAAAAAAACTGACACCATTCAAATTTGCGTGGCTGAAGTTACTCTGACGAAGATTAGCCTTGGTAAAGCTGGAGTCAGTTAAATCACGCCCTGAAAAATCAGCCTCGACCAAAATTTCCTTATTATATTCAAGTGCCAAAGCTGTTGGGGCAAAACCCACGGTTGCTGTGATGCCAACTATTCCCCACAGGAATAAGCTGAGTATACTTGCCCAAAAGTGATAGTCTGTTTTACACTTAAACCCGAATTGTCTTCGGGATGAGTCGAGTGTAGAACCTGCTGTGCATAGGCGTAGCCCGCCGCAGGCATCGCTTAACCTAGAATTCATAAAATTCATCATATTTTTAGTAAATGGCTAACCTTCCTCCATCTCATTATCCAAATATTGGTGAATTAGGAGAAGACCTAGTTGCCCAATGGTTGCAATCGACAGGTTGGATAATTCTGCATCGTCGCTTTTCTAGCCGTTGGGGAGAAATCGATATCATCGCCCAATATGATGGAAGAGTCGGGGAAGCAGGGGGAGTAGGAACAGAACTCAGGACTCAACACTCATTACTGGCATTTGTTGAAGTGAAAACCCGCAGTTTTGGTAGTTGGGATGCAGGGGGAAGAAGCGCAATTACCCCACAAAAGCAAGCAAAAATCTCACGAACAGCTGGAATATTCTTAGCCCAGTACCCTGAGAAGGCAGATTATTCTTGCCGATTTGATGTTGCTATTGTCTGCTGTCAAAGGATATCAAAAAATCAGACTGCGGTTATAGCAACTCAGGAAGCTCTAGCTACTTCATCGGCAGCCGGATATAAGTTTAAGCTGCAAGAATACATTCTGGCAGCTTTCGACTCTTCAATTGAGAATGGTTAATTGGTAATGGATTAAGATATCTTAATTACCAATAATTTTGTAATGGTGTTGTAACCAAATGCCATCACGCCAAAGTTTCTGGACAGTAGCCTAAGCCCCTGACAAATTGTTGCCGGAAAGCTTCGATTTCGTCTCTCTCTGGACTACCATGAGAAACGATCGCTACCTGATAGCGACGCATCACTTCTACAGGGCATTGTCCCGCTTCCAAACTCCAAAGTGCCATTTGCACCCTCATTGGCGGTTCGTAGCTAATTCCTAATTCATTTAGAAAAGCGCGAAAGTCGCCATCTTCTTGGGGCGAGACTTGACCTTTGAGTTTGATCCTAACCACCCAGCCATCAATTTGATGAATTACGGTGACGAACGAAACTGGTGTCTGGGGTCTAGCGTGCAGGTGTTGAACGACCCTCAGGGTTAGACTGGCATTTGCCAGATAATACAAATATTCCATGTTTGTTGGTGCTTGGGATCAAAGCCAATCCTACATATCTATTTTCGTCAATCAGTGCCTGTTCCCGGTAGGGTAAAAGCCCCCGTTTTTAGATGGGGAGGTTTACCCAATTTTTATGTTAATTTTTCCGTGTTACTTAATAGTAACAATCTTATCGCCTAGCGAGAAAATTGGGCAAAGATGCCTTAAAGTTCCTTTAGAAGAGAAAATTCAAACCAGCTTGTTTAAGAGAGTATAAATACTAAAATAAAGCAGAAACTAGTACAAGCCAATTTGAAAGATACTTCTAGCTCACAAGAAAAAGATTTGGAATTAGATTGCTCGGTAGCAGGCTATGATTACAAACTACCTCCAGAACTCATTGCCCAAAACCCAGTAGTTCCTAGAGATAGTTCCCGGTTACTGGTGGTTAATTCTCTTACTACAGGGACTGAGACAGAACCATCTCACCACATTTTCCATGATTTGCCTGCACTGTTACGCTCTGGTGATTTGTTAGTTATGAACAATACAAGAGTTATTCCAGCGCGGCTTTATGGTCATAAATCTACTGGTGCTAAAATCCAGGTTTTGCTATTGGAAGAACAACAGTATAACTGTTGGTTAGCTTTAGTGAAGCCAGGAAAAAGTTTTAAACAGGGAACGAAGATTATTTTTGAAGCTAGGGGAGATGGGGGAGATGAGGGAGATGAGGGAGATAAATTAATTGGTTTGTCCTCCTCATCCCCCTCATCCCCTCACTTCCTCACAGCTACGGTTTTAGCAACAGACGCAGCAACCGGGGGGCGTTTGTTGCAATTTGATGTGCCAGACGGAAAGCCTTTGGTGCAACTGTTAGAGATATTTGGTGAAGTACCGCTACCACCGTACATTACTACCTCGTCAGCAGATGATGAGCAATATCAGACAGTTTATGCCAAACAACCAGGAGCGATCGCAGCTCCAACGGCAGGATTACACTTTACCCCAGAATTATTACAAAAGTTGCGCGATCGCAAAATCAATCAAGCTTTTGTAACCCTACATGTTGGTGTAGGTACATTTCGCCCTGTGGAAGTGGAAGACGTAACTACCCATCAGATGCATGAAGAATGGATTGAAGTCCCTGCGGCCACAGTAGAGCAAATCCGCGCCACTAAAGCAGCTGGCGGTCGAATTATTGCTGTAGGAACAACGGTAGTACGGGCTTTGGAAGGGGCGGCTCAATCTGGGAATTTACAACCATTTTGCGGTAAAACAGACTTGTTTATTTATCCCGGCTACCAATGGCGGGTGGTGGATGGTTTAATTACCAATTTTCATCTACCACGTTCTAGTTTGCTGATGTTGGTAAGTGCGCTAATTGGCAGACAACGGTTATTGAATATATACAACGAAGCGATCGCTTCTGAATATCGTTTTTATTCATTCGGCGATGCCATGCTAATTTTACCGGAAGCTGTGGAAGTTAGGAGTTAGGAGAGACGCGATGAATCGCGTCTGTACAAAAGTTGGAAATTTGGAATTTTTGCTTTCGTGGTGGGTACTCTGACTTATGAGGAGTGAAAAATAAGTATAGGTCTGTGATTCATGTCTGAAAAATTCCTATTTTCTCAGTGGTTAAATTTATTTCGCCGGGTGACACTCTATAGCTGTTCTGCATTTTTGATCTTAGCTGCACCGGCAATTACTAATTCTTTAGGAAGTAAGCTGCTAGCAGAAACCGCAGTTTCTCAGGATCTCGAAGCAGCTAGCTTTTTCCAGCAGGGAGTGACACGCTATAACCGCAAAGACTTACAGGGTGCAGAATCTGCTTTTCGTCAAGCATTACAGCGAGATCCTAGCCTTGGGGCTGCGCTAAATTATCTGGGCAATATATTCATGGAGAAAAATCGCCTGGATATAGCTTTACAAGCTTATGTAGAGGCGATTAAAGTTAATCCTAATTTTAGCGAAGCTTATTATAACTTAGGGTTAGTGTTGTACCGACAAGGAGAAAAAGACGCAGCGATTACAGCTTATCGGCAGAGTATTGTGATAGATCCCACAAGGGTAGCAGCGCAGTATAATCTGGGTTTGGCGCTGTATGAACAAGGACATATACAGGAAGCGATCGCAGCATACCAGCAAGCAATCAATGTAGATAGTAGCAATGCCAACGCTTATTTTAACTTAGCGATCGCCTTGCAACAACAAGGTCAAACAGAGCAAGCGATGGCTACTTATCGTCAAGCCTTACAGCTAGATCCTAAAAATGCCACAGCCTACAACAATATGGCAAATTTGCTAGCAACTCAAGGTCAAGCTTCTGAGGCTATTTCTGTTTATCAGCAAGCTATTCTCCTAAATCCTAAAAACGCCTCAGCTTACTATAACTTGGGAGTTACTTTATATAATCAGGGCGAGATCCAGAAAGCTGGTGGAGTATTGAAACGTGCCCGTAAGGAGTATCGTGAGCAAGGCAACATTGAGCAAGCTGAGAAAATAGAACAACTAATGCAACAAATTGCCCAGAAAATTCAGCAACAACAGCCTCAAGTCAGTCAAACAGCTACTCCTTCTCAGATTCCAGACAACACAACTAATGTAGGAATACCAACACCTGAGCCACAAACGCTAAATCAATCAGAAACTCCAGCAAACCCTGTTAATGTCCCTATCTCAGTTGAACCACAGTCTACCTCAACAAGTCCTAGACAATAAAAAACTCCGAGTTACAAATAAACGAAGAAGTCATCCGCCAGTATTGAGAATTCAGCATAAATTCTCAATACTGGTGCTTTTATTTTCCTTGATAGTTAATAACTCCTAACTTTCAATTAATAATAAAATTTCACGAAAATCTTCTAACTTTCTCTAGAAGCAAAAATACCCTGATTTAATTAAAAATATACATGGTAGCCTATCTGTATGTTTTTTTAAATTCGGCTTTGTCTTAACACTGCTTTTTTCATGAGTGCAACACTTTACGAGCAAATTCAGCAATTTTACGATGCTTCATCTGGTCTATGGGAACAGATATGGGGCGAACACATGCACCACGGCTATTATGGTGCCGATGGGACTCAGAAGAAAGACCGTCGTCAGGCTCAAATTGATTTAATCGAAGAATTGCTCAATTGGGCAGGGGTAGAAGCAGCAGAAAATATCCTAGATGTGGGTTGCGGCATCGGCGGTAGTTCTTTATACCTTTCACAGAAGTTTAATGCTAAGGCTACAGGGATTACATTGAGTCCTGTACAAACAGCAAGAGCAACAGAACGCGCCTTGGAAGCTAATTTGAGTCTGAAAACACAATTCCAAGTCGCAAATGCTCAAGCAATGCCCTTTGCTGACGATTCTTTTGACTTAGTTTGGTCGCTGGAAAGTGGCGAACACATGCCAGATAAAACCAAGTTTCTCCAGGAATGCTATCGAGTATTAAAGCCTGGTGGTAAGTTAATTATGGTGACTTGGTGCCATCGACCAACTGATGAGTCTCCACTAACGGCAGATGAGGAAAAGCACTTGCAGGATATTTATCGGGTGTATTGTTTACCTTATGTGATTTCTTTGCCAGAGTATGAAGCGATCGCACATCAACTACCATTACATAATATCCGCACTGCTGATTGGTCAACTGCTGTCGCACCCTTTTGGAATGTGGTGATTGATTCTGCATTCACTCCCCAAGCACTTTGGGGCTTGCTAAATGCTGGTTGGACTACCATCCAAGGGGCATTATCGCTAGGATTAATGCGTCGCGGTTATCAACGTGGGTTAATTCGGTTTGGCTTATTGTGCGGCAATAAGTAGAATTCCACTTCCGGGAAAAAAATTCAGTAAAATACCATCAAAGTAGTAGTCTGTCAAGCTAATAATGAAAAGTTTGTAGTAAGCACTTTAGTACTTAGAAAATAAGGAATGAAGTCCTTACTACGAACTTTTTTACCCATCAATATAAAATTAAGTTTCATCTTGTTGAATTTCAGCAAATGCCACTCCAACTGCAAAACCTTACAGGCGGTTACACCACAGTCCCAATTGTTCAAGACATTAACCTGACTCTGCAAACAGGAGAATGGTTGAGTTTAGTTGGTGCTAATGGCTCAGGTAAATCTACTTTACTTAAATTGCTGAGTCGTATTCTCTCCCCACAACAGGGAACAGTGCTACTTGATGGTAAAGCAATTCATTCGCAACCACCAAATTTAGTTGCACAGAAACTAGCTTTATTGCCTCAACAACAAACAGTTCCCGTGGGCTTAACAGTGCGACAATTAGTAAGTTTAGGACGCACGCCACATCAATCTTGGTGGCAATGGGAATTAAACGCCCAAGATTGGGTTAAAGTGGAAGCTGCAATTAAAAAGACGCAACTAGAAAAATTGAGCGATCGCTTAGTTGAAGAACTCTCCGGTGGTGAAAGGCAACGCGCTTTTTTAGCTTTAGCACTGGCGCAAGAACCAAAGGTTTTACTATTAGATGAACCTACAACTTTCTTAGATATCAACTATCAATTACAACTATTAGAACTACTGAAAAATCTGAATCAAAAACAGGAATTAACTATTGTGACAGTTCTACACGAACTAAACTTAGCGGCACGATACAGTTCTCGCATTGCTTTATTAAAACAAGGTCATCTTTGGGAAGTTGGTAAACCTGAAGAAGTTTTGACACCTTATGCAATCGCCCAAGTATTTGGCGTGGAATCTGTGATTATTCATACACCTGTAGGTTTACAAGTTTGTGCAATTTCTGCTGTGTCAGCATAACTCTGTTACTTTGTTAATAAGAGTTTGACACTCTTTTACTACTTGTATGTCAGCTAAATGTACCGTTGACAAATATCTTATTTTATTAAATTGATTTTGTATAATAAGACTTAATAAATTTTTCTTGCCATCTACTTTTCTTGATAAATTAGAAAAATGTGTCTCATAATAAATCAATAATTGATTTGTAGGTAAATCATCCCTAAGACAGTAGCTTTTTGCTCTATTTTTTAGATATTAATTGTTAGGAATTTTATATTTTTGTCAGCATCTGCAAAATTAAAAATCTCGAAACAGTGAATACTGACTTTTATTTTTACCAAAAATCCAAGTAATTATAGCGCCTGATATTCCAAGGAAAAAACGATGTCTGCCTTACCTCTCAATAGCCAGAATCTACCATACCCTGATCCTTTACACCCGATCGTTGTTCACTTTGTAATTGCGATGGTGTTTTTTTCTTTCTTCTGCGATGTCGTGGGGTATTTCACCCGCAACGTGCGTTTGTTTGAGGTGAGTTTCTGGAATATGTTTGTTGCTGCGATCGCAATTTTCATGGCGATTATCTTTGGCCAATTTGAAGCAGGATTAGCACAAGCCCAGCCAGCAGCCCAGTCAACACTGAATTATCATACAGTCTTGGGTTGGTCACTTGCTGCGATTGTTGCCGCGATCGCAGCTTGGCGTTTTGTGATTCGCAACCGCAACCCCCGAAGAGTACCACCTGTTTACCTTGGTGCTGTAACATTGTTAGTGTGCTTAGTATCCTTACAAGTATATTTAGGGAGCAAACTGTTTTGGGTATATGGTTTGCACGTCGAGCCTGTAGTTCAAGCCTTAAAACAGGGAGTTTCACCATGAACTCACAACTGATCGATCAGTTGAGATTGCGATTGGGTGCTAACGGATTACCCTACGAAATTCCTGTACATCCGCAGTTCGTGCATCTAACACTGGGTTTGTTCATCATTGCCATCATTTTTGATATAGCAGGAGTGTTGTTTTCTTTAGAAAAACCAATTTTCAAATTTTTGGGATTGGCCACCATCCGTTCTAGCTTTTTTGATGTCGGCTGGTACAATCTCATCGCAGCAGCAACAATCACATTTTTCACAGTTGCTGCTGGTTTTTTTGAGCTACTTTTGGCAAATCCACCAGTCGATCAAAAGAGTGCTTGGGGGTTAAGTCCTGGTTTGACAATGCTTTTACATGGTTTGGGTGGCGTTTTCCTGTTGGCGATCATTGTAGCCATGACTGTATGGAGAGGTTTGCAACGCTACCTCTGGCGTAAGGATGCTTCCAGACAAGTGCAGTGGGCTTACTTGTTAGCAGGGATTGCAATAGTAGGCATATTATTCGTTCACGGAACTTTGGGGGCGCAATTAGGAGAAGAATTTGGGATTCATGTTACTGCTGCTAATACAATTTCCAAAAATGTTTACAGCAAATAATTAAACGAGAATTTAGCGAATTTTATGTTTAGTGTTTTTGAATATGTATTGATAGCGGTTTATGTAGCAGTGCTACTCATCATCAGTCGGTGGATTGGACAGCAAGCGTTTTCTTGGATGCCTCCCCAAGCGACAGCAGAAGCACAACGAGTCGATGATTTATTTAGCTTCTTAGTCTCAATTGGAGCATTTATCTTCCTTGGACTAGTTGGCGTAATGGTGTATGCGATCGCATTCCATCGCGCCCCCCCTGAAGACTACACCGAAGGACACCCATCTAGAGGTGATGCAAAGCTAGAAATATTGTGGACAGCAACCCCGACTTTGTTAGTAGTGTGGATTGCTTTCCAAAGCTTCAATATTTATCAGCAGTTAAATATTTTAGGTTTAAACCAAATCGTCCATTTGCATACACCCCTAGAATCTGCGCCCGCTTACGCCGCAACCGATCGCCCCAAACCTGCATCTGAAACTATTGATGTTTTCGTTAAGCAGTGGGATTGGTCTTTTCGTTATCCCAATAATGTTACTAGTAATCAGCTACATTTGCCGATCAATCGCGGCACTCGCTTAAATCTGCAAGCGCAGGATGTGATCCACGGTTTCTATGTCCCTGAATTTCGCTTAAAGCAAGATATTATTCCAGGGCGGAAAATTGATATCGTGTTAACACCGATTCGCCCAGGCAAATATCGGCTGAAAGATTCTCAATTTAGCGGTACTTACTTTGCCTTAATGGAAACGGATGTATACGTTGAATCCCTTGAGCAATATAATCAGTGGCTTACGCAAACCGCTACTAGCGAACAAATTCCAGTAAATCAGGCAGTTGCCGAAAATATCCAACCACCAAAAACATTGTTTAATAGCGGCTGGTACACCGTCACACCTGCTCAACCTGGCATTGCCAATAGAAGGAAATTAAATAATGACACATGACTTTAGTCAAGACATTACCGGGGATCGAGAATCGCCGAACCAGCAGGGTAATACTTGGCGGGAATACTTCAGCTTCAACACCGATCATAAGGTGATTGGAGTTCAGTACATGGTGATGACCTTCATTTTCTTCCTGATTGGTGGGTTATTGGCGATGCTGATTCGGGCTGAGTTGCTCACCCCAGAATCCAATTTGGTCGATCGCCCGCTTTATAACGGTTTGTTCACCATGCACGGGACAATCATGATTTTCCTGTGGATTATTCCCTTCAATGCAGGTCTTTCTAACTACTTAGTGCCGCTAATGATTGGAGCGCGGGATATGTCTTTTCCCTTGCTCAACGCCATATCCTTTTGGATTTTGCCACCAGCTGGTCTTTTACTACTATCTAGCTTTTTCCTGCCAAACGGGACTGCACAAGCTGGGTGGTGGTCTTATCCGCCAGTTAGTCTGCAAGTTCCAGGGGATCAGTTTATTAACGGCGAATTTATTTGGATAGTCAGCCTAGTTTTGATCGGTATCTCTTCCATCATGGGGGCTGTCAACTTTGTTACTACCATCTTTTGGATGCGGGCCCCAGGGATGACATTTTTTCGGATGCCTGTATTTGTTTGGTCGGTTTTCAGTGCCCAGTTATTGCAACTAGTTAATTTACCTGCCTTGACAGCTGCATTGATACTGCTATTACTTGACCTCTCCTTCGGGACACAGTTTTTTAAACCGGATGGGAATGGCGATCCGATCATTTACCAACATTTATTTTGGTTTTACTCGCACCCAGCAGTCTATATCATGGCACTACCAGCCTTCGGTATATTTGCTGAGATTTTACCTGCATTTTCTCGCAATCCCCTATTTGGTTATCGGTCAGTTGCGATCGCTACATTAGGTATTGCTTTAATCAGCATCTTCGTTTGGGTACATCACATGTTCACCAGCGCCACCCCCGGCTGGATGCGGATGACTTTCATGGCTACCTCAATGTTAGTTGCCATACCCACTGGTATTAAAGCCTTCGCTTGGACAGCCACCATCTGGAGAAGCAAGCTACATCTAGAGACACCAATGCTGTTTGCGATGGGAGGTGGAGGCATGTTTATTTTTGGCGGTGTTACTGGTGTAATGCTTGCTGCCACCCCCTTTGATATCCATGTTAATAACACCTACTTTGTTGTGGGACACTTCCACTACATCGTTTTTAACACCATCACAATGGCAATCTTCGCGGCAATTTACTACTGGTTTCCCAAAATCACTGGCAGAATGTACGCCGAGGGTTGGGGCAAATTGCATTTTTGGCTGACTTTTATTCCTGCCAACATTACCTTTTTCTCCATGCACCCATTAGGTTTACAAGGGATGCTCCGCCGAGTTTCTTCCTATGATCCACAGTATCAGGGATGGAACATCATCGCTAGCCTAGCTTCATTTTTACTAGGAGCATCCACGCTGCCTTTTATTGCTAACATAGTAGGCTCTTGGCTTTACGGGCCGAGGGCAGTTGATAATCCTTGGCACGCTACTGGATTAGAATGGACAACCTCTTCACCACCTCCACGAGATAACTTTGAGGAGATTCCAACAGTGACAAGACCTCCTTATGACTACGGCAATCCAAAGTACTCAGTAATCGTAAATGCCGATAATAGTGAATGAAGACACTGGGTACTGGGGACTGGGTACTGGGAACTGGTTACTGGGAAAGAAATATAGTTATATATAAATTCTTCAATGCCCAATGCCCAATGCCCAATGCCCAATGCCCAATGCCCAATTCTCAATTGAATTATGCAACGTCCCCCAACTCATATAGATGAAAGTCCTATCCGTTTTGATTTGTGGCGGGAACGCTTGCCAAATTGGTTACAACGCTTCCTACCAACTGGGGGCGGTAATCATGAAGATCAGCATGGTAAAGGATTGTTCGGATTTGCTATTTTCCTATTGTCGGAAAGCATCATATTTTTGAGTTTCATTTTTACTTATGTTGTTCTGCGACTAACTACTAAAAACTGGTTGCCACCTGGTATTTCTGGCCCGGAATTGTCTAGGCTTGTGGTTATTAATACGGTAGTATTACTTTCTAGTAGCTTTGTCATTCAAATAGCAGAAAATGCCCTTAAACGTAATCATCTTAAGAAATTTCGCTGGCTATGGTTGATAACGATCGCAATGGGAAGTTACTTCTTAGTTGGTCTGTTAATTGAGTGGAAAAATATCGATTTCAAGATTACTACAGGATTAGTTGGTTCGACATTTTACTTACTAACAGGCTTCCACGGGTTACATGTTTTAGCTGGTGTTGTGCTTCAGATAATTATGCTGATTCGCTCATTCATTCCAGGCAATTATAATAAGACTCACTTTGGTACAAGTGCGACTACTTTATTTTGGCACTTTGTTGATGTAATTTGGGTCTTTCTTTTCTCGCTTATATACCTTTGGCGGGCATAAAAACATTCAGAAACCACAGTTATTTAAGGAGTAATTTGATGAATTTATACTTGCAAGACATACCAGCTTCAGAACTCGCCCCAAAAGCAATTCAAGAAACTCCAGCACCAGGTAAAGACCCATTAATTGCTCACGGATTACAAAAAGAGCAATATGCTGGCATTATTGGGCTAGCGATCGCTCTAATTGCTGCTGTAGGATTTTTTAGTCGCAGAGTTGAATACGCTATTGCATTGGCTGTAATCATCAGCGCTGTTGTGATAGCTTTGTTTTTCATCTAGGAAAATCCTGATTTAACAAGATTTGGGAGAGATTTTATGAACAGCCCAGTCGATCAAACTGTGATTGTCGGCGGTGGTTTTACCGGACTATTTACAGCCTTACACCTAGCTCACAAAAATTATCCGCATTCTGTGATCTTGATTGATAAAGATGAGCGATTTTGCTTTAAGCCACTACTATATGAATACTTCGATGGCGAGATGGATAACTTTCAGGTTGTCCCGCGCTTTTCGGAACTACTTAAAGATAGTGGTGTCATCTTTGTTCAAGATGCAGTGCAATCGATAGACTTGCATCAACGGGAAGTCAAATTAAGTTCAGGAAACTCTTATAATTACAGCAACTTAGTATTAGCTTTGGGCAGTGTTACTGGCTATCATCAGGTTGAGGGTGGTAAAGAATACGCCTTTCCTTTCTGGACACAAGCAGATGCGATCGCTCTTGAGGGGCATTTACGTGACTGTTTACAAAAAGCAATTCAAACTGAAAATTCAGAAGAACGCCGAAAACTATTAACAGTAGTCATCGTTGGTGGTGGTGCTAGTGGTGTGGAAATGGCAGCAACTTTAGCTGATTTTCTCCCGCAGTGGTATAGCGCTTTGGGAGGTAATTCAAGTGAAATTCGCATAGTACTGCTTAATCATGGTGAAAAAATCCTTGATGGCGATGTTAACAATCCACTGCGTCCAATTGCTGAAAAAGAATTACAAAAACGGGCTGTACCAGTTGAAATCCTTACGGGTGCAGAAGTCACTACTATTCACTCCAACGCAATTGAATATAAAAGCAATAATGAAGTTAAAACATTGCCAACATCCACTACAATCTGGACTGCTGGCACTTCTACCCATCCACTAATTAAAGATTTGCCAATTTCTAAAGAACATCGAGATCGCCACGATCGCCCTTTAGTTACTCCCACCTTGCAACTGCTTGATTTTCCAGAAGTGTTTGTCGGGGGTGATTGTGCAGCAGTTCAGGATAATTCACTACCGCCTACCGCTCAAGTGGCTTATCAACAAGGAGCTAATATTGCCCATAATTTGAAAGCGATCGCTCTAGGAGAAGAACTCAAACCAGTTAAGGTTAACATTCGTGGAACTCTCTTGAAACTGGGGATAAATGATGCTGCTGCTAACCTTTTAAATGTTTTTGAAGTTGCAGGCGAAACCGCACATTTAATCCGTCAAGCCACTTATTTAACGCTATTACCAACACCAATTCATGATTTTAAAGCCACTACAGAATGGGTAGATGAAGAGATTTTTCATCAGCATCTCAACCCTCATGATGTAGGTAAAAAAGTGGTGCAGGTAGTGGGAATAGTAGGTGCAGGAGTTGTGGGTATTCTGGCTGCGAGGAAATTACTCAAAATGTTGGGAGATGAGGATAAAAAAGAGTAGGGACTGGGGACTAAGAAAAAAACACCCTGAATATCCCATAATTATTTTGCGATCGCCAAAAGCTGGACAGGGTTAACAATTCAAAATTCAAAATTAAAGACATTTTCAGTCGGGGTTTAAATCCCCGCCTGAAACTCATCCTAAGACTTGGTTTCTTGTGTCTGTGCGTCGATAATTACACTCCAGTCATCATTTGTCACAGCAGCCTCAAGCTGACGCTGACGTTCGGCTATACTCGCATCTATTGTTTCTAACTCTTTAGAGAGGGTTGTGTCAGCCATTGCTTTCCGCAGTTTTAGCTTTTTCTCCTCGTAGGCTTGACGTTCCGCCTCCGACATTACCGCCTTTGCAGCTTCCCCTACTGTACTAGCCCACATTTCGCCATCAGTTGCATTACCAGGTGGTGTGGTTTCGAGTTCTGCTATCCACGCATCTCGCAAATCTTCCATATCTTGACGCTTGGGAAACTTGAATGCTTGCACGCGCACCAAAGCACACTTTTCCTGACCATTTTGGGTGACATGACTATTTAGAGAAAGCAACACATTCCGAGAATAGCCGATGTACTGCGTGCGGCGTTCTGCATCTAAAACTGCGTAAACACCCGCAATTTTAGCGTTTTGAGCAGATGCACTCCAAGCTTCAAGGTCAATGAGTTCAGTCCCATCATTTGCCATTTCAGGGGTTATACTCACCTCAATGGCGGCGTGTTCCTCGTCAGAACTATACAAAAATTCATGTAGCCCACGGTGGTTTATGGGGACATTTTGATGTTCAATGGGCGGGTTGTGCTGAGTTTCCATCATCGTTTATCTCTGAGCTATTACAGCAGATTGCAAATATATGCCTTTAGAATATTGAAGCTTAAATCTACTCACATCTTCAAATTATTGCTGACAAAGCGAAAACAACTATTAGATTTTATATGAATCAATTGACACCTAAAAATTGGATATTCATCAAACAGCGACTTACGCCTTATTTATTTTTACTACCCGCCTTGATTCTTTTGGGGTTAACAGTCTTTTTGCCTGCACTGCAAGCGTTTTACCTCAGCTTTACTAGCTATGAAGATATCGCCCAGCCGCCACAATGGATAGGTTTCGCCAATTTCTTCAAACTTTGCAAGGATGCAGTTTTTTGGAAAACCTTGGAAAATACTTTTTTATATCTTGTGGGTGTAGTCCCAATTTTAGTAATTGCTCCCTTAGTGCTGGCAATTTTGGTAAATCAGAAACTGCGGGGGATGAATTGGTTTAGGGCAGCGTATTACACCCCAGTGGTAATTTCAATGGTAGTTGCGGGAATAGCTTGGAAATGGCTGTATGCAGAAAACGGATTACTTAATCAGTTACTAAAAGCTTTGGGTCTTTTTCCAGAAGGTATTCCTTGGTTAACTAGCCCAGCAAAAATTTTTGGTATTGTACCAATTTCTCTGGCCAGCGTCATGGCTGTAACCGTGTGGAAGGGACTAGGTTACTACATGGTAATTTATTTAGCGGGGTTGCAATCAATTCCTGCTGATGTGTACGAAGCCGCAGCCATTGATGGATCTGATGGTATTAGCAAACACTGGGATATTACTATACCTTTGATGAAGCCATATTTAGCATTAGTAGCGGTGATTTCGGCTATTTCTGCGACCAAAGTTTTTGAAGAAGTATATATTATGACCCAAGGGGGGCCACTCAGTAGCTCTAAAACAATTGTTTATTATCTATATGAGCAAGCTTTTAGTAATTTGGAAATTAGTTATGCTTGTACAATTGGGTTAGTGCTATTTTTGATAATTTTAGGATTATCAATTTTGCGATTAATGATTAATCAGCAAGGGGACGATAATATCACCATCTGATTGCTGCCACTGAGTGGTTAATATTCGTAAAAAGAAAGCGGGGGGATTTTAACCGAACTGTATTGTCCCCACTCGCTAGTTCAAATTATTTTTCACTATACCCACCAGCGTAGTCAATTACACAAATTGTTCTATATGATTTGTGAGTTCCATAAGCAACGCCAGATACTTTAAAAGCACCGTTAAAAATATTTTTTCTATGACCGCGATCGCGCACGCCATCATCAACAATTAATTGCATGACGATATCTTGGGCAGTGTTTGAGCCATAACTGATATTTTCACCTGCGGTTGTTTGCCATGTACCATAGCGGTTGATGCGAGTAAAGGGGTCGCTACCATCGCTACCATCATGACCTATAGTACCTGTTGTCCCTTGGTCTTTAACATGGTCTTTTGCTCCCAAAGACATACCTTTTGAGGCACTCAACGCTCCTACAGGACTTGCAGATTTCAGAAATGCGATCGCTTCATCAACTGCTTTGACTCCTTCTTGAGTTTGCAAATAAGTATTATTAGAAATCTTGATTTTGTTACCCTCAAAGCGCTTTTTATAGTTTTCCAAAATCGGCACGTAAGACTGGGGATTTGTTCGTACCTTATTTGTTTCAACAATTACCTGTTGTTCTAGCGGTGAAAGGTCATTCATATATGCTAATAAATTTTGACTGGTTGGTTTAACTACTGCTGGGTTAGAGTTTGCCACAGACGGGCTAGATTGAAACAGTTGATTTGAGCAGCCGAATATCAGGGTAGCTGGCAAAAATACCCAAAGTTTTATGCGATGCATTCATTACCTCACAATTTTGCTCTGGATTAATTTAGTTAATTAGAAGAAATAAGAATTTTCAACGCACAGATAAGTCTGTATACGCTTCTTTATTCAGAATTCAAGAAGCGAGACACCAGAACTTTAATCAGTTCCGTAAGAAGAACGGAAATGAGTTGATTAAGAGTATAGATAAAGCTGCGATTGCCTTTGTTCCTAAAGAGTTACAAATCTATCACTTGATATCTGTTGTAACCTTGATAACACTAAAACGTAAAGAACAATTAAAATCTTCATTTTCTAATGCCTGGTTTCAAATTTACACTTTGAGAAACCAACGTTGTCGATACATCAGAAAACCAACAGCCCACCACAACAACACGGTGACTATGGCAAATAACAGAGAACCATTCAGAAGTCCCGCCCAAGATGCGAAAAGGTTCTGGTAAATCCAATTGTAGGTACTGGGAGCGTCTTTACCCGTGCCGATGGTGGTTTTCACTAAGATTTTAATCAACAAAACCGATGGAACGAAAAGTGCGATCGCATTTAAGCCCATAATTTCAAAAGGTTTACTCCAGCGACGATTCAGGCGGACTTCGATGAGTTCATAACAAGCCGCTAGCAAAAGTAATGCCCAACCGCTAGTAAAGACTACGTAAGAACTTGTCCACAGCTTTTTGTTGATGGGAAATGTCCACCCCCACGCCCAACCGATAATTAAACAACCAACTCCAAATAATCCTAAGCCGATGCTTGTGCGTGATTGTACAGGTTGGCTACGTATCCATTGACCTGTGAAGTAGCCAGCGAGGACGCTTGCGATCGCGGGAATAGTACTGAATAGTCCCTCTGGATCTCCCATAAATTTGAAACCATCACCTTTATAAAGATGTGCTTTGGGAATAATTATCCGGTCAATATAAGCGCCAAAATTACCTTCTCGTGTCAGAACTCCCGCGCCATATTCTGGTACTGGTAGATACATCATTGTTAGCCAGTAACCGATGAGTATCACTCCTGCAAGTATCCATTGACCTTTGCGCGGAAGGTTGAGAACTATCAAGGAAGCCAACAGATAGGTAATACTGATGCGCTGCAACACCCCCATAAAGCGGATGCTACTGAAATCAAAAGTCCAAACACCTTGATTCCAAAAGCCATTTAGTAGCAATCCCAAGGCAAAGAGAATGGCGGCGCGGCGTAATATCCGCCAGTAAACAACTGAAGTGGGTTTATTACCTTCAGTGTACTTCGACAGCGAGAAAGTCATCGCTACACCAATAATGAAGAGAAAGAAAGGGAATACCAAATCAGTTGGTGTGCAACCGTGCCAATCGGCGTGGGCTAAGGGAGGATATACATCATCTGCGACTCCCGCCATATTGACGAGAATCATCGCAGCGATCGTAATGCCGCGAAAAACATCCAGTGAAGTCAGGCGCATAAGGGGAATTTTATGTTAAATGAGTATCTAAGTACAGCTTTGCCTAAAATCGTAGCGTTTTTAAACGCAGAGGAACGCAAAGTAAACGCAAAGGTACGCAGAGTCTTGCTAATTTTTATTCGCTACGTTTTTTCAATTAATGGAATGCTGTACTAAGCTACCCCGCTTGATGCAGGTAATCAAGCAAAGTTTATAGACTTGGATACAAGGTAAAATTTTATTAAGTAATTATCACCAGTTGTTATGCCAATCAAAGTTGGAGATACTGCTCCTAATTTCACTTTACCTGCTCAAAATGGCTCAACAGTTAGCCTTCAAGATTTTCGCGGCACAAAGGCTGTTGTCCTATATTTTTATCCCAAGGATGACACACCCGGATGTACGGCTGAATCTTGCGCTTTTCGCGATCAATATGAAGTGTTTAAAAGTGCTGGCGCTGAAGTTGTCGGTGTGAGTGCTGACTCTAGCGAATCTCACCAAAAATTTGCTGCAAAATATAATCTACCTTTTACCTTATTAACTGACAAAGGCGACCAAGTACGGAAGCTATATGGTGCAACAGCAGCCTTTGGCTTATTCCCTGGTCGCGTTACTTATGTCATTGACCAACAAGGAGTTGTGCAATATGTGTTTGATTCAATGTTTAACTTTAAAGGTCATGTTGAAGAAGCATTGAAAACTTTGCAACAGCTTGTGAAATAGGGAATTGGGCATTGGGCATTGGGCATTGGGCATTGGATATTGGGGAAAAGCTTACTGCAACTCACCTCATCCCTCCATGCCCCATGCCCCATTCCCTATTTAGAATGCAACTTTTCCGGCATGACAATATTAGTGTGGCTTGACTTGCCATTTTTGCCGTTTGTATGACCGTTACCATTGCGGGGTTGAATCACACCATAACCGCCGTGGTTGCGTTCGTAAATTACATTAATCTCTCCAGTTTCAGAATTGCGGAACATATAAAAGTCGTGTCCCACGAGTTGCAGTTGTTCTGAGGCTTCTGCAAGGGTCATCGGTGGCATGGAAAAATATTTGGTGCGGACGACTTCGTTGGGTAGTTCGGGGGTGCGATCGCCAATTAAATCTGGAACTACCGACTCTGCAACAACTACTTCTGTTGGTTGGGCATGAGTTTTCTGATCTTGACGACGTTCTTTATATTTCCGCAGCTGACGGGCAATTTTATCTGCAACTAAGTCAATGCTGGCATATAGATTTTCGCTACTTTCCTCGGCACGAATAACGCTACCATTAGCGTAAATGGTTACTTCAGCTGCTTGTCTAGTATTAATTCGAGGATTCCGGGCTACGCTCAGATGCACATCCACTTCATTTGTAATGTTCTGAAAGTGACTAGCTGCTTTTTCAATCTTTTGATGTACATATTCCCGAATCGCATCGGTGATTTCAATATTTTTGCTGTGGATGACAAGCTTCATGTAAACTCTCCCACTGAATATTTGATGTGTGAATTTGCTTTGTATGAAAAGAAATTGCGGTAAGGTCTATTACTCCCGCCAAAACAAATTGTGAACTGTTTTTATGTACTGCTGTTAAGCCATCTCTAAGCTTACTGCATGTGAGTTTCTACTCATTATACTCTTGTTTTTCCTCCTCATCTCTGCGCTGATATCCAATTGGATTCCCACATAGAACTATTTGGTGAGGAAATTTGAGTAGTTGCTCCGGTAACTGTCTTCTCTATTAAAACAACGCTTACAGAACTTTTGATAGTTGCTCCTTCTGTGTCCGGTTGAGGTTTGCTCATTGTTGATCAACAACAAGAGTATTTGTAAAAGCCGATCTTGTTTATATTTAAAACAAGATTATTAGAGTCATCAGCCAGTTTATCGTTCTTATTGTCTTGGCATGATGCTTATTGCAGAGAATTCCTCCTAAAACCTATTGAGGTTGTATATTCAAGCTAGCACTTTGTATTTTCTAATGCATGTTCCCTTGACTTTCCTTTAAAATCCTTTGCAAAACTTAACATTTATTGATTCAAATCCTGTAAATTGAAATATATTTCGTCCTTAATACAGTTGATTTTTGGCATTATCTATAGTATGAAAACACACGATAACCGTTGTTTGCTGTATAACCAAGGATTAATGCCTTACTTAGATGCTCATGGATGGCAGCGATCGCTCCTCAATGAGCGCATTCATGAGCCGAGTCTAGATGACGTGTTAATTTTGCTAGAACATCCACCTGTTTACACTCTGGGACAAGGAAGTAACTCAGATTTTCTCAAGTTTGACATTGATAAAGGTGAATATGATGTACATCGAGTTGAACGAGGCGGCGAAGTTACTTACCATTGTCCTGGTCAACTGGTGGGGTATCCGATTTTAAATCTGCAACGTTATCGTAAAGACCTGCATTGGTACTTACGCCAACTCGAAGAAGTCATAATTCGTGTATTGGCAGTTTATGGATTGCAGGGAGAAAGAATTCCGGCTTTTACTGGTGTTTGGTTACAAGGGCGAAAAGTTGCGGCTATTGGGATTAAAGTCAGCCGTTGGATTACCATGCACGGCTTTGCATTAAATGTTTGCCCAGATATGTCAGGCTTTGAGCGCATTGTACCCTGTGGAATTTCTGATAAACCCGTAGGTAGTTTAGCCGAATGGATTCCAAGTATTACTTGTCAAGAAGCGCGTTTTTATGTAGGACAATGCTTTGCTGAAGTGTTTGGCGTGGAATTAGTCGAATCGCAGCCTCAAGGATTTTTGCGGTCTGAGTAAATTCAGCTTGTAATTATGTAACAAATACTATAGCAGTCCTATTTAAATTGTGAGACACTTATGAAAGTAAACCGTATTTATTAGTATCAAAATACCTATTCAATTACGGTTGTCAAAGCTAAAATCTGATTATTTACAAGTTTCTATACTAAATTTTTACGGCTGTCAAGCACAATTTTGCGCGTGAATTACTCAAATAATTTCCAGGTATATGCCCCATCGTTAACATCTCTGAGAGAACGTGATTGGACAGCTTTGATAGAACTATTTGATAGAGACGACGGTGATGAAATTGAAGCCGACATCAGTGGTAGTTTGTTTTGGCTGATACCTGAGCCTTGTTGGGAAGACGATCCTTTTGAGTTCTTGCGCGAATACCTTTAAGAGTGCTGAGTAGGGAGTAGGGAGTAGGGAGTAGGGAGTGAGGAGTGAGGAGTGCTGAGTGAGGAGTTTAAAGCAAGTCTTTAATTACGAATTACGTTCGCGGAGCGTGCCAGAGGCTCTATTACGAATTACGAATTACTTGAAGGCGACTGAGGAAAATACGCAGGCGATCGCTTTGGGGATTGGTCAGTACTTCATAAGCTGAACCTTTTTCTGTCACAATACCTTTGTCTAAGAATATTACCTGATGGGCTACTTCTTTTGCAAATTGCATTTCATGGGTGACAACCACCATTGTCATCCCCTCTGATGCCAATTGTTGCATCACTTGCAAAACTTCGCCCACGAGTTCGGGATCTAGGGCGCTGGTGGGTTCGTCAAATAGCATGATTTGGGGATTCATACATAAGCTACGGGCGATCGCTACTCGTTGCTTTTGTCCGCCAGAAAGTTGTTCGGGATAAGCAGATGCTTTGTCATGTAAGCCAACTTTTTCTAAATATAATCTCGCTATTTGGGCGCTTTCTTTCGGGGTTTTACCTAAAACTTTCCGAGGTGCGAGTGTCATATTTTCCAGAACGCTGAGATGAGGAAACAGGTTGAACTGTTGAAAAACCATACCTACTTGTGTTCGTAGTTGTCGCAGTTGGTTATAGTTGACTGTGGGTTTAGATAAGTTGATACCGTTGATTATTAAACGCCCGTTGTCAATGGTTTCTAGGCGATTAAAGCAGCGTAGTAGTGTACTTTTACCACAACCGGAGGAACCGATAACTGCAACGACTTCTCCCCGGTTAATTTCACCAGTGATTCCTTTGAGGACTTTGAGGGAACCAAAGTTTTTTTCGATATTGTCAAAAATAATGGCGGGGATGGTATTGTTCATTACTTGTGTCAAGCTGCTCTACAGTTGATTGTAAGGTTTTTAACGAACCGCAGAGGGAAGAGAAAACAATATGGCTAAATTTGGTTTTGGGCGTTGGCTGCGCTGGTGTGTGGTTGTTAGTTTGAGTTATTTTTTATTGGCTGGCTGTGCTGTGAACTCTAGTGCGGGGAAAACTTTGCGGGTTGCTACAGAACCGGCGTTTCCACCTTTTGAGTTTAAAAAAGAAGGTGGTGAGTTGCAGGGTTTTTCGATTGATTTGATGAATGCATTGGCTTCCTCTGCTAACTTTAAAGTAGATTTTCAAAGTATGCCTTTTGATGGTATAATCCCGGCTTTGCAAGCCAAAACAGTAGATGCAGCGATTAGTTCGATCACGATTACAGAGGAGAGGGCGAAGACGATTTCTTTTTCCCGTCCTTATTTTAAAGCTGGGTTAGCGATCGCAATCCGCGCAGACGATCAAAATATTACTGGCTTTGACAGTCTCAAAAATAAAAAAATCGCAGTCCAAATTGGTACAACTGGGGCTGCAAAAGCTAAGAGTATTCCCGGAGTCCAAATTCGCAGTTTTGATTCAGCACCTTTAGCCCTGCAAGAATTGGCCAATGGTAATGTGGATGCGGTAATCAATGATGCACCAGTGACTTTATATGCTATTAATACGGGCAATCTTCAGGGAATAAAAGTAATACAGCAATTACTGACGGAAGAGTTTTATGGTATTGCTACAGCTAAAAATTCGTCGAATTTGGCATTAATAAATGATGGTTTAGATAGAGTGTTTAAAAATGGCACTTATTCCAAGATTTATCAAAAATGGTTTAAAGTCGAGCCGCCATTACTACCAGCTAAATCACCATTTGAGAACCAAAATAGCACTGGCGCACCTAAAATACTTACCTCAATAAGTGTGATTTTACAAGCTTTTCCAACTTTATTACAGGGAGCATTGGTAACGTTACAATTAACAATAATTTCTGTAGTTTTTGGTTTAATTGGAGGTTCCCTAATTGGTATTCTCAGACTTTCTCGCATCGTACCTATACGTTGGGTAGCGAGGGCGTATGTAGATTTTTTTCGGGGAACACCTTTGCTGGTGCAAATTTTTATGATTTATTTTGGTTTACCAGCAATTTCGCAAGAACTTGGTTTTACATTTACTTTCGATCGGCTCACTGCTGGAGTAATTGCTTTAAGCTTGAATAACGCTGCCTACACTGCCGAAGTTGTGCGTGGAGGGATTCAATCCATTGAAACAGGACAAGCAGAAGCAGCACAATCATTAGGTTTGAGTTCTATACAAACTATGAGTTATGTCATTTTTCCCCAAGCTTTCCGGCGGATGATTCCACCTTTGGGTAATGACTTTATCAGTTTATTGAAAGATACTAGCTTGGTTTCTGTAATTGGGTTGGAAGAATTACTACGTAAAGGACAGTTAATTGTTGCTGAGAACTATCGCGCTTTTGAGATTTACGCAGGCGTAGCAGTGGTTTATTTATGCTTGACATTACTTTTTTCACAAGTATTTAGTCACTTAGAAATATGGATGAATCCAGTTAAACAGCAGAAATGACTTTGAGAAATTTCTGTATCCTTTTTTAAGGGAGATTAGAAGGAGCAAAACCTTGTGATACAACACATTTTTATTCTAAGGTGATTCCCAAGAACAAATTACTCCACAATAAAATCTTTATTGACAAGAAAAAGATTTAAATGCAGTCACTTAGTGGGTAAAAATCATAATTTCCTGAGTATCATCATAAAAAGCGTTAATAGAGATAAAATAGAAATTGAAAATTGTTTACAATAACATAATAAGCATTGAATAAACGATTTTTTGATGAACATCATAACAATTTAAACACTTTTTTAGAGTCAACTTAAAGCAGAATACATAGATGCGGATAATTGGACATATCAACTACAAAAGGTACTACCCATGAGTTCCCGCGCACTGCTGTTAGTAAATCGTCATGCCCGCCAAGGGCAAAAGAGTCTGTCGGGAGCGATTGAATATCTGAAGACACTCGGCTTTGATTTAATTGAGGAGTCTACAGAAGACCCGAAACATCTTGCTGAAGTTATATTTCGCTATCAGCATCAAGTTGACTTAGTAATCATTGGTGGAGGAGATGGCACTCTTAATGCAGCAGTAGATGCTTTAGTTGATACTCAGTTGCCCTTGGGAATCTTGCCTTTAGGAACTGCCAACGACCTAGCAAGGACTTTAGAAATTCCGAATTCCCTCAGCGAAGCTTGCAAAATTATTGCAGATGGAAATTTACACCGCATCGATTTAGGTTGGATTAACGGCAAGCACTTTTTTAACGTTGCTAGTTTGGGATTAAGTGTAAAAATTACTCAACGACTTACCAAAGAAGTCAAACGCCGTTGGGGAGTATTTGCTTATGCCGCCACTGCATTACAAGTGATTTGGGAAGCTAGACCTTTTACTGCGGAGATTGTAATCAATGGTGAATCAGTTCGCGTAAAAACAGTACAAATTGCTGTGGGTAACGGCCGTTATTACGGCGGCGGTATGGCTGTGGCTGACGATGCCACAATAGACGATGAAAGGCTAGACCTCTACAGCTTGGAGATAAAACACTGGTGGCAGATTATACTTCTACTCCCTGCCATGCGGCAAGGGCGACATATACATTGGGAGAATGTACGTTCTCTTCAAGGTCAAGAAATAAAAGTATATACTCACAAACCGCGTCCTATTAATACAGATGGTGAAATCACTACTTACACTCCTGCTCATTTTAGAGTTATATCTAAAGCTATAGCTGTTTTAGTACCCCAGAAATAAGCAGTTAGGAGTTAGGAGTTATTATCGTCATCTCCCTCTGCGAAAAATGTGGAAACTCGCATCAACTCACGCCAAATGCATCTGAGATTTTCTCAAGATATAAAGTCCCTGTTGCAACGCCTGGCTGAACAACCACTTACTCTAGGTGATGTTCTGGCGGAAACCTCAGAACGAGGGTTCAGTCTGGTAATTACATTATTAGTCTTGCCCTTTTTATTTCCTATGCCACCAGGATTAACTGGCCCTTTTGGTGGTGCTTGTTTACTATTATCAGTGCAAATGGTTTTAGGGAGGCGATCGCCTTGGCTACCGAAAAGAATTGCCAACTACAAATTTCCTCGTCCCTTCGCCCAATTACTTTTGCAAAATTTGGGACATCTTACCAAAATTTTACAGAAAATCGCCCGTCCCCGATTTGAAAAAATAGCCCATAATCCTTTAGTTTGGCGAATTAATGGGTTTTGTATTTCTTTGTTAACAGTATTACTGATATTACCAATTCCGTTTACAAATCCTATCCCTACTATAGGCATTTTACTTTTGACTGTTGCCACTATCGAATCTGACGGTTTATTAATTTGCATCAGCTACGGAATTACTATTTTGATTACCTTGATGTTTGGATTTATTGGTTATGCAATATGGTTAGCTCCTGGTTTACTACCATCTATATTTAAATAATAAAAGCCCCCAACTAAAAGCTGAGGGCTGTAATTTATTAGGGTGCATCTACCATTTATTAATCCACTTTATTGATTACTATATCCGGGAAAATTAGACTTTTAACCAAATTTATTTTATTCCAAACTTAAAAATATAAACATAAAAAAGCCCCCAACTAAAAGCTGAGGGCTGTAATTTATTAGGGTGCATCTACCATTTATTAATCCACTTTATTGATTACCATATCCGGGAAAATTAGACTTTTAACCAAATTTATTTTATTCCAAACTTAAAAATATAAACATAAAAAAAGCCCTCAACTAAAAGCCGAGGGCTGTGATTTAATTAAGGTGCATCTACTATTTATATCTCCGCCTTAGTTATTGCTGAATCAGGAAGAATTGAAAAAAATAGATGGCTGTGGTGTTGATTTCTCTAGCTACGCCTGTAGTACTTGTCTGAATGACGAGAACCTACGGTTTTTGACTAGGTAATCATTGACTAGCTTCACAATAATTTTACAATTATCTCGAATTTGCCCTGAATACACGAAGTTTCTGCTAATATCTCCGATGGCATCTCCGCAATAGTACTAATTTGGTTTATTAGTTGGGTATATGATTCTAAAGGTTAGGCACACCCAACTCGATGATAAAGCGATCGCAATTTCTATTAGCCCTTGCTAGTCTTAGTATTGTCGGGGGAAGCTTTTTTATGAGAACAACTTTTAGCAGTACTAGCAAACCTAAAATAGTAACTGATACATCACGCTACAAAGAAATTCGTCATAAACTATGGTCTGACAATGACCAAGTAAAACATTTTCCTAATGATATTCCCACTGATGCTAAAGGCGTTCGGATTGCTTACTCTCCTGAATTTTTACAAGGAAATAGTTTCTTTCAAATTAGGATGAAAGAGCCACCAAACAAGATAGAAAAATTGCTCTCACAATACAGAAGTAGTGCAAAGCACAAATATATAGGTGGTAACACAAATGACCACATAAATCAGCCTAACGGTGTACCGACAACTTTTTTCTACACCAGTGACTCTCCTATGGAATCTTTTCCAGCTACTTATGAAATATTGGTATTAAATACAGACGACAAAGGTAGACCTGGCTTCAAGTGGAATCATGGAGATAGTTACGGCGTTGCAATTAATAGTTCGGCCTCAGAAATTATCTATTGGTCTGAAAAATGGTAATTAGGAATTCAAAGTCATTTGAAATTGCCATAAAATCTGCGATAGTTGCATTTGGCGTAGGTTTTGCTGCTTGGAAATTTCTGAAGGGAGATAAGAACGATCCGAAGAAGATTTTGAAACAGTTTAGAAGCTAAACTTTATTCTTAGTTAAGAAATATAGTAATTAGGCGATTTCTACGACCGACTAAGCTGTCGTGCATTTAATTTGCACAGCTAGGGCGGGCAAGATGCCCACCCCACAAGAGATTTATTTTTTTGAGGATGCAAATTAAAGTATTTTCAGCTTACACCGACGCATTTCTCTAAACATATCAATTTGACAACCCGCACAAGCGGGTTTTATTTTTCAATCTAGCATTTATTAATAGTTATTTAGTTATTTATAAATATTACAAAAAATTTACAAATATGTGAGCCAATACTTTTATGTAAAGTCAACAATTACAAAGAAATATTTCGTTTTTTATATCGATTTGTGTCATAAAGACGATAAAATGCCTACTGGGTAAGAGTTTTCTGATAAAAAACAGATATTGCCTAAAGATCACAAGTTACTTGTGGCTGATGATGCCGCTAGGAACTTCCAGTAGAGAACACGCATCAAAGGAGCCGTAGAAGCATGTTCACACACGTCAAGTCCACCATTAGACACATTGCGCCTGATAACTTACGCGGACGTAGTTTAATCAAGGTGGTCTATGTCGTGCTTGAGTCCCAGTACCAGAGTGCTTTGTCGCAAGCTGTTCGCACCATTAACGCGAACAACCCCAACTTGGCGATTGAAATCAGTGGGTACTTGATTGAGGAACTCCGCGACCCTGAAAATTACGAGGAGTTCAAACGAGAAATTGAGAATGCGAATATCTTCATCGCTTCCCTCATTTTCATCGAAGACTTAGCACAGAAAGTAGTAGCAGCAGTAGAACCACACCGCGATCACCTGGACGTTTCTGTTGTCTTTCCCTCCATGCCAGAGGTAATGCGCCTAAATAAAATGGGCAGCTTTTCTTTAGCACAGTTGGGTCAGTCAAAAAGTGCGATCGCGCAATTCATGCGGAAACGCAAAGAAAAATCCGGTGCGGGATTCCAAGATGGGATGCTGAAGCTTTTGCGTACTCTGCCCCAAGTGCTGAAGTTTCTCCCAATGGATAAAGCACAGGATGCCCGAAATTTCATGCTCAGTTTTCAGTATTGGCTAGGTGGTTCTCCAGAAAACCTGGAAAACTTCTTGCTAATGCTAGCTGATAAATACGTATTTAAAGGTTTAGATAAACAAGATTTTGCACCTTCTACTTATGAACAGCCGGTGGTTTATCCCGATTTAGGGATTTGGCATCCTTTGGCTCCCAGTATGTTTGAAGATGTCAGAGAATACCTCAATTGGTATACAGCTCGTAAGGATATTTCTAGCGATCTCAAAGATCCCCTAGCTCCTTGTGTCGGGTTAGTATTGCAACGCACTCACCTAGTTACAGGTGATGATGCCCATTATGTAGCAATGGTGCAGGAGTTGGAAGCAATGGGCGCACGGGTATTACCTGTGTTTGCTGGTGGTTTGGATTTCTCCAAACCTGTTGAGGCTTACTTCTACGAACCAATTACCAAAATACAGTTGGTAGATGCAGTGATATCGCTGACTGGTTTTGCTTTAGTGGGTGGCCCAGCTAGACAAGATCATCCCAAGGCAATTGAGGCACTCAAACGCTTAAACCGTCCTTACATGGTGGCATTACCCTTAGTATTCCAAACCACAGAAGAGTGGATGGATAGCGATTTAGGGTTACATCCAATTCAGGTAGCTTTGCAAATTGCAATACCCGAATTAGATGGGGCAATTGAGCCGATTGTATTATCTGGTAGAGATGGAACTACAGGGAAAGCGATCGCACTGCGCGATCGGGTTGAAGCTGTCGCCGAACGTGCCTTAAAATGGGCAAACCTCCGCCGCAAGCCGAAACTAGATAAAAAAGTCGCCATCACCGTTTTCAGTTTCCCGCCAGATAAAGGCAACGTGGGAACCGCCGCGTACTTGGATGTATTCGGTTCCATCTACGAGGTGATGAAAGCCCTCAAAAATAACGGCTACGATTTACCAGAATTGCCAGAATCAGCCGAAGCATTGCTGCAAGAAGTCATCCACGATGCCCAAGCGCAGTACAATAGCCCAGAACTGAACGTTGCTTACAAAATGTCCGTTCCTGAGTATGAGGCGCTAACCCCTTACTCTCACCGCCTAGAAGAAAACTGGGGGCCACCTCCCGGACACCTTAACAGCGACGGGCAAAACTTGCTGATTTATGGTAAGCAATTCGGTAACGTCTTCATCGGTGTGCAACCCACCTTTGGTTACGAAGGCGATCCGATGCGGCTGTTATTCTCCCGTTCAGCTAGTCCTCACCACGGTTTTGCTGCTTACTACACTTACCTAGAGCAAGTTTGGAAAGCTGATGCTGTACTACACTTTGGTACACACGGTTCTTTAGAATTCATGCCAGGTAAACAGATGGGGATGTCTGGTGACTGTTATCCAGATAACTTAATTGGTTCAATTCCCAACTTGTATTACTACGCAGCCAATAATCCGAGTGAGGCGACAATTGCTAAACGCCGGAGTTATGCCGAAACAATTTCTTACTTGACACCGCCGGCAGAAAATGCTGGCTTGTACAAAGGTTTGAAGGAACTGAGCGAGTTAATCGCTTCCTACCAAACCTTAAAAGATAGTGGACGCGGTGTTTCCATTGTTAACAGCATCATGGATAAATGCCGAATCGTGAATCTGGATAAGGATATTAACCTGCCAGAAACCGATGCCAGAGACATGAGTACCGATGAGCGGGATAATATTGTTGGCAACGTCTACCGCAAGTTGATGGAGATCGAGTCACGGTTGTTGCCTTGTGGATTACACGTAATTGGTAAACCGCCAAGTGCAGAAGAAGCGATCGCAACTCTGGTAAATATTGCTAGTCTAGATCGTCAAGAAGAAGGACTTCAAGGCTTACCCGGAATTATCGCTAATAGCATTGGGCGTAATATTGACGATATTTATCAAAGTAATGACAGAGGCATTTTAGAAGATGTCCAGTTATTGCAAGATATCACCTTGGCAACCCGTGCAGCAGTTACCGCCCTTGTCCAAGAGCAAATCGACGCGGAAGGACGAGTTTCTCTAGTTTCCCGGTTGAATTTCTTCAACATGGGTAAAAAGGAACCTTGGGTAGAATCATTGCATAAAGCAGGTTATCCCAAAGTTGACACCGCCGCCCTAAAACCCCTATTTGAGTATTTGGAATTCTGCCTGCAACAAGTTTGTGCCGATAACGAATTAGGCGCATTACTCAGAGGCTTGGAAGGCGAGTATATCTTGCCCGGCCCTGGTGGCGATCCCATCCGCAACCCGGATGTATTGCCCACAGGTAAGAATATCCATGCACTCGATCCGCAATCCATCCCAACAACAGCAGCAATCCAATCAGCCAAAATCGTTGTAGACAGGCTTTTGATCCGTAACAAGTCTGAAAACGAAGGAAAATGGCCAGAAACCATCGCTTGCGTCCTCTGGGGAACCGATAACATCAAAACTTACGGTGAATCCCTAGCCCAAATTATGTGGATGGTGGGCGTGCGTCCAGTTCCCGATGCCTTGGGACGGGTGAACAAGTTGGAATTGATATCTTTAGAAGAGTTGGGAAGACCCAGAATTGATGTAGTAATCAATTGTTCTGGTGTATTCCGCGACTTATTCATCAACCAAATGAACCTGCTAGATCAAGGCGTGAAGATGGCGGCTGAGGCGGATGAACCCCTAGATATGAACTTTGTTCGCAAACATGCTTTGCGACAAGCTGAAGAAATGGGGATTAATCTGCGTCAAGCAGCAACTCGCGTTTTCTCCAACGCTTCCGGTTCCTACTCGTCAAATATCAACTTGGCGGTAGAAAACAGCACTTGGGATAGCGAAGCCGAGTTGCAGGAAATGTATCTTAACCGGAAATCTTTCTCGTTCAATTCCGATAACCCCGGAATTATGGATGAATCCCGGCAGATTTTTGAAAGTACATTGAAAACTGCTGATGCAACTTTCCAAAATTTGGATTCTTCGGAGATTAGCTTAACGGATGTTTCCCACTACTTTGATTCAGATCCCACTAAGCTGGTGGCAAGTCTGCGCGGTGATGGTAAAAAACCAGCATCTTATATTGCAGATACAACCACAGCTAACGCCCAAGTGCGGACATTATCAGAAACCGTGCGTTTGGATGCGCGTACCAAATTGTTAAATCCTAAGTGGTACGAGGGGATGCTGTCTCACGGTTACGAAGGTGTGCGCGAACTCTCCAAGCGGTTGGTGAATACAACAGGTTGGAGTGCGACAGCCGGTGCTGTGGATAACTGGATTTACGAGGATACTAACGAAACCTTCATCAAAGATGAAGAAATGCAGAAACGGTTGTTGAACCTCAACCCCCATTCTTTCCGCAAGATTGTATCAACTTTGTTGGAAGTGAATGGACGCGGTTATTGGGAGACTAGCGAGGATAATTTAGATCGTCTGCGTGAGTTGTACCAAGAGGTTGAAGACCGGATTGAAGGAATAGAATAGGATTACATGGGCAGGCGTTATGCCTGCCTTAACTTTTCAATCCGAGATATGACTATGAATGCTTTAACCGTCAACCTTCAATCAGTATTGGAACTGACAGATGAGCAGTTTTTTAATCTATGTCAGGCAAACCGTGACTTGAGGTTTGAACGCACTGCAACCGGAGAATTAATTATCATGCCACCAACCGGGGGAGAAACCGGAAATCGTAATGGTAGACTAAATCAACAATTATTTAATTGGTCAGATACTGATGCTAGTGGCATCGCTTTTGATTCTTCTACTTGTTTTAAATTACCTAATGGTGCAGATCGTTCACCTGATGCTTCTTGGATAAAGTTAGAACGATGGGATGCTTTAACTGAAGAAGAAAAACAAAAGTTTCCTCCCATTTCTCCTGATTTTGTAATTGAGTTACTTTCGCCAAGTGATAGTTTGAAAGTTGCTCAGGAAAAGATGAGGGAATACATAGGTAATGGTGTGCGTTTGGGTTGGTTAATTAATCGTAAATCGCGGCAAGTGGAGATTTATCGGCAAGGACAACAGGTTGAGGTGTTGGATTCTCCTGTTATGGTATCAGGTGAAGGTGTTTTGCCGAGATTTATTTTAAACTTAGAAGCTATTTGGTAATAGTTAATAACTTAAGTAAATTGGCTATCAAAATTTATAATATGATGTAGGGCAAGAGGTGATTTTCCAATGGATAAATTAACTCGATATCGCCAGCTTGTACAACAGATATTACATGAATATAGTGAGCAGAAACCAGCTTACGGAAATATAGAAGTTGAAACAATTTTTGATACAGTACGTGACCATTATCAAATAGTTCATGTAGGTTGGGAAGGTCAAGACTGGGTACATAGTTGTATTATTCATGTTGATATTAAAGGTGGTAAAATTTGGCTTCAGTGGAATGGTACAGAAGATGATATTGCAGCTAATTTGGTAGCTGCGGGAGTTCCCAAAGATGACATTGTGTTAGGGTTCCAGTCTCCTTTTATGAGACAGTTTACAGAATATGCAGTGAGTTAAGAAATGTTTTGAAAATCTCCAAGCGCGATTTATGTAAATTTAGTTCAATCTCAGCTAATTTTATAGTGTATGCATGATGTTCGTCTTGAGGAGAATATGGATAATTGGCAAGATATTACTGATACTAGATTAGTAATACCAATACATTCTGGTGAAGTAATTGCAGATATTTTAGATGATTTAGATATTAAGACCGCAAATTTTGCAGAAGTTTTAGGAGTATCTAATCAAGCAATTCAGGAGATTATTAATCGTCAAACATCAATTACAGTAGACATAGCAATACGTCTTGGTAAAGCTTTAGGAAATGGCCCAAGACTTTGGCTTAATCTTCAGCAAAAAGTTGATCTTTGGGATGCTTTGCAAAGCCATAAAGAAGAATATGAGCAAGTAATGACATTGGTTTAGAAGAAATTGTGAAGAATTGTTTTTTGAATAATTGAAATTTACAGCAATTTTCACAGTAAAGTAACCAAATTTTTAAATCTCACGCATTCGTACTTAGGCATTCCCGCAGGGTAGGCGCAAAGGAAGAAAGAGATTCATTGATAATGCGTTATATTATGTAGTGACAGATGAAATATAATTTGTATGTAGTTCATCTGTGGTATTTTTTTATTTCAATTGCTACTAATTTTTTGCACTTCACCCGCAGCAATTGATGGATCTTTTTTTGAGCGCCATGCAAACTCCAACTTTTTAGTTGATACTCGCTTGAGTGTAATTATTCCATAGTCAATACAGTTACCATAAGTAATATCTTCTAATAATTCAATAGCATTATTATTTACACGATTCAGAGTTAATTCTCCGCCACACTGAAGGGAAGGATATGCAGTTGTACCAACGATTGTATCAACATTTTCAGCAATCAATGTCATCAAGATAGACCACTGAGTATTGTTATTCTGAATTGCACTACCACGCCAAACCCCTACATATCCAGAAGGTAAAATGTTGGTAGTTTGTGCTGTAGCTACGCTTTCTAACCTATTTTCTGAACCTGTTAGTAAAGTGGGTGTAACTATAAAGCATATTGTAAATATTATAATTACAATAATGCGAATATGACGCTTTATCAGCATTAGTTAAACTCCTTCTATAGTTAAAAATCTTATAACACTAAGTAGTTTGTACTTTAATAACAACATAATAATACTGCATATAAATAGTATTAAGTATTAAGTTTGATAAAATTATCAAAATCAAACAGTCGCTTTTTCACAACAGGCGATGTCTAACGACAAGCCCGGAGGTAGAGCGTCTCCGGCTTTGCGCTACACGTCTACGCTTTATTTTTGAGGTTTTCTGTAAGGCGATCGCTTACTCTTCCCCAACACGCGATCGCTCACAGGCAAGTTATGAAGTTTTTAGACAGTTAAATTGTCAGTTGCAGCGTTCAATTTGATGGACAAAATCTTCTCCGTTATATTTGAGGTGTACCAGTCGCTTACTTTTTACTCTAAATTAATCAGCATGGATATCACAGCTACTTTGAACGAAATTGCAACTCTGAGTGTTGAAGATAGAATCTGTATTGTGCAGGCAATTTGGGATAGCATCGCAGATGAGCAAGTTTACCCTGATTTAACCGATGCACAGAAGCAAGAACTCGATCGTCGAATAGCTGATTCCGATTCAAATCCAGACAACGTGCTGACTTGGAAGGAAATCAAAGCATCAATTAAGGGACAGCAATGAATTATGTCCTGGTATTTCGCCCAGAGGTTCAAGAAGAACTCAATGAAGCATACAGTTGGTACGAGAGCCAGAAACCTGGTCTGGGCGATGAGTTTTTGGATTGTGTAGACGAGACGGTGAATCTAATTTGCCAGATGCCAGAATCCTATGCAGTTGCCTACCGTGATATTCGACGAGCAATAGTACGACGATTTCCCTATGCTGTGTACTATCGAATTGTTTCGAGTCGAGTAATAGTGACAGCAATTTTTCATGGTCGCAGAGATCCAAAATCGTGGCAGACGCGAACCTAACGCTTAGATATTGCACCATTCTAACGACAAGCTGCTTCTCTACGAGAGCCTACGCCAACGCGTTTACGCACTTTGGGCGATTTTGGGGGGTGTAGATTGCGATCGCGCCCAATCTTCCATAACAAGCGATGTCTAACGACAAGCCGCTACGCGTCTACGCTTTATTTTTGAGATTTTCTGCAAAGCGATCGCTCTTTGGGAGTGTAATTTTAAGGGGATGAGATATTGAAGTTCTCGGACAGTGAGTATAATTATAATAACTGAACTTAATATCTAGCCAATATTACTACGAAGGAAATGCCAGCAAAAGACATTTACCATGATGCTGTTAAAAATGCCTTAATTAAAGATGGCTGGACAATTATAGCTGACCCTTATTTTTTGCAGTATGAAGATGCAGAACTTTATGCTGATTTATTTGTAGAAAAAGCCTTATTAGCAGAACAAGAAGGACGAAAAATAGTTGTAGAAATCAAGAGTTTTATCAGTCCTTCTCCCATGAGAGATTTTGAAAATGCTCTAGGTCAATATATTCTATACCGCGATATTTTACAACTAGCCAGTAAAAACTATAAAATTTATCTAGCAATCAGAGATACAGTATTTGATACTTTCTTTCAAAGAAAATCTATTCAAGCAGTAGTTAAACTTCAGGAAATTGAATTTATTGTTTTTAACAATGAAAGGGAGGAAATTACTTTATGGATAAATTAACACAATATCGAGAGTTAATTAAACAGGTGCTAACTGAATATGATAATTTATCTCGTCAATCACCTGATAAAATTGCTGAAAATTGTTTAGTATTTGATGAAAATCACGATCATTATCTCTGGTTAACTGTAGATTGGCAAGGTAGCAAAAGACTTAAATATACTCATATTCATATTCGGATTAAAAATGAAAAAATTTTCATAGAAGAAGACTGGACAGAAGAAGGAATAGCGACTGAATTAATTAAATTAGGTGTAAGTAACAACGATATTGTGTTAGCTTTTCAGCCTCCAGATGTGAGAAAATTTACAGAATTTGCAACAGCTTAGTAAATTATTGTTCTACTCAGGCGATCGCTTTATTTTTGAGGTTTGCTGAAAGGCGATGTCTACGACGGGCTATTCGGTGTCGCACTCACTCTTTCATAACAAGCGATGTCTAACGACAAGCCGCTACGCTTCTATTTTTTTAACGATATCATAATATGATATCATTAAATCTGTGCCTATATTCAACTTAACTGTAAGATGGCTGTAATTGTATTGATTAAATGGATCTCAATAACAAACAACGTCAGATTTTAGAGTTAATTTTTACAAATACTGTACCATCTAATATTCTTTGGAAAGATATTGAAAGTTTATTTATAGCTCTCGATGCTGATATTACTCAAGGTAGAGGTTCGCGTGAAATTAAATGATGTGAAAGCTGTTTTTCACGAACCGCATCCTCAAAATGAGACAGATAAAGGAGCAGTCAAATCTGTTAGAGAATTTTTAATTAAGGCAGGAATTAAAATATGATGACTTATAAAGGATATACAGCTAGTATAGAAGTAGATGTAGAAGCGGGAATACTTTTTGGCCAAGTCCTAGATATTAATGACGTAATTACCTTTAAGGCAAAAACTGTAGACGAAGCGCGTCAAGAATTTCAACTTTCTGTTGATGATTATCTTGCTTTCTGTGAAGAACTAGGAGAGGAGCCTGATAAACCATTCTCTGGTAAACTTCCATTCCGCACAACTCCAGAACACCACCGCAAAATATTTATTGCTGCTAAAAAGGCTGGCAAAAGCATAAATGCTTGGATGGATGAAATCTTAACTGGTGCTGCGGATAAAGTAATCAATACTTAAAGTCAATCATTCTAAATATGTTTTTCGCTAAAGTGCATTTGCCTTTGGTATTTTTATGGGAATATTCAAATTTAAATTTTTCTATAGTTTATGCGAGATGCTAAAGAAAATAAGAATGTAGGAGAGGCGGGTTGAAACTGCCGAATTATGAACTAGCAGTTGTGCCACAGCGAAAAGTTACTGAGTATCTGTTGTCGCCAACTCACCCCGATGGACGCAGCAAGGAAAAATTTTTTACTGCGTTTGGTTTTTCAGTAGAGGATTGGGAAACTCTTGCTAAAGCATTACTAAATCATGTTGGTGATAACGATGTTACAAAGATTGAAGATTCACCATTTGGAACTCGATATGCTGTAGAAGGTAGACTGCTTTCACCGGATGGTAGAAACCCTTTGATTCGTTCGGCTTGGTTTATTGAAACAGGGGAAACTATTCCTAAGTTTGTTACTTCATACCCACTGAAATGGAGAGAAGAATGATTCAAGAACTTGATAGAGTTATTCTGACTAGTAATATCCCAGAATATAGTTTAGAAGAGGGTGATATAGGTACAGTAGTTTTAGTACATCAGGGTGGCAAAGGATATGAGGTCGAATTTGTCACATTGGATGGCGAGACTGTGGCAATTGTTTCACTCTACAGCGTACAAGTACGTCCCATTGGTAGAAGAGAAATTGCGCGATCGCGCCTAATAAATTAATCTGAACAGTGTAATGTATATGATAGTCTGTATCTACACATAATTACGATCGCTTACAGTCCGAATCGTTGGGGTGGGGTAATAAATATCAGGTAATGGTGGGTTAAGCTATTTATAATTAGCTCAAAATAAGAGATTTTCAAAAGGATAACTTTGCTTCCAACGATAGGTATTAAAATCACGCTTATCTACTGAAAAAATGCGTCCATGCCCCAAATGCTCTGCTAAAATTACTAGGGAGGCATCAGCCAAATCCATTGGAAGATCAGCATATTTTTTCATTAATTCAATAATTCGAGCAGTATGGTGAAGTTCTAAATTAAAAATTGTAAATAATTCTTGTTGCAGACTATTTAAAAAAGTAATTTCAGCGTCAATTCCCTTCCGAGTTAGCAAAAGATAACAAGTTTCTGTTACAACAGGCCATGTTGTAATTAAAGGTTCATTATATTGTTTTAAAGCTTGTTTTGCTCTTTCGTGGTAAGTGTCTTTTTTATCAATAAGAGCTAACCAAAATCCTGTATCAACTATGATCATATTTAGTTGTCAATGTATTAGATAAAACTTCTTTATAAGTTGTTGATAAATCTTCGTCAACAGAACAACAACCAATTAAGCCAATTTCATCAAACTTTTCATAGAGAGTTTTTTCTTGACTATGATTTTCTGATTCTGGTTGAGCATAACGTTTTTTGAGTAACTGAATAAAATCAAGTAATAATATTTGAGCTTCTTCTGGTAAAGTATCAATATCTCTAGATATTTCTTCAAATTTAATTACCATAATTAACTCCTAAATTGAGGAAATTTTTTGGGATGACACTATTATAGACTAATTCTAAGCTTGGGTGAGGTGACGCGATCGCGCCTGATAAATTAATGTGAACAGTGCGATCGCATTTCCTCAAATCATCTTACTAAGTACTTAACGACTGAAGTCACGGATATACGAATAAAACCTGCAAAGGCAGGTTTGTAAAAGGAAAATATTGCTTACTTTTACCAATTATTGATTACTGCTGTAATTTACTTGCCTGTGATATTTCACGCCAAAAATCGAGGGCTGTTTGGGTTCTGTCAGCAACGTGCCTACGTAGCGCTCTTGCTATTGCATACTTATATGGTGAAGAGAGGCTTTCTGCTAATTGGCGTGGCTTTCCTGCCAATATTTCTTCATCTGTAAAAGATGGAATATCTCCAATTAATAAACTTAATAATAATAACCCTGTGTGGTATATATCTACCTGTCGTCCAATCCTCCCATATTCTTCGGGAGCAAGAGATTCTGGAGGCCGCATCCATTCTGCAAGTATGGTATTAAAAATATTAATATCATTTTCTAATCTACTTATTCCTAAGTCCCCAATTTTGAACATAAAAACTGGCTCTTTATTTGGAATTAACCTATCGTACATCAATGACACAAAAACATTTCCAGAATGGATATCTTTGTGAACGTACCCAGCGCTGTGCATAAAGTGAATTCCACATAATAGCTCTCGTGCAAGGCATGGTAGCAAAATCTCACCTGCTAAATCTGGCATCTCAAGCAACTCTTTAAGCGTACAGTGACAACGCTCTATAATCAAGTAAAAAGTATTACAATACTCAAAGGCATCATACACATAAGTAATATTTGGATGACGTAAGTCCACTAGCTTATTTAACTCTTCTGACCATTCTTGCTGAACCTGCTCATAACTGCGGTTTTGAGGCACAAGAACTTTAGCTACTAGTTCATTTTCCCACTCATCTTGACATTCATATACCCTGCCGAAGGAACCTTGTCCTATACTTTCACCAATTAAGTATTGATTAATAACATTTCCAGGTTGAGGGGGGTGAAAAAACTTTGGTAGCTGGAATTTTCGGGAATTAATCATTAGTGGCTTTAGCCTCATTATTAAAACCCCCATAATAGCAAATACCCACCCAAGAAATCACTTAGGTGAGCGTATTAGATGATATTATATGTATTCAGCCTTAATGCACTAACACGATCGCACTTCTCATCAAGCCTCTACAGCGAATCCATTAAACGCCATGCTTTCCATAAAAATATCGCGTTTGATCCTGGCTTGTGAATTCCTGGCTTGTGAATCAAGTTTTGAACTCGTAAACTAGCTTTTGTGACTTGAAAAGCAGCTTTTGTGACTCGTAAACTAGCTTTTGCGACTTGAAAGGCAGCTTTTGTGACTTGAAAACTAGCTTTTGCGACTTGAAAAGTGCTTTTATGACTTGAAAAGCAGCTTTTGCGACTTGAAAACCTGTTAATTTTAAAGAATTGCAGCAAATCTAACTACATTTATTTATAAACTAATCTCATGCCTTAGAAATTCTCATAAAAAACGCAAATATACGCATTTACATACGTATATTTGCGATAAAATTAAAGCAGACGATGCCTACAGCTGGCTACGCCTACGCAGTCTTAATGCACTAATGCGATCGCACGTTTCGTCAAGGCTTCAGCAGTCAATCCATTAAACGCCATCAACTCGCCAGCACTTGCGGTAGTCTCCCCACGCTTCCACGCAAAAGTATCGCGCTTGGCTGTAGTCCGCAACAGGATGGGTTCTAACATCGCCGCAGCCCCTCCTGTAACAGCAATTAGCGCATCGCCATCAAATAATTCGGCAAATTTGGCATCATCTAAGAAACCGCCTTCGGGTTCAGAACAAGTATCCCATGCAGTATCATGGCTACGGTACAATTGCCGAGGATTGATGATAGAAACTATCTTGACACCAATACCTTCAGTTTCTAAGAAAGCCGCAGCTTCAAATACTGGCATTAATGTTAAATCGCCAATCACAGCAAATACAACTTGTTTATCACCAGCGATTTCATGTAATAGCACTGCACCATCGCGCAACGCCTGACGAGTTTGTTCTAAAGTTGTACGAATTGGTAGCGGCGTTTTACTTGCAGTAATTACAATTCCCTTATTCTTAGTTTTCAACGCCCAGTCATAACAGGCTTGAATACTATTAGCATCAGGCGGAAATAATGGGAAAACATTTCCATTTCGCATCAACGAAGCAAAGTAAGCTTCAATTTCTGGACGTTGGTGAGTCCAACCGTTACGCCCTTGCTCTAATGCACCTGCTGTGAATAAAGTAATAGTTGAGGGAGTTTGACGGCGTAATTCTGCCATTGATTGAGTTACAGTTTGCCAAATTGGTAATCCGTTGATGGCAAAAGATTCATAAGAACACCACAAAGTTCTCGCACCCATTAACGCTAAACCCGCAGCTAAACCGGCACAAGCATCTTCACTTAATGGTTCATAAACTTGTCCGTTTGGTGCTTGATTATATAAGTCGTCGGTTGTGGGGTGGATAATCTTTAATGCTTGGTTTATGTTGGCAATTCCAGATGCTTCGTTACCGTCGGCGTTGGTGACGAGGAAATTCTGGTCTTTCTTTCCAACTATTCCTACCAATCGTCCCATTGCGGTTGTGGAAACTTTGGCTTCACCTCCAACTGCATATTCTTCTAAAGGTAATTCGCCTAATTCTGCTAATGGGAATTCAAATTCTGTCACTACAGTTTTCGCTGCTGGGCCTCCGCCGGCGCGTTCGGCATTTGTTCTGACTAATTGCCAAGCATCCGCAGATAAAGCACGGGTTTGCAATGCACTAATAATATGCGGCGCATCTAGCGTATCTTTAGGATACAAGTTGTGAGATTTTGCACCCCGCGCGTGAACTCCTGCACCTTTGAGTTGTTTAATAATGAAGACGGTAAGTTTACCACCCAGTGCCGATCGCGCGGCTTGATCTACACCCGAAAGTACAGCTTGGGTAAATGCTAGGCGTTTCTCGAAGGAAAAGGCAGTACTATCAACGTAATCGCCTGGTTGGTTTTGATCGTCAAAATCTTTGGCATCAACTAATACGACTTCATCAAAACCGTTACCTTGCCAATATGCTTGCATCTGTTCATTGGTTTTGAGTGAAACCATGCTGTGATGTTCTTGGCTGTAACCGTTCCACACCAACACTGGTAAGAAGTTGGTGACAGCAGGATAAGCAGTATGGAAATGTGCGATCGCACTTACAATATAAGGCTCACCTAATCCACCATCCCCAACTGTAAAGGGGAATAACTTATCTTTGTGTAACAGTGCAGCCGCCATTGCAAAGTGTTGCCCTTGTCCCAAAGGCCCCGCAGGTGCGAGAATACCGGGAATGAAACCAGAAAGGTGTCCTAATAATCCGTGCTTTTCTCGGAAGCGATCGCGCAATTGTTGGACTGTAAAAATTCCCATGTCTTCTAGCGAACGATCCAAGAACATGGCACTATAAAATCCGGGGGCGTGGTGTCCCACTTCAGTAATAATGTTCTTGTATCCCAGCATGACAAGAGATGCGTAAGCTTCTGCTTGGCTGGCGAATCCGCCGGGATGCCCAGAAGCTTTGCTAGCGGTAACTTGCAAAGTCAGGTAGCGCAGGGCATCGGCAGCTAGTAAGGTTTGATATACAGCTGCTTTATCTGTAGGTGATGCGATCGCTATTTTGCCCGACTCGATAGCAGATGTTGCACCATAAGTTTCAAAATCTGGTAACGCTTCACCAAAATATTGAATTCCTTCAGAAAAATTGGGAAGCGCTGAAGATGCTTTTGGGGAGATTGCAGTCATGCTGAGTACCTTATGACGATGAGATGAAACTGTAGATGCTCGTTGAATTTAACAAAAATTTTACATCTTTCAGGTTGTAACAGTTTATTGCTTTTTTGCAACGTTAGAATAAGTACTTTAAATGGTTAAGTAGGTAGACGTAATTAAATATAAGATCAAACCTCACCCTCAATCCCTCTCCTTAGTAAGAAGAGGGAAGCCGGAGGTAGGGTGAGGTTTGATATTTAATTTGATCCACTTACTTACGCAACCAAAATTTCAGTTAGTTTAAGTAACAAAAAGATATTTAAGTAGCAAAAAAAATTATGAAATTACCAAATGGGCCGCAAATCCCAGTCGTTTTACAAATGCTGCGCTGGATTGCTAATCCAATGTCATTTATGGAAGCTTGCGCCAAAACTTATGGGGAAACTTTTTCTATCAGGTTAAACAAAAATTCTTCTCCTTTGGTGATTGTCAGCAACCCCCAAGCGATACAGCAAATTTTGACAACTGATACCAAGGAATTAGAAGCGCCTGGCGAACTGAATCGGACGTTTGAATTTTTACTGGGTAAGAATTCTGTGATTACCATTAGCGGCGCAGAACATCAGCGCCAACGGCAGTTATTAATGCCTCCCTTTCATGGCGAAAGAATGCGAAATTATAGCGAGGTGATTACCGATGTTACCCAAAATGTCATCAGCCAATACCAGATAGGTAAACCCTTTAATATTCGTTCTGCTACCCAAGCCATTACTATGCGGGTGATTATGCAAGCTGTGTTTGGGCTACATGAAGGGACTCGCGCCGAAAAACTACAGCAATTCTTGGGTGAACTTTTAGAAAAGGCCAGTTCTCGGTTAATTGTAGCTTTGCTTTATTTCCCAGCTTTACAAAGAGATTTTGGCCCGATTAACTTCTGGGGAAAGCAAATGCGCCGTCAACAAGAAACTGACGAACTCATCTACGAAGAAATTCGGGAACGTCGAGAAAAACCAGATTCATCACGCACAGATATTCTTAGCTTACTCATGGCCGCTAAGGATGAAGCAGATCAACCCATGACTGATCAAGAGTTGCGCGATGAATTGATGACTCTTTTAGCCGCCGGTCATGAAACCACAGCGACAGCCTTAGCATGGGCTTTTTACTGGATTCACAAAGTACCATCAGTGCGGCAAAAGCTACTACAAGAATTAGATAGTTTGGGTGATAATCCAGATTCCAGCGCTGTTTTCAAGTTACCTTATCTCAACGCTGTTTGCTCCGAAACATTGCGGATTACTCCAGTGGGTATACTAACTTTTCCCAGGGTAGTAAGAACACCAATTTCGTTAGGCGGTTACGAATTAGAACCGGGTACAGTCGTACTTGGTTCCATTTATTTAACCCACCACCGGGAAGATATTTACCCAGAACCTAAGCAGTTTAAGCCAGAACGCTTTTTAGAACGGCAATTTTCCCCTTATGAATATTTGCCCTTTGGCGGTGGTGCAAGACGTTGTATTGGTCTAGCTTTTGCCCAGTTGGAAATGAAGTTAGCACTTGCTAACATCCTTTCTAGCGTGGAATTAGAATTAGTTGACAATGGTGAAATTCGACCTAAACGCCGTGGTTTGGTGACAGGGCCAGATCGTCCTATCCAGATGATTATCAAAAGTCAACGTCGGGTGAAGTCTCCCGTTCTCCAGACAACCACTGTTTGATGCTGCGGAGGTTGATTGAGGTAAAGGGATGTAAATTAGAGTGCGATCGCAAAATTATTGCATAACAGGTCGATGCATTGACATAACAAGTCGATGTATTGGCATAACAAGTCGATGTATTAGCATAACGAGTCGATGCATTGGCATAACAAGTCGATGTATTGGCATAACGAGTCGATGCATTGGCATAACAAGTCGATGTATTGGCATAACAAGTCGATGTATTGGCATAAAGCACTTCTAACAAATAAATTACCCAATTCTTGTGGGGTGGGCATCTTGCCCGCCCATATACAAAGGCGGGCAAGATGCCCACCCCACAGGAAATAGTTGAGTATTTTTTTATTTGGAAGTCCCTTAAGGCTAAAACTCTTAGCTAAACGCGCTATATCTAAAATATTTGAGCATGAATTTTGATTCAGCCGATGCCATAACAATATCAACTGCTGTACGCGAAGGTAAAGCTAGCGCTGTGGAAGTTACTAAAACTGCATTAGCACGAATAGCAGCACGGGATTATCAACTCAACTGTTTTACGGCTGTGACTGCTGAGGCGGCTTTAGCAGATGCAGCACGCATTGATCGAGGAATTGCCGAAGGTAATAATCCAGGAATTCTTGCGGGTGTCCCTTTTGCGGTGAAAAATCTTTTTGATATCGCTGGTTTAACGACTCTGGCGGGATCGAAAATCAATGCAGAAAAACCAATAGCTACCCAAGATGCAACCGCAGTAGCCAAGCTGAAACAAGCGGGTGCAGTATTGGTTGGCGCTTTGAATATGGATGAGTACGCTTATGGGTTTGTGACGGAAAATTTCCATTACGGTGCTACTCACAACCCCCATGATTTACAGCGAGTTGCTGGTGGTTCATCAGGTGGTTCGGCGGCGGCTGTTGCTGCTGGGTTAGTACCTCTGACGCTGGGTTCTGATACGAATGGTTCAATTCGGGTTCCGGCGGCGTTATGTGGCGTTTTTGGTTTTAAGCCAACTTATGGAAGGTTATCTCGGGCTGGGGTAGCTTTATTTTCTAGCAGTTTTGACCATATTGGCCCTTTTGCGCGATCGGTGCAGGATATTGCGACAGTCTTTGATGTGCTTCAGGGAGAAGACGATCGCGATCCAATTTGCACAAAACGTCTGCCTGAATTGGTTGTACCACAACTTAAGCAAGATATTTCTGATATTAGAATTGCTATTGCCAGCGATTATTTTACCCAAGGTGCAGAACTAGAAGCTTTAGCAGCAGTGCAAAAAGTCGCTGATGCTCTAAATGTCAGTGAATATGTGATAATCCCAGAAGCACACCGCGCCCGTGCAGCAGCCTTTGTGATTACAGCCAGCGAGGGTGCAAATCTACATTTGGAAAATTTGCGATCGCGTCCCCAAGATTTTGATCCAGCAACACGCGATCGCTTTTTGGCTGGGGCGTTAATTCCTAGTGGTTGGTATCTCCAAGCACAAAGGTTTAGAAGATGGTATCGCGATCGCATTCAAGAAGTGTTTCAAAATGTGGATGTGATTCTTGCCCCAACTACACCAATTTCCGCACCACTAATTGGCCAAGAAACTATGATTTTGGATGGGGAAGAAATTCTTGTCCGTCCTCATTTAGGGTTATTTACTCAACCATTATCTTTTATCGGTTTACCCGTTTTATCAGTACCAATCCAGCGTCCCAATGCTTTACCATTGGGCGTGCAATTGATCGCAGCACCATATAATGAAGCGTTGATTTTACGGGTTGCAGCTGCGTTAGAAATCAAGGGTGTAATTTCAGCACCAGTAGTTTAGCTATGTTAAACCAAGGTTGTTTTCCCGCCCTGTAATAAATTATATTGATTGCTTATATAGCGCTTCCCGATCTATTGAAGTATATCTTAAAACCTCACCCCTAACCCCTCTCCTCGGTGTACACACAAGTCATCGAATTACCCAAAACAAAGGAAAAACCTCACCCTGTCTTATCTTTAATCCCTCTCCTTAATAAGGAGAGGGACAGGTTTTACGTAGTAAAACCAGGGTGAGGTTTCTTAGGGGCCATAAGACTTGAACGCAAATCACCTCACCAAAGACTTGTGTGTACACCGTAGCCTTGCTAAGGAGAGGGGAGATAAATTAAAGTCAAATGATATTAAACCTTCTATAAATTCGCCAAGGTTGCTAATCTTCTAAAATCTGGATTTCATCAAGTTGATTAATCACCACATCCGCCCCCCGGACGTTATCTGACTTACCCACCCAAGTGATACCAATACAACCTGCGGCTTTGGCATTACGCGCCATTTGCATATCACCAACTGCATCACCTACCATCAATGTAGCACCCGGTTCAACTCCCAAAGCTTGACAAGCTTGCAAAAATAGCACTGGATCTGGTTTACTCGGCCCTTCATCTACTCCCATTTCCAACTGCATATAATCACTTAATTGGTGATGCGCTACAAACTTATTTACTTCATCGGTTGTTGCAGCTGAGAGGATACCGAGTTTCAAGCCTGCTTTCCGTAAATATTTCAACAAGTCTAAGCTACCCACAAATAGCGGTGAAGGAGTTTGTTCAATGTATTTTTCTGCTTCATCCAAAGCTTTACGGGCTATTTTTAAGGATTCAAACCATCCTTTTCCCGTTTCAGCAATATATGCAGCAGCCGCAACTTCTGTTTCGCGGCGACTCGCTACCGATATCAAACCCGCCGGATCTAAAAGATTGCCATTGATGCCAAATGCCATTAACAAGGGTTCCCCAGTTCCAGGGATTTGAGCATCTATTAATCTTGTTGCCTTTTGTGCTAGCGATCGCAAATAAGTTTCAGAATCTTCTAGAGTACCGTTTTTGTCAAACAAAATTGCCTGGATATTATCAAAAGTAATATTTTTACATTTAATAGTCACCACAATATTTCACTCCACTTATTTAGTTATGAATTATAAGTTTTTATTCCAAACCCCTGTACAGAAGCGATTAAGTAAGTGGATCAAATTAAACATAAAACCTCACCCTGCCTCCGGCTTCCCTCTCCTTACTAAGGCTACGGTGCATACACAAGTATTTAAGAAACCTCACCCTGATTTTACTACGTAAAACCTGTCCCTCTCCTTACTAAGGAGAGGGATGTCCAATCTTTGACAGGGTGAGGTTTTTCTTTTTTTTTGGGTAATTCGATGACTTGTGTGTACACTGTAGCCTTACTAAGGAGAGGGATTGAGGCTGAGGTTTGATCTTATTTGATCTTATATTTAATTACGCCTACCTACTTAATCGCATCTCTTCCTAATTCTCCATATAAAAAAAGAGGGAAAAACCCTCTTTATATAATTATTTAATACTCTTACGTGAAGTACCCCTTTTTGCTTCGCTGAAAAAGGGGCTTCCAATTTCAACTACAGCAATGACGGTCTTATTCGTCTCTTGGGTTTCCCGTATCT
>NZ_JBALDM010000024.1:0-33583 GCF_036917435.1 Nostoc sp.
CATGTTGCTCTCTCAGTGCTGTCTACTATCTATTCACAGCGTATACTGAGAGAGCTTTTTTACCATTTCTCTGACTTTTCAAACAACCTCTTAGGGTGGGGTAAAAATATTTGATACATCAATCATGACTTTTCAAACATCCTCTAAGATATCTGACTTCTTAAAGAAGTCGGGGATCTGGACACCGCGACATTTATCATCACTCTAAAATGGATTATCTTTCAACGGGAAAGGTAGGTTATCCCAAACTAACTCTCTATGCTTTTAATCTGAAGCATAGCTTGGCACAAAAACCTAAAACCCCTGTCAAAAATGCCAACGATTTATGGTTAAAATGCGAGCAGCTTGGTAAACAACTTGGTGTTCCTAAACTAGAAACTTTACCTGAACTGATTGAAAAAGCAAATAATCAAAAAACTAGCATCAGTGGGGAAATACTTCCCGATCGCATTTTAACTTTCACTGCCATCCAACATCAACAAAATCTACACTTAAGCGGTGAAGCTAATCCCCTAGAAATTCACGATACTTACGCGCTTGATTTAACCTTACGTTATCCCGATCCAGAAGTAAAACTTGCTGATGTAAGAGGGCTAAATCCAGATGATTGCTTACTTTCTAAAAATATCAACGCTTCTTTAGGACAAACTCTAGTATTTTTTGCTCAACCTGTAGGAAAAATAGATAATGAGCAAGACTTCGCTGATGCTTGTGTCAAAGCATTCTTATCAGAAGAAACTTGGGAGAAACTAAAGATTTCTTATCAGCATCAAGGGCAATTATTAGGTAGCCCGATATTTGAATATAACAATGATGCTGATTCTCCTGAAGCACAGTGTCATGTATTAATTTGGTTAAATACCCATGATATTACTACAGAATTAGAAAACAAGGGAGAATATTATTATCCTTTAATTGACCTTCTCCTTTGCCGCAGTAAAATTATTTATGCTCGTTCGGAAGCTATATGGTGTCATGAACAAGCTAGAGCAGCCTATTCTGATTTAGAAAAATATAAGCAAGAGTTTAAACAACAAAAAAATAACTCTATAGATTTAAAATTTGATAAATTCAATCAATGGCTTCAGGAAATACCAGAAATTTCTTTTAATTATGTTGATTATTTAAGAGATTTAGAATTGCACAGAACTACGATTCAAACTAATAGCAAAAACTATCGTTTATATCTTGACAAGCTAAATAAAATATGCTCGAAGTCAGATAATTTAGAATTTTTTTCCAACTTCCTAGAACTGGCTGAAGATACCTTTGTCGAACAAATCAACACAAACTTAGCTTATCTTACCCCCGGTCAAAACCTCTTTGACCAGATGATTGGGACAATTCGCGGCATACTAGAGGTAGAACAAGCTAAACGCGATCGCTCTTTAGAAAACACCATCCAAGTAGTAGGTATAGCTTTTGGTGGCGGTGCAATAGTTTCTGGTGTCGTCACGCAACACATAGATAAACCCTTCACAGAGATAAATTTCAAGTACCCAATTCATCCCCTGGTATTATCTTTGCTGTGGAGTTTTCTAGCTACAGTTGCTTGTTTTTTGCTGGCGCGGTTATGGTTGTTTACTAAAGGTAAGTGGGGTTAGGATAAGTTATCTTACTCACGCAATATCAACAGTAGGAATAATTCTGCTGTGCGATGTCTACGACGGGCTACGCCTACGCGCATTTTCGACAACCAGAAAAATTCACGCTATTTTGGGTTAATATGCGATCGCACCTTCAAATCAAAGCCTCGAAATATCACTCAAAGTCAGTTTCGCAGAAAGCTTTTAACAAATCCATACAGTTAGCGATCGCACCTAAATGAGCAATTTCATAGCCATGTGTATTTTGGGTAGGAAATGCCAAACAAGCAGCACGCGCTACATGGCCAAATTTCATCGCAATTGAAGCATCACTACCAAACTGGCTCAGTATCGTTAGCTGCACTGATATATCTAGTTGTTTGGCACATTGGCGCAGTTGTCCATTTAGCCCCTCATCATATATCCCATAAGAATCTTGAGATAAAAGTACAGGACTTTCCCCATCTTTAAAAGGATATTCCTCGGATAATGGACAAACTTCTAAAGCAATTAACGCATCCAAGCGTTGATTTTGGGTGAAAAATAGTGCCCCAATTGCTCCTACTTCTTCCTTAGCTGAAGCTACCAAATAAACATCAACAGCTGGCTGTTTTAGGTTTTCAGCCAAAGCTAGCAAAATGGCAACAGAGGCTTTGTTATCCAAGGTGTAACTGGCAATATGATCCTTTAACCTAATTGGATGCTTACGATGCTTACCGATTACCATTCTAGTTCCAGGTCGAATGCCAGCTGCTTCTAATTCAGCAGATGTGAGCTTCGTTTCAATCCAGGCATTTTCCCACTTAACAGTAGTCTCTTCCTGCTGCACTTTTTGGGGTGATTCGTGGGAAACGTGCCGGGAACCAAAACTAAGAATACCGCTAATGGTTTCGTTATCTCCGAGTAAATCGACTACACCTTCGCCATAAACCCACGGAAAAGAACCGCCAAGTTTACGGACTTCCACACGACCTTCATTGCCGAGACTCTTGACAATTGCGCCAATTTCGTCTTTGTGTGCTGTAATAGCGATCGCTCTATCTGGATTTTTCCCTGGAATCTTGGCAATAATATTATCGGCGCGATCGCACCACACTTCTACACCCAGCGCCGTAAATCGTTGCATCAACAACTGGTTAATCTCAGCTTCTGCACCACTAGGAGAATGGTGCATGACTAATTCTTCAATAATTTTAAATAAGCGATCGTAATCCCACATCAATACAGTTCGTTTAATTTTTAACTGTTGTATGAGACAATTGTGCATCAAAAACCTGGTCTGTTGACCTTTTTTGTTGGCGCTTCAATACTCCCACCACACCAAAAGCACCAAGGGCTAAAATCCCCAAATTTATAGTAGGTTCAGGAATAGACTTAGCCTCAATCGCCGCCAGTGCCGCATCTGCAACTAACTTATGAACGCCTGTTGTTGGATGGACAGAATCAAAGAATAAATAATCGTTTGGTTGAGAACATACGCTGATGGTTGTCTGTAAATTCCCTACTACGCAAGGGGTAGTCACATTTTGAAACCCAAATTTCTCTGGATTTGCTTCTACTTGATTAAATAGTGAAAACACATCCACAGAGATTAGATTCAAGTCAGAGTTCTTGCTATATTTGCCTAGTTCGTCTGCTAATTCTTTGTTATGCTTATTTGTCAAAGCAGTCAAGTTGCTAGATAGACCTGGTATAGCGGATGCAAGTGGAATCTTGCCTAAATCAGGCAAGTTAAAAACTAAAATATTTTTTGCGCCAGATAAGGCAAGTAACCCTACTGCATCTGATAAATTCTGAACTGTTTGAGTTGTATTGGTAGCTTGACCAAACACATAATCATTTGCACCTCCCCATACAGCATAGAGGGCATCTGGATCGAGCTTCTGATTGGCTTGTAGGGTGGGTTGCGTCAACAAGCCGACTTGCTCCAGTACTCCTGGTAACGGTGCATTAGGAACAACAGCATTACCTTGACCAGAACTAGCACCGCCCACAGCAAAGTTAATCCCTTGGTTAGGAATAGTAGGATTTAAAGTAATGTATGGAGAGGGTGTTAATCCTAACTCATCTCCAAGGTAATCTACCCAAACCTGCTGATTAGAAAAACGTCCTTGAAAGTAGGGTGGTTCTTGGGGAATGGCTGTTGTCGGAGCGACTAAACCACCCGTAGCAGCAAAGACATTGCCAGTATCAGAAAGGCTGTCGCCAAATACGTAAAATTTGCTAAAATTCGCCGCACTCGCCTTGAGCGGTAACATGAAAGATAAGAGAACAAATCCTGCCGCTACAGCTTGTTTTTTCATATTTGTTTTACCTGTGGTATTTTTTAGTTTGTTTCAGATCGCTCACAACTTGTCTTTTGAGTTAATTCCAATTAAGTATTTATATTGAGTTAACTTACGTTGTTTTACCTAACTATCCTTCAAAAATTCATCAAACACGGGTAAAAACGCTGAAAACACTTATATTTACATTTTCTTGATAAAAAATAGGTGTATTACAAAGAAATCACAAATTTTCCATCTAAAACGTGGGCATTCGCCACTTTTATGATATCGGTGAACTAATCGTAAACTTAATTACGAATTATTTTAACTTCGCTTTAACTTCAAAGCCTCAGTCGCTGACAGACCTTCACTCTGACTGCCGAAATACCACAAAGTCATAGCAGCCTCAGCACGAGTTACTGGTTTTTTGGGTTGAAACAGAGTTGTATAACCAAACACCCGCCGAATATTTGATTGTTCGCCATTTTGGTAATCAGCTAACACTGCTCTTAATGCCTTGGGGTCAATTCGTGCTGCATCTTGAAAACCCCAGGTTTGTTTAACCGCATCTAAGTTAGCAGAGGGTAAAGCTTGACGAGTATCTAGCGGTAATTTCCACAGCAGCAACTGTTCCCGCGTTAGGGGTGCATCAGGACGAAATAGAACTACTGTAGAATCTCCAGACAAAGGACTGGGAATTAACCCAGCTTCGGCTAATCCCTGAATTGCTGGAAAATCAGGGTCTTTTGCCGACACATCACTAAAAACTGGTTGAGTGCTTTCTGATGCCAAGCGAATTTGTTTAGCTGGATTGCTGGCATACATAGCATTGTTAGCAGCAATTAGCCAACGGGCGTATTCTCGATGTGTAACGATTTTACCGGGTTCAAACTGGTTATTTGTGGTAGTAGAATTACTCTTAGTTGCCTTTGGCTCTATGGATAAAACACCTAATGCGGCTAAGTCTTGGATATGTTGCCGCCATTCTTGCGGTACTTTATTCAGATCGTTGAATTCCTGAGATTCGGCTGTGGCTGTAGGAGTTGTTGGGTTATTAGCCGGGCTTGGTGGCTGTGCTGCCAAGTTTGCAGGTGGTACTGGGCCAATGAACTGTGGATTATCTGGTTGAGGAACGGCGTTAGTAGTTTCGTTAGGATTTGTAGTTGCGGTAGGTTGTGCCGTACCAATACTATTTGGTATGTAATCAATCAGTAATTCAGTGGCAGTTTGGGGTTGATTGGGTGTGGCTTTAGTAACTGATTTAGGCTGAATGGAAACCTTCAACAGCAAATTGTTACGACGTGCTTCAAAAGCACCACCCGCATCATCTGTTGGCTGTTGCACAATCTGCCAGTTATTTGTTTGAAACTGGCTGCGATAAAAGCTAGCAATAAAGTTACTGGGATCAGAACTCAACCAACGAGTTGAGATTCTATTTTCTGAAACGCTAGCAGGTGTAACTTGCTGTAATTTGGCATTGGCATATATTGGGATATCTTTAGGAAAATCAGCTGGTAACTGAACCGTTGGTTCGTTTGGCTGTGCTTGTGGTTGGTTACTCTGAGATTCTCCAAAGACAACTGGATTACTTTGTAGCTTAGGATCTGCCGCCAAAGATTCTTCAAGATTTTTGGCGACTGGACTGTTAGCACAGGCTGTTAAGGAAGTCAGTAGAACAGCCCAAATTAAAAATACAGATGGACGTTTACAGGGAAGCACAGGAAATCGCAAATGAGTTTCAATTCCTACCCTAGCGCAGACTGTTCATTAATTGGGGATTGGGGATTGGGGATTGGGCATGGGGCATTAGAATTTTTTCCACCGACTCTTCTTTGCTCCTCTGCCTCTCAATATTACCTAAAGACATTACCGATTCAGCACTTCTTCCTGATAAATGTCTCTGTTGGTGAAGATGATAATATCCCTAAAAATGAGTAAACGGTAGCAAAAGCTACCGTATTGTCTTCGTTTTACAGCCATTAGGTTTTTATAATTCCCATGCTTATTTATAGAGTTCCCTAAAATTCTGGCAAACTAACATTTTTTGGAAAAAAATATAAAAAACCTGAAATATTTGCTGTGCATGAGTTTTATGATTTTGATGTTCTAAGTTCACAAAGATTAGGACAGGTTAAGGTAGTTTTGCGTAAGTTCTGACTACGAAACGATCAAAATTCAAAATTAGTGTGGCAGACTACGAAATTGAGAAACCATTTTTTAGCTAAAACAGCAGAATCCCCACACTCCTAAAAGTGAGTGTGGGGACGGCGGGCAAAGCCTACGCCAAGTACCTGAAGTGATAGATTAGGAATAAAGTCCCCTTTAGTCTCACCGAAAGAGGGGAATTTTATAAAGTTCGCTAATTCTGGCTTATAATCGATTCTGGAAATTATTCATCTGACGGTGGTAAGCTGAATAAGGCAATAGCTGGAAAATGCCAGTTTTAAGGAATTTCAGGAACTTAGCGTAAATTCGTTATTCTTGGGAACTGGGGTCATAAGCAAAGCAGTCAAGTGTCGCAGCAGTTTCCCTAATGCCTATAAATGGATTTTCTGCGGAATGTGGTACTTATCTTATAGTCAAGATTTTCTTGGCAGCCTCAAAAACAGTAAGTGCTGACTCTAAAAGTGCGTAGTTTAACGCCGTAGGCATCGCCCCGATGTTATTCAAAAGGTTGTCTTAGAGCAATCTATTCCCTATTGTCTTGAGATAAGCATGTCTTCTTTTAGGAAGGGTGGGCACAGAGTACGCTTCGCAAGTTATAGGCAGTATATAGTTGTTATCTATGGCTGTTTTCCTAATCTAATAATGATTAGATTGGATTGAGGCAAACAAGAAACTTAATTTGGATGTACTGGCGTTGAGAAAATCCTCTCTCTACAAATTTGGCCTGAACAGTCAACAGCTTCCTGATAGATTAGATACAATTAGCATCTACGTTTAGTTGGGCGATCGCTTATTCAAAGCGAGTACTCAATTTTACATGCTGCTCTGATAGCTGATTTGACATAGTATTTAACCTTTCACCTGGTAACTCTAGTGACAATTTTGATTTAGGGCAAATTAAGACTTATATTCAAGGGGCTTGGGTGTTTCTTGGAGATGAAGTAACTTAAAAAGGGTCAAAAGGCTGAAAAAGATATATCTGGTGTCAAAAACGCAGAACTAATAGCAGTATGAAAATCTAAAATAGATATTAAATTGAAGACAAAAAAACGACCATTGACAACCGTCAGTCCATTTTACTTTCTGTAAAGCGTCACCGGGTTGTTACCAGTGCTGAAACACGATTACATGCAAGTTTCCCAGGATCAGCCTATTTATTCTGAGGCTCCACTCCAATTGTTACTTTTTGTCGATGGACGACCTAAGTCCCGCCAACAGGTACAGCGAATACGTGCTTACTTAAAAGAATTGCAGGCTGAGTATAGTTTTGAACTTCAAACTATCGATGTCGGACAACAACCTTACTTAGCAGAACACTTTAAGCTAGTAGCAACGCCAGCTTTAATCAAAATCCATCCTGAACCACGACAGGTTTTAGCTGGGAGTAATATCATAGCGCAATTGAAAAACTGGTGGCCTCGCTGGCAAGTCGCTGTAGACGCTTACTTAAAATTACACGAAGACTTCCAAGAACGTATGGACGACAATGGCCGAGCTACATTACCCAAATCCACGATCCATTCCGTCGCTGTTTCATCTGAACTAATTCGACTCTCAGACGAAATTTTTCGCTTGAAACAGGAAAAAGATAATCTCCAAGAACAGCTACAGTTTAAAGATCGGGTGATTGCGATGCTGGCGCACGATCTCCGCAATCCCCTAACTGCTGCGGCGATCGCAATGGAAACTCTTCAATCTAACTACAATCTAGATACAGGACAGTTCCACCGCCTCAAGCCATCAATGACGGCACATTTATTAAAACAAGCCCGGAATCAAACTAAGATCATTGACCGGATGATTGCCGACCTTTTACAGGTAGGTTGTGGCAAAGATACAGAGTTACCTATTGTACCACAAAAGGTACAACTAGGTAAAGTATTTTTAGATGTACTCGAAGAATTGTGCGATCGCTACACCGCCAAATCCCAAGAAGTAGAAACAGATATTCCTAGCGACTTACCTTATGTATATGCTGATCCAGAACGCATCCGCCAAGTGGTGGTGAATCTGTTGGATAATGCCATCAAATACACTCCCGAAGGTGGCAAGATTAGCATAGCCGGATTGCATCGCACTACCCAAAAAGTTCAGTTTAGTATTGGCGATACTGGGCCTGGTATTCCTGTAGAGAATCGCTATCGCATTTTTGAAAACCACTTCCGCCTGCAACGGGATGAAGGTAAAGAAGGTTACGGCATAGGTCTTTGTTTATGCCAACGTATTATCTTGGCACATTATGGCCAAATTTGGGTGGACTCTGCCCCCAATAACGGAGCATGGTTCCACTTCACGCTGCCAGTTTATCCTTCTTAAGGATTGGTCATTCACAAATGACAAATGACAAATGACAATTAATCACTTGAAACAATGCGATCGCGTCCTCCTGCCTTTGCTTGGTAGAGTGCTTTGTCTGCCTGCACAATTAAATCTGAAGGTGAGGATTCCCAAGTAGGGACAACAGTCGCCACGCCCATACTGAGAGTGACATACTGACTCACGGCAGATCCATCATGAATAATTTGCAAATCTTTGATTCCCGCTTGTATCACTTCGGCCACGTGAACCGCACCAGAGGAATGGGTGTATGGCATAATCACAGCAAATTCCTCGCCACCATAACGTGCTACTAAATCTTGATGTTTTTGTGCCTTCATGTTTAAGACAGCACCCACCTTTTGTAAACAGATATCCCCAGCAGGATGGCCATACTTATCGTTATAAAATTTAAAATAGTCGATATCACACAAAATCATTGACAAAGGAGATCCCTCCTGTGCGAGATTAATCCACTGAGTATTGAGATAATCGTCAAAACGGCGACGATTAGCCAACTCAGTTAAGCCATCTACATTGGCCAGGTGCTGCAAAGCTTGGTTTGCCGCCTCTAATTGCTTGTATACTTGCGCTTGCTGTAGCAGTCGCCGCAACCTCTGACGCAATACAGGCCAGTGAATTGGCTTAGTAACATAATCAGTTGCCCCTGCATCAAAAGCACGGTTTACAGATTCTTCATCATCCAAGCATGTGATCATCAATATGGGAGTACGCTCCCATATCTTGGAAATGACATTATTATTAAGGGTCGAGTCAGTATCAAGGGTTGCAAGGGCTGAGATTAAATTATTCCTGGCAATTTGAAGCAAGTGCTTACAGCAGGTAAAGCCATCCATGACAGGCATTACAGCATCTAGCAAAACTATATCAGGTCTGATAGTCTCGTAAGCATCTAAACATTGCTTACCGTCATTGACCTCAACCACTCGATAACCTTCTTGTTCCATAGCTTTACGCAACAATACTCGGATGGTCTTGTCATCATCAGCCACTAAGATCAGTGGTGGTTGCTTAGAAACAGAAAATGGGCTTATGCCTGACATGAGTTGCCTTCCAATTGCGGGATTATTCTGAAAAAGGCTGTACAACTCAATCGCATGGGAGCGATCGCTCTTTTCATCAATGCCAGGATTTGCGGCAAAGGTGTGTCTGGCTTCAAAATCAACTGTTGTTTGACAATAGACTGCTCAATGTTCTTGAGCCAAGCAAGCGGTAGATAACTAAGTTGCATAGACAATCTATAATTGGAACACGAAGGCAATTGTTACCTTTTTGTTCGGCTTTGATTATGGAAGAAAATATTACTTTTATATTTCCCAATTGTTAAAGTTAAATTACAGTTTTTTTGAGAATTGCAAATACATACCTTAATTACGTAGTTCTTTAGTTAGTTTAGAAACCTCGTGAGGCACGGTAAAGCCATTGCCAAAGTGCGCTCAAAAGATAGCTAATACTAAATACTAATCTCACTTGACTCAAATTTCTTTAGTTTATTAGGTAAGGTCTATGAAAGTTTAGTATAATTACATAAGATTGAGATTTAGCTTGGTGCAAAGCTTATCTTGAAAATCATTCTGATTTACTCAATTAACTAAAAACTATTATTTAATTCAATTAAGTATATATGAGTTTGATTATTAAAATAATAGGGTTTTAATTCTTAAAGATAGCAATTTATTAGTTAAGATTAGATAAACATACTAAATACAGAATAATATCTTGAACAACTAAATACTATAGTTAGTTTACAGACACTATATAAAATCACCATTTTTTTGGCTCCGCCAATAACCATAAGTTCTTACAAAACAATCAAGATCTATTTACATTTACCAAATTCTTAAAAATGCCAGATCCATTAATGTATCATCAAGATAATTTTGTTGTTTTAGAAACAAATCAACAAGAACAGTTTTTGACACAGCCCGAGTTATTAGAGAAACTTAAAACAACTCTCCAAAAACTCACAAGTCAAGATTTACCACCTGACGTGCAAAAATTTGACACTTTTGAAGCTCAAGCACAGTATTTAATAGACACGAGTTGCGAATTAGATATTGGTACTGGGCAATATTTGCAATGGTATGCAGTCCGCTTAGAAAAGTAACTTTATAGTCAGCAGTTTATGCTGTTAGTGAAGTCAAAAAAACCTTGTGTTTACGTAAGCCAGTTCATGGATCAAATAATTGAGAAATTTTTAAGCAGCTTTGTATCTAGGTGAATAAGAAAGAATAATACTTTTCCCAGTAAATCAAAATAAACTAGTTTGTATAGAGTTATCTAGTTCAAGTTTTCCTCGTTTAGATACATAATCAATCAGTTTAACCCAATCAATTTGATTATTTTTCATAAAATTAAGTATAAAGTCTTGAGTCATTTCATTAACTTTCGCAGCATACGCAGATTTAAATTTTTCATCTCTCTCTTTTGCTTTTTCATCAATTGGTACAATTATCTCTTGATAAAGATTATCATCATTAGATATAAAGTGCCAAAAGTCCTGTCCAGCATATTTATAATAACCTTTACCAATATCTATATTCTTTTTTAAATGTACAGTTTCTCTTCCATACATACAACCGTTTACTGCAATAATTTCACTGGTAATACCTTGCTGTCTTAAATTTTGTTTTGCAATTTTAAAATTATTTCTCATCGCGGTTATCTGGTCAGAATTAGCCCAATTAGTTCCAGATTTTATTCCTACTATATAATAAATTCCATTTCTTTCAAATTCTAAATCTACACTTTTCAAATTAGATTTGAAGCCATTATGTAAGGTTTGAGATATATAGATAGCAAATCCTTCTAGTAAATTACCAAACATTGTTTCTTCCTGTGAAGAGAGAAAGGCATCGACAATACTTTTTACTAAATCTCCAGCTAATTCAATATTTTTAGCTTTAAATAAATAAGGATTTTTCCGCTTCAAAACATCTTTTAAGCGTAATTTATTTAGGCTATTAAGTCTATTGTTATAAAAGGGAGTAACAACTTCCTCTGAAAGATACTCATAATAATTTTGATACAGAGAATTATTCATAGTAATCTCATTTGGGTAGCACTTTTCTTAACAGCATTTACCTCTGCTATAGCTAACTCATAGTAATCTGCTTTTATTTCTATACCAATATATTCTCTATTCAGTTCTGTCGCAACTACACACGTAGTACCAGAGCCTACAAACGGATCAAGTACCAAATCCCCTTCTTGAGTAAATAATTTTATAAACCATGAAGGCAGTTCTTTAGGGAAAGCAGCACTATGATTTTTGTTGTTACACTCCGTTGCTAAATGTAAAACATTTGTAGGATATACCAAATCACGACCTACCCAGTTTGCTACTTTCTTACCAAAAGGACTACCAACTTTTGAGTTATCCCGCCTTTTGTCTGTTTCACTCAAGTTTTTCAGTCTTGACTTCGCCCAATCACCAGTTGGAACCATTACTTCCTCTTGGTACATATTAAATTTTTTTTGTTTATTGAACTGTAGACATCTCTCCCAAGCATCACGAAAACGATTTGACCATTTACCAGGAAAACAGTTTCTTTTATGCCACATAAATTCTTCTGTCCACAACCAACCTTGTTTTTTCATCTCTAATATGAGTTCTAAAACATACGTGTGGCGTTCGCTATTAACAACTCTTTCTTTGATGTTTAATATAAATGTTCCATCATCCTTCAAAACTCGCTTCAATTCTTGAGATATAGGTAAAAACCACTCTACATATTTATCAGGATGAACCCCTCCATAGGTATTTTTTCTACTGTCAGCGTATGGCGGTGAGGTGACAATAAGATCAACAATATTAGAAGGCATACCTCGTAGATTATCCAAACAGTCGCCAAGGATAATTTTATTGCCAAAATCCTCTAAATTTGGAGCAGATTGATTATGCTCTGAAACTGTGGATATTTCTTCAGAAATACTTAAACTCATTTTTTAGTAGATACAAAATTATAGAAACTTATCAATAGCATTATTTTGGGACTCGGTACATTGAAATAAGGCAGTAAAGTTTTGTAACCTGCCAAAGTTATGAGTACTTTTCAAGCTCCTGCATAAAAATTTTAATCTTTAACTAACTTAAAAAGCTCCTTACGAGGATTCTACTTATAATCTCAACTTTGCCAAGTGTATGCAATTTCTGAACAGAAAATTTACTAAAGTGGTTTAAGTTGCTCTAAAACTTTAGCATCAAGATATTTTTGTTCTATAACATCCACCGAATTATCGCACCATTTTGCAACTACAGCACTAGGAACACCTTTTGCAATTTGCTCAGAGATGAAAGTATCACGACACGAATATGGTGTGGTTTGACGTTCTACTAATGGGTCTACAATTTTATCCCAAGCTCGGCGTGAGAAGTTTCTATAATGTATTGATAATCCTTCCGGTGATGGGAATATTAAAGATTCCGGCTCAAGATGTTCTGGTTTGATTTCTAAAATTAATTCTTGTAGTGGTTGGTTACAGTTAAAAACACGCTTTTTATTGTTCTTAGAGCCATGAACTCTCACCCTTTCACCATTTCCCACCTGAACTAGTGCGCCTTCAAAAGTAATTTGAGAACAATCAGGTGTAATATGCTTCCATTGGAGACCGATAGCTTCTGATGGTCGGCATCCTGTTAAAAACAAAAACTCCACAAATGTTGAGTAATGGCTGTAGCCTATACCTTTAGATGATTTGTGATTTTTAAAGGCCTGAATTATTTTTTCTTTCTCTTCTTCACTAAAGGCGTTAGGTTGTGAATTATCCTGCCACTTATGCTTGGGAAGCTCATTGTACATCCCTTCAAAAGGATTAAAAGTTACTAAACCATATTTTATTCCCCACTTAGAAGCTGCTGAAAGATACATGAGTACATCTTTAGCTTGTGAGTTAGTTGTTTGTTGCAACAATGCAAGTCTTATTTTGATACCCTCATCCAAATTTTGATAGGGACAGCGTTTAATATGTTTTTCTAGTACAGCTAATTTATCTAGTGTTCTAGGTTTTAGAGATTGGCGCTTGTAATCAATGTACCTATCCCATAGGTCTGAAATTGTTAATACCTTCTGCTGTTCGCCAGGAGTAACTATAGATAAATGTCTCTGTGGCTTGTACTTAGCCAGTGTTTCATCGAACTCGCCAGATAGAATGTCTAATTCTATTTGATGTGCTTTTTGTTCTGCTAGCTGACGATTTTCTGGTGTATCAGCTAAATTCAGCGATATATACCTTTTGGTACTAGCACAGACTTGCCTTGGTAGTCTCAGCCGTAATCTATCTTGGAAATATTCAACACCCACTGATCCCTTAGAGGCTTTCTGTGTAGTGTTCATGCTCGATATTTTAGCTATGAAAATAATGTACTCTATAAAATCATAGCCAAATCATAGCCAATAAACAAGCTAATATCCAAAATTCTGTCCTGATAGCCAAATCATAGTCAAAATAATAGTCAGAATAGCCACAAATGCAAGTAAGAGACTTAGCTTTTGAATATCTAAATCCCTTAAAAAGGCTGAAACCCTTGAATTTACGTTGATTATTTTGTTAATTTAAAAAGCCCGTGACGAGGATTGAACTCGTGACCTCACCCTTACCAAGGGTGTGCTCTACCACTGAGCCACACGGGCGAAATATGATTTCGATTTTTCAGCTAAAAGTTAAAATGCTGGGAGTTTTGATGCTTACCCAGTCATTATAACTTATAACTTCGTAAGTGGTGGGCCGGGCTGGATTTGAACCAGCGTAGGCGCTAGCCAACGGATTTACAGTCCGTCTCCATTAACCACTCGGACACCGACCCGATTTGTCTCACGATTCAAAATCTTAGCACCATGTTTTAGAAATAGCAAGTGGTTAGAAAAAATAACTTGTGGGTTAGAGATCGCAGCAAAATTGCGTCTCTACCATCTGATAAAAATACTGGTTACGCGCTCATTTCCAGCATTCGTTGCATCGGACGCAGTGCTGCAAGGCGAATATCCTCTGACATGGTAATTTCGGGAGTGCGATTTTTCATTGCCAAGTAGAGCTTTTCTAGGGTATTTAAGCGCATAAACGGACATTCGTTACAAGCGCAGTTATTCATCGGGGGGGCAGGGATAAAGTGCTTGTCAGGAGCTAGTTTTTGCATCTGGTGAATGATTCCCGGCTCTGTCGCCACGATAAATTCTTTGGTGGGGCTGTTTTGACAATATTTGAGTAAAGCGGCTGTGGAGCCAATAAAGCTGGCGTGGCGTAATACACTACTTTCACATTCTGGGTGTGCGATCGCCTCTGCTTCGGGGTGAGCAATTTTTAACTGGACAATTTTCTTTTCTGAAAAGGTTTCATGGACAACACAACTACCTTGCCATAGCACCAAATCTCGTCCAGTCTGTTCCATCACATAGCGCCCCAAATTCCGATCTGGGGCAAAAATAATCGGCTGTTCCTTTGGTATCTGCTCTACAATCTTCACAGCGTTGGAACTGGTGCAAATAATATCGCTCATCGCCTTGATATCAGCAGAGCAGTTGATGTAAGACACCACCAAATGATCTGGATGCGCTGCCTTAAAAGCTGCAAACGCCTCTGGTGGACAACTGTCTGCTAAAGAACAACCAGCATTCAAATCTGGTAAAAGTACTAATTTATGGGGATTAAGTATCTTTGCTGTTTCTGCCATGAAGTGAACACCAGCAAAGACAATCACATCCGCATTGGTTTTTTCGGCGGCTTTCGCTAGTTGTAATGAATCCCCAATAAAATCGGCAATATCCTGAATATCTGGCTCTTGATAATAATGTGCCAGGATAACTGCGTTGAGGTCTTTTTTGAGACTCTCAATGGCGGCAAACAATAAGAGTGGTAGTTCACCCAGTTGGGTTTTTTCTCGTTGAGCTAGTGCAGTAGTAAACACAGTTTAGGGGTGCTTTATGTTGCAAATTTATGTCCTGTGGAATCAATTATAGTAGTTTTTACCAAAAATAGTGGGCGGTTGATATTTTGGGATTGTGTCCAAATCGGGCTGAGTTTCATATCCTGGAGATAGACGGCAAGGAAAGTGGCATGACCAGTCAAGAAACTCAATCGATAACCCTGAAAATTGCTGTAGTTGGAGATGTTCACGACCAATGGGAAGTGGAAGATGGCGTTGCACTCAAGCATTTGGGTGTTGACTTAGTGCTGTTTGTCGGGGATTTTGGCAATGAGTCGGTGGAAGTGGTCAGAGCGATCGCATCTCTCGATATTCCCAAAGCAGCCGTAATGGGCAACCACGATGCCTGGTACACCGCCACCGAATGGGGACGCAAAAAGGCTCCTTATGACCGCTCTAAGGAAGACTGGGTACAGGAACAACTCGATTTATTAGGCGTGTCCCATGTCGGTTACGGTAAGTTGGATTTTCCCGCTTGGAATTTAACTGTAGTGGGGGGTCGTCCCTTTACCTGGGGTGGCCCAGAGTGGAAATTCGCGGAAATCTGTAAAGAACGTTACGGTGTGACGAGTTTGGAAGAATCCGCCGATCGCATCGTGAAAGCGATCAAAAGTGCCGCTTACGAGACAATTATATTTTTGGGTCACAATGGGCCTAGTGGGTTAGGCGATCGCCCCGAAGACCCCTGCGGCAAAGACTGGCACCCAATTGGCGGCGACTTTGGCGATCCAGATTTTGGCGAGGCGATTTCTCATGCCTTGACTGCTGGTAAAACCATTCCTCTGGTGACATTTGGTCACATGCACCGAGATTTACGCCATACCAAGAAGGTGCAGCGCAAACCTATCTTTAGAAGTCCAGAGGGGACAATTTACTTAAATGCGGCTAGTGTCCCCAGGATTGTGGAAGATGGTGGCGAGAAGTTGCGTAACTTTTCCATTGTCACCCTAGAGGCGGGTGTGGTTTCGCAAGTTTCCTTAGTTTGGGTGGGGAATGACTTTCAGGTGGCTAAGGAGGAAATTTTGTACGAGCGATCGAATCCAGTAGTGCAATCTGCGTAGATATAGGGTATAGTATGATCTGTCAAGTTTAGTGCTAACCAACAAAAGCGCCTGAATAGCGTCTGAAAGTAGGGTATACACGAGTTTGACAGATTTACTGGAGAGGTGGCAGAGTGGTCGATCGCGTCCGACTTGAAATCGGATGAGGGTAAAACCTCCGGGAGTTCGAATCTCCCCCTCTCCGTTTAGGAATTAAAAATTGAAAATTAAAAATTAAAAATTGAAGAGGATGAGGTTAGGTGGGGCTTTTGGTGGAGATAATTATGGCACCAAGAATTTTGGTTAGTTCTTCGGCTTCGGATTGGAGTTGACTAATTTTTTCTTGAGGTACTATTTCGGAAGCAATAAGCAATCTTAACCAATACCGGGTTTCACGGGATTCTTTTAGTGCAATCATGAGCTTGCTGATAAAATCTGCTTTGCTTTGAGCAGCTTGTGCTTCTTCTACATTAGCTCCAATCGATGTTCCTGACCTTAACAACTGTTGAGCAAGTGTTCGCGCTACTCCTGGTTTGTCATCTAAAAACTGGCACAATTTGACTATACGAACTGAAAAAGTAAAAGTGCGATCGCAAATATCTTTCTTCATTAGTCAAAATTAAAAATTAAAATAAATTACTATACCGTTTTCTCCTTTGTGTTTGGCATTGTCTCAGTTTTTACTAAATTCTTAACTTTTAATTGGTAAAAACAAGGTATCTTCAATTTCCTGCCTGACTTCTCGGCTAACATAACAATCACTATTTAAGCAATCCACCAAGAGTTTATTTGCATCATAATACTGGTTTAACAGTTTCTTCTGTATGTCGCTGAATTGCCAGTCATGCCCAATATTACGATTTTTTATTATTACAGAGCGAAGTTTTTCAACCCAAATATATCTATCGGTAACTGCCCACTGTAAAAGAACTTCTCTATCTTGAGTTAAACTAGGTAGTTCATTCTGAATCTCTCTAATCTGTTGCTGAAAATCTGAGTTTGATATATCTTCAACAAGACTACATAAATTTTTATGATAGAAATCAACCTCTAATGAGTTACTAATCAAGAAAGACATTAGATTATCAATAGAAATTTCATTATTTTGATATTTTTTAAATAATCTTTGATCTATTTTTTGGGCTAAATCAGAGTAACATATATATTTACCATTCGCGTTACAAATAGTAATATTATTCATAATTTCATCTGTAAAGACAAAGTATGAAGCTCGAACTGCCCCTGGTTTGTAAATAGTTACAACTGAAATGGTCTTCTCATTTACCCATACTAAAAATTGCTGTATTTTCTCATCTTGTGCTAAAAGTTTATCAATTTGTATCTTCATCATCCACACCAGATCATCAGCCTTCCTCATCATCCCTGTTATGAGTAAAAAAACTTCCCGCCAGCGTTTCTCTGTGATATGCTCTAGCAAAGTTTCCCAGTCAGAGTTGGCAACTATTTCTCTTGCGGCAAAATACTCGTGAAACGTTAAGTGAGAAAAGGAATAGATGCCCTTTGCTCGTTCTACTAATAGACCATGCTGTGCTTCAATAGACTTTAAAACGGCTTCACTATCAAGTTTCAATACTTCTGGATCTGTGTCAGCATTGCGTAAGTTGCGAATAAAATCAGCAATGTATGCTTCGACAGTTTTCTGCTTAAAGAAATAGTCTTTCTGCTCAAAGGTAGTTAAGCCTATTTGACTCAGCAAGTCTTCCTTACGCTGCAAAGATAGGTTTTTATACACCTGCTCTCTCTCAATGTTGCGTTTGGCATCCCATTTTTTCAGTAATACATCTAATCCTTCTTGATAAAGTTCAGAACGGTTTGCTGGGAAATCTCCACTATCTCCAAACACCAAACACAATAATGTCAGAAGTAAAGGACTACTTGCTAGTTCTTGGATTGGTTTATTATCCTTCAGTTTTTGAATGAATCTTTGACTTTTAACTGGATCAGTCAACTGGAACCAATTTCGAGCAAAAATTGCTATTTGTTTTTCGTCAAAATCTGCCATTTCCACTTCTGTGAAACTTTCATAAGTGTATTCTTTGGCAGCAATACGACAGGTAATTACAAACTGATTAGTATGAAACAAGTCAGAAAATTCCCGAATTTGTTGTAAAACCCACTTGGTGTCTTCCTCTCGTACTTCATCTAACCCATCCAGCAATACCAATGCCTTACCCTGTTTCAACAGTTTCTCTACTACTACACTGGCATGAGTTACCCCACAGCTTGATAATAGTTGAACAATAAATTTCCAAACATCTAGTTTTTTAGGTGCTTCTGCAAAATCTTTTAATGTGATAAATAAGGGAACTCTGTTTGTTTGAAATCCCCCTTCAATACACTGCATTGCTAGATATTTTAAAAAAGTGGTTTTTCCTGCTCCTGGTTTACCTAAAACCATCAGCTTACTATAACGCTGTACAACCTCTAATCCTGAGACTCGTTTCTGTTTTACTCCGCTAAGTCCAAGTCGCTCAAAATTATCATGGTCACAGATTTGTATTAGTTCCGCAACTTTTAATCGTCTTCGTCCCGTTATTGCCTCCAGAATATTGACATTTGTGTAAATACCTTGTTTTCCTGTTAACTCAATTGGCTTAGGCATATCTAATACCCGCATGGTTCCGCACTTTTCTTTGATGTAGGGTTTGATTTGTTTGCGGATTTCTTGCACTAAGGTATCAATAGAATCATTTACATCATCTGTAATCAAATCGCCAGAGGGTTTTCGCTGTGAGTATCTTTTGCTCAGATACTCCCGTAAGCGGCTTTCTTTAACAGGGCCGTTACCAGTGATGCAAAATTTTTTGTAAATACCTGTAAGGCAAGTGCTGAGGTTACTTTCGGAAATATTTAATTCTTGAGTTACGTGGACTCGATTCTTACTGCGACCGAATATTTCCACAAAGACTTCTTTCTCTCGGTGCGACAATTCACTGTATTGCTCCAGTTGCTTAAGAAAGTCCTCTGGTATAGACATTGACCACTCCCACAAATACTTATAAGCCAGTGTAGCCAAAGTTTTTATCAAAATGTGGAGTTAAGTCAGGCTAAGTCAAGGTAAGTCAGATAAATAACTACAAAAGAAAATTGCGACATTTAACTCAGTCAAGCTACTGAGGCGATCGCAATGCTAGAAACACTAATCCCTCTGGTTGTAAATAAGTCTGTTGAAGTTATTGTTGGAATACTGCTAGAAAAGTTTTGTAAATGGCTACTGAGTGATGCAAATATCAAAAGTGCTAACAACTTTCTGAAAATGCAGATTCTTGTACTTTATCTTGATTGGGTCTTACGAAAAACATCACTAAAATCTCTGTCAGAGAAATCAAAAGACAAGGATTAATAAACAGGTGGGTAGTAGAGATAATAAAGCGATCGCACCCACAAACCAAAGGCGATCGCCTCTAACCTCTCCCTGCTACTGCCATCATGCTACCATTACCAATAAATTCTTTTGGGAGGTCAATCAATGGCTAACCTTCATACGCTAGATATTCCCGATGAGTTATACGAACGGCTGCAACAGTTAGCTAAAGCTGAAAATAGCTCAGTTGATGCTCAAGTTATTACAATTTTGCAGAATGCTTTGCAGGCAAAAACACAGCAAACGGAAGAAGAAAGACGAAAAAATGTCCCAAAACTTCTAGAGGAAATCCGCCTTCGCCGTGAGAGTCGCCAGACTGATGGCGAATGGCCTGATAGTACTGCATTAATCCGAGAAGACAGAGACAGATGACTATCCCTCTCAGATGTGTTGTAGACGCAAGTGTAGCTATTAAGCAATTTATACCAGACGATCCACTAACTCCGAAGGTTAATCAACTGTTTGCTCATCTTGCTAATCCCGAAACTGCAATCTTTGTCCCAGACCTGTTTTACATTGAGTGTGGGAATATCATTTGGAAGTATGTCCGCGCCAGACTTTATGCTGTTGGTGATGTGCCAGCAGATTTAGCTACTCTCAAAAGCAACCCTAAAGCGTGTTGTCTCTACGGCTGACTTGATGGCGGATGCAGTTGCGATCGCATTAAATTATGGAATCTCTGCCTACGATGGCTCTTATGTAGCACTTTCACATCAGGTAGGTGCTACTTTGCTGACTCTTGACGGTAAGCTGGTGAAGGCTTTAAACGCTTCGTCTTACAATGTTTCCTCGTTTAATGACTTCGAGGTTCCGCCGTTAGAGTCAACATAATTTGTAATTCAATTATCAAAAATGTCTTTTACTTATAACCGCACGGTTCGTTTTCAAGATACTGATGCTGCTGGGGTAGTTTATTTTGCTAACGTTTTGGTTATTTGCCATGAAGCTTATGAAGAATCTTTAGAAGCATCAAGTATTAATCTCAAAAACTTTTTTACTAATCCGTCTGTGGGGTTTCCTATTGTTCATGCTAGTGTCGATTTTTTGCGCCCTATGTTTGTCGGGGACAAGTTGCTGATTAGTTTAATTCCCCAAAAAATAGGTGTTGAGAAGTTTGAAGTTACTTATGAAATTAGTGTGGGTGAGGTGGTAGTTGCTAAGGCTATTACTAGGCACGTTTGTATTGATGCAAGTAGTAGAAGTAAGCAAGAATTAGCTGATGAGATTATTCAGTGGTTGGAAACGAACCGCAGAGACGCAGAGAGAAGAAGGTTGAGATAGGTTATGTAATGGGGTTTTGGAGGAATTCTGTGGCTATTTGTTGTAATTGTTGGCGGTTGATTTTACCTTGAGAGTTGCGGGGTAGGTTTTGCTGGGGAATCCAATATTTTGGGATTTTAAATTTGCTGAGTTTGTCTTTGAGTAGGGTTTGAATTTTTAAGGCAGAGGTATCTGATTTTTTTGGAATATAAATCGCTGTTAAGGCTTGTCCCCAATGTTTATCTGGGATGCCGATGACACAGATATCGGCAACCATTTGAGTGGCTTGTATAGCTGATTCAATCTCTGCTGGATAAATATTTTCTCCACCTGTAATAATTTTGTCGCTGTTACGTCCGACAATATTTAAATGACCTTGATTGTCTAAAAATCCTAAATCATCTACTTGGAAATCAGTTTGATTTTCTCTGGTTATCGGATAGTAACCAAGGGCTAAAGATTGAGCCTGAATGGTGATATTTCCGATTTGATTGGAATTTAAAATTTCGCCTTGCTGATTCTGAATAGTTACTTTGGCGTGGGGAAGAATTTGACCACTGCTAATTTTACCGATGAGAAAATCATCTGGTTTGAGGGTGGCAATTTGAGAGGCTGTTTCTGTCATGCCATAGGTAGGTGCTAATCGGATACGATGAAATCTGGCTTTTTCTAGTAGTTCGTTCCATGCTGGCGCACCTCCCAAAAGTACAGTATTAAATTGGGATAGCCATTCAGTTAATTCTGGATTTTGTAGAAGGCGTTGTAACTGTGTTGGTACTAAAGATATAAAATATTCTGATTGTTTAATATTTAATATTTGACCAGATTCTACAGCTTTAAATGGCAGAATAGCCAATTTACCTTTCGTAGTGAAAGAACGCATAAATTGCATTAAACCGCTAACGTGATATAGCGGTAATACACAAAACGAATTAACTCGCTTTAGTTGAAAGTATTTTATAAATCCTTGTACAGATGCTGTGAGAGTTTCCCAAGTATGAATAGCAAATTTAATCTGTCCCGATGAACCACCTGTAGAAATCATGATGTGATTAGGAATTTGGCATTGAGTATTATTCCCATGCCCCATTCCCCATGCCCCATGCCCCATTCCCAAAATAATATCTGGCTGTACTAAATCAAAGACTTGCTGCCATTCTTGTGTTCCCCAGTCGGGGTTACACAGAAAAACTGGACAATTAGCTGCACAAGCGGCAATAAAGCTTGCTAAAAACCGTACTGGTTCGCGTTCAGCTAAGATGATTTTTGGTGATGTTCCAGACGCTGATAATTGTGTTAGTTCTAAATATAATTCTTGAGCTATTTTATTAAATTGGCGGCTGTCATAACCGATAAGCCAATCATCTTGAGCCAGGTTATTAAGACAGTCTAAAGGTCGTTCCATAAAGTTTGAAACCACGTTTCTTCTTGTTCAAAAAAATGGTCGATGCCAAAACCAATTGCTCTATTGTTTTGGGATAATTCGGCTGCTAGTTGGAGTGCTGCCTGTCTTGCGATCGCAGTTTCAAATACTGATGAGAATACAGTATCAATTTCATACTCGTAGCAAAACTGTCTCAGACGAGATGGTGATCCAATTATTCCAGGCTTGATGACAAAAATCCCTCGCCAACCTTGTTGATAACAGGCAGCGAGTTGTGCAAGTGTGGCGACAGATTCATCTATTGCGATCGCAGTTTTATAACTCCTACTTAATTCCAACATCTCCTGAAATTGCTCAACAGGTAGCGGTTGCTCGATAAATTCAATTTCTAGGGGTATTTCTCCATTTACTTTGAGGTTGTCGCAAGTCCACAGCCATAATTTAGCTTCCTCATAGGTAAGTCCACCGTTAGCATCTAATCGCAGTTTGGTAGAGGCTGGTAAGGTGTGTATCAGTGACTCAAAAATTTTTAGTTCATGAGCGATCGCACCCACTCCGATTTTCCATTTAAACGTGCGATATCCTTGCTGCCACAATGTTTGCCATTGACTTAAAGCCGCTTCCCCAGATGGTAGTAACCCGCTATAGGGGAGGAGTGAAGAGTTAGAAATTATGAAATTATTTTCTTTATCTCCCTCACTCCCTACTCCCCACTCCCCACTCCCCACTCCCTCTAAGGCCGACTCAAAGCCAAATTGACAAGCAGGTAACTCATCTGGGATGGAGAAAATAGTTTCGTCTGTGATTTCTTGTGGGAGTTGGCGACAAAAATCTAAGGCTTGTTCTAGGGTTTCGGAACCAAACCAACTAATGGGGGCGATTTCTCCCCAGCCAACTTTACCTGATTCATTTGTAAGACAGAGGATAATACCTTCACGAATATCCCACTTACCATGATTGGTGGTAAGCGATCGCAAAAATCTTCGCCGATAAGGACGAAATTCAAATCTATATGTCACTTGTCATTCTCCCTCTGCCCAATGCCCAATTCCCAATGCCCTAGAGAATAAATCCCAAGCCGAACAACGAGCAAGCCCAGAAATGCACGGCTACGGCGATGAATTTACAGTTACTAACTTTGTCTGGCTGGTTGTGATTTTCTTGGACGTGGCGGCATAATTTGACGGCAAAGGGTAAACTTACCCAACTCAGTAATGTCCAAGCTGGAGAAATCCCTAATAGTACAAACAGCAAGGTGAGGGGATAAATGCTAGCAGTAAACCAAACTAGGAGTTGCGCCCCTTTTTGGGTTCCTAGACGGACGATAGGCGATCGCTTACCTGCCGCTATGTCATCCTTAACTTGGTGAAAATGTGAGCAAAACAAAACTAAGGTTGTGGCAATGCCGACAATCACTGAGGCTGCTAAACTTGTCATTGACCAAGTTTGAGTCTGGCTGTAATACGCTGCCTCTACTGCTAAAGGGCCGAAGGCAAAAAAGCAAAGAATCTCGCCTAAACCCTGATATCCTAAGCGAAAGGGAGGCCCTTGGTACATATAGCCCAAACCACAGCATAGTAGAATGATGGCGATAACAGTTAGGTCTTGTTGCCAAAAGGCGATCGCTAATATGCCCAGCAACCCCAAACCTAAACAAAAATTTCCTATCCAAAATATTAATAGCTTATTGCTAGTTAAATTCACCAGAGAATGATGCTTGTTTTGATCGATACCTGTTTCTGAATCAAAGACATCATTACTGATATTTTCCCAGGCAAGAATTAAGATTGCCGCAGCTACAAAAGTAGAAAATACTACACCATTAAAGTTTTTAGTTTCAGCATAAGCTACTGCTGTTCCTACCCAAATGGGCATAATGGCAACGCTATACATTGGCGGCTTAATCGCTGCCATCCATAACTTAGTGTTGGGATATAAAATTTGCTTGGTAGTCATCAGTTGTGATTAATTAAATTACCGGAATATTACTCACACTTGAGATTTTATGATTTAAAGAGGCGCTAAATATGGGTGATATATAAACAACTATCACTTGTTAACCTTGTGTTGTTAACACTCACCCTCACCTTGCAGTTTCAGGCTGAAACTGTCTTATTATGGTCTAGGAACACCATGAATAAAGCAAATCCTACGCTGGTGAAATGGCAACTTAATATGTTACCTATAAAAATACGACCACGATTAATTACACTTTAGGAAGTAACTTAAAAAAAATTTACTATCGTTAGATCCATGACAGTTTCACCATGTCGTAGCAACTTGTTTGTAGAGCGCAAAGATTTATATCAATTTCTGTTATCAGTCCAAGAAAAGTGCCTCCAAAATAATGATAAGCAAATTGTCAGTATCTCTCAAGAGATCGATTTAGTTGATCCTTTACTTGTATTGGATCGACTTACACAAGCAAATGAAATAAATTTTTACTTTGAGGACAGAGCTAAAGGCGAAGCGATCGCAGCAATTGATTCTGTAGCAAAATTACAGATTGATGGTGCAGATCGTTTTACTCAAGCTGAATATTTTATCAAATCTTGTCTAAAAAATATAATTAATTTTGGTAACGCTAATCAACCTTTTTCTGGGCCTCACTTTTTTTCTTATTTCAGCTTTTTTGATAAAAACGCCCAAGTGGATTATCCATTTCCATCTGCTACCATTTTTCTTCCACGTTGGCAAGTAGCTGTTAAAAATCAGCGTTGTATATTAGTAACAAATATAATTCTTAATGAAAATACAAATATTCAAAGGTTGTTGGAGAATGTGCAAAATAAAATTGAATTTATCCAATCTTTAGAATATTACTCTACTAATATTGATTCTTTTCCGACAAACTTTTACAAAAAATCTGTCTCAAATGCTACTCAGTTTAAACGTTCAGTAGTATCTGTTTTAGAAAAAATTAGGTCTAGTCATTTAAGTAAGATTGTCCTAGCAGATATACTAGATGTAAAATCAAGCAATAACTTTGACTTAGTTAAATCCTTAAATAATCTTAGACAAAATCATCCTAATTGTTATATTTTTTCTACAAGTAATGGCAAAGGACAAAACTTTATTGGTGCAAGTCCAGAAAGATTAATTAGTATTAATAATCAACAGTTAATTACAGATGCTTTGGCTGGTTCTGCACCACGAGGTAAAACTCCTGCTGAAGATGCGGCTAATGCCAATCGCTTACTAAATAGTGAAAAAGAAAAGCACGAACATTCGCTAGTACTTGATTTTATTACCCAACGCCTACAACAACTAGGTTTGTCACCACAAATATTAGCACCACGGCTGCGACAATTATCGAATATCCAGCATTTATGGACACCAATAAGTGCTGTAGTTCCAGCCAACATCCACCCGTTAAAGATTGTTGGACAATTGCATCCTACACCAGCCGTTGCAGGTGCAGCACGAGATGTAGCCTGTGCCGAAATTCGTCGTTACGAAAGTTTTGAAAGAGGTTTGTATGCTGCGCCTCTAGGTTGGATAGATTCTCAAGGAAACTGTGAGTTTATTGTGGGAATTCGTTCAGCATTGATTGATGGCGATCGCGCGAGATTGTATGCTGGTGCTGGTATCGTCGCTGGTTCTGATCCTGACAAAGAATTTGCAGAGGTGCAGCTTAAACTTCAGGCTTTACTCAAAGCATTAGTTTAAATGAAGTAACTAAAATGCGAAAATTATCGGGTAATTTCTACATTTTTACTCATTTGCCACTACTATTTTCGATGTGTTGACGCAAGACAGAATTGATGAGTGTTTTGTATTCGACACTCTGAGATTGAAACCAAGATATCACATCTGGATCAATCTGAATTAAGTTCTGTGCTTGAGTTGCTGGTAATCTCAACATTGCTTTATCGAAAAACTCATTGTTTAACGGTGGAATATCAGAATAATCAATGTCATCATCTGACATCGATTCCAATGCTTCCCAATTAGTATGTGATATATTGTTCAAATCGTTGGCGCTCATATCGATTTGCCCTTCGTGCTGAAATAATTCGGATGACATCACTTTGCCGTTCTGTCCAGATGACTACCGCTACGCCGTTACCGAGAAAACCGATACCTACCCAGCGTTCTTCACCATAATCAAAACGGTTATCTAGCTCAATTAGCATCGTACTATCAAACATTTTAGGGACATCGGCAAAGTCAATTTTATGTTTGCGAATGTTTTCGAGATTCTTAGCTTCATCCCATTCAAACTGCATGAAAGTTAAAAGAAAGCTAACTTGGCTGATATCTATTATCGTACATCTATACAACTAGAAACTGTTTTCAAACTCAAAGATACCCCCAAACTCCCCTACAAATACTGAAAGCATTAGTTTAAAAAGACTGTTTCCTAATCAAATGAGTTACATTATAGCCCCCTCCTCGCTTGCGGGGAGGGGGTTGGGGGTGGGGTTCTTGTATGTCACTCAACAGAAAACCGCTATAAACTATTAACATTAAAACCCATACTTTTGATGATATTTTACACTAAATCCTGATGAGTAAAAGCTTTAGCATTCGCCCCGGTGTAAGTAGCTACAATATGTCCATCACCAGTCATTTGATATTTGTATGTCACTAATCCTTCTAAACCAACAGGCCCACGCGGTGGCATTTGTTGTGTACTAATTCCTACTTCTGCACCGAAACCATAGCGGAAACCATCAGCAAATCGGGTAGAACAATTGTGGAATATATTGGCTGAATTTACCAATCCAAAGAAAGTTTCAACAGATTCAGAATCTTCAGTGATAATCGCGTCAGTATGACGAGAACCATATTCGTTAATATGAGCGATCGCAGCTTCTATCGAGTCTACAATCTTTATCGACAAAATAAAATCGCTGTATTCTGTTTCCCAGTCTATATCTGTTGCAGTTGCAATGTTAGGCAAAATTTCCAAGGTGCATTTATCACCTCTTAATTCTACGTTGCGTTCTTGTAAAGCAGCAGCAACTTTGGGTAAAAACTCTGTAGCAATTGATTGGTGAACTAGTAAAGTTTCAATCGCATTACAAACAGCAGGATATTGTGCTTTGGCATCAACAGTAATCGGAACTGCTTTAGAAATATCGGCAGCTTTATCTATATAAAGATGACAAATTCCATCAGCGTGACCTAATACAGGAATGCGTGTATTTTCTTGTACAAACCTCACAAAGGAATTAGAACCTCTAGGAATAATTAAATCTACATATTTATCTAATTTCAAAAGTTCTAAAGTTTCTTTTCTTGTTGTCAATAACTGTACCGCATCAGGGTTAACAGCAGTTTCAGATAATCCTTGTTTAATTGCTTTAACGATCGCTTCGCAAGAACGCACCGCTTCCTTTCCGCATTTAAGAATTACACCATTCCCCGATTTGATTGCTAAGGAAACAATTTGAATCGCCGCCTCTGGACGTGCTTCAAAAATAATCCCTAAAACGCCTAAAGGACAAGTAATTCGTTTGAGAATTAAGCCAGTATCAAGTTCGCGGTGAATTTGGATTTTACCAATTGGATCGGTTAGCCTACCTACATCTTGTACCCCAGCGATCGCATCTCTTAATTTATGTTCATCTAGCTGCAAGCGTTTATAAAGCGGTTGGGGAATTCCTTCGGCATTAGCAGCTTCACAATCTGCAACATTTGCTTGTAAAATTTCATCTTTAGCCGATTCTAAAGCTTGCGCGATCGCAACAATTGCTTGATTTTTTGCCTCAGTCGAGAGAATCGCCAGCTTACTTGAGGCTTTGCGGGTTTTTTGGGCGATCGCAATTAGGGGAGAACTAATATCAAAAATAGTCATAGCAAAAATCTTTACCTTTTCTTCATCTTATCAATCTCAGTCGATCGTTGCTTATCGTCTTCCTCCAATCGGGTGAACCATCTGGGTAATCAACAATTACTCTGATCGGGTGAGGCAAAACTGGGTTCAAAACATTTATTCTGTGAATATGAAATACAGGCACAGAAAGAGTAACAACTTAACTACTATATAAATATTCTAAGTATTATTACAGGCATTATTTGAAAGCCTTAAAAATGATTTATGCGTACCGTAGGCTAGAGAGACATCAGAATTTATGTTTCTCTAGCCTTTTTCTTAAATAAGCAATTTATACTGCCATTATTTGAACTTTTGCGAAATTGTAGTGACGAGAGTTGGATCTATTGAGTATTGTTCGATTAAATACCACTCCTTTACTGGGGAGATCCTATGTCATTGCAATCTGGATTAGATGCCTTAAAAGACAAGCGTTATCAAGAAGCGGTTAAATTGCTCGAAAAATTCTGCCGCGATTGCGCTGAACACGATTCCTCAGATTATATTTCAGCACAGATGTGGCTAATGAAAGCCTATCAAGCCACAGGCGAAATCGAAAAAGCCAAAATCCTCTGTCAAAAGTTAATGATGAGTGAAAACCCACAAACTCGCAGTTGGGCAGAACAAGCTAGTCAATCTTTCCGCCAAACGTCAGCAACCCAATCTAACACCAGGCAAAAAGCTGGACGTGCCGCCACTACTGGGATGAAATTAGCGATGGGGGGTGTGGGTGGTAGTTTAGCATTAGCTTCTGGTGTCACCATGACCTTGTTGTTTGGCATGGTGTTTGTTTTAGGTTTAAGCTTAGTATTTATCTTCGGTAGCAACGATCCACTCCAAGGGTTAGCGATCGCTATTGGTATTACCCTAGTCTTTAATATCGCCGCCTTTTTCCTATCTCCATTTCTCATGGACTTAACTCAAAGCTGGCTTTACCAAACTCGCTGGGTAGAGTTAGCTGAAGTTGAAAGCCTTAGTCCAGAGACAGCTAAAGTTATTCGCCAAGTCTGTGAACAGAAAAAGCTGAAAGCACCACGGCTAGGAATCATTAACGACCAAAACCCCACAGCTTTTACTTACGGTTCATTACCGAATAGCGCCCGCTTAGTCGTCAGCCAGGGACTTTTCACATATCTGGATGATGATGAAATTGCTACAGTTTACGCCCATGAATTGGGGCACATTGTCCACTGGGACTTTGCAGTGATGACTATCGCTTCCACCTTAGTGCAAATCTGCTACCTAATTTACATCACAGCTAGAAGATTAGGGCGTGGTGGCGATAGCAAAATTAAAGATGCCATCCAAACTGCTGCTTTAGTTGCCTACGTCTTTTATATCATTGGTACTTATCTACTGCTGTACCTCTCACGCACACGGGAATACTTTGCTGATCACTTTGCAGCCGAAAGTACAGGTAATCCCAATGGATTATCCCGCGCTTTAGTGAAGATTGCCTACGGAATATTAGAAGAAGGTTCGCGGACACAAGAACCCAGCAGTTTAATTGAAGGGACTCGTGCCTTGGGTATCTACGATCATAAAGCCGCCGCTTCTACAGGAACCGCTTACCGCATTTCATCCGATACCCAAAAAATTGGTCGCGTCTTTCTGTGGGATATGTTTAACCCTTGGGGCTGGTGGATGGAATTAAATTCAACTCATCCATTGACAGGTAAGCGAGTTCGTGCATTAAGCACTTATGCCGAACAATTGGGTTTATCAACTGAGTTTGATATGGGGCGAGTTATTGGAGAAGGCAAAACTCTGAGTAAGAGTAGGCTTTACGGCAACTTCTTTTTAGATGTTGTGCTGTATGGCGCTGAAACAATTGGTTTCTTGGTTGGTTTGGTAATAGGTGTAATTCTGTGGTCAAGTTCTCCAAATACAGGTTTAGGATTTGGTGCGCCACTTATCGGTTTAGGAATGGGGATTCTGGTTAAAGCCTTGGTGATGTTCCCCGACTACAAGCAAGCAGCAGAAACTGACATTCTCACTCTGATGTCAGACCCTTATGCCAGTCCGTTACGCGGACAACCTGCAAAGCTGGAAGGTTTACTTATTGGTCGTGGCGACGCTGGTTATAAGTTTGGTTCCGATTTAAAAATTCAAGATCGTAGCGGGATGCTTTATTTGCATTATGCCTCACGCTTTGGCCCCATTGGCAATTTCTTGTTTGGGATGAAGCGAGTGAAAAGTTTGATTGGTGAACAAGTGGGGGCTGTGGGTTGGTTCCGTCGAGGTGTTGCACCTTGGATGGATCTGATTCAACTCCAGAGTGAAAATGGCACTATTGTCAACAGTTACCATCGTTTCTGGTCATTCATCCTTGGTGGTGGATCGATTATTCTGGGAGTGGTATTGACTATGTTTTTGAGTAGATAGTAATCTGTTAAACCCATTTTGACGGTTGTAGAGACGCGATTTATCGCGTCTCTACATAAGGGTTCTGGGCTTATCTGAACCGTATTGACTCAGCACTCAGCACTCTTGATACTATTTGTGATATTTGATCTGGGGTGGGCATGATAAATATACCTTGCATATACCCCTAAGATGATTTTGATGATAAATGCTATTCACCAAACAGTGGACAAAACTAGACATCTAGTACGGAAGCTGAATAGATAGCCAGCTTAAGCGAAAGCTACGTTTTAAAAATCATGACACCTACAGGTGCTTTCCAGCTTGTAGCTCTGTCGTCAAAGATTAAACAGATTTATTTGGTTAAGTCCGTGTCTTTGACCTAACAAGTTTTTAAAACATTAGCGAGGAAAACATAACCCCAGTAATGGGAGGACAATAAATGTCTAATTTTGTATTTGTGCTTGACACCAACAAACAACCATTAAGTCCAATACCACCAGGGCAGGCAAGACGATTATTAAAGATGCAGCAAGCGGCAATATATCGCCGTTACCCGTTCACAATTATCTTGAAATACGCGGTTCCCAATACTGGAATAGAACCACATCAGTTAAAAATTGATCCAGGTTCTAAAACTACTGGATTAGCAATTATGCAAGGTGAGAAAGTTGTCTGGGGTGCGGAATTAACTCACCGTGGGCAACAAATCAAAAACGATTTAGAATCACGCCACGCTATTCGCCGCAACCGTCGTAACCGTAAGACCCGTTACCGGAAACCACGTTTTCTTAACCGTAGTCGTTCCCAAGGATGGTTAGCACCGAGTCTTAACTCTAGAGTTGAAAATATCTTAACTTGGGTTAATCGGATAACTCGATATGTGTCGATTACTGGCATATCCCAAGAGTTAGTTAAATTTGATCTTCAATCGATGCAAAATCCTGAAATATCCGGCAAGGAATACCAACAAGGCGAACTTGCTGGATATGAAGTCAGGGAATATTTACTTGAAAAGTGGGGCAGAAAATGCGCTTATTGTGGCGTTGAAAATGTCCCTCTTGAGATTGAACACATTCATCCAAAATCAAAGGGAGGAAGTGATAGAATTTCTAATCTGACACTAGCTTGCCATGATTGCAACCAAAAGAAGGGAAACAAAGATGTTAATGACTTTCTAGCCAAAAAGCCTAATGTTCTATCCCGTATTTTGAGACAAGCTAAACTTACTCTCATTGACGCAGCAGCAGTTAACTCAACTCGCTGGGCATTATTCAACAAACTCAAAAGCACTGGCTTACCTGTAGAAACGGGGACAGGTGGTAGGACTAAATACAACCGAGTCAGGCTATCGATCCCTAAAACTCACTGGCTAGATGCGGCTTGCGTAGGGATAGTAGATAGTTTGCAAATCCTCACATCAACCCCTTTGTTAATCACTGCTAAAGGGTGGGGAAACCGTCAAATGTGTACACCCAATAAGTACGGTTTCCCAGTCCGTCATCGAACACGATGCAAGACTTTCTTTAGTTTCCAGACTGGAGACATGGTACGGGCAATCCTTCCAACAGGGAAGTTTGTAGGTACTCATATTGGTAGGCTAACCGTCCGAGAAAGCGGGGTTTTTGAAATGAGAACACCGATAGGCAAAGTTAGCCCTGTTCGCCATAAGTACTGTAGATCAATTCATCGTAACGATGGGTATATGTATGCGTTTTCCACAAATGTCCAATGAATCAACGACTAGAGGAGTACCGATCGCTACTAGATTTCGCCAACTTATAGCTGGAAGGAAAAGCTCGATTGGTTATTTTGACAGACATAACCGCAAAAACAAAACCAGACGTTCCATAGTTTTGTGTACCTGCCTAGCATTAGTAGGTGGGATTCTGGCATTTTTGTTAATCGCATCCCCAGGACTAGCTCAAAAACCAAAACCCCAACAACCGTTATTAGTTGCTACACGAGTTATACCGCCCTTTGTGTTCTCAAACAAAGGCGAACTATCGGGATTTAGTATTGACCTCTGGCGCAGCATTGCTACCCAAATAGGTGTAGAGTCTAAATTTATTGAATATTCCAGTGTACCAGAATTGATTTCTGCTATTAAGGACAGCAAAGCTAACTTAGGGATTGCAGCTATATCGATTACAGCCGAACGCGAACAGAATTTTGACTTCTCATTACCCATTTTTGCTGGAGGGCTGCAAATTATGGTACGAAAGCTAGAGAGTAAAAGCAGTGCCTTTCCAAATATTTTGCAATTGTTTTTCTCTACTGGCCTCTTGCAGGTGATAGGCATTGCGATAGTGCTAATTGTCTTAGTAGCCCACATTGTTTGGTTATCTGAACGCAATCATACAGAAGGGATGATTTCTCAATCATACTTTCCTGGCATCTTCAAAGCCTGTTGGTGGGCATCTGCCACATTAGCAACCCAAGCCGATGAAATGCCCAAGGGAGCGCTGGGACGTTTAATAGCTGTAGTCTGGATGTTTATCGGAGTCCTCTTTGTCGCCTACTTTACAGCCAGCGTGACTACTTCATTAACTGTGCAGCAACTTCAGGGCGATATCAGAAGTATAGACGATTTACCTGGCAAGGTAGTGGCTACAACTGCGGGTAGCACAGCAGCCACATATCTGCGAGAACATCATATTTCGGTTTCAGAAGTCCCCAAAATTGAGGAAGCTTACAATGCTTTGCAAACAAAAGAAGCTGATGCCGTGGTGTTTGATGCACCTGTACTTCTCTACTATGCTGCCAACGAAGGTAAAGGGAAAGTACAGATTGTTGGCACTATCTTACGTGAAGAAAGCTACGGAATCATTCTGCCTAACAACAGTCCCTACCGCAAACCAATTAATCAAGCTCTGCTAAATCTCAGAGAAAACGGCACTTATCAATCGTTATATGATAAGTGGTTTTCTGCTAAAGAATCTTGAAAAAGGGAATTGGGAATTGGGAATTGGGAATTGGGAATTGGGAATTGGGAATTGGGAATTGGGAATTGGGAATTGGGAATTGGGAATTGGGAATTGGGAATTGGGA
>NZ_JBALDM010000025.1:0-12763 GCF_036917435.1 Nostoc sp.
TGAGAAACGAGGAGGTGTCCGGGTCATCTGGGAAATTGCTGGCTAATGCTTGGATGGCTGCACCTCGCACATTCTCATCATTATCAGCAGTGGCGCGGTCTTTGAGAATCGAGCGGGTGTCCGGGTCATCTGAGAAATTGCTGGCTAATGCTTGGATGGCTACACGTCGCACGTTCGCAGATTCATCAGCAGTGGCACGGTCTTTGAGAATCAAGTGGGTGTCTGGGTCATCTGGAAAATTGCTGGCTAATGCTTCGATGGCTGCATATCGCACAGGATATTCATCAGCAGTGGCACGGTCTTTGAGAATCGAGTGGGTGTCTGGGTCATCTGGGAAATTGTTGGCTAATACTTCGATAGCTGTACATTGCACATCCCAATCATAATCAGCAGTGGCGCAGTCTTTGAGAAACGACCGGGTGTCCGGGTCATCTTTGAAATTGCTGACTAATATTTCGATGGCTTTACCTTGCACATTTTCATCATCATCAGCAGTGGCGCGGTCTTTGAGAATCGAGCGGGTGTCCGGGTCATCTGGGAAATTGCTGGCTAATGCTTCGATGGCTGCACTTCGCACATCCCAATTATCATCAGCAGTGGCGAGGTCTTTGAGAATCGAGCGGGTGTCCGGGTCATCTGGGAAATTGCTAGCTAATGCTTGGATGGCTGCACTTCGCACATCCCAATTATCATCAGCAGTGGCGCGGTCTTTGAGCCAGTGTAAGGTATCGCTGTTATCTTTCCAAATTGCGGCGACTGTTGCTACTGCTTGATTGCGAATTTCCTGAACTAGCTCAGTTTCTTCTTCATCATCATAGAGTTCGTAATAGTACCATAGGTCATATTTAGTTAAGTCTTTTAATTCGTTAAGCAATTTATTAGCCACTGATGCAATCACCAAGCGATTTCTCACTTCTACAAGACACTTAGCCGCTAAAAAAAGGTTGATAAATTTTTCCTCTTCGCCATTTTGCGCCATCAAGTAATCAAGAATTTCACCAACAAATTTTGGCTCAATCATTCCGGCAATTAACAGCAATACCTCATGCCAAGTTTCATCTTGCCAGTGTTTGCCAAAAACTTCAGTTTTGAGAAACTCAATTGTAATGCTGCGTTCCTTCTCAAACTGCCAGACAAACTCCCAAGCACAGAAATATTCTAAAAAAGTCCGATGCATAAAGGCATAGTAATCTGCACCGAAGAAACATAAAATAAAATTGCGATCGCGCAGTTGTTTAATCAACCGTCTGGCTTTATCTCTAGCATCACCCACTGGTATGCTTTGCAGATATTTAGTGAAGATTGCTTCTAAATCATCCGCATAGATAATGTTGCCAGCTAAACCTTTTTCACTGGTTTGCATTTGATAAGCAACTTGACGCAACATTGCCTGTTTATCTTTATAATCAATAATATCCAGACGTTCATCAGGCTTTAAATTGCGTCCCTCGTCCCAATTATGCAGCAGAACTTCTGAAGCATCTTTATACAGTTCACTTCTATCTCTGGGTAATTCTCGCTTGAGATTGAGAATTGCCATCATCGTTAACAGCAGAGGATTTTGTGCAAGTTCGGCAATTGCTTTCGATTCATTAATTACTCTTTGTAGCCGCTCTCGTTTGATATTTTTATCTCTTTCTTCCGCTTGACTAAAAGTTTTATCATGCCAACGTTCAATAAAATCTTGAATCTGTGCTGGTTCTAAATCTTGCAACATAAAGTGGCGAAACTCTGCATCTCGCAATTGTTGCTGTTTATAGCCGATGATCCGAGAAGTGACAATTACCTGCACATCGGGATATTCATTAGTGAAGCGATGAATAGAGGTAATGACTTCCTCCCGCTTCGCCGATTCAAAGATTTCATCCAAACCATCAAACATGACTAAAGCGTTACCAGCCTTTAGCTGCTCATGCAATTTATGCTGATTGAGGTGATAAAAACAATTGGGACTATTATGGTAAAATTGGAGAAAGTTATTACAATTACCCGCATCGCGATCGCGCTGATAATTGCGTAATTCAATCAGCAAAGGAATTGGCAGATTAAAATCATTCTGTTCAAGAGTTTTTTCTACCCAATCCAACGCTAGGTATTGCAACAATGTAGACTTACCGGAACCAGGATCGCCTAAAATAACTAGATAATTCTTACGTTGCTTCTCTCGGATAACATCTAATATTGAACGGATTGGCTGCTCAAAATAAGTGCGTTGATAACGTTCTGTTTCTTCTTGAAATTTTTCTATTTCCAATTCCGTATCTAATTGATTACTCTCTTTTAGCCGACGGAGATGTTCTTTAGGCAGTTCGGGTAAAACCTGATAAACTTGGCGCACATTTTGCGGGATAAACATTTGCCATAAATTTACCGGATGTTCGCGGGATGTAGTTTCTAAACTATCTAACTTCAGATTTCCGTAGCGTTCACGAATAGTTTCTAAATATTGCGGTAAATTAAAATCCTTGGGAATATCAGCGTTTTCTTTTAAAGTTTTGTCAATACTGGATAATTTTTGAAGTTCTAAAATATAGCGTAACTCTTCCGAATCCGAAAGAATATCTTGAACTTGGATGAGATACTGTTCTGTAATTGTTTGCCAGTTAAATTTAGGTGGTAGAGGTTGGAGTTGAAGTCTTTTCCAACTATCTGCGAGTGTTTTAAAATCTAGAGAATCACATTTAATATCAAAAGCCTGACCAAGAATTTCTTTAACCGATTTTTCACGGATAAATATCTTGATATCTTCAGCATAATTTTTAATTTCAGCTTCATCAAGTTTGCAACGAACCTTTAACTGCTGCTGCATCAGTTGCAAAAATTCTGTCAGCGCCATAACTACAGCTTTCTGAAGCGGTTCTTGCTTAAAGGGCGCAGTTACAGCATTATTAAAGATATGTTTAAAAAAATCTTTAGCGTAGTCCTTGACTAAATCTTTGAAAAATTCTTCGCTAATAATAGTTTTGACTAGAAATCCAACCGCTTTTTGACCTATCCAGAGAGTAAACCACTCAACTATCATACTCACACCTGCTAAGTGCTTGACTACGAGTAGTATATACACCTCTCAGAGAATCTTTCCAGATTTATAGTAAAAATGCACAGTTGTGCGCCCTGAAGATTTGTTAAAAGTAACTAATAACTGTGCATTAATATTAGGAGTAGTTTTATGGTTTTACAAGTTAACCCCATCCAAAAAGAACCTACTGTTACTTGGGAAGCACTTCCTGCCGACTTCATTTTACCTGACGATCCAGTGGAAAATATTCAACAACCTGCGATCGCTGCTGCGCTTACCGATGCTTTGGGAAGCACAGGACGCATCCAGTCTCAAATGCTGATTGGCTCTAATTTTGGACTTGTAGCCACAGTCAACAAAAAAATCGTTGTCAAAGCCCCAGACTGGTTTTATGTCCCTCAAGTGCAGTCTGTAGGAACAAATGTAGTTCGTCGCAGCTATACCCCAAATTTAGAAGGTGCTGCTGTGGCTGTGGTGATGGAATTTCTCTCAGACACAGAAGGCGGAGAACTATCAGTCCGCTCAACTCCACCCTACGGTAAACTCCATTATTACGAAAAGATTCTCCAAGTTCCAACCTATGTAACCTACGATCCTTACGAACCAAGCATAGAGCTACGCTGCTTATTGCTCATTTAATGTGTTATTTAATTCTTTATTGATGAATCAATCTCAGTAATAACCGATTGTGACAGTACTGGGTGCGGAAGGTGGGATGTAGGGGCAAAATATATTATGCCCCTACTCACATTTTAAAAGTTATGTATGTAAAAAGTCAATTTATCTAAACATTGCTGTAACTATCGAATATTCACTTCTTGCAGGTAATTTACTTCCTGAAGATATTCAGTTTTAGCAGTTAATTTTTTAGAGACAAATGAATTTTTTATTTTTCCATAAGCTACCTTTTGATTGCCAAACTGCAACCGTTGTTTTTGAGTATACTCATTCAATTTGACTTGAGCTTGAGCATAAACTAGAGCATCTTGGGGAATATTTCGGAGAAATTTCACAGCGAGATCAAAATCACCAATAGATGCTTTTTTGTAAGCATTTTGTAAAAAGTAAGCTGCTCTGATTTGGCGCTTTCGGTTGTATTCAGCCAACTTTTCTTGAACTAAAGCACCGGCACGACTTTCTTTAGGAATTTGCCGTAGATATTGTAATGCACTAGAAAAATCTTTTATCTGGGCACTTTTGTAAGCTTTTGCTAATAAGTTTTGTGTCTGTGCTTCAATATTGACGTATGCTTGCTGAACTAGTTTATCTGTTTTAGATTGCCAATATGAAATATTTGGAATTTGATAAACAGCATCAAGAACATTTGACCATCGGCTCTCATGAAAAGCTACTTGAGCTATTTCATATTGTTGTGCTGCAACTTGCCATTGCTCTTGCCATTCTTCAATTGTGGCTTGCGCTTCTGGATAAACATTACTGTGGGAGGGAATTGATTTAATAAGTGCGATCGCTTCTTGCAAATCCCCAGCTTGATATTCTTGTGTTGCTTTAGATAAAGTTTCTGTTTCTGAGTATGCAGGAGCAGTATTAATTAAAGAATATGCACCAAATCCCATCAATAAAGAATTAGCTGCTAGTCCGACTTTCATTCCCGTGAATAACGGAGATAATTTGCCAGATGTCGGATTATCATCTTCAATCGCCACTTCTGGAAAAAATTGATTATCTGCTTCTAACGTTTCTGGTGGCTGAGTTTCCCATACTATTTGTTTGAGTACCCGCAGCACCTCAGTCGCAGACTGAAAGCGATTTTGAGAATCGTAGCGGATCATTTGGCTGAGAACAGCAGCTAGATAATCATTAACTGGCGTGTTTTGAGAACGCCAAAAAATCTCATTAGTATGAGGATCAACTTTTAATTGTAGTGGTTCTAACCCAGTTAAAGCCTGGATAGCAATCATACCCAAAGCATAAATATCACTGTTGGGCTGTGTTTGACCAATAAATTGCTCTGGTGGTATGTATCCTAATGAGGTGACGGGAATTCTATAAATCGGCAATTCTGCACCGATACCAAAATCGATAGACTGGATTGAGCCAAAGTCAATCAAAACTAACTTGCGTAGGGCATCGCTATTACGTCTAATCAGGTTTTCGGGTTTGATGTCACAATGAATTACGCCTTGAGAGTGAACAAATTCTAAAATACCTAAGACATCTATTAAAAATTCTACAACTTCCCTTTCACTCCACAGACACCCCCACTGTTGAGCAATGGGTAATTCCGCAGTCAGGGCATGTCCTTCAATTAGCTCTTGGACTAAATAAAACTGGTTTTTTTCTTCAAAGCAGGCGATAAATTCAGGAATTTGTTGATGGCTTCCCAGATGCTTGAGAGTTTCAGTTTCAGTTAGAAACATTAACCTGAGCATTTCCAAGTAGCCAGGTTCGGAACTGTTGACTTTAATTTGCTTAACAACGCATTTGGGACTCTGTGGATAATCTACGTCTACAGCTATGTATGTTTGTCCAAATACCCCTGCACCCAGGCTTTGGAGAATTTGGTAACGCCCTTGTAGTAATTTACCGATTATGTGGTTAGTCATGACCTGGTTACTCAGTAAGTCCTTATTATTTAGTTTTTCTGACATTACCTCCTGTTTCCGGAATGCTTTATAAATAAATAAACGGAGTTTTGATACCTTGAATAAAAGTTTATTTTTTAAGTATTTTTGCGTAGAATAATATAATTTTTTATGAAAAATTGTATCCTTTATTTAATTAATTATTTTTGATGAAATTCAAGCAAAGGGGTCTGATGTATAACCAAGGATTATCACATCCAAACAAGAGCCTACAAGGTATTCAACAAGGAAACCAAGCAAAACCGCTACTCTAGTAAGAAATTACTAGACAAGGCATTCCCAAATGTGCATCCTGTGGTCTTAAGTTCATCGATGAGGAATGGGTTCACCTGCATCACATCGACGGAAACCACGCCAACTGGAAGAAAAATAATCTTGAAGCAATTCACGAGAGTTGCTACGGATTACAAGCACATGAGCAAAAGCGCAAGCTGAGAACATCGGGAGCCAGATGCACGGAAACGGGCACGTCTGGATCGTGCGGTTCGTTGATTGAAACCGAAGCCCTTTAGGACTTTGGAGGAAAATCGTCTCTACACCGCCTTGAGTGCAAACTCAGAAATATAGTAGAGATAACTTTAGTTTAGTGTGAGTGCGTCAAACCCAAATTTGACAAGTCTCACCCGCTAGGAATGGCGTGAAGTTTTGTACCGAAACTCAACATTTAGGTTAATTCGTTCATTCCCTTATGAGAAAGCTTTTTATTTGTACTGCTCTCTATTTGATTTGAGGGCTGATTTTGAGATGGATTATCTATTGGAATTTCAGTATTTTCGGAAGTATTAGTGACAATTTCTTTTGCTTTTTGCAACCGATAATCTTGCACAGATATAAGTTGCCAACTGGAATCTTGTGCCAGTTCTAAAACCCATTGATGATAATTAAATAGACTTTCTCTATGTCCAACACTAATAAACGTTGTTTTGGTATCTTGTAACTGTTGATATAAACTTCCTTCATTTGTTAAATCTAAGGCACTTGTTGCTTCATCTAAGATAGTAAAGTTAGGATGAGTAACTAACAGTCGTGCAAAGGCAAGGCGTTGTTGTTCTCCCAGAGATAATATATTTTCCCAAGGAACTTCAGTATCAAAGCCTTCAACTCGACTTAGCAAGTTTTGCAAGTTTACTTGTTGCAAAACGTCTTTGAGTTCTGCGTCGGTCATTTGACGATTCGTATTAGGATAAAGTAACTGTTCGCGCAAAGTCCCTAAAATGATATAAGGTCGTTGGGGTAAGAATAATACTTCTTTTAGCGGAGGTCGTACCAAACGGCCAGTTCCCGCATTCCACAAACCAGCGATCGCTCTCAACAGAGAACTTTTACCTCGACCAATCGGCCCCACAATTAATAAACCTTCTCCAGGCTGAACGTTCAATGACAAGTCTTCGACGATTACCTGCTCATAGTTAGGGGTTTGTAAGGTGACATTCTCAAAAGCGAGATGGTTTTCTTCTATTGTTTTAATAGTACTGACATTATCGGGTTGTTTGGTAACTGCTTCTAAGGCATCTGAAAACTCAGATAAACGCTCAACATAACTAGAAAATCGTCCAGAAACGCCAAATTCACGGATTAATTCTTCTAAAGCACCAGCAAACATATAGCAAGCTGCAATAGCTTGTCCAACTTGTCCGAAATCAATTTCACCTTTAATATATAAAGGCGCGAGTACTATGAGTGTGATAAATTCGATAGCAGCCCGATATCCTCTGTTAAAAATTTCCTTACTTCTCTCCCAATCAATCTTGTGTTTAATATTTTTTATTAAATTAATAAATCGGCGTTGAATTATATTCAGTTCCTGTTTTTCTCCTTGAAAAAAAGCTATGGACTCAGCATGATTACGAACATGAGTTAGGGCATAAGCATAATCGGCTTTAGATTCAAGTTCCGCCTGATTAATCTTAATCAATCCTTGATTTAAATAAACAGCAATTAAGTTGCCTATAATCGTATACACAAGCAGAGCAACAGCTATCTGTTGGGAAATTGTCCAGACAACTATTAAAAAAGTTATCATTTCCAGTATTTTTTCTAGCAAAGTAGCTGAAAAGCTGAGGGCACTACTAGTAATTGGTTCAATTTCTTGGGATAAACGTTGATCTGGGTTATCAATATCGGCTTTAAAATTAATTTTATAATAAGCACGCTTGTTCAAATATTTATTTAAAATGTGATCGTTCAGCCATTGATACCAGTCAACAGCGATTTGCTTCCTAACAAATTTAGTAAATCCTACTAAAAGCGTTATCGAAACAAGTCCAACAGCATAAATTGATATATTATAAGTAAATTTAGAATAATCTTTTTCTTGAATGATCACATCGATTAAATAGCGATAAATAAAACTATTAAAAGTAGTGACAGTTACAAGTGCGATGATTAGCAATATTAGGAGAATAAGCATTCCCCACGCGCGAATAACGTCTGAAAATGCTCTTTCTCCTGATTTTGTTGGATACCCCAGCGATCGCTCTTACATTTTCCCAGAATTGGATAAAACTTGAAAATGCATTTGTTGAGGGTTGAACTTGAACAACTTGGGTTGGCATATTTAAGAAATAAATTAAAATCTTTTATCAAAATTAATACTTTTAGTGTTGACTAATTAGTAATAATCACCTATTGAATAATCCCACTCAGCACTAATTTTTCAACTGATATTACCTAATTGTTGAGTGCGGCTTAAAGCAGCAAGCACTGCATTAGAAATGACAGTTCGCATACCACCTTTTTCTAACTCGTAAAGACCAGCAGCAGTCACTCCCCCAGGACTAGTTACCTTGTTTCGTAAGACTGCTGGATGTTCGTCAGTCTGAAACATAAGTTCTACACTGCCAGCAATAGTATGCAATGTTAATTCTTGGGCTTGTGCGCGAGTTAAACCCATCTGAACTCCAGCATCAATCATTGCTTCGATGTAGAGAAATATAAACCCAGTCCCGGCGCTACTCAACGCCGTTGCCATATCAAGGTAGTGTTCATTTTGAGTAGCAAATTCCTTGCCTAATGCTTGTAAAATGACTTGGGTATGCGATCGCTGTATTTCTGTCACACTTGATGATGCACTCCATACCGTTGTACCATGACCAACTTGTACGGCAATGTTCGGCATTGTACGCACAATAGCAGAATGGTTCAACCCTTGGCACAGAGATGAAATACTTACTCCACCCACAATACTAATTACTAAAACATCAGGTGAAATTTTATCCTTCAACATAGCCATAACGGAGGCTAAAACCTGCGGCTTCACTGCCAATATCACAATCGATGCGCCTTGCACCGCTTCTATATTGGAGGTTGTAGTACGTACTCCATATTCCCTCTCTAAATGAAGGCATCGCGCAGAAACTGGATCGCTGACTATAACTAGATCGGGTTTTGGCACAATTTTCGTCGATAACAATATCAGCAATTACTGTATCACTATATCCGTAAGAATCGAGTTTATATTGCTCATCGCTTGGTTGCCAACGGCGATCGTAAATGCACGTTTTCCCCTGATTGTTGGGAGACAATTTCAAGTACAAAGTCCAGGAAAGTTGAGTGGTAATTGTACAAATTTCCCATTCAGATTGCTCCAATGGGGCAAAATCAATATGAAGTTGGGTACCATGCTCTATTTTTCTGATCAATCCAGCATAATAACTACCGTAAAATGGTTCCGAAGCAATTCGCACTTTCGCACCACACTCTCGGAATTTCGCCATTATGCGCTCCAATGGATTGAAGGAGGCTGCTGTAATGGAGTCTCTTAATTTAGTAGCTCTTTCTACTTCTTTAAAATAATCTGCTTTACTAATGTTGTTGTATTCAAACACTGTAATACCAACTTTTTCAATTTTAGGACTCACATCTTGATAAGCGTTAAAGTTGAGCAATTGAGTTTGAGTATCATGACTATCTCCCCAATACTTCCTGTTGGGAGTTCTTTGCCTGCATCATCAATGATTTTAATGTCGATATTTTTTAAAGGATATCCTACAGAATCGTAGGTATTTTCTATATCTTCATCTAGATTAATCGCAACAGAACCCGCTTCTGTACAACCATAAAGTTGTCTCACAGGAATGCCAAATCTCTGAAGAAATTTATCAAAAATCTCTTTTGATAAAAAGTTACCTGCACAAAAGCATAGTCTCAGCGTAGAAACATCAACGAGAGTATCATCTGGTGTTTCAGCTAAAGTATTAAAGATATAGGGAACAGCAGGTAAAATAGTAATCTTCTCTTTTTCTATAAGTTCTAATATCCTAGAACATCTAAAAATAAATGGAATTTCAATGGTTTTACCTTGATGTAAAACTGGTTCTAAAATCACCAGAGTTGCACCATTATGTATAGCAGCTAATAAGCAATTTCCTAAACCATGTGCGTGGTACAGTGGCACTATACATAAAATATTATCTACTGGAGATATATTAGTAGTTTCAGTAAAATTTTTAACTTCGTGATATAAATTATTTTGGGTTCTACATACTCTTTTAGGTCTGCCTGTAGAACCAGAAGAATATTGATAAAGTACATCACCTGTAAAATTAGAGGTACTTTCTGTAATTGTTGAATTATCTACTTGTCTGGTAAATAAAGAAGTATCATCAAGAATAATTAACTCTATATTTTTGTCTATTTTTGAGATAATTTTACGGCTGATACCTGCTCCATAACTATTGGTAATAATTGCACTAGCATTGCTATCAATAATGTAGTAGCTGAGTTCTTCTTCTTTGAGAAGGGGATTGATTGGCAAAATTATCGCATTCAATTTAGCAGTAGCGTAAAAGGCGATCGCAAATTCTGGGCTGTTAGGCAAAATTAACGCGATGCAGTCACCTTGGGCGATACCAATAGTTCGTAAATTCTCACTTAAATTGTTGATATTAGCATAAAGCTCTTGATAGCTAATCCTTGATTCATTATAAGCGATCGCAGTTTTATTAGGATGCTTTTTGACAATCTCAATAAGGTTTTTATCTAGCATTTTTACCTTAAGTATTAAAAGTGTATAGGCTTCATGATTTCACGCTTCGTTATAAATTTTATTTACTTTAACTTTTAAATAAAAATATTAGCCAATTAAATCTTTTTAAGAAAGTAGCTCTCAGGGAACTTCTCAGTAATCATTATTATAGGTTTTTTATTAGAGAAAACTCGATAAGTGCGACACAGCATTTTTTCTTCTTTTGCTATATTAAAAAAATCAGATAATTCCTCGGCTGTTTCTCTAGCTGAATCGATTATTTCTTTAAATGTCTCAAGTTTATGTTCTAACCATAGCCTACCCATTGGTTCTTGCGATTCAATTAATCTAGACTTCAACCTGCTGTCTAGTCTTTCAGGTACAATTATGGATTCGGCGTAAATATAATTATTGAGGCTAATCTTGCCTTGTAATAAGATTTTTCTCTCAATTACTTGAGTATCAATATCCAAATCTAAAGCTGGAATGGGTTTTGCAACTTTAACTAAATTTTCTGATATTTTTACTAGCTGAATTTTTTCCAACAAATAAGCTTCTAATATTTCAGTTAATGTGCCATCACTTGTTAGTAAAATTCTTTGGAAAGGACTTAAATTAAGCGGCTCAATATGCTTGCTTGTCAATGATATCTGCATTTTTGACATGACACTCTATGTAAATTTTGATTTATAAAAATTAGTTTTCACCAATTTAAACTCGCGGTTTATTTTATACGATTGCCAGAATTACTGCGATGGATTATCGTATTTAGTGTTAGATTAATGCTCTGTATACTACCTCCATCAATGGTCATTAGTTTATATTTAATGTTTTTTGTATTCACTCTTTTCACGTAGGCATCTCTTTTGAGTTAATGTTTACGGTTTTTTCTACTCTTAAATATTGAACATAATTTTACTTTATTTATATTTGCTAGGGTAAAATATTAATTTTTAGTCCAAACAACCTTGCTTAATTAAAAACAATATGCTGAACTTCAACTTATGAAGTATGTCAGCTTTATCAATAAAATGCAAGAGGAGCAAAACAGTTAAGTAGACAGTTAAGACAGTTAAAAATGTTTAAAAATTTAATGAATAATAATTACTGCGGGCATCGCATAATATCGAATTAATGCCTAAAAACCTTGCCAGAGTAGGTTTATAGGAAATATCAAGGGTTTCAAACTAACTTGCGGAATGTGGGTTAGAAGCTTATTCTTCAATTGCAATTGTTCAGCAACAGCACGAATATTCTCCGCACTGATTACACGAGCCAGTACTTTCTCTCCATTACTTAATTGCAATCGAAATACTCGACTGTTCTGCTGTGGTAGAGTTTTCCAAATCGGCAGAAGAATGCCAGTAATGAGGATTTGCTTCTGATCAGACATAAATGCGGTGGTTTCAGCAATATTCGCACCACAACCCCTTTAATCAACAAACAAGCGACCAGCTTCGGATTTCAGAACTCGTTTGCTGCGATCAGTAACTTCAGCCACATTACTGTGACCAAAGTGCCAACAGGAGCAAAAGCCGTAGAATGCTGCCAAACAGACCGCTTTGGTAGTTGCTCAATCAGCGTCAGCAGTCTAGGCAGTTCCAGAGTTTGGGAAATGCAAGGGATATCATAGGGGTGATCAGCCGGGACTTTATCAATTACGGTAATCCGAGTATCCATCTGCGTCCCGTGCTTCGAGTACACTTTCCCAGTCACTCTAACCGAAAGTACAACTTGCGCTTTCTCTTGCATCTTGACAAAAGTCTCTCGCCAAGTTGGGTTAGCTGGTGAGAACCAATTAGCGGTGATTGTTACCAGCCGTCCACCGTCGCACAATCGTTGTAATGCCGAGTTGATATGTCGTGGTGTGGCTTTACTGTTGCGATTGCTAACATTGGGAGATGACGAAAACGGTGGATTCATCAGCACCACAGATGGTTGAGTTTTACCCGCTAAGTAATCATTGATTTGTTCAGCATTCACCCCAAACAACGGAACACCCGGGAACAAACGCCGGAGAATCTTCGCTCTATCGGGGGCTAGTTTCATAATTCTCCTTCTTCGTAATCTTCTTGTATTTTTGTAATGGATAGTTGACCATTTTGTGCTGTAGAAACTACTTCAATGATTTGGGCTAAGTTAGCTACCGTTGGGTACTCAAGGAAATTTTGT
>NZ_JBALDM010000026.1:0-27329 GCF_036917435.1 Nostoc sp.
AATTGGGAATTGGGAATTGGGAATTGGGAATTGGGAATTGGGAATTGGGAATTGGGAATTGGGAATTGGGAATTGGGAATTGGGAATTGGGAATGCGGAAGAGACAAGGAAGAAACTTGTTAAATAATTCCCCTCATCTCCCTCATCTCCCTCATCTCCCCCTACTCCCCACTCCCTACTCCCCACTCCCTACTTTCCCAAGTTCGGCTTTTGCCTGTTTCCACAATTTTTCTAACTCATCCAAACTGTACTCAGAAAGGGGGCGATCGACAGCTGCCTCCATTTTTTCTAATCGCTGCACAAATCGCTGATTAGTGCCTTGCAAACCAGCGCTGGGATCGAGATTATGCCAACGCGCTAGTTGAATAACCGCAAACAGTAAATCACCTAATTCTGCTTGTTGTCGTTCGGGTGTTTCCTCAGCTAAAGCCTGTTGAAACTCCCCTAACTCTTCATGAAACTTATCCCAAACGCCCTGAATATTTTCCCATTCAAACCCAATAGCCGCCGCCTTTTGAGAAATCTTCATCGCCGCCGTCATTGGGGGAAGAGTGCGCCCATAACGACCGAGTTTAGCACTAAATTTTTGCGCCTCCGGGGATGCTTCACCTTTTTCCGCAGCTTTAATTTGTTCCCAATTTTGCCGCACCTCATCCACACTTGTCACCGACACATCACCAAAGACATGAGGATGACGGCGAATCAACTTTTGGGAAATCCCCTGAGTTATTTCTTTGAGGGAAAATTGCCCAGATTCGCTAGCAATTTGGGCTTGCAATACTACCTGTAATAATAAATCGCCTAACTCTTCTGCGATCGCACTTTTATCTCCACTTTTAATTGCATCCACCACCTCATAAGCTTCCTCAATCACATAAGGAGTCAGCGTTTCGGCAGTTTGTGCCAAATCCCACGGACAACCCCCATCAGGCGATCGCAATTTTGCCACCACCTCAATCAACTCCTGTAACGCCGCCAAACTCTCATTTTGATTTTCCATACCTCTCCGTACCTCTGCGCTTCCCTTTGCGTCCCTTTGCGTTTAAAAAAATTATTTCTTCAATCTCGACCGACGATCGCCACTCCTCACTTTACGCTTCTTCACTTTGCCACTAGGAAGCAACCCCCGAACCCCTTGTTTTTGAAAGCGCTTGTATGCCGAACCACTCCAATCGCTGAGAGAATGACTCATTGCACCAAGTTCCAACCCCAAAAACAAAGCGATATATTCAGTATGGTATTGCAGCAGCGATCGCCCCACAGTTCCCCCCAAATCTTGCCAAGTAAAACTCAGATTCCCTAGCTTTTGGGCGATCGCCAAAACAAAAATTGCCAAGATAGCTAGCAAACTCCCCAAATAAAGTATCCGCAGAATCGTACCAATAATCGGCCCGTGGGATAAAAAAGAACGATGCCGCAGACTTTTTTGATAAGGTAGCCAAATCCAGCGCAAGAAACCCCAGCGTTGAAATTGCACAGAGTAAATATCCAAATCGGGGCCAAACATTAGCCCCCCAAATAAAAACCCGCCTGCAACCAACAAAGTCGCATTGCTACTGCGAGTCTGCCACAAAGTAATGCCCGCCACGAACGGCAGAGCATACATAGTAATGCGATCGTGCGTCCGACCAGAGGGCATCCTAAATCCTAAGTGCTGAATAACTGAATACTGAGCCAGTATAAGAGAAAAAAAGATTTTCCCAAAACTACTAGCGCAAGCCGAAATAGTCTGCTATATTAGTTAAGGATTGGTCGAAAGGGCGGTTAGCTCAGTTGGTAGAGCGCCTGCCTTACAAGCAGGACGTCATCAGTTCGAGTCTGGTACTGCCCACTAAGTAAAAAAGGCTAGAGACAACTTAAATGTTGTTTCTAGCCTTTTTAAGTGCGTTCAAAAGTTGTCAGTTGTTCATTAGAAAAACAACTGACACATTAACTTAAGTTAGTTTAATGCTGGCTCAGGGTTAAATGAATTTGTCTGATTTTGAGCTAAAGGTTTCCAGTAGCTGGCAATTAAAGCAACTATCAGCCACCAGAGGGTATTAACTTCAGGACGATACCAGACAGTATCTACAGTACCGTGAGCTAACATACCCAACAAAATAGCGATCGCTCCAATCAACCAAAATCCCTCTCCACTTCTGAGTTGTCGCAATCGTCGCACTTGCAAAAGTGCCGTGTTAAATGTGACAATTATCAGCCAGAGAAAGCAGGCTAAACCAACAAAGCCAGTTTCTACAGTCACTTCAAACAAAATCGAATAAGCGCTCAAAGCAGTGTAACGAGGGCGTTGGTAGAAAGGATAAACTTTATTAAAAGAGCCGTGACCAGGGCCAATGCCAAAAATCGGGCGATCGCGAATCATCTCAAAGACAGCATCCCACACATTTCGGCGAAAATTATTACTGCTATCTTTGCGATCGAGAAAAATACTCAAGACTCGCAGGCGGACTGGCTCTACAAATATTACTGCTAACAGCAATACCCCAATCAAACCTCCCAAGATAATGGGCAGTGACCAAGTACGCCAAAAAGGAGGCATTTCCACACTTTTCCAATAAACTAGCAATGCCATCACCGCCAAAACTGCTACCACTAGTCCAATCCAACCACCACGACTAAAAGTTAGGATCAGGCAGGCAGTATTGACAATTAGCATTGTTAATGCTAAGGCTTTTTTAAGCCAGCTTTGCCATGCAAAAATTGCCACTAAGCTAAAAATTACTGCTGGTAAGAGGTATCCAGCCAATAAGTTAGGATTGCCTAAATAACTGTAGACTCTTGTAGTCTTAGACAGAGGAGATTCAGGATCAACCCAAGTTGCCAGTGCTGTGGCTCCAAAAAACCATTGCCGCAATCCATAGACACTGACAATTAACGATACATGCAGATAAAGAACGATAATCCAAGACCGGAGGCGAGGCGACCTTAATACCCTGGCACAAAGGGCAAATAGGAGCAAATATAAGGTTAACGTTCCCAAGTCGTTAACTGCCGCCTTTTTCACTGGTGATAATGCTGTTGCGATTAGAGCAATTCCCCAGTAAAGCAATACCAGTAAGTGAATGGGAGTGACTGACGAGACATTTGCTGGTGTGACTTCATCAGATAAAGTCAACAACAGCCAAAATCCCACACAAGCCACCAGCAAAAAACCTACCAACGTACTCGAAGCAAAAGGCGCAAGGGCATATATTAAGCTGAGTAAAGCAGCTGCGATCGCATCTCCCCACTGCATTAAGATGCTGGTTTGCCGCCAAGAACTTAGCAGTCCGACCAGATAACGGTGTACGTAACTGCTAGCAAGATATTCTTTGAGCGGTAAAGATGATAAAGTAAATCGTTGCCAGACTAAATTCATAAAAAACATTGCGATCAATTAGCCTGCCGACGCAGAACTTGGAATTGATCATAATGCCTATGGACATAAAAAGGTAATAACGGAGTATTTAATATCTCGTAATGGCATTCTTATTCTTAGCCATCAGCCACTACCTTTAATTTAGCCAATATCAAATTAAGATAGCCCTTCATATACTTAGTTCTCAACAAACAATAGTAGTCCGCTTTGATTTCTAAATTTATTTGTCTAGGTACGTAAGAGGTAATAGGTAAAAGGCAACAAAAAATCAAATATGAGTCCTAAAGTAAGTCAGCGTTAAAAAATCAAGCTATGTCACGAAATGTAAAATTAGCGAATAGCTAAGAAATTGGTCATTCCATAGTTTTTACAAAACTAAATATACATGGGTTTTATCGTGCCGACTTACTTAATTAGATGAAAATACCTCTTTCCCAATCGCCAATCCTCAATCCCCAATCCCCAAGATTAGACATTGTTAATTGCTTGTGAGGTCGTCGCCAGTTGCAGTGGCAAAGAAAGCACATAACGATATCCTGATTCTGGTGAACCTTGAATCAAAATTTGTCCCCTGTGCAACTCTGCCAATTGGCAACTTAGCAATAGACCCAAACTTTCACGAGAAAGACTTCCATTTGATTTAGCTAAATTTATACCTGAACTAGCAGCAAAGAAATTTGAATGGGCATCACTCAAGTTTTTTGAATTATCTACTGCTACTGATGAAGTATCTAGTTGCTTCTGGTTTTCTGTATGAGAATTGTAAGTTCCTACTTCGCCTGTCAACTCCAGCAGCGACAAAGAATTGAGACGGAAATACGGATCAACCTCAGTTATGCCATCTCCCAACCAAGGATGAGAAACCCAAATAGTAATATTGAGCGTATCTTCCTTGTACGAGACATGAATGCGAACAACGCTACCTGTAGCCGAAAGTTGAATCACACTGAAAACCAGGTGATAAAGGATTTGCCGCACCTTGTCTTTATCTAAAGGCCAAATGCGATTGCGCCCTGGTTCTATAGAGAGGCGAATATCTTGCTCACGGCGATTAGCGACTTCTTCTAGGGTATTGATAGCTTGTTGGCATAGCATTTCGATATCCACAGGAGCGAGATTTAGGATAGTTGAATTGTCATCCATCGTTCCTAGTTCGGTAATTTCGTTTACTAGGGAAAGTAAGTACCGACCACTGTGTTGGATAATTTCCAAATATTCTCTCTGCTTAGTCGTTAAAGGCCCATAAATCTCACGTCCTAAAACACTAGCCATACCGAGTACAGATGTTAAAGGCGTGCGTAACTCCTGAGTTAGCTGACCCAAAAGTTCCAACTGAAGTTGCTTGGTAGAAATGGAGTCGCTATCTTTAGTGGGTGCGGGAATTTTAATCTCAGTATTGCGTTCCTCATTGAGTGAAAATATAGGAGGTACTGTAGGACTACTCGATTCGAGTTTTCCTTGCAAGAGTCGGTTACGCTCAAATTCACTCATGCTCCAACGAGCGATGATTTGTAAAAACTCAATGTCTCTGGTTGTAAAATTGCGCGGCACTAAATCCATCACTGCCAATGCACCTAAACAATTTCCCTCAGCATCAATCAGTGGCGCTCCTAAGTAAGCACGAATACCATAATCCTGCACCAACTTGCTGCTTGCAAGTACTGGATCTGTAAGTTTTTGTGTATCATTAATTACAAATATTTGAAGACTCTCTACTACCTGAGTGCAGAACGATTCCCTACGTGAGAGTTGGCGGCTTTGTGCCAAATGATTCATTAATCCCAGCCTAGATAAGCCTACCGATGACTTGAACCAGTGACGCTCTTGATCCACAAATCCCAATATGGAAATTGGTGCTTCCAAAAAGTGGGCAGCAGTCTGTGTGGCTTCTTCAAAAACCGGAATCGTTTCTGGTTGCCGCAAACCTAAATCGGACAAAGCTTTGAGGCGTTGTTGTTCTCTTGATTCATGAGAATCCCAACCATCCTTTAGGGCAAATAATTTGTTTTCAGGCTCTATCATTGCCACTGCTACCTTAATAATTTCTCGATAATGTGAATTGATATAATCCCTATTTCTGGGTTATCAATTGCTATTTTTAAGCATTCCCTAATTTTGCCTCTGACAAACAAATTTGGGGCAAAAATTTTTATTCCTTAGATTAAACTCGGCGATGCGGTATCCACAACTTACTTGTTACTGGTGCTGAATATTCTTTATTTAGCACTAGTGTAGTCTTTATGGCTTGGGATTTTACAGGCAGACTGCGTTAGATTTTGATTCAGCCAGGGTAAGCTAATGCTAAGGATACAATACAAAGGGGTTGTTATTCTTTATGTATGCAAGGAAAAATTATCACTGGCTTGGTCAAAGTATATTCACTGGGAAATATTATATATGTGTGACTTTTATAGCAATAATTACTCATGACAGCTAGGACTAATGGCTGACAATCCTAGATAGTTTATATAAGTCTCGATCCAATAGATTGAACCTATTACAATTTCATCCTGAAAATTGTGTAGACTTTTTTATTTTTTCCATCTGAAGAAAAATTTTTTGAGGACAACTAGTAATGAATAAAATCGCTGTTAGAGTTCCTTTTGTAGACCTGAAGTTACAGCATGAACCAATTCAAACGCAATTACAAGATGCAATCCAATCTGTATTGGAACAGGGAGATTTTATTTTAGGGCAAGCACTATCAGATTTTGAAGTAGCATTTGCGGCAGTATCAGGGGCAGCTTATGGGGTTGGTGTTGCATCAGGAACAGATGCGATCGCTCTCGGATTGCAAGCGTGTAATATTGGGGCTGGCGATGAGGTGATTTTACCAGCAAACACCTTTGTCGCTACCTTAATTGGGGTTATCCGTGCTGGCGCGAAGCCAATTCTGGTAGATTGCGATCGCCAAACAGCTTTAATTGATTTAGAGGCCGCAGCAAAAGCAATTACACCTCAGACTAAAGCAATTATCCCTGTACATCTCTATGGTCAAATGGTATCGCCACGCGAACTAATAAACCTTGCTGATACCTACAAACTACTAATTTTTGAAGATGCTGCCCAAGCGCACCTCGCCCAAAGAGACGGATATTATGCTGGTTCTGTAGGAATAGCAGCAGCTTTTAGTTTCTATCCCAGCAAAAATTTGGGAGCATTTGGGGATGGGGGAATGCTGCTGACACGAGATGCAGATGTAGCCCAGAAGATGGTGCGCTTGCGAAATTATGGTGCATCACAAAAGTATTTTCATACTGAATCAGGTACAAATAGCCGCTTGGATACTTTACAAGCAGCAGTTTTGCACAAAAAATTACCACATTTGCCACAGTGGAATCGCGATCGCTTGACTATTGCCCAGCAGTATGATTCAGAACTAGCACCCTTTGCAACTACCGGGATTATCCCCATAGAAAACCAAAGTGATACAGGACACGTTTATCATCTTTATGTGATTAAAGTTGATGAGTCTTGCCCAATAGAACGCCAGGAACTCCAGGAAAAACTGACAGCAGTAGGAATTCAAACTGGTATTCACTACCCAATTCCTTGTCATCTCCAACCGGCATTCACCAACTTAGGCTATCAGCCTGGAGATTTTCCCCAAGCCGAAAAACTGTCACAGCAAATATTATCATTACCGATGTATCCTGGATTGAGCAGTAGTCAAGTTAAAGAAGTTGTAGGTGCGATCGCTCATGTAGTCTCAACAAATTCTCGGCAGTCATTAGTCATTAGTCATTAGTCTAAAACCAATTCCCAATTCCCAATGCCCAATGCCCAATGCCCAATGACTAAATAAAAATCATGGTACTCCAGCAACAGGTTAAAAACAGAAACGCCTCAGACTTATTAAATCTAGCTATTATAGGTGTTTTGCTGCTGCTTTATGCTCCTATATTGCTACACTGGTTGGATGGTTGGCTGCACAAAAATATCAGTACAGAACACGAATATTTTAGCCACGGGATTATTGGTTTACCATTTGCGGCTTATCTAGTCTGGATGAACCGGAAAACGTGGAAACGTTTACCAGATAAAATACATCCTCTGAGCGCTGTTTTATTATTAGTAGGGGCAGTGTTTTATCTTAGCGGTGTTACAGAGTGGGTTAACCTTTCCTTGCCCGTTATTCTAGCAGGATTATGTTTGTGGTTTAAAGGAATAGCAGGTTTGCGATCGCAAGGATTCCCCTTGCTATTAGTATTTTTGGCAACCCCAACAGCAATGCCCTATCTCATTGCTCCCTATACCTTGCCTCTCCAAAGCTTCATCGCTGGTACGGCAGGTTTTATACTGAATCAATTTGGTATGAACGTAACCGTATATGAAATAAATCTCTACGTGGGAGGACGCATTGTAGAAGTTGCCCCTTATTGTGCAGGGTTGAAAATGTTGTTCACGACTCTCTACGTTGGCTTGATGCTACTTTATTGGACAGATTCTTTGTCTTCACGGCGCACAACTATATCGTTTTTATCTCTTGCTGCGATCGTTAGTACTGTGGCCAATATCATTCGTAATACTTTACTGACTTTCTTTCACGGCACAGGTAACGAAGAGGCTTTTAAATGGCTACATCAAGGTTGGGGCGGCGATCTTTACTCAGCTTGTATGCTGGTGTCATTAGTGCCCTTACTAAATTGGATTAACGACTATTTTTCAGCATCTCCAGAAATTGAGCAAGAAGCAGAAAGTTAGAAATATTGGGAATTGGGAATTGGGAATTGGGAATTGGGAATTGGGAATTGAATATAGTTATTCTCCTTGTCCCCATGCCCCATGCCCCATGCCCCATGCCCCATGCCCCATGCCCCATGCCCCATGCCCCTTAATCTACTCATAAATATTACTGAACTCATGGTGTGATTTTATGAAGTAAGATTTTGCCTAAGTATTACAAATTTTTACTGATGATTTCCTTCTCCAAGTTTTTCAAGGAAAACCAATTGAGTCAGGTAGCAATACTTTTGCTATTGCTACTACTGCTAGCAATAGGAGGGGTTCCTGGATACCTGACAGGAAAGTGGCAATGGAAACAGCCACCACCTGTTACCACCCTCAATGAATTAAAACAGATCCGTAACACTGGGTTAGCCCTTCCTGGTTGGCAAACTATTGAACAAGCAGAACAGCAAATTGGCGAACATAAATGGTCTTTGCAGATAATGAAAAAAGATGGTTCCCAATCTCAGGCAATCATGCTTTTGCTGCCGCAAAATGGGCCTATGGATCAACCAGAGGTAGAGTGGACAGATGTTAACGGCTGGGGAAGATCGCGTTGGGGAAAGTGGGATATAGCGCAATCTCGTTCTGCTGAATTTACTGTTAAACCGCCTGCAAAGTTGGCTTCTAATGTTGTAACTAAAGTACAAGCTAGGTTCTTTCGCGCTGCCACACCACAGCAAACCTTTGCAGTCTTGCAATGGTACGCAATGCCAGATGGTGGAAATGCATCACCTTTTCACTGGTTCTTCGCGGATCAATTAGCCCAGTGGCGCAAGCAACGCACTCCTTGGGTGGCCGTGAGCATTCTGATTCCAATAGAACCACTAGGGCAAGTAGAAACATCTTGGCCTTTAGCCCAGTCTATAGGGGAAACTGTACAAAGTGAATTAATGGCAGGACCTTTGTAAAGTCCGTTACATGTGTGTTTGTCCATAAATTGATCGTGAGTGTCTCTATGAATTGCATTCAGGCTGAAACTCAGCGAAAAAAAGAAAGATATTAGGAATATAAACTTATACCGAAAAGTTGTATAAAACAAGGGAATTTTGCTATTGTCTTACCGCAGCTTCAGAAAGAATTGGTATTAGAAATTAAATTTAGCCAAATTCTTCTCTTTTTCTTGGCAAATACTTGCAGATATAAGAGATATGTAGGACATTTGTAGAGTAAAATAACCACTCGGCGCGACTAATTTCTATATCAGTATTTTCTGCACCGATGTTCATAGATCCCAATTCTTATATGCGTGGATTCAGCGCCTTGTGTTTTGTCAGTCTTCAAGTAGGAGTTTTCTTAACAACACCTATCCAACTTGTTATTGCCCAGCCTTTTCCACCTCAAGGACAATCACCAAGGCAACCCCCCTCGCCTCTACCAGGTACTGAGTTTGTACCTCCAGGTGCAAATGACGAAATTTCTCCCCAACTCAGTCGCTACCTCTTAGGCCCGGGAGATGGAATTAATGTTGTACTTCAGCGTCCTCCTGGCCTATACCGCTTAGGAATAGGAGATGGAATTAGCGTTTCGGTTCAGCGCTTTCCAGATTTGAGCTTTCAAGCTTTAATCAACCCAGAAGGTAACATTGTGGTGCCGCTACTGGGAAAGGTGTCATTACAAGGTTTAACACTAGAAGAAGCTCAAGAAAAAATTCGCTTGGGTTTAAATCGTTATGTGGTTAATCCGGTAATAGTTTTAGCCTTAGCAGCACAGCGTCAAGATTTGAGCTTTCAAGCTGTAATTAGTCCAGAAGGCACCATTGTAGTGCCGCAAGTGGGAACGGTGTCATTACAAGGTTTAACATTAGAAGAAGCTCAAGAAAAAATTCGCTTGGGTTTAAGTCGCATTTTACCAGATCCAATCGTAGTAGTATCTTTGGCAGGGGCGCGACCAGTTCAAGTTACCATTAGTGGAGAAATATTTCGACCAGGAATTTATCCGATTAGTTCACCAACACCCCGTGTTGCTGATGCCTTGCTAGTATCTGGTGGTTCAACCTTGAATGCAGACCTGCGACAAATACAAGTACGTCGGAAGTTAATTGATGGTTCTGTGATTTCACAAACTATTGATTTATATGCAGCACTGCAAAATGGCGGTTCAATCCCTAATTTCCGCTTACAAGATGGAGATGCAATACTCATCCCCCGTCGTGAAGTTGGTAATGATGATGGTTACGATCGCAATTTAGTAGCACGTTCATCCTTAGCTACACCACAGATCAGAGTCCGGGTTTTAAACTACGCAGCAGGAGCTATTTCTGTTCAAGCACTGCCTAACGGTAGTACATTTGTAGATGCTTTGGGAGGAGTAAATCTTGATACTGCTAATCTTCGAGATATTGCTCTGGTTCGTTTTGATCCTGAACAAGGTAAAGCTGTCACCCAGAAACTTGATGCTAAAAAAGCTCTAGGAGGTGATGCATCTCAAAATGTGGCACTTCAAGATAATGATGTTCTTATTGTTGGTCGGAACCTCATCGGTAGAATTACTAATTTATTGACTACTATTACCCAACCCTTTTTCAATGTTCAATCTTTTCTCCGCTTTTTTGACAACTTCGGTGGTGGATCAAATTAGTAACTCTAAAAGAAGGATACAAGCTAGAAATAGTTTGGAGTGTAGGAAGCCACATATCCAAGTTATTTTTGAATTCATTAAAATATTAAAGATATCAATTGAGATATACAGTAGGAAGTTAATAGCACCCTTGCGTTGTATAAAAGCCAGTATCTTTAGTTTGGTGCTTCCTGAATTTTTAATTTTTAATTTTTAATTGGAGCGAAGCAACCATGACCCCACCAATTGTTAAGCGCTATCTTATTGCTTTTGAAAAATACAAGTGGATTGGACTAGCTAGTTTTGGTTTAGTTGTTGTGGGGTCAACGGTGGTGGCTATGCAGCCAGAGCCACCTACTAACTACATAGCATCTGCCGCACTAACCTATGCGGGGCCACCGGTTTCTTTCTCAACAACTGGTAGTCAAATCCAACAGCAAGGAAAGGAACTGAATCAAGACGTTTTATTATCAAACCAGATAATTGCGACAGTGGCAGAGAAAGTAAATCTTAAACCGAAACAACTCGGTGCAAGTATTGTGCTGACTTTACCTAAAAAAAATCCCAGAACTGGAGATTTTGAAACGAGTATTTTTGAACTTAAATATGTAGATAGCGACCCCAAACGAGCCATAGAAGTATTGGCGGAATTGATGCAATCAATGATTAAGTTGAGCAGTGACATCAATACTGGGCGATTACAAGCAATTATTCAAAAGATTAACGATCGCTTACCCCAGGCTAAACGGGAATTGCAAGTTGCTGAAAAGAAGTTGGAACAATACGATCGCATTGAGCGAACAGCAATATTGGCAGCAGAGAATGGCAGTTTGTTAAGCGCTATTACTGCCAGCCAAAATCTCCAACGCCAAATGCAATTAACTATTTCTGGGGTTGATGGGCAAGTTCGGAGTTTACAAAATAAGTTAGGCTTAACAGTGGGACAAGCTTATGTTTCTTCTGCTTTGAGTGCCGATCCAATTATTGGGAACTTACGAGCGCAAATTTATCAAAGTGAGGCGCAAATTGCTGTACTCAGAAAAGATTTGCGACCAGAACACCCAACCATGATTCAGTTGCAGCGTCAGAAACAAGCGGCTGAAGAATTGCTGCGACAACGAGCATCTGAGGTATTAGGTGGTGATGGGGCGGCGGCTCCACTTCAGGGTAGTGTTGCAGGGATTCGCACCCAAAGTAGCTTAGATCCTGCCCGCCAGCAATTGGCAAACCAAATGGTGTCTTTGCAAACCCAACGAGAGACACTGCAACAACAGCTAGTTCAAGAAATCCAACAAGAAGCACGACTACGGCAAGAGTATTCTCTGATACCCAATAAACAATTAGAGCGATCGCGTTTAGAACAAGAGGTTGGACTCAAAAAAGCCATCTATGACCAAATGCAGGTGAAGCTAACCGATGCTAAAACCGCAGAGGCAGAAACTACCAGTAGCCTCAGCATTGCCAGACGGCCCACAGCAGCTGCCGACACCAAACCCCCTAAGAGTGTACCTATCACCCTTGCTGTGGGCGGTTTCTTGGGTATGTTAATTGGTGGCGGGGTGATATTTTTACTGGGATCGCTGGAAGGGACTTTCAAAACCAGAGAGGACATCCGCGAAAGCCTCAAGCAACGGGAAGTGGCAGTGTTGGGAGAATTGCCTTTAATGCCAGTTGATGATTTGCCTCAAGATGCAGTACCAGTCATACTTTCCGCCGATTCTCCTTACTTAGAGTTTTATGAGAAGTTCCGCAGTAATCTGCGCCGAATTGGTGGTAAAAATTTAAAAGTGGTGTTGATTACTAGCACCAGTAGCTTAGAGGGTAAGACGGCAAGTGCTTATAACTTGGGTATAGCTTCTGCCCGGGCTGGCAAAAGAACCTTGATTATCGAAACAGATTTGCGATCGCCTTCTCGTTGTACATCTCTGAATGTAATTCCTGATCCCGAAGCCACAATTGAACCCCTACGTTATTACGCTAATTTAAGTGAGTGTATCCGTTTAGTTCCTGATGTAGAAAATTTATATATTCTTCCCAGCCCTGGCCCTGTGCGGCAATCTGCTGCTATCCTTGAATCTAGTGAAATACGGCGGTTGATGGAAGATGTGCGCGAACGTTTTGATTTAGTTATCTTAGATACTAGTCCTCTCAGCATATCTAATGACCCTTTATTAATCCAACCCTACAGTGATGGAATCGTATTAGTGGCGCGACCACACTATACACAAGAAAATATGCTAGGTGAAGCGATCGATCAATTAGTGGAAGCTGAACTGGGGTTATTAGGAGCAATTATCAATGGTGCTGATATTATAGTTTCTGTACCTGAACAAGTTGTAGAATCACCAATATTTACATCTGAGGTAGAAGAATCCGAAGGAGTTTCGGCGAGTGCCAACAAAAACTAATAGTTTCTTAATAAGGAAATTTCAATGCTTCGCCTTCCTATAGGATAGGTAGGCAGAGGAATACGCAGAGGTTTGATAGATTCGCTATGAATTTATTTAGAAAATGCTGTACTTAGTCCTGCCTAAATAACCCAAAGAGGGGAGCGAGAATTATCCCAAAAACAAAACCACCAATGTGCGCCCAATAAGCAACTCCACCAGTTTGCACAGTCATATTAGCGGCTGCTTGCAGGGTAGAAAGACCGGAGATTACATTCTGCACAAAGAAAAGTCCAATTATTACTAATGCTGGAATTCTGATTGTGGTGATAAAAAACCCCAAAAAAACTAAGGTCATGACTTTAGCCTGTGGAAAGCGGATAATATATGCACCCAAAACCCCAGAAATAGCGCCACTTGCCCCCAAGGAAGGAATCTCAGAATTCATGCCAATAAACCATTGGCACAAAGCAGCTAAAGCACCACATACCAAATAAAAAATCAGATATTTGGCATGACCTAATCGATCTTCGATATTGTTGCCAAAAACCCAGAGAAACAACATATTTGAGATTAAGTGCCACCAACCACCGTGTAAAAATTGTGAAGTAAATAATGTTATCCACTCTCCACTCAAGTTGGTGGTTAATTCTTGAGGCACTACCGCATACTGATTTAGAAACTGACTCAATTGTGCATTTGACAGACTCACCTCGTGAATAAAAACCATAATATTCATGCCAATTAACCCGTAGGTGAAATACGGGGTGATTCGGGTCGGATTTTCGTCGTACAGGGGAAACACAGGTGTTTTTCCTAAATTATTGACTAATTGCAATATAGCTTGTATGGCTGGCAGTTGCGAAGCTTAGGCAATTTCACTTATTCAATCAGTCAGTATAATTGAGGGGTACTAAGATTACCAAGATTCTTCCTGGGATTTATCGCTAAATAAACCCAATAGTGGGCCGAGAATTGCCCCAAAGATAAACCCGCCAGCATGTGCCCAGTAAGCAATACCGCCGCCTTCCATACCGATATTGGTAGGTGTTTCCAGACTAGCTAGCCCGTAGAAGGCTTGTTCGAGAAACCAGAATCCTAAAAAGAAATATGCCGGCACGCGGAAAGTCGGGAAGAAAATCCCTAAAGGGACTACGCCGAGAACTTCAACGTTGGGAAAGCGGAGAATGTACGCTCCTAAAATACCTGCGATCGCACCGCTTGCACCCAAAGAAGGAATGCTAGAATCTTGAGCGAAGAACCATTGTGTCAATGATGCCAAAACTCCGCAAGTTAAATAAAACAGTAAATATTTGGCATGACCTAACTTATCTTCAACGTTGTTACCAAAAATCCAGAGAAACAACATATTGCCGCCTAAGTGCAACAATCCCCCATGTAAAAATTGGGAAGTAATCAAAGTTGCCCACTCTGGTACTGGTTGATGTAGAGACATACCACCAAAGCTTAAAGTCAGTTCTCGTGGAACTACAGCCGCAAGGTGTAAAAATCCATTTAATGCTTGTGGGGGAAGACTTGCTTCATAAAGAAAAGCGAGGACGTTGGCAACAATCAGTCCATAAGTTACATAAGGCGTGATTTTTGTCGGATTATTATCGCTAATTGGAACCACGGGCGTTTTTCCTGATTTTAAGACAGCAATTCTACAATACTGAATCCTGTAAGTAGTTTCTTCTACCTCATGGATGGATCTCAGTTTGATATTTGAGATTTGTTATAGAATTGGCACTGAAGCAGTAAGCTTCATACGATAAATTTCCAGTTAGAGAAGAAAGCAGCTTGACCACATTGCTGATTTTGTTCGTCTAAAACGTTCCATAGAATAGTATCTTCTATATAAAAACGTTTACCAGTACTAGAAGTACGAATACCGGAATAATTCTTGATAAAGCCTTTAGTTGCTGCTTCTGATAATAGGCGATCGCGTTCTTCTTGCAGAACTTCTTCAGCAGATTTCCGAGAAGGCATTCTAGTAAATTCTTCCCAAGAAAGCTGCCATAATTCCAATGCTTTGCGATTACCATAGTTGAAAATTGGATCTGACTCAGTGCCGTGAGAAACTAAGGCAAAAGCTGATTCAAATAATATCTGTGCTATTTTTTGGGGTACACCATTTACATCTAACAAAGAATTTCCCGTCCAATGCTGAAAACTGTTTACTAGGCGCTGACTATGGCGAATAATAGCCTCTTCCTGCCAAGGAAATTCGATAATGCTGGTCATGATAAAATGAATACATAGCATCAAAATTATGACATAAAATAGTTTTTTTAAAGTTAACGCTTCAGGAAATCAGAAACGCCTAATATTTGGAAGATTGACGTACTCTCCCCAAAGCTGAAAATATGTTAGTTAATTCTCTATATAGGCTTGGTAAATCATGTTTTTTTCAAATTCTCTAGAAAATCAACTCCAGCGCTGGAACGAAACCATCCACAATCAGCCGAAAAACCCTAATGCTTATGTTCGTCGGGGTATGGTAAACTTTCAGCTTACCAAGATTGATGAATCTATTCAAGATTTTGACATGGCCGAGCAATTAGATGCCAGTATTAAACCTTACCTCTGGCAACGGGGATTATCGTACTATTATGCAGAAAGATTTGCTGAAGGCGCTCAACAATTTGAAATAGATTTGACAGTGAATGCTCAAGATGTAGAAGAGACAGTATGGCGATATCTCTGCATAGCTCGTTCGTTAGGTGTTGAAGAGGCACGTAATTCTTTACTAACTGTGAAAAATGACCCTCGACGCATCATGCAGCGCGTATATGATTTTTATGCGGGAAATTGTATACCAGATGATGTTTTAACTGTGGGTCAATCAGAAGGGATAAAGGGAAATTTTTACAGTCATCTTTACTTGGGATTATATTACGAAGTTGAGAATAATCTTGATTTGGCTCAGGAATATATAGTTAAAGCTGTTGATAATTACAAAATTGATGATTATATGTGGTATCTGGCGCAGGTACATAAAAATCTGCGAGGATGGCGATAGTCTATAGACTAATGTCCCACCATTTTATCTTGCAGATGCTTTTTGGCGATCGCCTCACCCAGTTCAACCCTATAGCAATGCAATAAATTCTTCTACGCTTAAATCAGCATCCCGTCGGTAGTTTGCTCACACGAGTACCAGAAACGTTTCAAAGTTATCTTCTGGAACAGGTAAGCCATCTTCCTCCAACGCAGCGATGTAACCTGCGATCGCTTCTTTTATATTAGAAAGGGCTTCCTGTTTAGTCTTACCTTGGCTAAGACAACCTTTTAGGCTGGGGCACTCTACAATCCAATAACCATCTTCATCTCGATAGACAATTACCTGTCTCATATTCTAGTTGATAACAAAAAATGTGTATAACTGCTCTTCATTTTAGCAAGTAAGCCTTTTAAATCTGCCTTCTATTGTGCATTTCAACCTCAAACTGTAGATTCCTAGGCGCATCTATCTATCTATCTATCGTTATCACTCATCTATTCAATTATCAGTGGCTTCGGTTTCAAACTGCACTTGTCGGTACAAATGGGCGGTGGCCTGTCGTAGACATCGCTATTTCCACATCTACCAAATTACGACCCTGGTCAATTTTATCTCACAGGTGCTTTCTAGCGATCGCCTCTGGCAGAAAACTTTCCGGTTGTGTTCTAGCTAGTAACCTTAAATTCTCACTAATATATGTTCCGTCTGCACCAACGCAGTGTTTGACTGCTGCCACTACTATGCAGAATCGTTTATCTTTAAATCAGGATAATCTAATTTTCTCCGGCAGAATCCAATGAGCGTTGTAATTCCTGATGACATCCTCCAATCAACTAAGATGACTGAGGATGAATTAAGGCTCGAAATCGCCATCATGTTGTACAAACAGGAAAAAATTAGTAGTGGTAAAGCCCGTACTTGGACTGGGCTAACAGTGATTGAGTTTCAACACGAATTGGCAAAACGGGGACTTTGTATCAACTACGATGTCGAAGATTTGCAGACAGATATTAAGACCTTGCAATCAATGGGTTTACTGTGATTATTGTTAGTGATACTTCCCCGATCACAAACCTCGCAGCTATTGATCAGTTACACCTGTTGCAGCAACTTTATGGAAGCATCGTTATCCCTCTAGCGGTTTATAACGAAATGGTTGCAGCAGGAAAGGTTGTTCCTGGCGCAGTCGAAGTACAGACATTATCCTGGATTCAAACTGAAACAGTTGTTGATACTCAAAAAGTCATAGACATTCAAACAAACCAAAACAATATTGATTTGGGTGAAGCTGAAGCAATTATTTTGGCACTGGAACTGAAAGCAGATTTACTCTTGATGGATGAACGTCGTGGCAGAGCTTTAGCAACAAACTACGGACTTAAGGTAACTGGACTATTAGGTGTTTTATTGCAAGCTAAACACAAGAGTTTTATTCCTGCCATTAAGCCCCTAATGGATCAGTTGATGGAGCAAGCAGACTTTCGGGTGAGTAATCAGTTGTATGCTACTGTTCTTCAGAATGCAGGTGAATAAATTAGACTTTATAAACATCCTCAGAACTAATCTGATTTTGAATCTGAAACTGTTACTTCGATAGGTTTTTTGGGAAGTCTACAAATATGGCTCTTGAGATTTCCCAGTCAACTGAGAAATCTAGAGAGATATGCGATCGCATATTTCAGTAAAGCAGGTCGATTATGCACTTTAAGCAAAACATCGGAAATTAGATCATGCAAATTATCACAAACTTTCCCAGTTTAATCGACCGATGGCTTCGCTATAAATTCCAAACAATCCTAGTTGTATGTTTTTTACTTTGGACACCGCTTCTAGTAATAGAAACTTTGCAGATTCAACACTCTTGCCATCCCATGATTAACTGGTCTGGTACACTCCCAGCAGAGTGCCAATCTAAAGCGCCACCTAATTCTAATTCATCTAAAAAACCTGAAACTCGGCGCGATCGCTCTCAAGAACAAAAACAAACAGCAAAAAACGATCGTAGTCCATTACCTAAACCCTCGCCTACTCCTCAACCTCAAACACCTGGCATATCTCCACTACCTCAATCGCCAGAGAGAGAAGATGTTCTCAAGATAGTAAAAGAGCATCCAGAGATCACAGGCGGTGTTATTGGAATTGGAGTTGCAACTCTTGTGGCTATTATTGGCGGTGTTCCTCTAGCTGCCGCCGTAGTAGTTGGTGCAGCAGTCTGGCTTGCAATTAAGACAACGCCTTAGTAACACTATCTTAATTTCCAACTTTGTCGAATATTTCACGAAATAAAGGAGTAATCAACCAAAATGCAACCTTCTAACAAACCCCAACAATCTTCCAACGTTGTGCAATCCTCCTCCAATAATCCCCAAGTCGTTCCAGGTTCAGATGGACAAATACAATCTCATCCCAATCCTATAGAAACTCCAGCAGTTTCCTTAAAACTTCACGGTTCAGGATTTTCACTACACCTGAATAAATGGGTTGTTTTAGGAGTTTTAGGAGTTGCAATGCTTGCCACATTCTTTCTGATAACGAAAGGAAGTGAATTTTGCTTATTCAGCACTTGTATACCACCAATTGATTCGACCAACTCAATTGCTATGAACTTTTGGGGATTTGCAGGAGGAACAGCAGTACTCGTAATTTTAACCACTTTTTTCGGTGTTTCATTAATGCCTGCTGTTGCCGCTTCCTTTGCGGTTTGGTTTCTCAAAAGCTTGAGCGTCAGGAAAGCGATACATATAGTCAAGATGACCAAATCGGTGTTGATATTCCTCGGTAGTTTTCCATCCGTAATGTAAGCGCGGCTGCTCTTTTGAATACCCTTTACCCGCCTGTTTGGAAAAGAAAAAAACAAACTCTGTCCCTTCAAGTAGAGGAATATGCTTATACCAACTGTGTGCCCAGCAAATGTGTTGAGCAAATTCTTCATATTGCTCCTTGGTTGGCAATGGCAACTCGCTTTGCATTTTGACTATCTCAATACGTTGTGCTGGACACTCATGGATAACTTTCGATCGCTATTTTAATTTAGGGGAATATTGGTGAGCATAAGATTCACGTTAACGTCCTAGCATTTTATCTCGCAGATGCTTAATGCGATCGCGAAAGCTTGTCATTAACGGCTCAAATCAGCGACGACAAGCAACCTCGAACTCAGCATCAGCGCCTTGTTGTGTTGATGTTTGTCAGCCTACGACGAGTTGTTTGCATCGCTAATGAGTTTGGCTATCTCTTGCTCGATGACCGCTTGAGTGACACCGTGTTTCTCGCTCCATGCACGAACAGTTTCTGTTATTTGTGCATCAAGTTCGGCAAACTGGTCTACAACTTCTTGTAGCTCTTTCATCATCATCTGGCGACCTTTTTGAGTCATAAAATGCCCAGCCCTATCCCAAAAATAATGATGGGCAAGCCAATTACGCTTATTCAGTGCATCTGCTAACTTTTGGTCAAAGTCAGCAGGAACAACAGCAGCCTTGCGGAGAGTAGTGATAAGTCCACCAAACGTCTTTTTGAACTCGCCTTGCAGCATCGCATCGTAATCCGTGCGAGTCATTTTCTGGATGCCGGGGCCATGCACTGTGGTTAGCAGAATACCAATTTCCCGTTCAACGCATTGAGCTTGATAAACAGCAAGACCAAAAAGTGCGTAAACGTCTCGAATTTGTTCGTTTTCGTTTAAGTGTTCCATTCGCTTCTTGATGTTAGCTTCTTGCCAAGCCGCGTGCAACAACACAACTATCTTAGGCTGCTGACATTACAAGCGCTGAAGCAACTCGTCATACTCTGCATGTGCGCCAATCCAGAACCAGTAAATGTGATCATCCTGCAACAAGCCAAGAACGCGGTAGTCTAAACTAATACGTTCATCAAGTTTCTTGCGAAATACCTTCGTAACACTTGACTTCATTGCTCAGAGGGAAAAACGTCAGCTAAAGGAGTGATGTCACCAGCAGCAATTTCCTGCCGTACCATATCAGCTAGACGATCCCACTGAGTATCTGTTGTAGATTCAAACTGAGCCTTCCATCTTTGCTCATCCTCTATCTCAGCAAGGAGACGAGCAGCGATCGCATTCTGTTCAGCAACAGGTAAAGTTTTCAGTTGCGCGATCGCACGCTCAAGTAACTCAGTCATGGCTACCACACTCTTAAAACGTAAATGGCATCTTATCCATTATCGCTTCTGGTTAGCAAGTTGAACGCTAATTAGGTGAATATTCATGAGCATAAGATTTACTTTAATGTCCTAGCATTTTATCTCGCAGATGTTTAATGCGATCGCCTTCTAGACTTTTCGCAATAATTCCCGAATAGCGATCGCTTTGACTTCGCGATCGTATTTCAGACTGGAATCAGCTATTTCAATCAGTTAGACTAATAACTCCACTGATTGAGAATAACAAACTGATTTTCAAGTGGATATTCTGCTGTCTCCAAATTTGCTATCGCCTGAACAATTGACTGATAGATCATGTTTTTAGCAGCGTCAGAATCCTGATAAACTGCTAAAATCCCTGAATGTGTTGGGTTTACTTGATGCAACTCATGAAAGTCATTGCAGTTACGTGTGAGTAACACACGCTGTTCAAGTCTTGCGTAGTCTAACACAACTGAATCTGAACGATTCATTAAACCTGCTAAATTAACTGTGACGACATCATGTCCTGCTGCTTGAAGAAGATTGACTAAATATTTTGCTTGAGAGTCCTCATCAAGCAGCATTCGTAGACTCAAATGGGACTCCTTTTTCTTCCAAGCGATAGCGTTCTTCCTGTGCTTCTAATTTCAGCAGTTCTTGGTGACTCTCACAGTAACGAATCACCTCGTATATTGCAGATAGAGGTAAATCCCAATTTTCGGCTGCTTGCTCTGGCGACATTTGATTAGCAATCATGTCATACCTAACCGTTGAGGCTAGTAGTTTATGCCCTTTAATGTAGAGTTGTTTACGCCAAGGATGAGGACGAGCAACCAGATATTGCCAGTTTTCAATCAAGGACGTGTCTTGCAAAGATTGAATTACAGCGCTGATAAGGGCGAGGCGATCGCTCACAGAGAGCTTGTAGGCTTGTTCTTTTAGCTCTTGCAAAAACATAGATCAAGCATCCAACAGAGCTTAACATTTCAATTTTAGTACAGGGGTTGGGTTTTAAGGGACTTTTGCAAGCAGTCTACACTAATTAGGCGAATATTGGTCAGCATCAGATTCACGTTAACGTCCCAACATTTTATCTCGCAGATGTTTAATGCGATCGCGCAATTTACCCGCCTCTTCAAATTCCAGTTTCTTCGCCGCTTCTTTCATCTGCGCTTCTAACAGAGTAATCAACCCTGGAATCTGTTCTAATGGCAGTTCATCTATATGTTCATCTACAACTTTCAAGTCAGTTGCATTTAACCGCCGAGATACATCTAAAAAAGACAAAATCGCATTACTTGATTTTTTTACAATCGATTGCGGTGTAATCCCATGCAGTCGATTATGTGCGGTTTGAATACCACGCCGTCTATCTGTTTCATCAATAGCTTTAATCATGCTACCTGTCATATTATCGGCATACAAAATCGCTTGTCCTTGGACGTGACGCGCGGCTCTACCAATAGTTTGAATTAAGGAGCGCTCTGTTCTCAAAAAACCTTCTTTATCTGCATCCATAATTGCTACTAAGGAAACTTCGGGTAAATCCAAGCCTTCCCGCAGCAAGTTCACACCAACCAAAACATCAAATTTTCCCTCGCGCAAGTTCTGCAAAATCTCAATGCGCTCAATAGAAGTAATCTCGGAATGTAAATACCGTACCCTGATACTGCGGTCTTGCAAATATTCGGTTAAATCTTCCGCCATCCGTTTGGTTAATGTGGTAATTAACACTCGTTCATGGCGATCGGCTCTATCTTTAATTTCTCCCAACAAATCATCAATTTGTCCTTCTGTAGGACGCACAGAAATTTCTGGATCAACTACTCCAGTTGGTCGAATTACTTGCTCAACTACATGGTCTTCAGAAACTTCTATTTCCCAATTTCCCGGAGTGGCGGAAACAAAAATACACTGATTCACCTTTTGCCAGAATTCCTCGGCTTTCAAAGGACGATTATCAGCAGCACTCGGAAGTCGAAATCCATGTTCAATTAAAACTTTTTTTCTCGCTTGATCGCCGTTATACATACCACGAATTTGTGGCACTGTAACGTGAGATTCATCAATAACTAATAGCCAATCTTTAGGAAAATAATCAATTAAACATTCTGGTGATTCTCCGGCTTGTCTTCCTGCTAAGTGACGGGAATAGTTTTCAACGCCGTTGCAGTAACCTACCTCGCGGAGCATTTCTAGGTCATAGCGTGTACGTTGATCTATGCGTTGCGCTTCTAATAATTTCCCAGCTTGTTCTAAGTCTAATTTCTGCTGTTTTAATTCTGCGGCAATGTCGTGACAAGCTCCTTCTAAGCGTTCTTCTGGTGTGACAAAGTGACGCGCAGGGTAGACATTCACCGCTTCCAAACTCTTGAGAATTTCCCCTGTCACCGGATCGATGTAGCGAATTGCATCAATCTCATCACCAAAGAATTCGACGCGAATAATTCGGTCTTCATAAGCTGGGCCAATTTCTAAGACATCGCCACGGACGCGAAACTTGCCTCGCCCCATTTCTATGTCGTTGCGGCTATATTGAACATTTGCCAAATCTCGTAAAATTTGGCGCTGATTTACTTCCATACCTATCTGGAGGGGGATGGCAGCTTTTAGATATTCTGCTGGCATTCCTAAACCGTAGATGCAACTGATGGAAGCAACAACAATGACATCACGACGTTCAAAAAGCGATCGCGTCGCTGAATGCCGCAACATATCTATTTCATCATTAATCGCCGCCGTTTTTTCAATATAAGTATCGGTAACGGGAATATACGCTTCTGGCTGATAATAATCGTAGTAGCTGACAAAATACTCGACTGCGTTGTTGGGAAAGAAATCTCGCAACTCGTTACAAAGCTGTGCAGCGAGGGTTTTGTTATGCGCGAGAACTAAAGTAGGCTTGCCAATTTTCTCAATAACTGCTGCTACCGAAAATGTCTTACCAGTTCCAGTGGCTCCTAGTAAAGTTTGATAACGGTTGCCTGATTGAATACTAGCAGTTAGTTGTGCGATCGCTTGTGGTTGATCGCCTGTGGGACTAAAGGGAGCTTGAAGACAAAATTCTGTCATACAGTTTTGCTGAAAATACCCTATCTCATGGTGACGATTCCGCCCTGTATCCATTCTAGCTGGCTTATTAGACCAAATAAATAGTAATAATTTTTTACAAAAGTTATTAATTAAAGTTTACTTATGTATCAGTTTTAAAGATTCTTATATCTATATGAGGTTTTTTAAGGTTAAACTCTAATGTATATGGGAAAAAATTTCATCTTTCCTTAATTATTGTAAAATTCAATTAACAAACCAGAGGTCTTCGTTTATGACTATTAGCAACACTGGCAAAGCAAGCAGTTCTCGGCAAAATGCCAAGTCTAAAGAGGAAGTTGAAAATCAACAAGACCAGAGCTTGAATGCTGATAAAGTCAAGGAAGAACTGCCAGTGGGAGCATCTGGGACACTAGCTATTTCTGGAATTCGTCCCATAGGCGCTAGCGACTTAGAAGTTGCTGAACACCTCTCAATTGCTGGGGTGCGTCCCATTAGCACCAGTACTTTGGAAGTAGTTGAAACCTATAACTCAATGGGTATTCGTCCAATTGGTGCTAATACATTTCAAGTCGTTGAAAGTATCAACCTTTCTGGGATTCGTCCAATTGGCTCAAGTTTATTGGTAATTGATGAAAGCTATTCCACCTTCGGTAATCGTCCTATAGCATCAAATGAGATTGACAATTCTGAAAGCCTCATGGGTTTTCTAGATTAGACAACAAATATACCCATAAATTTATTAACCCAGCTTCTCTAAGAAACTGGGTTTTTTAGTTAAAAAGTCAAAAGTATAAATTACAATATTGGCACTTTTTCTATGCCTTTTAGCATAGGGAACTAAACTCTTATTACTTTATTTTGTATTCAACCAACAGCCAGAATCCTTACTACAATTAGCTTTCATAATTACGAATTACGAATTACGAATTACGAATTATTTAATATGTCTTGTGGTGGAAGGCTTTAGCAAAAACTTTAAGTTACTCTGTAAAAGTAATCACAAAAAAGATTTCAAAGCTACAAAATAACTTTGAAATAGATTCTTCATTAAATCAGGAGTACAAAATGAGTATAGAAGATCGCGCAAAGGCAGCTGCTAAAAATGTTGAAGGTAAAGCCCAAGAAGCATTAGGCAATATCACTGGAGATCCAGAAGATAAAGCTAAAGGTAAAGCAAAGCAAGCTGAAAGCGAAGTACGTCATGGAATTGAAGACGTGAAAGATAATGTCAAGAAAAGCATTGACTAAAAATTCATAGTTTTTTTGCAGAAACTCTAGGGATATAAATGGGGTGGATTCCATTTTTGCAAGAAACTATGAATTGTTCAAAATTCAATGTCATAAACCTTTCTGATGTTCTAAGCAGGCATTGAGAGATAAGGGTTTAGCTGAATTTACAAGATTCCTGTAGAGACGTAATCTATTACGTCTCTACATCAAATAATCAAGTTCTACAATTAGAGGAATAATATTAATGAATTCCAATTTTATAAATACAAATAAATAATTTTAAGTTTGGAGGATGAGTAAGAGATTAGGTGGGTATTACCCACCTTTATTTTTTGCTTATCAAAATCAGCCAAATTGCGATCGCTATTTGGCAATGTCTCCGATGGGGCTAACGGCGGCAACTTTCCCCTGAAAATTATTCAAAATATCAGAAAATTGTAGTAATATACCACAGGCATTAACTATATTCAGCTACATCTGATTGTTAGCGCCCTTAAATTTACAATTCATGACAATATATTTATTGTGAGCCTAACTCTTTATTTCCTCCGTCACGGACAGACAGAATGCAGTCGCAATAATTCCTTTTGCGGTTCCATAGACTCAGAACTTACGCCAGAGGGCTTGGATATGGCAAAGGCTTTTGCTGACGCATATAGTTCTATGGATTGGACAGCAATATTTTGTAGTCCAATGCGGCGAACTGTATTGACAGCAAAACCCTTATGTGAAGCAATAAAGATAGAACCACAACTTAGAGATGGTTTAAAAGAAATCAACTATGGTAAGTGGGAAGGAAAAACCCCAGAAGTAATTAGTCGTGAATATCACGATGATTATATTCGCTGGTCAGCAGACCCGGCTTGGAATGCTCCAACTGGTGGAGAAATGGCAGTTACAATTGCTTCTCGCGCCTTGCAGGTAATTGAAGAAATCAAGCAAAATTATAGTAGTGGCAATGTTTTAGTTGTTGCACACAAAGCAACTATTAGAATTCTTCTGTGTAGTTTTTTGGGGATTGATGTGGGACGTTTCCGTTTTCGTTTGGGATGTCCTGTGGCTTCAGTCAGTATTGTAGAATTTACCTCACACGGGCCGTTGTTAAAGGTTTTGGCAGATCGTAATCATTTGGATGAACGATTACGAAATTTACCGGGGACGTGAGGGGAGACGCGAAAAATCTTTGTCTGTATAGGAGTTAGGAATTATTATTTTTACCTTGCTCTGCTTCGCTATCTGGTGCAGTGTATTTGCAGAAAACATTTATTCCAATTTTCAAAATATATAATACGACAATTGTTGCGATCGCACCATCAATCGGAATTCCATGTGCAGCAGCAACAATCACCAGTGAACCAATGATACTATTGAGCAGAGAAGAACTACCAGGGTTATTAGTGTACTCTTTAATTTTGCCCCGTAAACCATCATCACCACAGATTTCGGCGCGAATTTCATTGAGGGTGAGTTGCAAGAGAGATTTTTTACCTTTACTATAATCTGTTTTGCCGACTTTCTCTTGCCAAAGTGCATCAAAACTCGCTTCTAGATTACCGTTGTGTTGTTGCAGGGTAGTAAGCGCTTGTTGGGCTGGGGTGTCGTTTGCGAGAAGTTGCTGAAATTCTTGGATTTCGACAGGGGTTAATTGGGCATTCATATATATTTGACTTAATTATTTATGATGTTGGTATCTAACAAGATTTTCACAGATTATGTTTCTCCTTTAAAGCTTCCCATCTGGCTTGGTGTGGGTCAAAATCAGAAGGCGTAGGTTGTGTTTTTTCAAACCAGCATTGCAAAGCTTTGATTTTTGTTTGTCTCTTCGGCTTATCTGGCTGTGACTCAGTAGAAGTTTCCAAGGATGGAACTGGCTGCAAAATAATCACTTCCACTTTACCAGGAGTAATATTCAGAGGTTCGTCAATAATTAAATGACCTGATTCATCAATTGTGGCGTTGAGCTTGTAGGCTTGCATACTTTTGCCCTTTTTGTTTCTAGGATAGAACACTGCTGCTATCAATATTGCAAAAATGTTGCGTAGGTGTAGCCCGTCGTAGACATTGCACTTCCAAATGACTAGCTTGTAGTGATCAAAGCGATCGCTTTGGTTATGAAAATGATCACTTTGGTTATGAAAATGAGCATTTTGTTAATGAAAATGAGCATTTTGTTTATGAAAACGATCGCTTTGTTAATGAAAATGAGCATTTTGTTAATGAAAACGATCGCTTTGGTTATGAAAATGAGCATTTTTGTGGCAAACGCTTATGCGATCGCTAACAACACTTAAACAAAACTTATGGTGCTGCGAGATCCCCGACTTCTTCAAGAAGTCGGGGATCTGAATCAACCTAGCTCATCCCGCACTGCCCAAATTGCCTCGCGTACCTCTCCCGCGCACTCTTCACCCGTTGCCTCGCGCCAAATAACTTGAAACTGGCTTTCGCCTAACTGCTGGAGCATACGCCCTAAATCATTGATACGATAACCAATCAAATCTTGATTATGCTCTAAGTCAATATCTAAAACACGAATGTAAATTTGCAAAGCCTCAGCGTAATTTTCTTGAGCTTCTAAAACCCTTCCCCACTTACCCAATGTTTGTGAAGCCCAATACCAATCGCGGAATTGCTCATAAATTTCCCAGGTTTTTTGATAATAGTTAATTGCCACATCAAATTGCCGTTGCTCTTTGGCTACCATGCCCAATTGGTGATAGTCACCAGCAGCACTGTAGAAATCCCCAGCATCTTCATATATCTTCAGCGCCTTGTTGTAGTAATCAACAGCCACATCAAACTGCCGTTGCTCTTGGGCTACCGTGCCCAGTTGGTGATATTCTCTAGCAGCACTGTAGAAATCCCC
>NZ_JBALDM010000027.1:0-135730 GCF_036917435.1 Nostoc sp.
ACAGGCGTTTTACCCCCCTTAATCCCCCCTTATAAAGGGGGGAAATGATATTTCCGGTTCCCTCCCCTTTATAAGGGGAGGGTTAGGGTGGGGTAACGCGGATCGTCATAGGAAGTGAGTAAACTCAATATTCAGTTTTTACAAGGGTTTCACGTTAAGTTGACACCAATGAGCAGTGCTGTGCCCCTACGAGGGATTGGGAACTAGTCTCCAGTACCATGTCCTGAATTCGGAGTTTTAGCTTCTGATGGATCGGGCTGAGGTTTTTTATATTTACCTGGATATTTGTGCTGAAAATAAGCTTCTAGAACTTGTAAAACCATAGGCCCACAAACAGTACCGCCATGTTCGCCGGAGTTTTCACCAAAGGCGACAACCACAATTTCCGGCTTATTACTAGGGGCATAAGCACCAAACCAAGTATGATTTGGGCGACCAACACCAGCTTCAGCAGTGCCACTTTTTCCAGACGCTGGGGCAATTGTGGCAACATTCAAGTGCTTACCAGTACCCTCACTGATCACTCTTCGCAATCCATCACGGAGAACTTTGATAGTTTCCGGCTTCATATTTAAAGATTCTCGCCAACTTTTTGCTTGTTCGTTGTCTTTGAGTAAATGCGGCTGAACTCGATACCCGCCATTAGCAGGGACAGAAAACATAATCGCCGCTTGTAGGGGAGTCACTTGCAAAGCGCCTTGACCAATTGACATATTAATTGTGTCGCCTACAGTCCAAGGTGTCTTGAAAACTTTCTGCTTCCATATTTCATCGGGAACCAAGCCTATTGATTCTTCATTGGGGAATTCAATGCCAGTTTTTTGCCCAAATCCGTATTTGCGACTCCATTTGATTAAAGTTGGGCCACCGACTTTTCTACCAACTTGATAGAAGAAAGTATCACTACTCATAGCCATTGCTCTGGGAAATCCTAATGGCCCAAATCCGGCGTGGTTCCACTCACCAAAAGTCACCCCACCAACGGTAAGAGAACCAAAGGTTTGTAATATTGTATCAGGAGAGAATTCACCTGATTCGAGTCCGGCTGTGGTGGTGACAATTTTAAAAGTACTGGCGGGTGGAAAGGCACTCAAAGCCCGATTAACCAAGGGATGATCTTTACCTTGCAAGCTTTCCCAATCTTTCTGGGAGAGTTTTTGTTTGGAGAAGATATTCGGATCAAAAGTGGGGTAAGATACCAGCGCTAAAACAGCACCGTTATTAGGATCGATTGCTGCGATCGCGCCTCTTTGATTTCCCAAAGCTTTTTCTGCTGCCTTTTGCACATCCAAATCTATAGTCAGGTGCAAATCGTTACCAGCTTTTGCCTGTTTCTCCCCCAAAACCCGAATTGGTCTACCCGCACCATCCACTTCCACTTGCTGACCGCCCCATTCGCCCCGTAGCACTTTCTCATAAGCTCTTTCCACCCCCATCTGACCGATGACATCTCCCAGTCGGTAGCCTTGCTGCTTCTTGTCCTTTAACTGGTCGGCGGTCAACTCTCGCGTATAACCTAATACATGAGCTAATTGCTTACCGTGAGGATAATAGCGTACAGAATCTGTATTAATTTCCACTTCCGGCAATTCATTTTTATACTCCTTTAATGCCGTGATTTCTGCTTCATTGAGATCGCGAGCAATTCGGATAAGTGAAGAAGAATTAGCACCCGCTTGTTCTAATTTCTTTTCCATTTCATCTTGCGGGATGTTGAGAATTTGCGCTAGACGCGGCCCGACTACAGACCAGGAAGGCTTAGTATGTGCCATCGGCCACAAATATACAGAGCTAGGATAGCGAGTACTGGCTAAAAGTTTGCCGTTGCGGTCAAAAATATTTCCCCGTTCCGGTTGTTTAGCAATCATCCGAATTCGATTTGCTTCGGCTCGTTCTCGGAGTTTTGGCCCTTCAACAATTTGCAAATAAGCCAAACGAGCCTGAATCCCAGAGGTCATTAATAGGGTAAATACAATTAAAAATATTGATTGGGAACCACGTCCAACTGTACGTGTATCTTTTTTGCCGCCAATTGATGGGAATAAAGACATAAGTATCAATTCAAAATTTAAAATTCAAAATGAATAAACACAATACTAGTAGTCTGTCAAGAAATAATTGACGAATAAATCTTCTGTAGAGACGGCGATTTATCGCGTCTCTCTTGTAGCAATTGCTAATATGCAATTTTAATGTATGTTAGCTTCATCAAAGAATGTCTAAGTAGCAAATTCAGTATATACATTTACCACAAGTTGATTATCATTACTGAGTATGAAAGAATCGGGCGAGTATATTCTTGAACAATTGTTTTTGGCGGATACAATAAACCAAAGTGTCAAATCTAGTCTGCCCAATAGACTACTGACAAAATTACGTAATATCACGGCATTCTACTAAGGATTATGGCCCAAATCGTTATGCAGAATCAGAGGGGGATAACAAATTTTCAGCCACTTGATGTTGAACTGCGTAACGTGTTCAAGTTTTTTAACCAAGAACCAGCAGTACATGGAATAGATTTGGATGTCAGACAGGGAGAATTTTTTAGTATTTTAGGCCCCTCCGGTTGTGGTAAAACAACAACACTACGCTTAATTGCTGGCTTTGAAATCGCTGATGCTGGCAAAGTGTTGATTCAGGGTCAGTCTATGACTAATGTGCCGCCTTACCGCCGACCCGTCAATACTGTATTTCAAAGTTATGCTCTATTCAACCACTTGAATGTCTGGGATAACATTGCCTTTGGACTGCGGTTAAAAAAAATCCAGAAATCGGAAATTGAAATTAGAGTCCAAGACGCTTTAAAACTAGTGAAAATGGAAAGTTTGCGATCGCGCTTTCCCAGTCAACTTTCAGGTGGTCAACAGCAGCGAGTCGCCTTAGCAAGGGCTTTAGTCAACCGTCCCACCGTCGTATTACTGGATGAACCTTTAGGGGCGTTAGATTTAAAACTACGTAAAGAAATGCAGGTTGAGTTATCAAATTTACACAAAGACTTGGGAGTAACCTTTGTGATGGTGACACACGACCAAGAAGAAGCATTATGTTTGAGCGATCGCATTGCCGTCATGAACCAAGGCAAAATTGAACAAATTGGCACTCCCAGCCAAATTTACGAACGTCCCCAGACATCTTTTGTCGCTGATTTTATTGGCGATACTAATTTATTCAGTGGTGAAATCGTAGCGGTAGACTCTTCTAGTGTTAAAATTTCCACCAAAACCGGACTCTCAATTATCATTAGCCGCGCCGAAGATACACCGTCTCAATTATCACAAGCGGTAGTAGTGAGTGTGCGCCCAGAAAAAATACAGCTTTCGCTTTATCCACCCAATTTACAAGCTAACTGCTTTGAAGGAAGGCTTTTCAATATCATGTACTTGGGCACACACGTTAATTACATTGTGGAATTAACAAATGGCATTAAGATAAATGTGTTGCAACCTAATACTTTTGGCGCTTTACCAGACCGCGACACCCCCATCTACGCTTGGTGGGCAGAAAATGATTGTTTAGCTATTAATCAATAGTTATATTGAAGAAGAATTCAGAATTCAGGATGGGCTGAACGCCCCGCTATTCGCGTACAGGAGTCAGAATCAATCAGTCGGGGATTCAGACCGGCGCAGGATTGAAGACCACCAAATTCAAAATTTGGTGGGGGTCTTAAACCCGTTTATTCATCCGCCACTCGTACAGAATTCATTCTGTTAGCGGATAGCTATGGTTTAGCCCATTCTGACTCCTGACTCCTGAATTCTGTTTGATAATGGAATAACATACAGATTTTCATTTTAATGAATAGTAGGGGCGTACAGGTGTGCGCCCCTACAAATTATCTGTATTCCACGCAATTGGAAATCGCTATAGATTGAACCCTGTATTAGGAATATTAACCCATGCCCATTTTGAAAACAGTTCCTTGGGTGTCCCTAGCGCTAGTACTGCTTAGTTACAGTACCTTGGGCTGGGTCATATCTGAAACACATAGTCCTCTGTTTGTGTGGCTGCTAACTGTAGTTGGTATCTTACTTTTAATAGTAACGTTGACTATTCCTGGAGTAAAAATGACATATTATTTGAATACTTTGTTTAAATCAAATACTAGGTCTTTCGGCATTGCCGTCTTAGCAGCTTTCTTGTTTTTTGTGATGATTGCCTGGTTTCGGATATTTCTCGATACTTTACTCATCATTTCGGCAACTATATTAGTCAGAATAGACTTTCAAAGAGCAGGTCTTAGGGAAGGGCTAGCTTTTTTGACTACATCTATTTTTTCATTGATAGGTTTAGCTTTGGGTGGACTAATCTACAAGTTAATATATTCTTAAATTAGGTTAAAGTTTCTTTTACTTATACTTAAACTTGGCACATCTTAATTCACAATTGGTACTATCTAAAGATTTATTTTTGGTTAAGATTCCCAGCTTTTTCAAAAAGTCAGGAATCTTTTTCAATACTTGCTTTGGTTCAAAATGCAGGCTGGTCAAATAGCAATATAGAAAGGAAAAAATCCATGACAAAAATGGATACCCAACTAGTAACAACTGCTTTTGTTGCCGATTCTCCTACTTCTTTGGCTCCCCCCTTAGTAGTTAAACCCCAACTACAACCAATAACAGCAACTAACAGTCCAAAAATAAACCCTTTTAGCAAAATAATAAACAAATCTGATGGGTCTAAAAAATTTCTGACTGATTCTAAAAATGTTTCGGGAAGAATTTGGTAAAAGTACGATCCAGCAAAAACTCCGCCAATAATGCCAGTAACTAAAGCCAAAATCGTCATTAAAGGCACCATCAAACAACAAGCAATTACTCTAGGAAGTATTAGATAATCAATGGGATCGGTTTTGAGCATATAAAGTGCATCAATTTGTTCTGTTACCCGCATTGCACCTATTTCTGCTGCAAAAGCAGAGCCGACTTGTCCCGCCATAATACTAGCAGTCAAAATTGGAGCCAATTCTCTACAAAAAGCTAAGGCAAAAGCACCTCCCACAGCATTGACAGCCCCAAATTTGACTAATTCTCTCGCCGTCTGAATAGTAAAAATCATTCCTGCAAAACCGCTAACAAGGAGAACTGGTGAGATAGAACCGGGCCCAGCAGTCACCAAATGTTGCATAATTTTGCGGTAGTAAGTTTTTCCCTGGAGTAAATGTAGCCACACTTGACCGAAAAGCAGTAATGCCGCACAACAGCGTGCAATGTGAGATTGCTCAAAATTTGTTTTTAGTCGCAATTTTATCGTCCTTAAGACTGGCTTTTTTGTGCAAATATTTTTATATCAATTCTCCAAAATAAGACTACAGATACAAATGGTGGGAACCCATCCAGATGTAATCTGACTTTCTCAATTACGTAGACGCACGAAGTCCGGCTTCCCGCAGGATATTACGAATTGGTATTAGCGTATGGTACATGAACGCAATCAAATTTGAGACTTTTCTGCTAAATACAAGTTGTCTATAGGACTCATATTTGATTACGTCAGGACTTACGCAAACAATAGCCGAAAAGAAAGATTTCCTTCTTAAGGCGATTCATGAATTGCTCCTACAGCGCTTGGCTTTGTGTAAGTTCTATGCGTCAAAAAACCCAGTACCACTCAAAGAGCCTTCTTTGCTCTTGCCTCTTGCCTAAATAAATATGGCTACGCCACGCTGCGCGAACAGAAATCAAAACAGACTGCTATAGCTGGTATTTTATTTTTACGTCAGTCACTAATGTTAAATAATTTTTTATGAACAGGATAAAAACAGGAGTATTTTTGTTGCTATTGATACTAGAGTTATCCGTAGCATATCCGGCTTTTGCATCTGTATGCCGTAATTACGATGACTACGACGCACTACACCACCAGATTTGCATTCTCAGCATCAACCGAAGTGCTAAAAATTATTGGGAATACAAGGCAGCTGTTAGTGTAGATGGAGTCAAAAGACCTGCTAAGGTTTACAATTGCCATGAACGAGTCAAGGTTCAACAAGATGGGGCTGTTTTGCCCTTTGAGCAAAAAGACCCTGGTGAAATGATATGTAGCTTTTTTAACTCTTCTCGGCGCTAAACACGCGCCAGATAATAAAGACCGTAAAACCAAGATAGGCGAATACTGTTAGCCATTCTTGCCAGCTACCAAATGCATTATTCATCAGCAAAAGCCGGAAAATTTATATTTTTCAATCCTACACGCTGACGCTACCAGTCGATTGCTGTATTTTAGAAGATAGACACTAGTAGTCTGTCAAGATAATTTTGAGGGTTTGTAGTAAGTACTTTAGTGCTTATAAAATAAGGACTGAAGTCCTTACTACGAACTTTCTTACCCATCAATTTAAACTTGACTACTAGTACAACAAGGTAAAAGTAACCCTTAAGAGTGGGACACTATGCCTGATTTATGCTGTTACCTACTAGTCAAAAATTCTTAGCTAATTTTCCGAAATCGATAATAGCCAAGCTGTATCCTTGATCAGAACATCGACATTATACTGAACTTCTATAACTAACCTTCGGGGAATATAGCCCCATTGTTTTCACTCAAAAACCCGGTCATCACGATCGGGTTTTTGATTTGAATTCTATTTTCCCCTTTTTTACTTATAAGACTTACGCATTGACAGGAAAGACCAAGTATAGATGATTGGAAAAACCAGAATCGGCGTATTTACGTTGATTCAGAACATGATTGTTTTGCACAGTGCGTAATTCCTAGCTTAGTTCAGTTCTTCATTTAGGCTTGTCATGGCTATCATTAGATTTTGTACTGTTTGAATTATATGGGATTTCTGAATCATCTACGTTGTTAGATTTATTAATATTTCCTTGGGACTTAGTTGTACCAAAAAAATAAACGACTGCAATTTTTACAATATCAAAGTATGCAGGGCGATTGGTCTGATCAACAATTGCCAAAGAAAGCGAACCTGCTACTAAGATAACTAATATGGGATTAAGTTGTTCTTGTCCAGAAAAATTGCTATGTTTTTTGGTCATTCTTCTGTCTCCAATTTATAATTTTTTAGCTGATATTTGAAAGAAGTAATGTGTTAGATTTGTAAAATCTTCTAGCACATCCTAAATATAGTTAGCGATAGTTAGAGACGAAATTTTTCACGGCTCTAAAAAGCTCCGTAAAGTAATTAAGACTTTCACACTAAGTAAGTAGGTCAAATTAAATATAAAACCTCACCCTGCCTCCGGCTTCCCTCTCCTTACTAAGGAGAGGGATTGAGGGTGAGGTTTGATCTTATATTTAATTACGCCTACCTACTTAGCAGCAGGATTGTTTATTGGGAGTGAACGAGGATATTGATTCAAAATCATGCAAAATATGAAAGTCGAAGCTATTTTTGAGATATTAACGAACAGATTCAAAAATCACCGTAATCAATATTAAGCAAAGAAGAATTAGTCCACACCGGAAAATAATCCAATAGAAAACAAAGGGTAGTAGACTCATCGCAATATGTGAGCTTCCAAAAATAGCTGACAAAACGTAAGCGATCGCTAGACCAAATAATGTCAGCAAAAAATATTTAATGAACTTGGAAGTCAAACGAAATAATAAGCTGTTATGATTCGTAGTCATATTTTTCTCCTGATAAATGAATAAAAAAATAACAGGGTTGATGTAGTGCCAGTAAGCGCTATATCAACCCTGCTGTAGTCTTTTGCAGACTCTCTTGGGCTGGAAAACTATTCACTTGTTAACCTCAATAACGAAAACAATTTTTTACTGTTTCTCTAAACCTTGAGGCGAAATTAGTGGCTTTTGATAATTGCTGAGAATAATCGAATAAAAAACAACCAAACTCAATCCCTATCCAATAATTCAGATACCATCCAGCCAAATATTGGTGCGGTATTTCCCTTCTTGCATCGAGAAAAATCTAGTCTGAGTAGTCCAAACCCCTTATCTAACAATCTCCTCAACCCCACTCGAAAGCGATCGCTATAGATAGATACCTGACTTGGCGTATCTCTTGTATTTGTCGGTAACTCCTCTAAGTACCTATGGAGATCCGCATGAACGCAACGAAAAGAACCTCGGAAAGAGATGACACGTAGTTCAAACTCTTCGGTTCCGATCTTGCGGATAGTCACTTCAATGATTCCATCCTTGCAACTATGGCAGGCAAGAATATCTTTCTCAAGTAACTCAAATAATTCTTGGGCAGAATTTGAAACGTCAGGTGTTGGCATAATGTGGGGTACCTCAGTGCTACTTACTTCAGCTATCCTCGCGGTTCACACCTACTTTGTTATCGATATTGTATATTTACTTGATTAGTCTTGTCAATCATATTGATAAGTTAAGTTGACAAGTTGATAATTCATAGGATGACAAGTTGATAATTTAGAGTATAATTAGTAGTGTCTTATCAATACGCTTCTCTTACAGACGCTAGGTGATGTCTACAACTGGCTATACCAACGCACGGGAATGGGGAAATACTATAAATTTATAGTGTTTGTGGTTGAGTGAAATATAGACCTAACCCCCAACCCCTTCCCTACAAGGGAAGGGGAGTAAGAGTAGGACAGAGGTGTATCCAAATGAGAAATGCTACTCTCTCGTGCTATCTGCCTAGAGATGACTGATAACAAGATAAGAGTTAGGTATAAATAAGTAGAAAGATACCTCACATATCGATAACTAGTTTTGGCTGGAGAAATTTACTTCATGACGCAAATTCCTGAAAGTTTCTTGAGAGCGGTTACAGCCGAACACAATGTATCTGAAGCTGAGGTAAGTGCCTTACTTCTAGCTTTAGCTGGCCAAACGGCTGAGTCTATTGCAACCACTCTTGAAATTAGTGCAGCAGCAGTGCGGAAACGGCTTGGTTCGGTTTACCAAAAGTTTGATATTGCTGGAAGTACTCCTGGGAAATTAGAGGTAATTAGGAGTATCCTCCAGGAAAAATATCAATTATCAACAGTAGTTAATGCCTCATCCTGTTATGATTTTGGCGAAGCGCCGGATGTCCCCGTTTTCTTTGGGCGTGAGTCTGAGTTAGAGGTTTTAGAGCAATGGGTAAATAAAGATCGTTGCCGGCTGGTGGGAATATTTGGTATGGGGGGAATTGGCAAAACAGCCTTATCTATCAAGCTGGCGCAGAAAATTCAGGGACAGTTTGAGCATGTTATCTGGCGATCGCTACGTCATGCACCCTCCGTTAAGGAGATTTTTGCAGACCTGATTGAATTTTTCTCTAAAAAGAATGAGCCTAAAGAAGTAGGAATTTCGCAATTGATTGCCTATTTGCGAAAACATCGCTGTTTATTGGTACTGGATAATGTAGAGTCAGTCATGCTTGGAGGTGATTATGTCGGGCAATATCGAGAAGGATATGAAGAATATGGAGAATTTTTTCGACAAGTTGGAGAAGTACCTCATCAAAGCTGTTTAGTCTTAACCAGTCGTGAAAGTCCTAAAGAAATCGTCACCTTAGAAGGAAATAATCTTAAAGTTAAATCTTTGCAGTTAAGTGGGCTAGAAAACATCGCTGCAAAAAACATCTTTGTGAGCAAAGGTGATTTTTTTGCTTCAGAAAACGATTGGAAAAAATTAATTAATCAATATGCAGGAAATCCTCTAGCCTTAAAAATTGTTTGTAGTACAATTCAAGAGGTTTTTGGGAGCAACATATCAGAGTTCATTAGTTGTGATATTTCCGTGCTGTTTGGAGATATCCGCAATCTCTTAGAACAACAGTTTAATCGACTATCAAGTTTAGAGAAAGAAATTTTATATTGGTTAGGAATTAATTGTAAACCTACTTCTTTTGTTGAATTACAAGCAGATATTATTTCAACGACATCCCAACCAGAATTAATTGAGGCTTTAGAATCACTGCGACGGCGATCGCTAATTTTTAATGAGAAGGGCTTGGCGAAATTCATGCTCCAAGCTGTAGTTATGGAATATATCATTAGCCAATTTGTTAACCAAGTTTGTGAAGAAATTATTTCAGAAGTTAATCTAGAAAATATTTCTTTATTAAAGAGTCATGCTTTACTCAAAGCACAAACACAGGGAAAAGTTAGAAATGCTCAAATTCGTTTAATTTTAGAACCAGTTACTGAAAAAATAATTAATACGTTTGGCAATAAAGATCGCATTAAAGAACATCTCTTAAAAATTATAGAATTGTTGCAAATCAATACTCCTTTAACATCTGGCTATGCCGGTGGCAATATTATTAACCTGCTTTGTCATCTGGGAATTGATTTAAGTGGATGTGATTTTTCAAATTTAAAGATATGGCAAGCATACCTAATCAGCGTGAACTTACATAATGTAAATTTTGCTAATTCTGACTTATCTAAATCTGTATTTACAGGAATATTCGATAGTATTTTATCAGTGGCATTTAACCCTATAAATGGAGAAATAGTAGCTACAGGTGATGCTGATGGTCGAATTAGCTTTTGGCAATCTACTTATGGTGAGCAACTATTTCATTGGAAGGCACATTCTAACTGGGTAAGAACTGTTGCCTTTAGTCCTGATGGTAAAACTTTAGTCAGTTGTAGTGATGACCATACTGTAAAACTCTGGGATGTTGAGAGCCAAAAACACCTGATGACTCTTGAAGAACATACTAGCTGGGTTAGGTCTGTTGCCTTCAGTCCTGATGGCAAAATTGTCGCCAGTGCTAGTAGTGATAAAACTATTCGACTCTGGAATTTGGGTACTCAACGATGCTATAAAATTTTCAAAGGACATAGTAACTTCATTCGTTCTGTTGCCTTTAGTCCTGATGGCAAAATTGTCGCTAGTGGTAGTGCTGACCAAACTGTCAAGTTGTGGGATGTCAAAACAGGTAAATGTTTGAACACTCTTGAGGGACATACCAAATTAGTCCAGTCTGTAGTTTTTAGCTCTGATGGTGAAATACTTGCCAGTTGTAGCGATGACAAAACCGTGAAACTCTGGAATGTGCAAACGGGGAATTTATTAATAACTTTAGAAGGACATACTAATTTAATTCATTCTATAGCCTTGAGTCCAATCTCCTCTTCACAAGGAGGAGGGATTATCGCCAGTTGTAGCGATGACAAAACTGTAAAACTCTGGGATCTGCAAACAGGAAAATTATTAAAAACTTTAGAAGGGCACACTAATTCTATTTTGTCTGTTGCATTTAGTCCTGATGGGAAAACACTCGCTAGTGGTGGCTATGACAAAACCGTTCGGTTCTGGGACATCGAGACTTATCAATGTATCCAAATTTTGCAGGGGTACACTAATTGGGTACACGATTTAGCCCTAAGTCCAGATGGGAAGATAATTGCTAGTAGCAATGATGATAAAACCGTTAGGCTGTGGGATGTTGAGACTGACGAATGTATCAGCACTTTAGAAGGACACGCTGGCCGCCTTTGGTCTGTTGCTTTTAGTCCGCTTCCTGGGGGACTATTAGCTAGTGGTGGTGATGACCAAACAATCCGCTTTTGGGATATTGTAAGCGGACAGTGTGTAAAAGTTTTGCAAAATAGCGATCGCATCCGCTCTATTGCTTTTAGTCATGATGGTCAAATTCTGGCTAGTGGTAGTATTGACTGCAACATCAAGCTATGGAATGTTAGGACTGGCCAATGCTTTGAAACATTAGAAGGGCATACAAATTGGGTACAGTCTGTCAGCTTTAGTCCTGATGGTGAAATCTTGGCCAGTGGAAGTGACGATCAAACACTGCGGTTGTGGAATGTTCATACAGGGGAATGTATTCGGGTTTTGGAAGGACATACTATGCGAATATGGTCTGTTGCTTTTAGCCCGTTCCTTCCTTCACAAGGGCAATTTGGGGGGTTATTAGCCAGTGGCGGTGATGACAAAACAGTACGGCTGTGGAATGTTCAGACTGGTGAATGTTGCAAAACGTTAGTCAATAATGATTGGATACGTTCTGTTGCTTTTAGTCCTGATGGTAAGATTCTTGGCTGTGCTTGTGTTAATCACACTGTAGAAATTTGGGATGTTGACACGGGCCAATGTCTGATTATTTTACAAGGACATAATAATTGGGTTCGTTCTGTTACCTTCAGTTCGGATAGAACTTTGTTTAGTGGTTCCCAGGATGGAGCTATTAAGCAATGGAATGTCACAACTAGAGAGTGTATTAAAACGCTTATGACAAAAAGGCCTTATGAGGGAATGAATATCAAAGGTGTTTCTGGTCTAGCGGAAGAACAAAAAAATACGCTTAAAGAACTGGGTGCTATTGAAGATTAATCAGTTTATTAAAAATAATAATCATGCTCTTTAATTGCATTATTGAAAACGTGCATTAGTTTATTTTGCTGAATATAATTATCTTTTATATAAAGATTGCTGTTATGCCAAACTATATTGATTAAGTAATTATTTCTCCTATTACTTGGCGTTCTTGGCGGTTAGTTAAAAAAATTACTTTTACAAAGAGTTAAGCCTTAAATAAAGTTTATACCGCACTATAATTTCTAGATTATTCCAGTATTTTATATATAGCAATTCTATTGGAGTTGTGAAAAATATAGATAACGAACCGCAAAGAACGCAAAGGACACAAAGGTAAGAAAGAAGAAAGAAATATATAATTTTTGCAAATGACTTGAAACTTCTATAAATTAAAAATAATAATTAAATGTCACAACTTAAACCTAAAAAAATTGAGTTATATGAAATTAAAGATATAGAACGGCTGCCTCAACTGCAAAAACTTTCAGATGCAGATCGCTTGGCAATGAAAGCAGTTGCCCAAGTATTGCCGTTCCGTGTCAATAATTACGTAGTAGAAGAACTGATTGACTGGGATAAAATTCCTGATGATCCGATCTTTCGCCTCACCTTTCCTCAAAAAGAAATGTTGGCTCCTGAATCTCTCGACAAAGTTATTTGGCATCTACAAAATTCCTCGCCAGAAGAACTGCGTCAAGTAGTAAATACAGTGCGATCGCAACTTAACCCCCATCCTGCCGGACAATCAGAATATAATATTCCCACTTTAGATGGCAAACAAGTACCAGGAATTCAACATAAATATCCCGAAACAGTCTTAATTTTTCCCACAGCCGGCCAAACTTGTCACGCATATTGCACATTTTGTTTCCGTTGGCCACAGTTTGTCAAGATGGACGGAATGAAATTTGCTACCCGTGAATCAGGAATTTTCCAAGAGTATCTCCGCCAACATAAAGAAGTCACAGATGTTTTAATTACTGGCGGAGATCCAATGACAATGAAAGCTAAACATTTGGCTTTATATATTGAACCACTGCTAAATTCGGGTTTTGAACATATTCAGACAATTCGTATTGGTACTAAATCGGTAGCTTACTGGCCTTATCGCTTTGTCACAGATGAAGATGCTGATGATCTCTTACGTTTATTTGAGAAAGTGACTAGTTCAGGCAAACATCTGGCTATCATGGCACACTACGATCACTGGACAGAAATCAAAACTGAAATTGCTCAAACAGCGCTCCAACGCATTCGTAGTACTGGCGCACAGATTCGCGCTCAAGGGCCACTTATGCGGGGAATTAATGATTCTCCGCAAGTATGGATAAAGATGTGGCAAGAACAAGTTCGCCTTGGTTGCATTCCCTACTATATGTTTATGGAACGAGATACTGGAGCCAAACATTACTTTGAAGTGCCAATTATTCGAGCTTGGGAAATTTATCAAACAGCGATACAAAAAGTCTCTGGGTTAGCTCGGACGGCTCGTGGCCCAGTCATGTCAGCGCTACCAGGTAAGGTTGCAGTGGATGGCGTAACTGAAATTTATGGCGAGAAAGTATTTGTACTTTCGTTTTTGCAAGGACGCGATCCTAATTGGTGTAAACGTCCTTTCTTTGCACGTTATGACGAGAAAGCAACTTGGTTAACTGATTTAGTTCCAGCGATGGGAGAAAAAGAATTTTTTTATGAGAAGAAATTAAAGGAAATTCTGAAAACACAAAGTTGAATTGGGGATTGGGGATTTGGAAATAATTTATACCCATTTTCCGAAACTTTTCAGAGAATTTATCGTCTCGTTCTCCAAATTCTGCAAAAATCAGCTAATGTCGTCTACTGCTCAAGGTATTCCCGGATTACCCGATTTGACGCATCCGATTGAGCTTGTTCAATTTGGAACCCAGGCGCTCAAAGCTTCATTGTTATTAGTATTTTTGATTGTAGCTTTAGGAATTGCGATCGCACTGATCAGTTTTTCTCTCCGTCGCAGCCAGCCGGAACAACTTATATTCATCGGCGAATGGGCTGTTGGTTATTCCCAACTGTTGCGGGGATTACAGCATTTAACTCTAGTATTAGTTCTGTTAATACCGGGATTTTTTCTCTGTTCAACCTTAAGCAATCGCTACCACTATTGGGAACAAGCAAAGGTGGCTCAAGTGACTGAAAGTGTTGCAGGTGAAAAGCTCGAACAACTTGCCCCCCAAGTCCGCTACATTATTCAGGAGCCATATTCATATAACACTCAAGTCGGTAACAAAATAGTCAAGGTAAATGAGACAAGACAAATTAACCGCTTCTTGACTTTGGCTGGTTCGCAAATTCAAGTCAAGCTTGACCAAAGTATAGATGTTCCAGGGCGTAGCTCAATTTATCGGGCTAACTATACTGCCGATTATAAAGTAATTAACCAACTCAAGGATATTAATAATTTTTTCTTTGAAGCACCGCCACCTAATGGCTACACATTGCTTTCTAGCTACAAAATCGAGCGTGACGGGACAAGGTTGCAACAAACCAATCCGGGAGACTCTGGTTTTCCCTTCCAACTGCAACCAGGGGAGGAAACCACCTTTAAAGTTACATATCAGGCTAGAGGTGGGCCTCGCTGGGTTTATAGTGCAGGGGGACAGATTCTATCTAACTTCCGCCTTATAGCCATTGCTAACTTTGCTCCGGCTAATTTTGCCAGTGGTATTGAACCTGATGAGATTAAATCTGACGGACGCAGTACTCAGTTTACTTGGAAATTTGATGAGAATGTTTCAGTCAAAAATCCATTTGGAGTCTTTACGAATACCGAACCGATTCGGAATACGGGGGTAATTCCGCGTCTTTTATTACTAGCACCAGCAATATTTTTGTGGTGGATATTGTTGTTGTATTTATCACTACCAATGAGTTTCAGAAACGTTGCGATCGTTGCTAGTATTTTCTTTGCTTGTCTATTGATTTTGACCTATTTAGCTCGTGTCATCAATGCTCAGTTGGCTTGGAGTTTAATTTCCATCATCTTGCTATTTTTAACATGGGGATTGGGAGCCAGTCGCAGTGCTTCTTTAGCTGCAATTATCTGTACTATTGCTGGAGCCGTATTACCCATCTTTGGATTATTAGTACCGTTTAGCGGCCTCACCCTCAGCCTAGCAGGTTTGCTTTCAGCAGTTTGGCTAGCAGTTCGTCACTGGTATGGCTGGTACAGTTTGAATCCAGAAGACCGAAGATTGCAAACTCAGAAAAATGCTAAAGATTAGTAGATTTCGCTATGATCAGCGAAGTTTTAGTAAATAGCATTTATGGATAACGATTTACTGGCTTTCTTTGCGGGTGCTGGATTACTCGTCCTCTATCTCATTTTTTCTGCATTGACTGAAATGGGAACTAAATTGCCTTGGAAGAAATAAGCTAATAGGGCGATAAGGTTGCGAAAAATTTACATTTTTCAGCCTGATTAGGCTTGGAAAAAGGAATAAACATCCTTTAGGCTGAGTTAATATACTTATTTTTAGAGAGAAAGCCAAATGCGCGATCCACAAAAAAACCACATTAAAATCGAGCCGGCAACCCTCGTTTTAATTGTGTCTCTCCTAATACTCTTGCCTCTGCTATTTGTTGGTTTTTTCTCGCAGTGATCTGGAAAGGAATACTCAACAGATATATATTTTCCCTACGTTGTTCACGAAATGCGAACGAGTAATATCGAGAGAGACGCGATAAATCGCCGTCTCTACGAGTGTTTTGGTCTTATCTGAACTCTTGGTGGAGGAAGCCTGGCGTGTCTACGAGAATTTTTACAACTCAAATAAGATTGCGATCGCAATCTCAGAAATCTGCTGAGAGTAACCTGTAATAATAACTACACTTTGATTCACGCTCAAATTGATGCTAGCTAAATTACCATTACCTCTATTCACACTTCTATTAGGGCTTGTCATAACTCAAACCAATGGATGCACAGTAGATAAAAAGAATTCAGCGATCGCTCAAACTTCATCTCAGCCAGCACCCCAAGAAATCGTCCAACCAGGAGAAGTTCTGCCACTACCAGGCAAGTTGGATACAATACCCGTTTTTAACAGCAATAGCCCAGAGTGGGTTAAAACTGAGGGTATTTTACTTTCTACCTTTCCTACAAACGGTAAAAAAGTTCCAGCAGCGCACCTAAATTTTCCCTTCAACGGACGCTTTGACTTATTTGCCCACCACTACAGCCACACTCCCAAGGATTTACAAACGCTATATTTGGGCGTAATTGTGCATAACCCTGGTAAAAAAGCTGTAACAGTAGATATGTTGCAAGCAGCGAGTTATTTGATGCAAGATGCGCCATTTGTTACCTTACCACCCTACGTAGAAAATAACGATGGTAAAGCTTACTCAGGGCCAGGCGATCGCGCTGTTAGTGATGTACTCCGAGGTGTTCGACAAGCTGATTTTCCCGCAAAGCTGATAATTCCACCAGGACAAAGCCGGATGTTGCTAAATCATCCTATTCCTGTACGAAATCTCGAAAAGCCTGTAAATGGTCGTTCTAGCTTTATGCGGTTGCGTAGCAGCGATCTAGTTTATGCGGCAAGTTTAGCAATGTTTGCCAAGAAAAATTCTGATAATACAGAACGTCCACCGACTCTTGCAGAATGGCAAGCTTTACTAGATAACGGGAACTTCGCCGGGCCGCGAGATAAAACCCCAACTCCTGCAAATGCTACCAGTGGCGCACTGATTTATGGGCGTGTGGCTGGTGTATCACAAGGTTCCCAATGGCAAGCAAAGTTGCTGGATAATCCTCAAAGCACAAATCTTACTATTCCCCAGCGTGGCAAAGGTATTTCTTATGCATTAGACACATTACGGAGTGGTCGATTGGGTACTCAACAAATCCAAACGGCCAAAATGCTAGTGCGTTATCCAGATACGGCTTATGAAGCACATGGTAATTATGGGGTGGAATATAAACTCACCTTACCTTTAACCAACAATACCAACCAAAACCAGACCGTTACCGTTACTTTAGAAACGCCTTTGAAGGAAGATAAATTATCCCAAGGTGGTGTACGTTTTCGCAAACCATCCCTAGATTTTCCCTTCTTCCGTGGTACAGTACGACTACGTTACTTTGATGACCAAGGTCAACAAAAGACGCGCTACGTACATTTATGGCACAGAACTGGACAGGTATTAGAACCATTGCTACAGGTTGTACTTCCACCTTCCACTAAGCGGATAGTACTGGTAGATGTGATTTATCCGCCAGATTCGACACCTCCCCAAGTACTGAGTGTAAGAACTTTAGACAAGTGAGGAGTTAGTTAACAATTCGTAATTACAAATTACGAATTGTTAATTACTAGGACTTACGCAAAACTACACGCGGTAGGGGCAATTCATGAATTGCCCCTACCTGAGAATAAGCGGTTGGGCTATTTTTTGCGTAAGTCCTGATTACGTTAGGGATAGGGATCTGACTTTTTCCGGCATCTGCGAAAGACCATAAAGACATTTTAAAAAGGGAATTTAAACCCTTTAATTTACGATAAAATGTTGTTTATGGAACCTTCTGGAACTCTTGCTGGTTTAGATATTCTGGTAGTTGAAGATGATAATGATACTCGCTTTTTCATCACCACTGTGTTGGAAATGGATGGAGCAAAAGTTATACCAGTAATATCAGCAGATGCGGCACGCCAAGTATTATCCGAATTGCAGCCTGATGTTTTAATTTCTGATATTGGGCTGCCTGGAGAAGATGGCTACACTTTCATCCGCAAATTTCGTGCGCTCAAATCAAAGAATTGTGGACGAGTCCCAGCTATTGCTTTAACAGCTTATGCTGATAGTGAGGCTCGTATCCGTGCCTTGGAAGGTGGCTTTGACACTCATGTATCTAAACCAGTTGATCCAGAAGAATTAGTTGAGATAGTAGCTAGCTTGGTTGCTTCTTGTCATTGGTAATGATTGTAGTAGCTAATAAGTGCGTTAAGCTACTGTTAACGCACTATTTTAACCGATAGACTACTTAGGTAAAACTTGCTGTAATGCTGCTAAAAGTTGGTCAACACTTTCTTTCCGACTATTAAAGCCCATTAAACCTACGCGCCAGACTTTACCAGCTAGTTCGCCAAGACCACCGCCAATTTCAATATTATATTCATTGAGTAACTGCCGTGCGATCGCTTTCCCATCTACTCCTGTGGGAATGCAGACAGTGGTAAGGGTTGGTAGTCTATACTCTTGTTCAACGTGCATACTCAGTCCTAAATTCTCCAACCCTTCCCAGAGATACTCTACATTTTTTTGATGACGCTGCCAAGAGTTCGCTAACCCCTCTTCTGAGAGCAAACGTAATGCTTCCCGCAATGCATAATATAAGTTAATCGGTGCTGTGTGGTGATAGGTGCGTTCAGCGCCCCAATACTTACCCAGTAACAACATATCCAAATACCAGTTTGCAACCTTTGTTTGGCGTTGTTGCAATTTCTCAACTGCACGCGCACTCATGGTAAAAGGCGAAGCACCAGGCGGACAACCCAACCCTTTTTGGCTACAACTATAAGCTAAGTCAACTCCCCAAGCATCCAAAAATATGGGGACACCACCCAAACTTGTCACAGTATCCACCAGCAGCAAAGTGCCAAATTCACGACACAAATCAGCAACTCCTTCTAAAGGTTGCCGTGCGCCAGTGGAAGTTTCGGCATGAACTAGAGCTAAAATAGCGGGACGATGAGTTTCTAGGGCAGTTTTGAGTTCATCAAGGTTGAAAACTTGTCCCCAAGGTTTGGTAATGGTTCGCACATCAGCACCATAACGTCCAGCCATATCTACGAGGCGATTACCAAAGTAGCCAGCTACACCAATCAAAACTATATCACCAGGTTCAACAGCATTGGCGATCGTTGCTTCCATTGCAGCTGTTCCCGTACCACTGACTGCAATGGTGAGTTGGTTTTCTGTTTGCCATACGTAGCGTAGCAACGACTGAATTTCATCCATGAGGGCGAGAAAAGCCGGATCGAGATGCCCAACTGGTGAGGTATTCATCGCCTGGAGAACTGTGGGATGGGCATTGGAGGGGCCAGGCCCCAATAGTAGACGGGATGGGATTTCTAGCGGTGTGAGTTGCAACCGCCCGGAGTCGTTGATTGAAATTGTTTGCGTCATAATTTGTCTTCGCCTAGACCATACTTACCGAATCATAGAGCGATCGCATCACCGATATTTTAAGAAATCTGTCATTTGCTAGAAGATTAGGACTAGCCCTTTCAAGGTGGATGGAGATTTTAGTCCATAAATTCTTTTTTAACCTCTTCTATCTGTGTTCTCTGCGCCTCTGCGGTTAAATAAATTACTTTTGAACCACAGAGGCACAGAGAACGCTGAGAAAAAGAATCTTATTTTACGAGTCACCTTGAAAGGGCTAGTCCTAAAGATGTCATTGCCACAAAGCATTACAGTGATTCAAGTAAATATGTGAGACTATATTTATTCACTTACTTGGAGACATAATTATGGTTTTTGCTGGCAAACGACCAAATAATTTAGGTATAAACAACGGTAAATTAGCATCTTGCCCTAACTCTCCTAACTGTGTTTCTAGTCAGAGTGCAGATGCAACCCACAAAATTGCACCATTGAATTTTACATCTACCCCAGAGAAAGCGATCGCTAATCTGAAAAAGATTATTCAGTCTTTACCAAGAACTAAAATCATTACTGAAAGCCAAGATTATTTATATGCAGAATTTAAAAGTGCTTTACTGGGATTTGTAGATGATGTAGAATTCTATCTAGACCGGAATGCTAAAGCGATCCAAGTGCGTTCAGCTTCCCGCTTAGGTCAAAGCGATTTAGGTGTCAATCGTCAACGAATAGAGGCGATTAGAGCCAAGTTAAAGTAACTATCATCCTGGGGATTTAAATTTCTGAAAAGGTTAAATTGGCAGGACGATTGCAAATTCCGTTCCCTTGCCCAGTTGAGAATTACAACTTAGCTGACCTTTGTGGGTATCCTCTATAATCTGACGGGCGATCGCTAATCCTAATCCTGTTCCTTTCCCAACCTCTTTGGTTGTGAACAAATGATCGAAGATGTGTTGCTGAATCTCTGGTGACATTCCCATACCATTATCTCGGATACAAATCACAATATACTTTTGAGAATCATCCAGTCGAGTCTGAATCTCAATCCGACTTGGATTAGCTTTGATATCCTCTGGCGATCGCTCCTGATTTGATTCTTCCAACGCATCAATAGCATTAGCAAGTAAATTCATCAATACCTGATTGAGTTGTCCGGGATAGCACTCAACCTCTGGTAGCTTTCCATACGCTTTAATCACTTCAATTGGCGATCGCCCGCTCAAGCCTTTAAGTCGATGCTGGAGGATCAAAAGCGTACTGTCAAGTCCTTGATGCACATCGAAAAGGACTTTACCAGCGACATCTGCACGGCAAAAGTTTCGCAGCGAAACAGAGATATCTTTGATTCGGACACTGCTCAATTTCATGGAATTGAGTAACTTTGGTAAATCTTCGAGGACAAATTCGACATCTAACTCCTCAAGTTCTTGCTGCATTTGAGCGGATGGGTGAATTACCTCTGCTTGATAGAGGCGCAAAGCTTTTTCTAGGATGGCGACATACTCTTGAGCCGGAGCCAAATTACTACTAATACAACCGATGGGATTATTGATTTCATGCGCTACCCCAGCTACCAATTCACCCAGAATTGAGAGTTTTTCTTGCTGTACTAGTTGTACTTGCGCTTTTTGCAATGAAGCGCTACGTTCTGCCACTTTCTGCTCCAGAGTTGCTGTCATTTGCTGTAAGGTTTTCGTCATATTTCCCATCTGCAAATGTACGCGGACTCGTGCTAATATTTCTTCTTGCTCAAAAGGTTTAGTGATGTAATCAACTGCTCCTAATGATAATCCTTTGACTTTGTTTTCTGTATCTGCCAGTGCAGTCATAAAAATAATCGGAATATCGCAGGTGTGGGGATTAGCTTTCAGGTAACTGCAAGTTTCAAACCCATCCATAACTGGCATTTGCACATCAAGCAAAATCAAAGCGGGAATGGCCCGATCGACTTGTGCGATCGCACTTTTACCATCCTCTGCAAGGCGCACATTCAACCCGGCGGTTTTCAGTGTTTGCTTGAGTACTGACAAATTGGTAGGATTATCATCCACAATTAAAATAAATTCGTTAGTTTGGTCTAACATTATGCCTCCAACTATCGGTTTCAACGTGTAAGCTAGCGGAATCAAAGGACATTTTTATGGATTGAGAGCTTGGGAAATTAACTCCCGTACTTGTTTTATTTGACAATCTTCGGTTAACTGAATTAATTTTTGTGCGAATTCGATCGATTCTGGATAGGAGTGCTGTAATTGCTCTGCTACTGCTACCACCGCATCAAAATCACCTTCTTCGCTGAATTGATGAAGCTGTGTGAGGATTTCAGAAGGAGGAGACACCAGTTGATTGTGGGGTGTTTCAATTAACGGTTGCGATCGGGGATTTTTTTGTTCAGATTGTTGTTCATACACCCATTCCAACTTGAGATATTGGCAGAGCATTTCTAATAATATGTCTGCTTGCAGGGGTTTGGGTAGAAAAGCGTTAGCTCCTGCATCCAAGCTCTTAAACTGATCTTCTTCAAATACACTGGCAGAAGAAGCGATCGCTACCACATCTTTTAGTTGTGGAGATAGACGCAACGCTCTAAGAAAATCAAAGCCATGCATGACGGGCATAATTAGATCGGTGATTACTATATCTGGTTGCAATTCCACCGCTTTATCTAAGCCTTCCTGCCCATTGCTGGCTTCAATCACCTCAAAACCGATGGGTTGGAGTAAGTTGACAATTACTGAGCGATTTTCCCACTTATCATCCACCACCAGCACTTTACGTTTCTGTCCTTGATAGCTAATGATATTCCCCTGACTCAACCTTATTGGCTGCTCTACCCAATTTTTTACTTCTGGTACTTCAAGTTCAAACCAAAAGGTACTCCCTTTGCCATAGTCACTTTTGACTTCAATTTGGCCACCCATCAAGGAGACGATTTTTAGGCTAATTGCCAATCCTAAACCCGTTCCTTCACCTTGCTTTTTCATATCTCCCACTTGCTCAAAAGGTAAGAATATTTTTTCTAAATGTTCGGGAGTCATTCCCACACCCGTGTCTTCAATCTCGAAGCGAATTTTGTGCAGAGGTATGGGGATATTGGATTGCTCTTTAACTGTGACGCGAAAGGTAACACTTCCTCGTTCGGTAAACTTGATGGCATTCCCCAACAGATTAATTAATACTTGCCGCAAACGTTTTTCATCGGTGCGAATGCCGCTAGGAATTTCTGAATTAGGTTTATAAACAAGGCTAATTCCCTTTTGTTCGGCTCGCACTCGACAAATTTCGATGACATCTTCTAAGAAAGAAGATAGATTAATTTCTCCTAGATTGAGTTCGAGTTTACGAGCTTCAATTTTTGACAAATCGAGTATGTCGTTGATTAATGTTAAAAGGTGAAAACCACACTGATAGATAATACTAACCCCCTTCTTTTCCGGCTCACCTAATGCTTTAGAACGTTGCAAAATCTGGGCATAGCCGAGAATTCCATTTAGGGGAGTGCGGAGTTCGTGACTCATGTTTGCCAGAAACTCACTTTTAGACTGATTAGCAGTATCGGCTTTTTCTTTAGCGATCGCTAGTTCGCCTGTGCGTTCTTGCACCCGTTGTTCTAAAGTTTCAAAAGCCTCTTGCAGTTGTCCTGCCATATTATTAAAAGCCCGAGCAACTTCCCCAAGTTCATCTTGATATTGAATCTCTAGTTTAGTTTGCCATTCACCACTGGCCATCAGAGTTGCAGCATTGCGGAGTAAGTCTAATCTGAGGCTAATTCGATGCCGGGTAAATGTGATGGTGTTGTAAATTGTCAGCCCAACAATCATTAGGATCGCTAAGGAAAAGATTGCTGGTAATAGCAAAGGAGCCATTGCTTCTATTACGGGTTGTTCAACGATCGCAAACCAAGGGACTATTTCCTGCGATCGCACCGAGGCAAATACTAACCTTCCACTCAACCCTTTGTATGGCTGCATTCCATCCTGGGCAATTTTTTCAGGAGTGAGCTTTATCAGCTTTTTCAGAGTCATCCCTTGCCCTTGTAATCGGGGATTCCGGTAGGCAATTACTTGACTTGTTTCATCGGTTATATAAACGTATCCCATTCTGCCGACTTGAATCGCTAGTGCTTTATCCAAAAGTTGGCTTAAGTCTACAGTGACGATCAGCGTAGCTTTAGGAAGTCCAATATCATCACCTACTGGAACTGCCATATCCAAAGAGGGAAAATTATTGTTAAAGTTGACAACCCCGTTATAAACAAGCTTCCCTTTCTGAAAGACTTTTAACCACGGTTGTTGTAAAATTTGAGTCTCTTGTTGTTCTTTAAATCTTCTCTGTTGAGCTAAAATTTTCCCCTCTAGACTAACAAGTCTGACGTTAGTAAAAGACACATTGCGCGATATCATACTACGCAGAATATCATTGACGGTAGTTGCCGTTTTCGTTGTGGAAAGTGAGGCGCTAGTGGCAATCAAATCGCTCTGAATATTGAGTAAAAATAGGTCAAAAGTGCGGGCTGCTTCGGCGCTAGCAACATCCAATTGTCGCTGAATTTTTTCCCCCGTTGCTCTTAATCCTAGCGCCATAGTGGAACCAATACCAAATATCGCAATTAAACTCAAAATCAGGGTTCTAGTGACAATCTGCCGACTCAAAAAGACAGAGGGGTAAATTTTATTTCGAGTTTTTTGTAGCCAAGCTCGGTAATCTGTCATATATATTTCTGAAAATTAAAATTTGGATTATAGCGGTTCTCAGTTGAGTAGGTACTGAACCCCACCCCCAACCCCCTCCCCGCAAGCAAGGAGGGGGCTATGATGTAACTCGTATGATTAAGAAACGCTATACTGCCTTAGCTAAATACTCTTGGACATTATCTTGAGTAATTACAGGAGGTGGAGGAATTTTAACGGTTGGGGGAAAAGTTTCGCCGTTTTGGAGATGACGGATCATCATTTGTACAGCTAAACGAGCTTGCGGCAGAGGTTGTTGCATGGCCGTTGCAGCGATCGCTCCTTGATGAACTGCTTCTAGCGCCGGACGAGTTCCATCAAAGCTGAGAATCTGGATTTTCTTTTCATTGGCTTCTACAACTGCTTCTCTAGCACCAAATGCCATCGTGTCGCAAGCTGCAAAAATCACATCAATATTGGGAAACTGCTTCAGCCAATTGGCTGTGATCGCTTTTGCTTCCTTCTGTTCCCAATGGGCAGATTGCATATCCAATACTTCCATATCTCCTTGCTTTAAACCAGCAAGAAAGCCATTGCGTCGTTCTAAGGCATTTTGTTGTTCTAGAACCCCATTTAAGATCAGCACGCGACCACGACCTTTGAGTTGCTTAACTACCCATTGTCCTAACTGCTGGCTGGCTGCAAAATTATCAAAATCTACAAAACTGACAAGGCGATCGCTATTAATGGGTATATCAATAGCAATTACAGAGATGCCTGCATCAATGGCTTTTTCCACCACACGGACTAATTTCACCGAATCCACCGTTACGATAATTAGCCCATCCAGATGACCTCGCTGGATCGCATTTGAAATTGTTTTGATTTGCAGGTCAACGCATGTCTGACATTTGTTATCCAAGACCTTGACATTTACACCAAAATCCTGTGCTGCTTTTTCAGCCCCTTGTTTAAGCTGGACTTGGTAGGGATCTTGCTCATCTTTAATCATCAAAACCAGATTCCAAGGTCGGGTTGCTTTGATCTCTTGTTTGAAAAGCTGAGTAGATTGAGTTTGCGGTGTAGATGGAATTTTAGAGGTTTGGGTAGCTGACGATTCTAGTTTGGTTGTTGTTGGACGACAAGCACTTAATGAACAAAAAACTAAGCCACCCAAGCCAGAAAGCTTAAGGAAATGCCGTCGTTGCATGATATTAGGACGATGTGGTTGGATAATTTTAGCGATCGCTAAACGCCACTGATCGGTAGGTTCATTCATTATGTCCCCTTTAGACAAGTAATATTTTAGGTATAAACAAAGGTGTAAGAGCTTTTATAGATGTCTCTAACACCGTCGTGAGTCATCGTTGTACAGCTTGGTAAAAATCCACCTACCGCAAAATCCCCTGATTAAAGGTAGGCAAATTTGCGCCACAGCATACTATTTGTTTGATTTCCTATTTAAGTTACCCAAAAAGGCTTGTATTCTAACGGAGATGATGATGTCGAAACTTACTCAATCAAAAAATCAGTAAGCCACAAACTTGTGGAAAAAAAACGTAAAAATAAGCGTTCAGGTTCTCCAAATAGGAGCAACTGGGGTACTATTCCTAATCGCCATCAATTGGTGCAAAATATTTGTGAAACGTAACTTATTTAAAAACTTTGACTCTCGACCTAGACTGATAATTGCTATCGGACTAGCTGTATTAGTTTCAGTAATCCTTCCGCGTTGGTTACACTTACCCACTCGCATACTCTGCGCTTGGAACTCCGGTATTGACTTTTTCTTAGCCATAACGTGGTGGAAAATGGGCAGGGCTACCCCAGAAAAAATTCGCCGTTATTCTGAGAATGAATATGAAGGACATTTAGCTATATTCATGTTAGTGATAGCTGCGGCTTGTGCTAGTGTTTTAGCTATTGGGTTTTTACTAACAGATAAAAAAGGGTTGTCAATAATTCTGCTTACCCTACATGTCGTACTTGCAATTATAACCATTGTCGGTTCCTGGTTACTAGTGCATACGATGTTTGCAGTGCAATATGCACACAGTTATTACAAATATATTAATCATAGTAATGATGAAGAAATCACCAAAGGTTTAGATTTTCCTAATAACGACTATCCAGACTATTGGGAATTTTTATATTATTCATTTGTAATTGGCATGACAAGTCAAGTTTCAGATGTGCAGACAACATCACCTGCTATGAGGCGCTTGACTTTGTTACATAGCATATTATCTTTCTTTTTCAATACCACAATTTTAGCGATGAGCATCAATATCATTGCATCGCTGATTTAAAAATCGCTTGAATCAGCCAAAAGTATGATTATTTGCTTCTTTACTTCCAGAAAAAGGAAATTCTATTGCAAGTTTTTTAACATGAATTTAACTTGAGATCATCGAGTCAAATTACCCCCCTTAATCCCCTCTTATAAAGGGGGGAAACCGGAAAATCTAGTTCCCTCCCCTTTATAAGGGGAGGGTTAGGGTGGGGTGACGCGGATCGTGATAGGAAGTGAACTCAATATCCAATTTTTACAAGGGTTTCCCGTTAAGTTGACACCAATGGCAACATGAGCGCCCTAGTTGTACAAGTTAAATGTGGAACAGCTTACCACTTCTCTACGAGACGCTCCGCGAACGTGGAAGCAAAGCGTCTCGTAGAGAAGTGAGGGTTATACCAACCCATTTGTTATTTCGGCGAACCCATTTGTTATTTCGGCGAACCCATTTGTTATTTCGGTATACCCATTTGTTATTTCGGTATACCCATTTGTTATTTCGGCATACCCATTTGTTATTTCGGCATACTCATTTGTTATTTCGGCATACCCATTTGTTATTTCGGCGTACCCATTTGTTATTTCGGCATACCCATTTGTTATTTCGGCGTACCCATTTGTTATTTCGGCATACTCATTTGTTATTTCGGCATACCCATTTGTTATTTCGGCATACCTATAGCTTTATAAGGGGGGTTAGGGGGGATCAACAAGTGCCTAAAATTACTGTGAAATACTTTTAAAACAACCTCTGAGCCAGCTAAATAAGTGCGATCGCACTTATTTAGCCATTACCGCTAAATTCACCACACATTCAGGAAATTGCCGCTTTAATGCTGGGAAAACTGGACAAGGCGCTTGTTCTTGTAAATTCTCTGGTTTACTCCAAGTAAAGGGGGCTTTCTGCGCTGCTGACATCCACACCATACGCTTGGCCCGTGTCATCGCAACATATAGTAAACGGTACTCCTCAGATATTTTCAAGTGCTTTGCTTGTTCCCATGCTTGTGTAACATCTGGTATTGTAGATTCTCCGTGGAGAGCAGCCCGAATTTGGGCGCGGGCTACTTCTGATAGGGTAAAATCTCCTAAAAACTGGCTTTGGGGAGGAACCCAAAATCTACCAGGAATCAAGTTTTCGTGGAGAAACGGAAGAAATACATAATCCCAATCCAGCCCTTTGGCTTTGTGCATCGTAATAATAGTCAGTTGACCGCGACGAGTGTAACGTTCTTCCGAGTCTTCGGTTTCCACTGGTTCAAACCGTTCGGAACTGACGATTTCACTTAAAGCTGATAGCATTCCCCCCATCGAACTATTGCCAGCTATCTGCTGATTTACCCGTTCTGCAAGTTTGTCAGCAGTTGCCAATTCTGCCTGATCGTAATTTAAGGTCAAGGCGAGAAAGGATATTAGCTGATACAGGGGCAATTCCAGGCGGGCGCGAAGTAAATTGCGACACAAACGTGCGGCTTTTTCGACTGTTTCTGTCTGGGGTGCTGCTAGGGGGCCAGGATACAAAAATTCTTCTGGGAGACTAGCAAGGGCGTTGAGGTCTTGGGTAGGAATTAACTGGCGCTGTACTAATGCTTCTAATGCGGCTTTGAGGTAATCGGGGGAGTGGGGGCGATCGCAAAATTGCAGCAATGCTAAAATTTCTTGGGGAACATGAGAGCGGCGATCGCGTTCTCCCACATCGTAAAGTGTAATGTTATGCTCTTTGCACACAGATGCTAAAGCTTCTCCTAACCATCTTCCTTGGCGATTTTCTCGCACTAAAATTGCTGCACTATTTTGTGTAGGATCTTCACCAAATAACTCAACGACTCTTTCAGATAACAATTCAACAGTGTGATGAATGTCACGCGGGGTATAAAGTTCTAATCCCCGTCCTATTGGTGCTGGATTGGCGTTCTTTTGCGGATCTCCAGTTTCAACAGGGCGAATTGTCTGGAAGCGAAATGGTACTTGTCGATTCTCAGGAGTCTGTTGTCCGTTATTCGCTTTTGCTAACGACTGATTATTGATCCATTTCAGAGCAAAGTTCGCGGCTTCAATGATAATTCTACTACTGCGACCAGCTTGATCCATCGTTGCCAATCGTTCGATGCGATCGCACTCTTCGCAAAATTGCCGAAAATAAATCGGATCGGCTGGAGTAAAAGTAGAGTTAATCGCCTGATTTGGATCGCCAACTCGGACTAAGTTGAGTGCTGAGTGCTGAGTCCTGAGTGCTGAGTGAGGAGTGAGGAGTGAGGAGTGCTGAGAGTTATCTCCCCCATCACTCGCCAAAATTTCTAACAGCTGCGTCTGTAGGGGGCTAGAATCTTGGGCTTCGTCTTCAAAGACGGCGAAAACTTGGTTTTGCTCGATCCGGCGGGCGCTGTCATTTGCTAAAACGCGCAGTGCGGCTAAAATCATATCGTCGTAGTCAATGAAATCACGCGATCGCATTAAGTTTTGATATTGCTCATACAATCCCGCCGCCACGCTCAAAATTGTATATTCATCTGTGGTTTGTCTACTCCACTCCCGTAATTTTTCGGGCGATATCCCAGAACTTTTTGCTTCATGAATTACTGTATTAGCCAATTCTGGTAATACTTCTGTTCGCAGCACCGATTGACGACGCAACCTTTCTGTCTCTTCTCCATCAAATTGATGACCCTCTAATAACCGCAGATATGTTCTGGGATTATTTACAATCCATTGTTCTACGGCTGTTCGGATAAAGCGATGACTTTGGGTTGGCGTAATTAATGTGACATTATCTAACTGCAAACCCGATAAATCAGAATGGCGGCTAGCAATGTTCAACGCTAAACCATGTAAGGTATAGACGAAAAATCCCGTCTGAGGTAGGGATAAATCATCTCGTAAGAATTTGCGGATCTTCGCTTTAATATTGGCAGCAGCAGAACGAGTAAAGGTGACAACTACCAAATGACGACGCGAGGATGGGCGCGACTGGGCATAGCGTTCATATTGACGGGCGATCGCGATCGCTGCTGCCGCCGCCATCCCAGTAGATTTACCTGCGCCAGGAACGGCAGAAATAGCCAAAGGGCCAGATCCCCAGTCAGCCATTTGTTGTTGTCCAGGGCGGAGACTGTTGCGGATTGCGAGAATTTTCTCTCGCAGATTAGGAACTGGCGATCGCTCAGACAATTCTGAATGCAGGGATTCTTGAGCCACAGGATTAGTAAATTTAGAGTCTGACATATCAAAATTTTATATTTAGAAGAATAATTTAGCACCTGAACCCGTTTGCTGCTTTATGTTGCCCTATAAAACTAGATACAGAACAGCTTATTCTTACGAATAGGTGAGTGAATATGCCAGGTGATAGAATGAATTCCTAAGCCTTTTCTACTCTGATCAATCTACTCTATCCAAATTGGAGAGCAAGATGGCAAAAGCCTCAAATATACCACCACCAGAACCAGAGATCACGGATGAGCAAAGAGAAGCCGCAGAAGCGGAAATTCGTGAAAAACAAAAAATAGTTGATTATGACACAAAAGAGTATCCAGTAGAAGTACTTGTCCAAAAATATAGAGATGGGCTGAATGAGGACATTAATGAGTTGTATATACCAGACTATCAACGGGAGATGATTTGGGAAGAATCTCGGCAGTCAAAGTTTATTGAATCTATTATGCTAGGACTACCAATTCCATATATTTTTGTTGCTGATTTACGACCAAAAGATGATGATGATAGTGATGATGAAGCTCGGTTAGAAATTGTTGATGGTACTCAGCGTATTCGTACACTAGACAGATTCATAAATAATGAGTTAAAGCTTTGTGAGCTAGACAAACTACAAAAACTTAACGACTTTAAATTTAAAGATTTACCACTGGCACGAAGAAGACGCTTCAATCGGGCTACGATTCGCATGATTGTACTAACGGATAAAGCTGATGAAGAAACAAGAAGGGATCTGTTTGAACGGATCAATACAGGTAGTGTCGAACTAAACGACATGGAGAAGCGTAGAGGTATATCTCCAGGCCCATTTGTTAATCTTCTTGAAGAACTTGCTAAAGATCCTAAATTTCGCAAGCTATGTCCATTCTCAAAAGTACTTATTAATAAACGTGAACCAGAGGAATTTGTGTTACGTTTCTTCGCTTACTTAGATAACTACAATAATTTTGAAAGACGCGTTAATCTTTTTCTGAATGAATATCTAGAGAAACATAACCATAGTGGAATAGACAGAGAAGCTATGCGAAATCAATTTCACGCAATGTTAGATTTCGTTGAACAATATTTGCCAAATGGATTTAGCAAAAAAGAAGGACATGTAAGAACACCAAGAATTAGATTTGAGGCAATTTCTGTAGGTGTTGCACTTGCGCTGAGAGAAAAAAACGATCTTAAACCTCAATCAATGCAGTGGCTTGACTCACCAGAATTTAAGGATTACACCACGTCAGATGCAAGTAATTCCAGACCTAAAGTAATTAAGCGTATTGAGTATGTGCGCGATCAACTTCTCGGTAAATTATGACCAGTGCATTATTTCAGGATTTCAATGAACGCTCTAAAGAAGTAAGCAAATATTTTATTTTTTTGAAGACCTTAGAAGATGGCACTACTAAATTAAGTATGCAAGGTAAACAAGGAAACTCGAAAATTAGAAAAATTGATTCTGAGTTAATAAAAACTTTGAAAGCAAGCGGGTTTTTATTGCTCTATAATCTTGTGGAAGCAACAATGCGAAATGCTATCGAAACAATATTTGATGAACTTAGCAGTAAAGGGGTTTCCTACGATCAAATTACACCTGAACTTAAGAAAATAGTCCTTCAAAACCTCAAAAAACGAAATCCTGACAAAATATTTTCGAGCATCACAGCTATCTCTATTGATATTATTACTGCTGGATTTGATAAAGAAAATCTATTTTCAGGCAATATTGATGGAAAATTAATCAGAGCTACGGCGGATGAGTATGGATTTTCACATACAACTGACTATGCGAAAACAGCACATGGAAGTGATTTAGTAACTATTAAAACAAACAGAAATCTGTTGGCACATGGCTTTAAATCTTTTGCAGAGGTAGGACGAGACAAAACTGCTGATGAGCTTCTAGAGATTAAGAGTAAAGTGATTAGATATTTGAGACAAATTCTACAAAATATTGAACAGTATTTAGTTAATAAGGATTATTTGGATTTATCTATTAGAGGAAATCCTTAACGGACAACTTGAAGGTGATTTAGTATGCTTTTAGCGATAACTTCGCCTAGTTTAACAGGAACAGCATTTCCAATCAATCGACCTATATGACTTAACCCTAAAGCCTCATTGGGGGCGACAAACTCATAATTTGCTGGAAAACTTTGTAGTAATGCTGCTTCCCTAAGAGATATAGCCCTATCTTGTTCAGGATGTCCAAAACGACCGTTACCAAATCCAAAACACTGTGTAGTGATAGTCGGGCTAGGTCGATCCCATTCCATCCGACCATATACCGCAGGATAAGTTTTACCACTCTTTTTTGTATGGCATTCTGCAATTAATTCTCTAGGCCAATCTCGCCAAGTTCCTCCGGGTTTTGAAGCACGAATACGACGAAGATTCAGATTAGATAGCTTACTGCATAGATGGAGTCGGTCTATCTTAGATTTTTGACCCGCCGAAAGTGGTTCAAGATGTTCAATAACTTTTCTTACTGTTTCGTATCTTCCTGCATTATGTGTTGGTGGAACTAAGTTAACTTTGGCAAATTTTGAAGCCAGTAAAACTAATCGCTTTCGAGATTGAGGGACTCCATAATCTAGACAGTTAACTTCATAAGATTCCAAAAAATAGTTTAACTTTTCTAATTTTTCTATAAATTCATGAAATACTGGATGGTGTTTTAACTGAAGCACATTTTCCATTGAAATAATCTCTGGTTCACATTCTTCTACCAGACGAGCAAAATCACGGCATAGCTTCCACTTTGATTCTTTATCCTTATAACGTCTTGAATAACTTGAAAATGGTTGACAAGGGGCACATCCTGCTAAAACTCTAACGCTGCTGCCAGAAAAATGCTTTGCGAGATCAGAACCGCTAAGATGTTCTACATCTTGCAGTATAAATTTTGCTTTATTATTGTACTCGTATGGAAATTTACAAGCTGGATCGATATCATATCCAGCTTTGACTGGAAGACCTGCTTGCTCAAACCCATGAGTTAGTCCTCCAGCACCACAAAACAGATCTACTGTAGAGATGCTGCTAACCATTTACTTCCTCTTGTTGCCATATATAGCCCAATTAGCTAGACTAGCTCATTTTTACAATGACTACAACAAAGGTTTTTTTCAGGTAGTCCTCAAAAAATTATGAGGAATTGCACATTGGCTTGTAGTAGCGATTAAACGCTACTACCTCTATTAATAGACTATTCCACCGTTACAGACTTGGCCAAATTCCGGGGCTGATCGACATCCAAACCGCGACGGGCGGCAATATGATAAGCCAATAATTGCAAAGGAACTACTGTGAGAATCGGAGAAAGTAATTCGTCTACATGAGAGATGGGAAGAAGATCGTTAAAGATTTCCGCAGCTTCACCATCGTTGACGGGAGTCACGCCAATTAACCGAGAATCTCTAGCTTTGGCTTCTTGGGCATTAGAAATAACCTTTTCGTACACACTACCAGGGATTGCGATCGCAACTACTGGTACTTTCGCATCTAAAAGTGCGATCGGGCCATGCTTCATCTCTCCAGCCGGATAACCTTCGGCGTGAATGTAGCTAATTTCTTTTAATTTCAATGCCCCTTCCAAAGCAATGGGGAAGTTAATTCCTCTTCCTATAAAAATGAAATCTTTGGTTTCAGCAAATTCGTGGGCTAACTGTTCGGTTAAACTTTCTTGATTTGCCAAAGTCGCCTCAATTTCTTTCGGAAGCTGCCGCAACCCATTAATAATTTTCTCTAATGTATCTTTTGAAACCGTCTGACGACGAGCTGCTAAATCTAATGCCAAAGCATAAAATGCCATCAGTTGAGCAGTAAAAGTTTTTGTCGCCGCCACCCCAATTTCAATTCCCGCTAGAGTACTGATGACATGCGGCATTAGATGACCGAGACTGCTTTCAGGTCGATTGGTAATACCCAGTAGTCGCGCTTGATATTTAGGTTCTTTTCCCTGACGACGTTCTTTTTCCATAGTCAAAGCTGCTAGGGTATCAGCAGTTTCACCTGATTGGGTAACGCCAACGATCAAAGTATTAGATGTCAAAGGCGATGGTGCATAGCGATACTCAGAAGCGTAATGTACCTGAGTAGAAATTCCGGCTAATTGTTCAAGTAAATATTTGCCGATTAATGCTGCGTGCCAACTAGTACCGCAGGCGACAATCTGAATTTGTTCTAAATCAGTGTAGAAATCCGCAGGTAAACCAAGATTGATTGGTGATTCGGCAGATTCGGCTGGATTAAAGTAAGCATCTAAACTCGCTCTTACTACCCCTGGTTGCTCATGGATTTCTTTGAGCATGAAATGTTTGAATCCCTGCTTTTCTACCATTGCGGGATTGAAGTTCAGCAACCGGGGTTGTTTTTTCAACCTGTCGCCAGCAAAATTGTAAATCTCAACGCCCAAAGGTGTGAGGCGAGCAATTTCGCCATTTTCCAGAGGTAGCACTGCACGGGTGTAGGCAACGATCGCAGGCGTATCAGATGCACAAAAGAATTCCCCTTGCCCAAAACCAATTACCAAAGGCGCTTGTTGGCGGACAACAATCAATTCATCGGGGTAATCAGCAGAAATAACTGCGATCGCAAATGCCCCTTGCAAGTGGTTAACGGCTTGGCGAATAGCTTCTAAAAAGGGAGATGAGGTAGATGACGGGGGAATATTCTTTAAAAATTCGGCTATGAGATGGGGAATTACTTCAGTATCAGTTTCAGAAAGAAATTGGTGTCCTTTTGCTTTGAGTTCTTCGCGTAAGTCGCGGTAATTTTCAATAATGCCATTTTGTACCACCGCCACTCGCTTCGCCGTATCTAAATGGGGATGGGCATTGTATTCTTCTGGTTTACCATGAGTTGCCCAGCGTGTGTGACCAATACCAATTTGGGCAGGGGTTTCTATTTGTTCTAGTTTAGAACGCAAGTTATGCAGTTTGCCCTTTGCCCGCACACAATTAACCTCACCTTCCCAGATAGTGGCGATTCCAGCAGAATCGTAGCCCCTATACTCTAGTTTTTCCAGCCCAGCGAGTAAAATGTCTGTCGCCGCTTGAGTGCCTATATATCCAACGATTCCGCACATTGTTCACACCGTTTTTTTCAGGATGATTAAATCCAGTATAGTGTTAGGCACAAACTTGACGTTTTGCAAAGAAAAAAGGGAGTAATATTACTCCCTCTACCACTAGTAGTCTGTCAAAAAATAATTGACGAATAAATCTTCTGTAGAGACGGCGATTTATCGCGTCTTTCCAAACGTCAAAATGGGTTTGACAGACCACTAGGTATTGTTATGGATTTTGGGCTTTTAAAGCAGATTTACAGTCAGCTTTTAACCTGACAGTATAAATACAGATTCTAGGATTTAAGTACCCAGAGATTTTTATCCCCAATCTAAAATTAAGATTTCGTAAAGTCGGTAGTATCCACTCTACGGCGCTCAAGGTGCTTGCTATTGACACACTTCCAAGTCTTAAGTTCCGAGTTCCGAGTTCTGAGTGAAGAATCAAGAAATTAGTTTTTTTGATTTACTTCTTTTTGTCTCAGCACCCAGAACTCGGCACTAGCTTTTTAGTAAGCCAGACCCATACTGCGAGTTGTTTCAGCGCCCAGGTAAACCCGGATGCTTAAAAAGTCGGTGGGACAAGCGGTTTCGCAGCGCTTACAGCCAACACAGTCTTCTGTACGGGGTGAAGAGGCAACTTGAGCAGCTTTACAGCCATCCCAAGGAACCATCTCAAGTACATCAGTAGGGCAAGCGCGGACGCATTGGGTGCAGCCAATGCAGGTATCGTAGATTTTTACGGTATGAGACATTGAAAAAATCGCTCCTTCCGAGTGTTCTTCTCTGCGAAAGAATCATAATCAACGCATAGTTTACCGCAGTCGTTGATAGGCCGTAATCAAAAGGCTACATAACTTCAAACAATGTAATGAGTACCCTTAATAAGTTGCTTTTCCGGTATTGTCCCTATTGTCTTATTAATTAGCAACATCCGATGAGCGTATTTACCGTAGGCTTATACCATAATGGAGTTTAATAGTAAAGCTAAATGAAATAAAAATAAATCTACAAAAATAGATGCAGAAATTATGTATGGTATCTATTGATTGGCAACTATAGCAATCCTAAATTTAGTTGTAAAAAATACTATATTTATTGAGTTTGTTCAATTCAAAAATTTGACAATAAGTCAATAACTCAAATAATGCTTTGACATTGATAGTTCTGCCCCAAGTCTAGAGGCGGCGGTACATCCATTAGACATTCCCAGTCAGAGACTGGGAACGAGAAAAACCAGATAATCTATAAAAGCTGTATATTTAACTTTTTAAATCTGTCAAAGTCATAATTTTTCTTGTTATATATCAGAGGATTTCAGAAAATGCAAATTCATCACTGATCGCAGCAATTTTTATTGGAATTTCTGGTTGATCAACCATCACTTTCAGTTCTTCTTCAGGATTTTTAATATCAGACAATTGCTCTTTTTTATACTCATTTTCCCGGATTTGTCGAGCAATACTTTCTAGTAACCAAAGTTGTTCTTCCACAGACAAGGCACGGATGGAACGCTCAATTTCTAGTAAATTCAGTGATGTCATTTGGCTTCTGATTCCAAGCAGGGGGTATTTTTGAAAGATATGATTATATGTCAGTTTATCTGGTTAACCTAGAGAATCGCAAATTCTCCATTATTTTCTCCAAGCATATCTTTTCACAAATCAAATGAGATTGCTATAAATAACTAGAAGCCAATTATATGACTTTTCAATTAGGTATTACTGCTGAAGCAAAATGTACGCTAAACTGACTACATGAATTACGAAACAGCCCGGAAACTCCTCATAGATCAGACAATTGCAACCGAGGAAAACCCAGATGCGCTGTTAACGCGTATGAAACAGGGGAAACCGCCGGTACCCGGTCAGATCACCTCAATTTTGTTGGCATTGAAAGTGGTGTTTGAAGCCCTTAAAGATGCAAAGACCCTAGACCGAGAACTGGCTTTGACCCTTTATCAGTTAAGCATTAAGGCACAACAGCTATTTGCCGCAGGGCGTAAAGCTGGTATAGATTGGCCGCCACTACTAAAGGAAGATTTGCTACGAATTTCCTTAGCATCGGAAAGTATCTTTTCAGGTATATGGCAAACCCTAGCCCCTATAAGCTTTGGCAAGCTATAGAACACCATTTTCAGCAACCTTTAAGTGGAAAAGGGATGAGGGAGATGAGGGAGAAAGAATAACTAAGCTAATCAGCATTTAAGTTGCATAAAAGCAGGGCTGAAGCCCTTACTACAAGCGAATCATTCTGGAAAAATGAATGACGATTAGCTTAATACTTCGCCTTACTTCGACTTCGCTCAGTACAAGTGTCCAATTCCCAATTCCCAATTTCCAATTCCCAATTCCCAATTTCCAATTCCCAATTCCCAATTCCCATTACCGAACTTGCAGTTCACTTTCTAATTTGTTGAGATCAGTTTTGAGCAAAACCGTCATTTGACCGGTAAAAGCTTTGCCAGTCTTGGGTTGGGCAATTTCTACCCAATATACATAGCGATCGCCTACTCGTAATTCTCCCTTCAAAGCTTCCCGAATGGGAGTTTTGGCTAGACGCGCCGAGTTAACTACCTTCTGGTTGGGATACTCGTACACTACCTGGGCGCGATCGTAGTCTTGATAAATCTCCAAGCCATAAATCACCCGCAAAGATTCCTGGAGACGCGCAAATGACATGCCGTTAATGGCATCATACATGGAAATGCGCTCACTGCGAATTGTGCCACGGTCTTTAGAAAATTCCACCCTACCAGGGGGCAATACCGACGCTTGAAAAGTGAATCGTTGAGCAGCAGTATCAGTCTTTTGCACAAACAATTTCTCCCCACTCCTGGGCTGGAGTGTTGGATGTGCTTTAATCCAAGTGCCTACTTCTTCTGTACTTTGCCCTGGTAAAGCATTGGCTTGGGAATTTCCCAGTATTCCCATAGACAGCCAGGGAACAAGAGAAGCAGGCAAAATTAAAAAGTTCAGCAAAAATTTTTTCAGCATTTTTCTATTCACGACTTTCATGGAAATTTCCTTATTAGGGAGTAACCATAGTCTTCCCGTTTTTCAGCAAGATTATTTCAAGCGTCAACCCTACTTAGGAGTTATGTAAAAATAACTTCAACAATTAAGCAGGAATTCTAAGCTTAATTACGTAGTTCAACTCACCACGTAAAGAGTTGCGTTCAATAGCAATAGCATTAAATTCTTGGTCGCACTCACACAACATTGACAGTACGAATAAACTAGCGATCGCAGAAGTTTTTTGGACAACCAGAAAAATTCAATTGGAGACTTGATTAATTTCATACCTTTTTCTGAATCTAGTCATTAGTTACTCTGAATTGTGTTTTATTTCTATCAAAGAAATCAGTATTATCCCTGTAGTCATAACGGATCTATTTAATTAAAAGTAGCTTTAGTTAGTACTTTTATGCTTATAAACTCGATTTTACTTAAGTGTAAATACAGAAGTTCAAATATATTTTTTTAAGAAAATCAGTATTATTCCTGTGGTCAGATTGGGCTTACTCAATGGAAAGTGGCTTCATCTAGTCTTGACATTTTTATGTCTTATTCTCCAAGGATGTCTGTAAATCTCAGTAAGAGGAAGTAAATTAATAATAATTTACGAATTTGCTGAGATTTGATCGTTTGAAAATAACGCTGTTTTCGTTGAGTTTCACCACAAACCATAAATATCAACTGATGTACTTTAAAATACAAAAATTTGATGTTTCTCACTTGATTTAAATTGTGGAATAACTCTATACAAATTTAGCGTACACGTATTGAATTTAGCTGAAGTAAAAGCAAAATGAGCACAACTCCTATAGGTAGCTACAGGTTGTTCCAGAAACTACATCCGCTATCTCTGTTGGCACAATTAACTAGCCGGCGTGCTACAGGGTGCTTAAGCATATTTACTGGAATAGTTTCTTGGTCAATTTATCTAGAGGACGGTAAACTTACTTATGCCTCCTATTCAGATAAACTGTTTGAGCGGCTTGACAGTCACTTGCGACGCTTAAGCCAGCAAATTCCTACTCTCAACAGCGCCACTCGTGTGCAGATGCGGCTGATGTTTGAGACTAAGAATGAACATCAATCAATACCCAATGCGGATTACCAAGCTATTTGTTGGTTAGTAAATCAGGACTATATCACCACTGTGCAAGCAGCAAACCTGATAGATGAATTAGCAAAAGATGTACTGGAATCATTTCTATGCTTAAAAGAAGGTAGCTATGAATTCAGCCCGGAAAGCTCTTTGGATGAACTACCAAAGTTCTGTCGCCTGGATTTACGGTTACTTGTTGAATACTGTCAAAAGCAGTTACGAAATCGGCAAAATATCCAGTCATCAATTCCGGCTGGTGCAGGTTCTCAAGTTTTATCTAAAATACAACCGTCTCAAGTTCAGCCACAACTGCAAATAAAACTTGGGCAAAAATTGCCGATGCCAATCAATTTTGATATTCCTCAAAATAATAAAAATAATCAGCCACTTGCTGGCAAAAAACTATATACAATTGCCTGCATTGATGATAGCCAAACAGTTTTGAATTCTATCAAACACTTTTTGGATGAAAACACATTTTCTGTTGTAACGATCAACGATCCGGTGAAGGCTTTAATGCAAATTCTGCGGAGTAAGCCCGATCTGATTTTGTTAGATGTTGAGATGCCAAGTTTAGATGGTTATGAGCTATGTTCCTTATTGCGGAAACATTCAGCTTTTAAACATACGCCTATCATTATGGTGACTGGTAGAACAGGATTTATCGACAGGGCAAAGGCGAAAATGGTCAGATCATCAGGATATTTGACTAAGCCTTTTACACAATCAGAATTGCTAAAAATGGTTTTTAAACATCTTGGTTAATTTAGTAACAAACAATAACTATAACCAAGTTTAATCGCCTTAAGTTCTTTTTTAGGAGATTTAATAGTGAGCCTAACTTTACTTGGCACAATTCTGATTGTAGAAGATTCTCCCAGTGAATTGGAATTAATGAGCCATTATCTCAAAGAGAGTGGTTACAACGTAATTAAAGCAAGTGGTGCAAAAGAGGGTTTAGAAAAAGCTGTGTTAGAAAAACCAGATGCGATCGTTACTGATGTTGTAATGCCAGAAATGAGCGGATTTGAATTGTGTCGTTCTCTAAGAAGAAATCCGATTACTGCAAAAGTGCCGATTGTTATTTGTAGTTCCAAAAATCAAGAAATTGACCGTTTATGGGCGATGAGACAAGGTGCAGATGCCTATATAACTAAACCTTATACGCGTGAACATCTGTTACGTACTATTAAATCAGTGGTAATTTAAATCAATGACTAGTCTAAACATTACACTTCCCTTAAAACCAACTCAAAATAATTTAGCAGACGGTTATCTTAAGTTTCAACTAAATCAACAGACTGCTGCTGTTTTATCAATGAAACATACACAAGAAGCAATTCTTGTGCCTATCGAATCTGTAACCTCAATGCCTAATATGCCCACCTGCATATTAGGATTAATGAATTGGCGGAGTCGAATTATTTGGGTAGTTGATTTGCCAAGAATGCTCAATTTAGAATCTCTAGATTATCGACTGCGGCAGTACAGTGCGATCGTTATCCAAGTGGAATCATTGGTGTTAGGTTTAGTTGTGCAAGAAATCAAAGGTACAACTAAGTTCATTCCTGATGATATTCAATCGCCTATAGGACAAGTAGCATCCAGTTTAGTTCCTTATTTATGTGGCTGTGTTGTACAACAAGAAGAAATATTGCTGGTATTAGATGGACAGGCAATTGTGCAGTCTTCTATTCTCCGCAGTGATTAGGGTGTACTACTAAAAAGGATTTTTAGTGTTCTTATTCACATAGTTAGGAGAACTGCTTTTATGTTTAATAAAACCAACGGAAATCAAGGTAGTGGCGCTCAAAATAGAGCATCACTAATTTCATCCCAAAAAATAACTGGTGGTGCCATCAAGTTACCAACTAAGAATAATAGCGAAACGGCTAATAATTCTTCGCTAAATCAGGGTTTTGGCTTTTTTACAAAACTCGGATTGGCTAAGAAAGCGACTATTTTAGCGATCGCAATTGGTACAATACCAATATTGGGCATCGGTGCGATCGCTTTTACTTTTGCCAACAAGTCCATTACTAAGCAAATTACCCAGTCTCAACAAGCTGAAGCCACTGGTTTAAGTGATAAAATTAACCGCTTCATGTCGGGACGCTACGGAGATATTCAGGTAATATCAAGTTTACCTTTCTTAACAAGCTCCCAAGGTAGTATCAGCAATTCACAAAAGCAAGCAGTCTTAGATCGAATTGTCGAGGCCTACAAAGCTTATGACAGCATTGCTGTTTTTGATCGTCAAGGTAACTTGATTGTCCAATCTACAGGCGAACCTCTAGATAACCAAAAAGACTTTACCTACTTTCAAGACGCTTTACAAAAAGATACTCCTGTTATCAGTAAACCGGAAGCAGCCAAAAATACTGGTGTAGTGAGTATTTATATAGCTGCACCTGTTAAAGAGACAAGGACAGGTAAAACCATTGGTGTGGTAAGAGCAAGGATGCCTGTAAAATCCTTACAGGAAGTTATCAAAAACTACGTGGTCAATGGACAACAATACCATTTACTTGATGCTTCAGGAACAGTTTTCTTGAGTCCCCAAAAGGAATTACTGGGGAAAGACGCAAAGGAAGAGTATTCTAATTTACCGAAACTGCTAGCAGCAAACAAGGTAGATAGTTTTATAGATGTTCCCAAAACTGAGAAAAAAGAAGAATTAGTCAGTTACGTACCAGCCACTAAGGTAGATGGCTTACCTGATTTAAACTGGCAAGTACTTTTGTCTACAGATACAGCAATTGTATTTGAGCCGCAAAGACAATTGTTGTGGACTATAGCCATCGGTACAGCACTGACAGCATTAATTGTGGGTGTGATCGCATCTCGGTTAGCTAAACTGACTACACTGCCAATTCTCACTGCAACTGCGGCATTAGCAAAGCTGGGTCAAGGTAAATTTAATACCCGTGTGGAAATCGAAAGTGAAGACGAATTAGGGGTATTGAGTGCAAACATTAACCTTATGGCTGAACAATTGCAGGTATTAGTTAAGGAACAGGAAGTAGACGTTGAAGGGGCAAAATTATTAGCAAATATTACCCTACAAATTCGGAGAAGTCTCAAAACTGAAGATATCTATCATGCAGCAGTGAAAGAAGTTCAGCGAGTGCTAAAAACAGATCGAGTAATCATTTATAGTCTGAATCCAGATAAGCGGGATGGCGTTGTTGTTGCGGAATCGGTAACTGGTAATTGGCCAGAAATGCTCGGAGTGAAAATCGACGATCCTTATTTTCGGGAACGTTATGTAGAAACTTATCGTGATGGACAGGTGCAATCAGTTGCAAATATTCATCAAGACCAAAGTTTGAAAAATGCCAACAGTTACATTCAACTTTTAGAAAAATTTTCTGTCAAAGGTAATTTGGTTGTACCAATTCTTGCCAAAGAGCAACTTTTAGGCTTATTAATTGCTCATCATTGCGAAACTCCACGTGTTTGGCAACAGCCGGAAATTGACTTGTTTCAACAAATAGCAACTCAAGTTGGTTACGCCTTAGAACAAGCGAAGTTATTAGAAGAGATAGAACAAGTTAGGAATGTTGCATTTACCGATTCTGATGATGAACGGCATCAAAAAGAAACACTGCAACAGCAACTTTTAGAACTGCTCAACGACGTAGAAGGTGCAGCCAGAGGTGACTTGACTGTACGTGCAGACGTGACAGCCGGAGAAATAGGCACTGTTGCCGACTTTTTCAACTCCATTGTCGAAAGCCTCCGAGATATTGTTACCCAAGTTCAACAAGCTGCTACCCACGTTAATACTGCCATTGGCTCTAATGAAGGAGCCATCCGCCATTTAGCAGAAGAAGCGCTTACCCAAGCTGCCGAAATCAACCGCACCCTTGATGCTGTTGACCAAATGACCCAATCCATGAAAGCTGTAGCCGAAAGTGCTGAAAAAGCTGCTTTCGTGGCTAATCATGCCGCGCACACCGCTACCAAGAGTGGACACGCGATGGATTTAACAGTACAAAATATCCTGTCTTTGCGGGAAACTGTGGGTGAAACTGCTAAGAAAGTGAAACGTTTGGGAGAATCTTCGCAACAAATTTCCCGTGTGGTTTCCTTGATTAACCAAATCGCCATTCAAACTAACTTACTAGCCATTAACGCCGGTATTGAAGCAGCGCGTGCGGGTGAAGAAGGTCAAGGTTTTGCCGTAGTTGCGGAAGAAGTCGGCGAATTAGCAGTCAGGAGTGCCGCAGCAACCCAAGAAATTGAACAAATTGTTGAAAATATCCAACGAGAAACCAGTGAAGTGGTGCTAGCGATGGAAATAGGCACTACTCAAGTAGTGGAAGGGACTCGAATTGTGGAGGAGGCTAAACAAAGTCTGAGTGAAATTTTGGATGTATCAGTTCAAATTGACTCCTTAGTGCAGTCGATTTCCACTGCAACTGCATCTCAGGTTGAAACATCGCAAAGTGTTAGCCAATTGATGAAAGATATTGCTGCTATATCACAACGCACCAGCGATTCTTCTCACCAAGTTTCCCAATCTCTGCAACAAACTGTGGAAATTTCTCAGCAGTTGCAAGAGACTGTCGAGGCTTTCAAAGTTAGTTAAGTTTGTCCTTTGTTCGTTGTCATTAGTCATTAGTCATTTGTCCAAAACTAATGCCCAATGCCCAATGCCCAATGCCCAATGCCCAACGACTATTAACAAAAATTATGCTGCAAGACAAAGAATTAGAAATCCAGATGCAGTTTCTGGAAGAAGCAACTGATTACTTAAATACCTTAGAAGGGGTATTGCTGGAAATTGATACTAGTAACCGCATTGATTTAGATAAAATCAATGCTGCACTCCGGGCTGCTCATTCTATTAAAGGTGGCGCGGGGATGATGGGATTTAAATCCCTAAGTCATTTATCTCACCGTTTAGAAGATTCTTTTAAAGTTTTAAAAACTAAAAAAAATTCTCTAGAAATTGACACCCAGTTGCAAAGTTTATTGCTATCTGGAGTTGATTGGCTGCGGCAGATTGTCGAATTGCTTGCAGAAGGAAATGTGGTTGAAGATGCGTGGTTAGCAACCTTTTGTTACCCAGTTTTTGATGAGTTGCACGATCGCTTAGGCGATCCCACCCCGGAGGATGCGTCAAGTATGCTATCCCCAGAGGATGGGCAAGATGTCATTCCCTTGCTATTTGCCACAGAAGTAGAAGAGTGTTTGCAGCGTCTAGAATCTTTATTAGCTAGCGAACAGCCTGGATTGCACGAAGAAGTTGTAATTATGGCGGCGGAATTGGGCGGTTTGGGTGAAATGCTCCAGTTGGTAGCTTTTAGCAAGCTTTGTGAGTCAGTAACGCAGCAATTGGAAACGGTTAGCAGCGATCGCATTCCCGAAATTGCCGAGTTAGCATTGCAAGCATGGCGGCGATCGCAAGCTTTGGTGTTGACAAATCAATTAGATAACTTACCTACAGAACTTGACTTTGGTAGTTATACGCAATCTCAGCCCTTATTACCAGCAGCATCAGAAATACCACAGCTTCCCCCCGCAGACACAGATATCATCGATACAGAAGTAGTGCCAACATCTGTTTGGCAACCAGAAAACATTAGAGAAAATTGGACTAATGATGAAGCGTTAGCAGCGCCCAGCACAGGTATCGCTGCTAATTTTACATTTGTAGATGCAGAATTTGCCGATGATGTTAATGCTATCAATGTCACAGAGCAAAATCCTATATTTGCTAGAGAAAATAATCCTCCAGATGCTAAAGAGGCAAATGGCGTTGTTAAAGATCGGGAAGTTCATGAAAATAGCGTCCGAGTTCCCAGCAAACAACTAGAACAAATTAATGATTTATTTGGCGAACTGATTGTTCAGCGAAATGGCTTAAACTCGCAGCTAGAAAGATTACGCAAACTTGTACGTAACCTGAACCAGCGAGTACAAATTCTCGACCGAGAAAATCAGGATTTACGTATAGCTTATAACAAAATTTCTACTCAAGTGCGATCGCCATCTGAAAATAGCGACCAAACAGAAGGTGTAGACAGAGAATTGGATGCCTTAGAAATGGATCGATATAACGATTTAAACCTGCGATCGCAGGAAGTTATGGAAACCATTGTTCAGGTACAGGAAGTTACAACTGATGTGCAACTAAGTGTAGATGATACAGACCAAATTGCTCGTAAAATTAACAAAACATCTAAACAGTTACAGACAAAACTAAATCATATCCGAATGCGGCCACTGTCCGATTTGACCGAACGTTTTCCTAGAGCCTTGCGCGATTTAAATGTAGAGTATGGGAAAAATGTCCAATTAAAAATTGAAGGTGGCAACACTTTAATTGAACGCAGCATTTTAGAAACATTAAATGAACCTTTAATGCACCTCTTAAGGAATGCTTTCGATCATGGAATCGAAGACTCTAACACCCGCCGCCTTTTGGGTAAACCAGAACAAGGATTGATTGAAATTACAGCTAGTCACCGCAGTAATCGCACCCTGATTACCATCCGTGATGATGGTTGGGGCATTTCTCTAGAGAAAATTCGCACCCGCGCCCTAGCTATGGGATTAGATTCTTCTTTACTCGCAAATGCTAGTGATGAAGAACTATTATCACTAATATTTGAACCAGGTTTTACCACCTCTGAGCAAGTTACAGCATTATCTGGCCGCGGTGTCGGCATGGATGTAGTTCGTAACAACCTCAAACTAATTCGAGGAGATGTGAAAGTTGATACGGAACCAGGAGTTGGAACTACCTTCACCCTATCAGTACCATTTACACTTTCCGTTGCACGAGTTCTGCTGGTAGAAATCAACAAAATGTTATTGGCATTTCCCACAGATGTCATTTCAGAAATATTCTTACTCCAAAACGAACGAGTTTTCCAAATGGCAGGTAGCGAAGTTCTAAATTGGCAAGGAACCATGCTGCCACTGATTCGCTTAACTCCTTATTTAGAGTTTAATTGCCTGCGCTACGATACCTCAGAATTAGAGACTCCGGCAGCAATTAATGCTAATAGCGTGTTAGTAGTTAAAGGGAATAATCAGCCAGTAGCAATCCAAATAGATCGTTGCTGGGGCGAACAAGAGGTTGCTATTCGCCAAGTTGAGGGAAATATACCTTTACCGGAAGGCTTCAGCAACTGCACAATTCTTGGTGATGGTCGAGTAGTGCCACTAGTTAATGTTAACGAATTGCTGTATTGGATTGCTACAAATCGCCGGACTCCTAAAGGTATTCAATTACCCTCAGCAAGATTAAAAACGCCGTTCTTGATATTTGATGAAAACAAAATATCAGCAGCATCTGTGAAGCAGAAAGGCACAATTTTAATCGTAGACGACTCGATTAACGTTCGCCGCTTTTTAGCTCTAACTCTGGAAAAGGGAGGGTATCAAGTAGAGCAAGCTAAAGATGGTCAAGATGCTTTAGAAAAACTCCATAGTGGATTGAGAGTTGAGGCGGTAATTTGTGATATTGAAATGCCTCGCCTAGATGGTTATGGCTTTTTAGGAAAGGTAAATTCAGATGTTGATACAAAAAATATTCCAGTTGCAATGCTGACTTCTCGTAGCAGCAATAAACATCGGCAACTGGCTATGCAATTGGGGGCACGGGCTTACTTTTCTAAACCTTATAACGAGCAAGAATTACTCCAAACGCTGGACGAAATAATTCGTAATGTGGCAGAAAAGGCAGCTTCTAATTAAAAAAATAAAACTATTTATTGTGGGGCGGGCAAGATGCCATTGGTGTCAGCTTAAGCTCGAAGCTTTATTCCACAGCCGTTTTACCCCCCTCAATCCCCCCGATATATTGGGGGGAAACAGGAAATCCGGTTCCCTCCCCTTTATAAGGGGAGGGTTAGGGTGGGGTAACGCGGATCGTAATGAGTGGTGAAGCTTTTAAATTTGGATACTCTCAGATAGATGACACCAGTAACCAATAACAGAGCAAACATTGAATCCGATTCTGGAATTGGTACGACTTTACCAGAACCAGTGATTGTATTTGTAAAAACGCCAAAGTCAGTTATTCTACGACCAGTTGTAACTAAAAAGTAATTACGTTGAGCGGTTAATTCTTGGCTGAATGCCGAACTGCCGTTATTAGGAGTAGTATTTGCTATGAGGACATTAGTCAATTGATTAGTGGCATTGAAACTATCCTGATATAAAACTAGAAAATTATCCCAGGCTCCATCAGTAGATGTCGTAGCTCCAGGTACAGTACTTGCAAATGTATATAAACTTGATTGTTCTACTGTGAATTCAAAAACACTGTAGGGCACAATCATACCCATTGTCCCATCTTTTTGACCACTTACTAAATCGGGAGGCTCACCAGGTGCAGTACGCCGCCAAGTTTGCTGATTTGTTGTATCACCTTGATAAGTCAAAACGAACGCTTTAGAAGGGGTGGCGGTACAAAGAGTGGTCAATCCTAGCCCTAGAGCGATAATTAGTTGTTTTGTAAAAAACCTTGCTTTCAACATCAAATTTTCTTTTGCATCCTAATTAGGGTATATGTATTATCTACACCTGTTATTTGTATGATATTTATCCCCACTGATGGGGATAAATATCATATAAACTATGGTAAAACTTGGCTCTTTCTACGCAATTTCCATACCATGAAACAAGATGAGCTAACTAGTAATAAGCCTGAAAATGATGGTTCTGGAACTTTGGTAATTACTAATGAGAGATTATCTGCATAACCATCGTTTACGCGCCCACGAACATAATTCATATCCAGAACAACATTAATTTGCCTTGCACCAAAGGGAACAAGACCCTTCGTAGACTTCAACAATAAACCTGTTGTGTTATTTCTTTCGTCTGGAGTGGGGGAATTAATAAATGTTGTATCTATATTTTGACCATCTTGATTGAGGAAATTAAGACTAAATTTCGCACTATCTAAATCAGTGTCGTAGCCACCTAACCAAGCACTCAAATCGTATGCTCCTCGCCCAGCATCAATTACAGAAGCAAGATCAGTTATATCAATTAACTGAGAAGCACTTGACGAGCCTCTATCAGCGCCACCAAAAAATAAATTATTTCCTCGTACACTTGGCCCTGAGCTATTAGCATCAGGAAGTCCACTAACAGCGACTATATTACCCAAGGCGTTAGTAAATTCAAAACCTGTAGCTCCATATTGCAGGACACTAAAACTATTAGTTGTAATCCAGCCAGGGATAAAGGGGATATCAGTCCCAACAGCATTACCAATAGGATCTCCTTGTCCTTGTTCTGCATCCCCATTAACAATAAGATTTTGACCAAGGGTAGCTGCATGGATCGGGTTAGTAAGCAGAATACTTGATGAAATTCCTGCTATCAGAGCTATACTCAACTTTGATATTTTTTGAGAGGAAAAAGGAAAAATTTTGAGTTTCTTCATGTTTTACTTTTTGCTAAGTGACAAAATTGTTGATTAAGAACAAGATAAAATTAATAAGCTTTCTAGCTGCGGGATTCTGATTTAATTAGTTGCTTTTTATTCCAAATTAAAACCAAACCCAAAGCTAGTAAAATTCCACCTGCACCTTGGTGTTCGGGCACAGAAGTAGATGGGGCGCTAAATCCATAGTTTGCTAAAATTGCTTGCCCTTGTGGTGATAGGATATATTCAGCTAATTTTTCACCATCAGGATCGGCATTTTTCAGTGTAGTTAGTCCATAATTAGCTTTTGTTGCCAAATAATCGGGTAATTCTACTATTTGCAAATTATCACCACCTGCTGTTATCTGGGCAGTCTTCCCACTGGTGTAATAAGCTAAAAAGATATCTGCCTGCTTTGTTTCTTGGAGAAAATAGACTAAATTATTTTTGCCATTAGGAACAATCGGAGCATTAGGATTACCACCTACTAACTGCAAGGCTTTATTCTTTAAAATTTGAGAGTTACCAGGTGAAATTTGATCTGACTTGTCAAATATCTGCCATGCATAGTTACCAGATGGATCTGCTATTGGTGTGGAAGTTCCTAACTTGATTTCCGGTTTTAGCAAAAAATCCAACAAATTATCTGATGTGATACCAAGTCCCGATCGCACAACAGCAACCATGCGGTTACTAGTGAAGTTCACTACAGGTTCGCTTAAACCTTCTTCAAACAATGTTTGAGGGTTCTCAATATCTGCACTAGCAAAAACATCTGCTGATTTTCCGGTTTCGGAGAATTCTTGTTCTATAAGTTCTCGTGTTAAACCAGATGGCCCAAATAGCGTTTCTACTGGAATACCATATTTCTCGTTAAAAGATTCACCTATTTCTGTGAGGCTATCGCGTAAACTACCAGCACCGTATAGCTGAACCGCCAATGCCTGAGTTGGTATCACACTGACAGCACAAGCTATCAGTGAAAAGGCAAAAAAATGCTTTTTCATCGTTATCATCATGTTACTATTACTACTCAGTAAAATATCTGTAACTCATACTTAAGTATGGTTTTTAGGAAAGGTCTAAACTATTACCTCTATCCATTAAAGTAATAAATGAGTTCTGATATGTGTGTGGTTTGCGATTAAAGTTATAGTACCAACTAAGTTGGATAAAATCAATTAGCCAACATCTTCAAACGCTGACTTTATGAATGAGGGTAAGAGGCATCAATCTTCCTGATGTTGCCCAGCCTATCCTGAAATAACAGGCTAGACACAAGTGAAGCTGCTATTTAACAGCTATAAGCACCTTTAGTAAACTAAACAAGCAAAAGATTTGTATAGTAATTATGTATACATTAACAACAAGTAATAAACATCAAGCAATTTCAAAATTTCAACCCGTAAATAAATGTGGGAGTATTCTACATAATTAGCAGTTAGCATTAAAAACATAGTTTATTTATACTCTTGTACGGAATTAGTAGTGAAAGTTGGGTAAACCTTAATTAGAATTGATACTTTTCCACTTTGTTGAAAATAAATTTTCATCTAGAGTAGGACAAAGATACATGCTGTTTACCACATAGAGAAAATCTAGCTGAAGTTTCTGGCTCATAGCTATGGGAAACCAAGCTTGATGCTTGAGAGTCTGGTTTCAAAATGGGTAACAGCAACATCCTCTATCAGCTTGATCACCTATGCTAAAAGTTATGCACTCGGCCGCCAACTCAGCCACGCCAAATTCCCAGTGGGAGGATTTAATCAAGCTTCCAGCCCCAAACACAGTTCAATGGGATAATATCAAAACCCAATTAGACTTGGTGCTGTTGGCGCTAGAAACCTTAACTGGGATTGGTTCAGAGGCTATGCTTTCGGCGGCAACCGATCTGAATTTAGAGTCAAGAGTGCCAGATCGCGTAGCTTTATGGCGACTACGCCAATCAAATCCGCTACGCAAGGGTCAAGGAGGGCGAAAAAAGCTAGATGTGGAAGAAGCGCGATCGCTTGTTCTGATCATCTGCTACTTAGCCAAACAGCACCAGGAATTGATTCGCCGCGCTGTCGGACTGTTGGAACAAATGGCAGAAAATAACCGGGAACCTCACCAGGCTGCTTTACTTGGAGACTATATTGATGCTTTTTGCAACATTTACCAAGAGCGAATGGAAGAGGACGAGCAAATCTCAACGGATTTACTAACCAACCTGGCACTAAAACTGCTTGTAGATTTACTTTTTTACAGTGCCCCTGGTGGGCATCGCCGTCTCTGGCTAGCACTTATAGACCGTTCGACAAAATTTTAGATTTGAAATTTGAAATTCCTCAATCAAAATTTGCTTGTGATTTGTTTGCTAGATCGGGAAACCCTTTTGATAGTCGTTAGCTCTTGGGCGATGCACTCTCAGAACTGCTTCCTTCTGGCACAAGATTAGATAACAGAAGAAACCTAACAAACTTCTGAGTGGAAAAATCCACCCTTTGAACTTTTCTTTGCACGCACTGGCTTAAATTTTTGCAAAATCCCAAATAGTCTTCCTCGCAGTTCCTGCTATGCCTCTATCAAATTCTGTCATTCGTCGCTACACACCCCCGACTTGCACGCTAGAAGTATACGCGCAAAGCTCACCTCTGTCCCGTTGGATGGGGAAAACTGTCCTCAAACATCTCAGCTTTGAGCTACGTTTTGACGATCCCCGACTACCAGAAGAACACAGAGTTCCAATTCGGGGCGATCGCGATCAACTTGAAGCTTTATGTGATGCAGTCACAAATTACGTACAGCAATTTCTCCAACAGTCTCCAGAGAGCTTTTGGGTCAGTTTCTCCGGTACTCAACAGTCAAGCACAGCACTGGGTGAGCCGGAATTAAAGTCCCCAACACAAACATTAAATTCTTTTAATACTCAACTTCCTGGGGCAAATATCCGCTTAGAACCAAGCAGCTATTTAACTCACAACTTAGTTCTCGGTTCTCTCGCCAACCACTCATCCGGCCCCGTAATTAAACTCAGTCTGCTACAACTATTCGATTTGGCCAGTGCTTTAGATGAATACTCAACTGATGTGATGGCACTCCCAACTCTTAATAGCACGAGTTCGACTTTGAGGTTCCCTGCTTGGGCACCTGTTGCCGCAGTATTAGTGTTAGGTATAGGTTTCTTACCTGTTACTTGGCAATATGCTAACAACATTAGGGAAAAGGAACAGCAGACAGCCAAAACATCAGATCCAGCAGCAGTAAAGACTGCTTTAGAACCTTCAACCTCACTAAACTTTCCCACGCCCGATTCCGCGCTGACTACTCCATCAGCTAATTTATCTGGTTCGACTCCTCCACTTTCCACATCTACTTTGCCCCAAGCACCTCTAACAGTCCCTAGTTCTAGTAGTTTCTCTGCACCGCCACCTCTATTGCCAAATGCACTGACTATACCTCAAGGGACAACTTCAACCACTCCTACCAATAAAGCGATACCTTCTCTACGAGACGCTACGGGAACGGCGATCAAAATCCCAGGTCAGGAAATTGCCATATTATCAAATTCGGGACAGAACCCTACAGGGTTAAGTCCTCAAGCTGGAACTCTCCCTAAGTTGCGGAATTTGCCATCCAGGTTATCTTCTAACACAAGCAGCTTACCAAGTAATATCTCACCAATTTCTCCGCCATCTCTTAGCACCATACCCAATAATAATGTTGGCAATATCCCAACCCAACCCTCCCAGTTAACCTCACAACAGCTAGATGAAAGAATCAATTCCTTACAGCAACCTTCTGCTGGACAGAAACCGACTTCACAACTTTCCTCATCTAGAACTGCTGATAATAATCCATTCATCGATCAATTAGGGGACACACGCAAAACCCCTAAATCCAGAGAAGTGGCTACTGGTACATTATTTGATACACCTCAAGTAGCAGAAGCGAGAACATACCTAAGTAAGCGTTGGCAACCACCCGCCGGACTAGGGCAAACATTAGAGTACAGCCTGATAGTCAGTATTGACGGCACAGTTGAACGAATTTTTCCCCTTAATAAGGCTGCAAGAGAATTCGTTAATAGCACTGGAATGCCTCAAGTTGGTAAACCTTTTGTTTCCGCCAATACAAATGGGCAAAATGTCAGAATTCGAGTTGTTCTCAGTCCTGATGGCAAGGTGCAGACTTTTCCAGATGAATAATTAAATTACTCCCTTTAATGCCACTAATAAAACTGGTACAAACTTTGTGCCAGTTTTTATTTACTTAAATTGATCTTAAGCTTATCTTTTAGAGTCCAGTTACCAAACTGGTCTTATTATTAATACCAGTAAACCTACTAATGAATACAATCATTTTTAACACCACTTTTTCAACATTAAATTACAGATACAAGCCTGGAAACCCAGATTAAATCTGATGCCCCTTAGTTACGAATTAGTATAAATCACTCATAATCAAAGGCAGGAGATATGCAAACAATTGGTACTCAAAAAGACAGTCCAGCTTGGGTTATTCAAACTTGGGCAGCTTTTGTGATTTCTATTTCTATGACCACCTTCGGCATTGTAAACTTACCTGTAAATGGCTGGGTGAAGGGCTTTATAGGTATGGGTATGGCTTTTTCTGTTGGCTCAACTTTTACTTTGGCGAAAACTACTAGAGACTTGCATGAAAATAGAAGATTAACTGCTAGGTTAGACGAGGCAAAGGTAGAAAAATTGCTTTCACAACACGATCCTTTAAATTTCAAATGAGGATGATTATAGCAATTTTGGGTTAAAAGGCTGTAGATAATTGGTTTTTAAAGACGCGATAAATCGCCGTCTCCACAAATCTTTTTTCTCTACAAATCTTTTTGTTGTATTGTGATGTATATGAGGAAAAACAAAAGGACTGGATATACCAGTCCTTTATTATATTGATTTAACGTTTTTATCTTAATAACGGGATTTTTGGGTTTTTAACTTTTGCTTTTTACGCCGACGTTCGCTAGCAGCAACTGCATGTTCCACCGGATAACCCACTACGGGAATTACCTGATATTTGCGCTCTTCTTCTAAGTTTTTTAATGCTGTGTAATCAACCCAGTGAATGCAATCAACCGGACAAGTGTCAATTGCTTCTTGGATAATTTCTTCAGAATCCCCATCTTGGCGAACCACGCGCGATCGCCCGTAATCTGGTTCAATGTAAAAGGTGTTACGCGCAACATGAGCGCAATGCTTGCAACCAATACAGGTGATTTCATCAACATAAACACCATTTTGGCGCAGCAAACCGCCCAATTCCGGTTCCAAACCAGAACGTTCTGGGGCTTCCCGTAAAAAACCCCCTAATTCTGGTTCCAAACCGGAACGGTTGTCAACTTGTTCTTCCGGCGACGGCAGAAAATCAGCCATTACGCACTCCAGCGCTGTACTACCAGGCGAATTGAACCATCTTCATTTTTTTGTTGTTCAGAGACTTGAAAACCAACACGAGCGGTTTCTTTCACAACTGTTTGATAAGCATAGCGCTGTGTTACTTGGCGCAAAAATCCATCCACAGACAGGTCTTGCTGCCAATATTGCAAGTCAGCTACCAATTCATATTCTTTGCCATTCCATTTAAAGCCGATGTCATAGCCATTTTCCTGCTCAATACTAACTTCCGCAGGATGGGTTTGACCGCGATAGCCACGGACTTCGCGCGGGCCGGGTTTCCAGTCTACGCCCAATTCAGTCAAAGCATCTTTCAAAGAATCAAGGTTACGGATTTGAGTCTTAATTTGGCTAAAGTGTGACATGGTGGTTGTGAATTAATAACACTAAACTACTGTGAAAACTTACCAATCGCTGTAAGTGGTGTGTGTATTCGCCACATTAGATTGCTGCACCTTCGCGGCGAAATATTCTGAGGTTGGCTCATGATTAAGTACTTGCCCTAGCTGTGCCTCTATTGCTGCTGTAACCTCAGCGCATGAAGCACCTACAATACCAGTGACTTTTTCTTGTACCCGACCGTCTGGATAGATTATGAACTCTAATGTCTCCATGCTCTTGGCCAACCACGATAAGTACGCTCAAATTGTACTGCCTTAGCAGAAGGCTATAAATATAGCCGTAGGAACATTTTTACTTAGATACAACCTTGCCGTTTGTTAACTAATGTTCCATCTCTCAACATATATATCTCAGAATCTTTACAAAAATTATTAATTTTATAAGCAGGTACATCAGTATTTAGTTAGTTTCTCTTAACCTCATCGATTAGTCAAGGTAAAAACTGAGTTTGCTAGGTAAGCGGCAAAAGTACTAATAATAAGCACTAGACCTAGTATAGCCAGCTAGATGGTTAAAAAAATATAGAAATTATTGAAAAAATTTATCATTATTAAGTTTGGCCTATTCCTCCAGGATTTCCTGCACAATAGTGGCTATCATGAACTGCTGTAAATCCTTCCGGCTTACTAGTCATAATGCGATCGCTAGCTTTATACTTAATTCAAGGGGGTGCTTGATGTAGTAAGTGTTATGCTGTTTGACTACGTAACAACCTCGAATCACCTTCCGCAGCAATTATCTCAAAACAAGAATCCATTTCAAGAAATAATTCCCAGTAATCTTTTCTACACTGGGTAGCCAACCTTTTAATCACAATATCTTCAAGTTGAGTATTACGCTTACCTTTCCAAAGGTTATCAGCTAAGGCAACAAGTAACTCCTCAAGCGAGCATTCCATTGTTTGCCATTGTCCATGAGAACGACAACATCGTGCAAGGTTTGGATTAATACCATTACTAATTAGCAATTTTTCACCGTCGGCTTCGTGATTATTTCCTTTTGCGACAAGCTCATCTGGATGAAGAATTTTTCCTACATCATGAAATGCAACGCCAAGATGCACAAAGCTTTGATCGAATGGAACACGTAATTGTTGCAGTTTTGTAATCAACAAATCAGCAGCTTCACCAACTAACATGACATGGAGAATTAGCTTTGATGAAGCTCCCAAATTTTGAAGGAACTCGTAAGCATCTTCTAGTCTTTGAAAGGTTCTAATCTGGCTACTCATTTAAGATTTTATATAGTAGATAAAATTTCAACCTTGAATCTTCTTATGTTTCTCCTGTGGCATGGGTTTTGGATAATTTTACCCATTATTCAGCAAACATTTCAGCCAAAGTACCTAAAACTGCTTTTTGTTCATTAGAGTCAATCTGACCTAGCTTTTTGACTAATCGAGTTTTGTCAACTGTACGAATTTGATCCAAAACAATTTGTCCGTCCTTGCCCTGAAACTGACAAGCAACACGAGTCGGATAAGATTGTCCTTTAGTTGTCATGGGAGCAACAATAACCGTGGCAATATATCTGTTTATTTCATCTGGTGAAATTACTAAACAGGGTCTTGTCTTCTGAATCTCACTACCAATCGTCGGGTCGAGGTTAACCAAAAACACATCAAATCGATTGACTACCACTCCCACTCTAGATGCTCCCACTCTGTAGTTACGGCATCATCGAGCAGTGCATCATCGTGTTGCTTCGCCATTGTTGCAAATGCTTCCTCCCACCCCTGACGCGATTGAGAGGCTGCACGGACAATTAGGTGACAATCTTGAATTTCAATTTCCACCTCTTCATCAATACCACTTTGTTCCAGCAGAAGTTTAGGAATGCGAATACCTTGAGAGTTCCCAATTTTAATAATACGGGTTCTAATTGCTGTTCCCATGAGGATATTTATCCTAAGATGTAATTACATTGTGACTACAATCAAGGATTTTGTCAACAAGCGCTCATTTTTCAATAATTTTTAATGCGATGGCTACGGTTGGCTACGCTTACACACTCATCAATACAATAAGCGATCGCACGATCTTCTAATATATAAAGCTTTCTATCGCTTACGCTGTCACCATTTCCGGGACTGAATCAGGGGATGCTGGCTCGAAATGTAACACCATTATTTGCTCTGGGCGTAAACCAACAGATTCATAAGTGCGGCCATTGCGATCGCTAAATTCAACCTCAAATGCAGCACCACCAGCTAATAATTCGACTACTGTGCCAACTTGACCACGGTACAGGTTGTATTCAGGTAGATCAACTGTCAGTGCCACTACATCCAACAACTCAATTCTACTTTTATTCATCTTGTATCACTTCCAGATATTACAGAGGATAGCAGGTTGTTAATCTTGGGACATCAGAACCTGCTTCGATAATCCAACCACTCCGAATAATCGCACTTCTATCTTGCCATTCCAACGTGAAATCTAGAGTGTAGCGTTGTCCAAATCCATCACGCCGTCCCAATTTAACCTCATGGGTTTTGACTATTTCTAAAAGAATGTAGCCTAATTCTTCAGCGTTGTCTGCTGTTATATCCAAGATTGATGAAAAAAGACGGGCTTTATGTTTTCCTTCATCATGTTCTGGATTGAGGAAATAGTCACGCAGTTTACGAATATCAACGACTGCATTTCCTGCATTTGGGATTAGATTGAGTGAAGGGGAGCCTTCCATATTCTCAAAAATTTTTGATGGGATCGCATTATAGGTTATGTATATGATGCCATGTTATTGCTTCACTCCTGGAGGCAAGCTTATTTACGACCAAAATCTGCTGGAATCTCGCCCCAAGAGACAGTATTCCATTTGAAAATAGGATTGGTATACTCATTATTTTCCAACCACTTTAATGCTCTGTCTACCAAATTAAATATTTCTTCGTTGTCCGTACTTCGGGTTAACTTTGTTCTGACTCTCTTGTTTATCACCCAAAGAATACCTACCTCGGAATCAGAATAAATAGGTATATCCGTACCTTGTTTATTGAGGTATGCAAGAGCATGAACAATAGCCAAAAACTCTCCAAGATTATTTGTTCCGTTTGGCATTGGACTTTTATGGAAAATTACTTTCCGTGTTGCTGTATCAATACCTTTATATTCAACGTACCCAGGATTACCTAAACATGAAGCATCAACACAAACACTATCCATAATTAACTCTTTTGCAGGAAAAATTTTTGTTTTTGTTTCCTGCTGCTTTACTTCTTTCTGCTCACTTGTAATGATAAAATTCTGTTCTGCAAGCTCCAATGCTGCTTCTGCTTCTTCTCTAGTCTTAAAAGATTTGTACAACGCACCACTAAAACCTGTGATATGTTCATCACATTCCTCCCAGCTTGTGAATATACCTGTTTTTCGACCTTTAAAAACTGTGTAGTATTTCTTGAATGGCATTTAATCTACAGTTCCACGAATTTATATATAAATCCTTTTAACTTTGAGGATATACCTCATTTGATCGAGAACTACTATAACTAAATTAATCTAGACAAGACTTAAGTATATCCACTAGATTTAGTCAATAATTTTCCGTAAATACCTTGGTGATACCCAAGTTTTGGAACCGTAAGCGCTAACCTATGTCTTGCTGATGCTTTAAATACTGATTGCAAATTGACCTGATTATGAATTGGCGATCGCCAAGCTGCTTAGAATAGTAGTGATATAGAGGATTGTAATTATGAGCGTCGTTATTCCTAGTGAAATACTAACCACAACTCGCATGACTGAAGGCGAAATGAAGCAGGAAATTGCAGTGATGCTCTTTCAAAAAGAAAAGTTAACCCTTGCTCAAGCCAGCCGCTTTGCAGGCATGAATCGTATAGCATTTCAGCATCTACTCGCAAGTCGTCAAATTTCAGTGCATTACGGTGTGGAGGATTTTGAACAAGATATAGAAAACTTGCGGGCGATGGGGAGACTGTGATTATTGTCAGTGATACTTCGTCCATTAATAACCTCGCTGCCATTAACCACCTTCATTTATTACAACAGCTTTACGGAACAGTTCTAATTCCTGAAGCTGTCTATCGAGAACTGACTGATCCAAACTTTCTAGTTGCAGGTGCAACTGAAGTACAAACTTTTATCTGGATTCAAACTCGTCCAATTCAAGATCGTATACTGGTTGAAGCATTCAGCAATGAGCTGGATATTGGTGAAGCTGAAGCGATCGCTCTAGCAGTGGAAATGAAAGCAGATCAAGTGTTGATTGATGAACGTCGAGGTCGCATGGTTGCAGCTAGGCTAAATATTAGTTATACAGGGATTTTAGGGATCTTGGTTGAAGCTAAAAGTCAAAGGCTAATTTCTGCTGTGAAACCTCTGTTAGATGCTCTAATTAATCAAGCAGGATTCTGGGTAGCTGAACCTTTATACAAGAGAGTTTTGCAGCTTGTTGATGAAGACAACATTATTTAGTATTTTCCAGCTTAGACCAAAGGTGGCATAGCTTTCATCACTACCATCATAGGCGTAGCCAGCCATAGCCATCGCTTCAAGGTATATTTAGATTTCTGGTGGTATCTCGCGTGAAAATTTACTCAAGCCGAAATCACCCAGCAAGAATTTCTGGTGAAAAAACTGATTTGGTTGGCGAAGAAACCAGGATAATGAAGCATAATTAACCTTTATAGCTAAAAGCTGTCAGCCATCAGCCACAAGCTGAGATGGTAAAGTTTGAAGGCTTGTGATTCAACTTAAGTAATTGATTATGAGTACAGCAAATATTTCGTCAGCGATACGTATAGGAGTACTAGGTTTCGGCGGACTCGGACAAGCCGCCGCCAAAGTACTTGCTGCTAAACAGGAAATGATTTTAGTCGCAGCAGCAGATCAAAAAGGTTACGCTTACGCTGCTGAAGGTTTAAATACTCAACAATGCATTGCAACTTACCAGTCCCAAGGTTCAGTAGGTTATTTAGAACCAGTTGGTACGTTAACAAATCAAAGTATTCAGGATGTAATTGCAATAGCTCAACCTGTGGATGGGTATTTTCTGGCTTTACCCAACCTACCAAACGATTTTATCCCCTCTGTAGCCAAGGAGTTTATTAAATCTGGTTGGCGTGGGGTGCTAGTGGATGCAATTAAGCGCACCTCTGCCGTAGAACAACTACTGGCGATGAAAGAAGAACTCCTTGCAGCCGGGATTACGTACATGACAGGCTGTGGTGCTACACCCGGACTGTTAACCGCGGCCGCCGCATTAGCCGCCCAAAGCTACGCCGAAATTCATCAAGTTGAAATCACCTTTGGGGTGGGAATTGCCAACTGGGAAGCTTACCGCGCCACTGTTCGGGAAGACATTGGCCACATGCCTGGTTACACAGTGGAAACTGCTAGGGCGATGACTGACGCAGAAGTAGAAGCACTACTAGATAAAACTAATGGCGTGCTGACTTTGAAGAATATGGAACACGCTGATGATGTGATGCTAGAGGTGGCAGGAATAGTAGGGCGCGATCGCGTTACAGTTGGTGGTGTAGTCGATACTCGCAATCCTAAAAAGCCCCTCAGCACCAACGTTAAGGTAACAGGGCGTACCTTTGAAGGCAAGATTTCCACCCATACTTTTACTCTGGGAGATGAAACCAGTATGGCAGCCAATGTCTGCGGGCCTGCCTTTGGTTATCTCAAAGCTGGTAAGCAATTGCACCAACGCGGCATCTATGGAATATTTACTGCTGCCGAAATTATGCCCAAATTTGTTAGGTAATAATTAGGAGCTATTCAATTTTAGATTTTGAATTTTGGATTTTAGATTTTAGATTGAAAGAGAAATCTAAAATCCAAAGCTGCCATAGTTAGGAGTTACAAACCTAAACTTTAGACTTGAAAATCTTTGGTTTTGTTTAGAACTTGCTATTCAAAAAAACTATTATAGCGGTTCTCGGTTGAGTGAGATACACCAGTAGGGGCACGGCATTGCCGTGCCCTTGCACTTTGCGATTAATGTTGTACTTCATCTGAATGGGAACCGCTTTTTCTAAGTTGATGGAATTTCTGGAGAGAAAATGTCTGTAAAATTTTCCTCAAGCAGCGAATCTGGTGTTTGGATAATAAATGGAAGTTCGGCTCCTACAAGTCCTCGTTGGATGCGTTCTAAAGTATCACTAAAAACAACAAATAGAGGATATATAATATTAGCTCCCTCACTCAAAATATGACTGTGACGGAGAGGCATCAACCACTCATAATCATTGTCCAAGAAAACTTGGGTTTGTCGCCAACGTCCTAACAAATCAGAAAAATCTTCGTTAGCACGATGAATAAAGACTAAAATTTCGGCTCCAGTTTTGATTTTCCACTCAGGATCGCACATCAAAATTGCCACATCACAGGGTAAACAGATTGTTTGTGGAGTTGTTGTAGCTGTGTTGCGAAGACGTACAATCGGCAAGGGGATAGTGATGACACTTTCATCAGGACGGCGCAAACTGGGAATCATCTCTAAATATGGCCGATATTGCTTTAGTAAGGCGATCGCAGCTAGATGATTGCTGTACTCTGCCAAACTCGCTTCGTAGTCAGATTTTTGCACAGTCATAGTTTATTCAATAGTTAGGAGTTAGAAAAAAAATTAAGCAGTCAAGAGTTAAAAATGAGCATAAAAAGTAAAGAGTTTAAACCCTTAATTCCTAACTCTTAACTCCTAACTCTTTATCCCTTATCCCAGCTTTTCAAAGACCGCAAACATCGGCAAATACATTGCTAACAAAATAGTTCCAACCATCCCCCCTAAAACTACAATCATTACTGGTTCCAAAATACTAGTCATTGCTTTTACTGCTTGCTCGACTTCATCTTCATAGAAATCAGCAACTTTCATCAACATTCCATCTAATTCTCCAGTTTCTTCTCCGATACTAATCATTTGAATTGCCATAGCCGGAAAAACGCCATCACTTTGTTGTAAAGCAATGCTAATCATACCTCCTTGTTGAATCTCCATCCGGGCTGCGTCTATGGCATTGGCAATTACTTGGTTTCCTGATGTATCTCGGACAATTTCTAAGCAAGTTAAAATTGGTACGCCTGAACGAGTCAAAGAACCAAAAGTCCGACTAAAGCGGGCAACTGAAGATTTTTGAATTAAGTCACCAAATAACGGCATTTTGAGCGAAAGACGATCAATTGTTATGCGGCCAATAGGAGTTTTAGCATATTGTCCATAGGCAAATTTTAATGCTATGAGAATACCGAGAAGTACGAAAGCGCCAGGACTTCTCAAAAATTTACTAGCATCCATCAAGAATTGCGTTAAAGGTGGTAATGAGATTCCAATTTGTGTAAAAATTGTGGCAAAAATGGGAATAAGAAAAATAGTCATTCCCAGAAAGATCGCAACTGCGATAAAACCCACAACAGTTGGATAAGACAAAGCTGATTTAATTTGGTTTTGTAGGCGAGCAACATCTTCTAGCAACTTAGCTAAACGATTCAATACTTCGTCTAGAACACCACCCACTTCACCGGCTTGAATCATACTCACATATAACCCATCAAAGCAGTCAGGATGCTTCCGCATTGCCTCTGAAAGGTTCATTCCGCTTTGAACATCGGTGCTAATCTCAACTAGGGCTTGTTTGAGTTTAGTATTACTACACTGTTCAGAAAGTACCCCCAGACTTCTAACGATCGCAACCCCCGCATTCATCAAAACGGCAAATTGACGGGAAAAAACAGCTTTGTCTTTTACAGAAACCTTAACTAAGGAATTCTGGAATTTTTTGAAGGCAACATCTGGCTGAAATCCTTGAGATTGTTTGAGATCCTGGATTACAAAACCTTGATCTCTAAGATTAGTTCGAGCTTGCGTCAAGGATTCAGCACTAATTTTTTCTGTTCGGGATTTTCCTTGAGAATCCCGAACACGGGCAACAAAGTTTGGCATAGATAAATTAAAAATAGTCGTTGGGAATTGGGCATTGGGCATTGGTAATTGGGCATTGGGCATTGGGCATTGGGCATTGGGCATTAGTTCTTTATTCTTTCTCCCTCATCCCCCTCATCCCCCTCATCTCCCTGATCCCCATAGTTCCTTTAATGCGCTTTGGCAGCCACACCGGATTTTGCACCTGCTGCCTGGGGTGGTACAGAAGTACCGATAAGACGTTGGATTTCATCTGGCTTAGAAGTCTTAGACATCGCCGCTTCAAAAGAAATCGTTCCTGCTTTGTAAAAATCAGCTAAAACCTTCTCCAGAGTTTGCATCCCCAACTTACCGCCAGTTTGAATAGCTGAGTAAATTTGGGCTGTTTTACCTTCTCTAATCAAGTTGGAAATAGCGGGAGTCACAATTAGAATTTCTTGAGCCATCACCCGACCATATTCACCTGGTTTAGGGCTTTTTTTGGATACCAAGGTTTGGCTAAATACTGCCACTAATGAGTTAGACAACTGCACCCGCACCTGGGTTTGTCTTTCATGTGGGAAAACGTCAATAATCCGGTCAACTGTCTGGGCGGCAGAACTGGTGTGGAGAGTACCAAATACCAAGTGTCCTGTTTCTGCTGCGGAAATCGCCAAAGAAATCGTTTCCAAATCCCGCATTTCTCCCACCAGAACAATATCTGGATCTTCCCGCAAAGCTGCTTTTAAAGCATTAGCAAAGCTCTTAGTATCTTCACCCAGTTGTCGCTGGTGAACCAAACTTTTAATTGGTTCGTAGACAAATTCAATTGGGTCTTCCACTGTTAAAATATGCTCTGCTTTAGTGCGGTTAATCAAATCAATCATCGCGGCAAGGGTAGTTGTCTTCCCGGAACCTGTAGGCCCTGTCACCAGAATTAGTCCTCTGGGCTTATCTGTCATTTCCCGTACAATATCTGGCAAACCTAATTTTTCAAAGTTAGGAATCTTAGAACTTAATGCCCGTAAGCAAGCAGCATAAGAACCACGTTCTTTGTATACATTGACCCGGAAACGTGCCAAACCCTTAACACCATAAGAACAATCCAATTCCCAGTTTTGCTCTAAGGTTTTACGTTGGGTATTGTTGAGCATACTAAAAATCAGCCTTTGACATTGATCGGCTGTCAATATATGCTCACCGATGGGGGTGAGTTTGCCACTGATGCGGAAGTAGGGAGGCAAACCTGCGGATAAGTGCAAATCCGAGCCACCCATTTCAATCAACTGTTCCATCAAGTCTTCAATCATCATTTCCATATTTCTGCTTCCTTTTTTATGTTTGTTATTTGTTATTTGTCATTTGTCTTTTGTCAGTTGTCTTTTGTCGTTTGTTTAAAGTTACTAACCATCGACCAATGACCAATGACCAATGACTAATGACTAATGACCAATGACCAATGACTAATGACCAATGACTAATGACTAATCTCAAAACCTAGATGTCATACAGTAGGGACAATCTAGCCATTCTTGTTTCAATGTGGCCTGACAATTCCGGCAGGTAAGACCAGTCTTGCGTTTGGCTTTTAATTCTGCTTCCAGACCAGTATCAGTAAACGTCACTCGTTCTACTTCTTCTAGAGTGGTGGAACCTTCGCGCACTAAGTCCAAACTGTAAGCCAGCAAGGTTTTCATCCCCTCTTCTATTGCCACTTCCTTGATGCGTTCCGTCGGTGCATCTTCGTTGATGAGAGTTTGCAGGTTTTCGGTAACTCGCATGACTTCATAGACACCACAGCGCCCTTTGTAGCCGGCCCCATTACATTTTGAGCAAAGCTGATTTTTGGTTTTGGCTTCAGCGATCGCATCTAATGTCAAGGTGTTAGCTTTATAGAAGGTGACTCCGACATCAGAAGATGCTGATAGACCATAACGAGCTAGTTCCTCGGTTGTGGGAGTGTAGGGAATGCGACACTCAGAACAGACACGCCGCACTAAACGTTGAGCTAGAACGCCAATTAGGGAACTAGAAACCATGAAAGGTTCAATGCCCATTTCTCCCAAACGAGCGATCGCGCCTGGGGCATCATTGGTATGTAAGGTAGTTAATACCAAGTGACCTGTCAAAGCAGCCTCAATTGCTGTTTTTGCCGTTTCCTTATCCCGCGTTTCACCCACCAGTAGCACATCTGGATCTTGTCGCAAGAAAGCCCGCAACGCGGTAGCAAAATCTAGTCCTTTTTCCCGAATCACCTGGACTTGAGTAATCCCTGGAAGGCTATACTCAATCGGGTCTTCTACAGTACTGATATTAATTCCGGGATCGTTTTTTTCTGAGAGTGCAGAATACAGCGAGGTTGTTTTTCCAGAACCAGTTGGCCCAGTCACCAAAATTAGCCCAAAGGGACGGCTAACCATATCCTGGACAATATGTAAAGTCTCTGGATCGGTAATTAACTTATCTAATCCCAGTTGGGTTGAAGAGTTATCCAAAATCCGCAACACCACTTTTTCCCCGTAGCGGCTGGGTAAGGTATTCACCCGGAAATCCACCTTACGTCCCTCAAACAACCGCCGGATACGTCCATCTTGGGGTAAACGTCGTTCGGCAATATCTAGATTGGAGATAATTTTAAATCGGGCTGTCACCGCCGGGATGATTTTTTTCGGTAGGGGATCGAAAGCTTCCTTCAGTACGCCATCTTTCCGAAAGCGAATGCGTAAGTTTTCTTCTTGCGGCTCAATATGAATGTCAGAAACGCCCTCATGCAAGGCTTTAGCCAGGATTCTGTTTACTAGGTTAATGACTGGGGCATCCTCTGCACCCTTCATCGCGGCCCCTAGATCGGCCTCCATTTCTTCAGGAGCATCAGAAAGATCGAGATTTCCGAGGTTTTCTAAATCCTGATTAATATCTGTAAACTTTTCTTGTTCCAGGTGCTTTTGCTTAACAGCCATTTCATCCAGATATTGGTTGATTAGCTGCTGGTAGTCTTCCTGTGTAATCACCATGCGCTGCAATGCCAGTCCTTGGGGGCGCAAGATGCGATTCAGGTCATCGGAAGCCTCTAAATTATCTGGAGCAACCATCGCCACTAAAACTGAGGGCGGGGTTTGGTCTTCGTGTTTTGACAGTGGTACTAAACGATGGCGACGGCAAATATCCACTGGGATGAGGGTTTCAATCAGGTTCCCCATCATCGTGTTGCCAAGGGAGTTGACTTCCGGATCGAGGAATTCAACTCCGTATAGTATTTTAAGTTCAAATAGCTGCTGCTTTTTGTATTGCCTGAGCAACTCAGGTGATAGTTGTTGCCCAGTAATTGACTCTAATACTTCCGTTAAGGGTCGGCCAGATTTGCGGCTTTCAATTAATGCCTGCCTCATCTGGTCGGTATTGACATAACCAGATTGCACTAGTTTGTTGCCGAAGGGCGAAAACTCTGTTCTGGTAGTTAGAGCGGTACTGCGCCGTTGTGGTGACGAGTAAGTCATAAATGAGCGAATGAGTAGGGGAACCTCTGTTTAAAGTATTCCCAGCCTGTGAGATAGAATTCTCATTTCCCAAAAAAGTCCTGAGTCAAAGGATTTTAGATTTTGGATTTTAAATTTTGGATTGACCCTGATGTAAGGGTAAGGGTAACTTATTCTTAGAACCCCGGTTCCATTCCTTCCCCCACTTCCTACGGTGTATTACACAAGTCTTGCCATAGCTTCCAAATTACTTAGGACTTACGCAGAACTACACGTAGTAGGGGTAATTCATGAATTACCCCTACCGGAGAATCTACCTTTGGACTATTTTTTGCGCTTTTAGAGCTACACTACTCGTTCGGATTCCCGCCTTAATGGTGTCTACGCTAACGTGTTCACCATTTGTCACAATAGGAAAACGGTTACATCAATTCCAGAATACTTGTCGGCAACAAGATCAGCCTCAGTTGCAAGTCGTGGATGACGACAGTTGCAAGCTATGGAGATACACTGCCATAAATAGCAAGCATCTGGAATGAGTGGACAATGATGGATGAAAATAAACAGGTAGACAATACTAGCCAGCAATTGGGTGAACCAACAGAGGTAAAGCAAGCAATGAAGAGTGACTTCCCAGCCCAAATTAATTTCAATGAATCTGATGGCGAGGTGACAGAGGAAGTGGCAGCCCAAACTAATGTACCGGGAGATGCAGCTACTACAAATCCAGAAACTGGTGTCGCTGCAACCGAGAACACTGGAGTGGATACGGCAGCTTTGGCAGAACTGACTCAACAAATTGAGTCTCTCAAAACCCAACTAGAAGAACGTAGTACTCAATATATGCGGATTGCTGCTGATTTTGAGAACTATCGGAAACGTACTAGCAAAGAAAAAGAAGAGCTAGAGACGCTGATGAAGCGGAACACGATTCTAGAATTGCTGCCAGTGGTCGATAATTTTGAGCGGGCGCGATCGCACCTCAAACCGCAATCTGATGGCGAAATGACCATGCACAAAAGCTATCAAGGCGTTTACAAGCAATTAGTAGACAGCCTGAAGCGCTTGGGTGTATCACCAATGCGTCCTGAAGGTCAAGAATTTGATCCTAACCTCCATGAAGCAGTAATGCGGGAACCTACGGATGAACATCCTGAAGGAACAGTGTTAGAAGAGTTAGTGCGCGGATATTACTTGGGCGATCGCGTGCTACGCCATGCAATGGTCAAAGTAGCTGCTCCAAAGGAAGATACACCTTCTACGGAGGAAGATCAGTCGAGTCCAGCCAACAGTTAAGCTGTAGTCGCTCGTCTCGCTGACCAAAAGTGCCTGGGTTCTAGCAAGAACGAGCATCGCGTACCTAAAACTTGGACAAGGCTTTGGATAACTCTCTGTGTTTCAACTTCTCTCTTGCTACCAGCAATATGGGTTACACAGATGTTATCCGCTAGCCTTGATTCAGAGAAAAAGTTATTCCGCGACATATTACAGCAGAAAGACTCGGTAAAAATACTGACAAATATGGGAAAAGTTATTGGGATCGACTTAGGCACTACTAACAGTTGCGTCGCAGTTTTGGAGGGTGGTCAACCATTGGTGATCTCCAATTCTGAAGGCGGACGAACTACTCCAAGTATTGTAGGATTTGGCAAGAGTGGCGATCGCTTGGTTGGTCAATTGGCCAAGCGCCAAGCCGTAACCAATGCCGAAAACACAATTTACAGTATTAAACGATTTATCGGGCGGCGTTGGGAAGATACTGAAATAGAACGCGATCGCGTCCCCTACAACTGCGTCAAAGGTAGAGATGATACCGTTGATGTCCAAATTCGCTCAAAAAACTACACGCCACAAGAACTATCCGCCATGATCCTGCAAAAGCTCAAGCAGGATGCAGAAAACTTCTTGGGTGAAGAAGTCACGCAGGCAGTGATCACCGTACCCGCATATTTTACAGATGCTCAAAGACAAGCCACTAAAGATGCTGGCACGATCGCCGGATTAGAAGTCCTGCGAATCATCAATGAACCAACAGCTGCGGCTTTAGCTTTCGGATTAGACAAGCAAGATCAAGAGCAGCTAATTTTAGTATTTGACTTGGGAGGCGGGACTTTCGACGTATCGATCCTGCAACTTGGGGATGGCGTTTTTGAAGTTAAGGCGACTTGTGGTAACAACCACTTGGGTGGAGACGACTTTGATAATGCGATCGTGCTTTGGCTGATGGAACGCTTTCAGCAAGATGAGAAAATCGACCTTTCCAAAGATAAGATGGCATTGCAACGCCTGCGGGAGGCAGCAGAAAAGGCAAAAATTGAACTCTCCAGTATGATGAATACCTCCATCAACTTGCCATTCATCACATCTGATGATACCGGGCCAAAGCATCTGGAAATGGAACTCAGCCGCTCTAAATTTGAAGAGCTTGCAGGGAAATTAATTGAAACTACCATCGAACCAATGATCCAAGCGCTCAAAGATGCGGATCTCAAACCAGATGCCATAGATCGGATTATTTTAGTAGGTGGTTCTACTCGTATTCCCGCAGTCCAAAATGCGCTGATTAAGTTTTTCAATGGCAAAGCTCCCGATCGCTCTATCAATCCTGACGAAGCGGTAGCATTAGGAGCAGCTATCCAAGCAGGGGTTTTGGGTGGCGAAGTCGATAATCTCTTACTATTGGATGTCACCCCTCTGTCTCTAGGAATTGAAACCTTGGGTGAAGTCTTCACCAAAATTATTGAACGCAACACCACAATTCCTACAAGTAAGTCACAAATTTTTTCTACAGCAGTTGATGGGCAAACCTCGGTAGAAATTCATATTCTCCAAGGTGAACGGGCAATGTCACGAGATAACAAGAGTCTCGGCAAGTTTTTGCTAGCAGGAATTCCCCCATCGCCCCGTGGTGTACCACAAATTGAAGTATCCTTTGAAATCGATGTTAACGGCATCCTGAAGGTTTCTGCCCAAGACAAAGGCACAGGTAGAGAACAGAGTATCAGGATTACTAATACAGGTGGTTTAAGTACCAACGAAGTCGAACGGATGCGCCAAGAAGCCGAACTGTTTTCCGAAGAAGATAGAAGACGTAAAGAACTGGTTGAACTCAGAAACCAAGCAGATAATCTGTTGTTCAGCTACGAATCCACCATCAAGGATAATAGCAACTTTATCGGCGACCAGATGAAGACTTTGGCTAGTGAAAAAGTTTCACAACTTCAAGCTGCAATGATTGACTCCAGCATCTCCACTGTGGAATTTAAGCAGCGCTTAGACGACTTCCAGCAAACCCTGTTTGCAATTGGTGCTGATGTTTATAACCGAGCTAACAGCCAAAATGATGAGACTGGAGAGGCTTCAGATAGTCTCTTTACTCCAGAAGTAGACTCACCAATGAACGGTACGCTGATACCACAATTCAACTTTGATTTTGACGAAGAAAGTACCGCACAGGTTGATTATGAGGCGATAGATTAAGGGTTGGGGAATGGGGAAGAAGCAAGGAATCAGGGAGATTATAGCGCTTCTCCCTTGGATGCACACCTCTCTCCTAAAAGGCTACGGTGTACACACAAATAATTTAATTACCCCAAATCCCATTTTGTAGGGTGTGTTATGCCGGACGCTAACGCACCATCCTAGATTTTTGGTGCGTTAGGACTAACGTCCATAACGCACCCTACTAGATTGAAGCTATGTGTATTGTGTTTTTCTACTTGTGTGTACACCGTAGCCGATGCTTTGGAGAGGGATGTCCAATCTTTGACAGGGTGGGGTTTTTCTTTTGTCTTGGCTGATTCGATGACTTGTGTGTATACCGTAGCCTTTTAGGAGAGAGGCTTTGAATCTCCCTCCCGGAAAGTGACAGAAGAGTGGTAAGTAGCAGGAAATAAGCAATAGTAATCTTTGCCCTAATCATCCACTATCCGGTAAACTCAGAAATGCTGCGTTATTCCTCATCATGTCCGATTCCCAAACCGTTAGTGCTGCTGTTGCCAAACTCTACAATACCTACCCCTTTCCGCCCGAAGCCCTCTTGGATGAACCACCTCCAGGCTATAACTGGCGCTGGAATTGGCTAGCCGCTCATAACTTCTGCATAGGTCAAAAACCCCAAAGGCAAGATATTCGGATTTTAGATGCAGGTTGCGGTACTGGTGTGAGTACAGAGTACCTGGTTCACCTCAATCCCCAGGCTTCGGTTGTGGGAATTGACCTCAGCACTGGCGCTTTAGCTGTAGCAAAAGAACGTTGTCAGCGTTCAGGAGCTACCCGTGTTGAGTTTCATCACCTCAGCTTATTTGATGTGGAACAGTTACCAGGTGAGTTTGATTTAATCAACTGCGTTGGCGTTTTGCATCATACCCTCGATCCAATTCGCGGTATTCAAGCTTTGGCGAAGAAGCTAGCCCCAGGCGGCTTGATGCACATTTTTGTGTATGGGGAATTGGGACGCTGGGAAATTCAACTCATGCAAAAAGCGATCGCACTTCTGCAAGGTGACAAAAAAGGCGACTACCGTGATGGTGTCCAAGTCGGGCGACAAATATTTGCTTCTCTACCAGAAAATAACCGAATTGTCAAATCTGAAAAACAACGCTGGTCATTAGAAAACCACAAGGATGAACACTTTGCTGATATGTACGTGCATCCCCAGGAAATTGACTACAACATTGAGACTCTGTTTGAATTAATTGATGCTTCGGGATTGGAGTTTATTGGTTTCTCGAATCCGAGTTTCTGGGATTTGGAGAGACTTTTGGGCAAAGCACCAGAGCTATTAGAACGGGCAAAAGGATTGAGCGATGCCTCCGCAGGGCAAAGCCAACGCCAGCTTTACCGTCTGATAGAATTACTAGATCCAGAAGTAACTCATTACGAGTTTTTCCTCGGTCGTCCTCCCTTAGTCAAAGCTGACTGGTCAGACGATAATACCTTATTAACAGCGATTCCCGAACTTAATCCTTGTATTGAAGGATTTCCTAGTCAATGCTTTTTTAACTACAATTATCAGATTGTTAATTTATCTGTAGAAGAGTTTGAATTTATGCAAAAGTGTGATTTAAATTCAACAGTTGCAGAGATTTTGGCAGGTGTGCAACTTGGATTAGATGAGGTAAGAAAACTTCTTCAGCAGCAGTTGATTTTATTGACACCTGCTTAATCAGAATGCAATTTATACTCATGGCGAGGAGCGATCGCCTATCACCACTTTTGGTAAATTAATGTAAATTAGGAAAGTGACCAACAAACGGGTATTCTGCATCCCAAAAGTTTGAATTTCCTGAAATTCAGCAGTGGTGCGATGTTTAATGACAAGCCGCTACTCTCCGATTTATGATTTGCGGTAAGTCCATACACTCCTCAAGCACCAGTTGATTTTATTGACACCCCATTAATTCAAACACCAAGATGCTATGTAACAACTTTGGAGGAAAATAATCCAATCAAAAAAGCTGGAATTGGAAGAAATTTTGAATTTTTAGGCGATTATTCACCTGTACAGTCTCCTATATAATCAGCCGCTCTCTCGCTTCTGAGAGCGCGATTTTACTTACTGTCTAACGTTGCCAAGAAGTTAATTGTTTTTTCCTAAAGTATTGTTACCGCATCGTGATATGATTCATCTGACTGAATGTGCAGTCATCATAATTTAGCTGTACTGGTTTCGAGTCTCGTGAGCTTGTCAGACGAATCAATTGCGCCCACTCCGACAACGCAACAAGATGCTAAAGCTGGTTCTGGAGACACAGAATCAGGTAACTCCATGCAAGAGTTTCATCAACTCTTCCAGCGATTGTTGGTAATCACGCTTGTCTTGACGGGGGTTATTTTTATCTCTGTGTGGATTTTTTATTCCTTAAACATTGCCCTAAATTATTTAATTGGGGCGTGTACAGGTGTGGTTTACTTAAAAATGTTGGCTAGAGACGTTGAGCAACTTGGTAGTGAGAAAGCCAGTTTGAGCAAAACTCGTTTTGCTCTATTTATGGGAGTCATGATCGTAGCAACTCAATGGCGTGAGCTACAGATTTTGCCCATATTTTTGGGATTTCTAACTTACAAAGCCACCCTCCTCGTCTATATGGTGCAAATTGCGTTCCTTCCTGATTCTTAAAAAGTCAGGCTCACAAAGATAGTAATCCCATCCTCGCTTGTTGGGGAAAATGCTTGAAGAATGCAAATGCTTAGTCTCTTAAACGCCTTTAATTCTTTTCCCCTCGCCGAATTAGAAGTAGGTCATCATTTCTACTGGCAGTTGGGCAATCTTAAAATTCATGGGCAAGTTTTCCTCACTTCATGGTTTGTGATTAGCATTTTAGTAGTGGCTTCAATCGCTGCTACTCGCAACGCACAAAGAATTCCCAAGGGTATCCAGAATTTGATGGAATACGCCCTAGAATTTATTCGTGATTTGGCTAAAAACCAACTTGGTGAGAAAGAGTACCGTCCTTGGGTGCCATTTATTGGCACATTGTTCTTGTTTATTTTCGTATCGAACTGGTCGGGTGCGCTAATTCCCTGGAAGCTCATCAAGCTACCTTCGGGCGAATTGGCTGCTCCCACCAATGACATCAATACGACTGTTGCATTGGCACTGCTAACTTCCTTGGCGTACTTTTACGCAGGTTTTAGCAAACGGGGTTTAGGCTACTTTAAGAAATATATAGAGCCAACACCGATTCTATTGCCGATCGCAATTCTTGAAGATTTCACCAAGCCCCTCTCCCTAAGCTTCCGGCTATTTGGTAATATTTTGGCGGATGAATTGGTAGTTGCGGTATTGGTGCTGCTAGTTCCTCTCTTTGTACCTCTGCCTGTAATGGCCTTGGGTTTATTTACCAGTGCCATTCAAGCCCTGGTTTTCGCCACCCTAGCCGGAGCATACATTCATGAGGCAATGGAGGGACATGGCGGAGAAGAACATGAGGAGCATTAAACTTCTCAGTTGATAGCACAGTGAATAAGAGCATATTCGCTCAAAACATCGCAAAGCGCGATTTCAAAGAAACGAGTGCAGCGTGAAAACCACGTTTCTAATCGTTAACGTAATGTCTGTTAGTTTTGTAATCAAAGCAAGGAAAATCAACATGGATCCATTAGTTCAGGCTGCTTCAGTTCTCGCTGCTGCTTTAGCGATTGGTTTAGCTGCAATTGGCCCTGGTATCGGTCAAGGTAACGCTGCTGGACAAGCAGTAGAAGGTATTGCTCGTCAACCTGAAGCAGAAGGAAAAATTCGCGGTACTCTGCTATTAACCTTGGCATTCATGGAATCTTTGACTATCTATGGTCTAGTAATTGCCTTGGTGTTGCTATTTGCTAACCCCTTCGCATAAGACCTGAAAATTTTGTGAATGTGGAGACGTGAATCATCACGCCTCTACAATCAAACAAAATATTTGGGAAATTTAGTCGTTCTGATGTAATGGATTACCAATTTTGGATTTTGGACGATCAAGAGTTTTTGGTACATGCCCCTGAGCTATCCCTGATCTAAAAATCTAAAATCGCAAATCTAAAATCCAAAATCCCTTGACCCTTGTTGGCTATGGGTCTCTAAAATATGAAAGGTTGGATGACGTTGCTAGCCATGAAAACTGCTACTCCAGCCAAAGAGGAGACAAATGTTTGATTTCGATGCTACCTTGCCCTTCATGGCATTGCAATTCCTGCTATTAGCAGCTTTGTTGAATGCAATTTTCTATAAGCCACTGACCAAGGTACTAGACGATCGCGATAATTATATCCGAACGAATACCCTTGAGGCACGTGAGAGCTTGGCTAAAGCCGAGCGCTTGGCTACCGAATATGAGCAGCAACTCGCAGACGCTCGCAGACAATCGCAAGCTACTCTAGAAGCCGCTCAACTTGAAGCTAAGAAAATTACTGCCGAGAAAATTGCTGAAGCCCAAAAAGAAGCTCAGACTCAACGAGAACAAGCTTCTGTTGAAATAGAACAACAAAAGCAAGCAGCTTTTAGCACCTTAGAGCAACAAGTTGATGCTCTAAGCAGGCAGATTCTAGAAAAACTATTGGGGCCAACTGCAGTTAGATAAACTAACGAGATTGGTTCTGTGTAAAGCATACGCGCAACTGGGCTATAGTCCAGAGCGCTTAATTAAGTGTCAAAAAAAGGCACTTTTTCCCTTCTGGGGAAAGATACTTAAATTTCTCTACGGGGAAAAGATACTTAAATTTCCTTCCCTTCGGGAAAAGATACTTAATTTCCCTTCGGGGGAAAGATACTTAATTTCCCTTCGGGGAAAAGATACTTAATTTCCCTTCGGGAAAATACAACGTATTAGCAAGCGAGCAGCGCACTTGTAAATGGGTATCATGGGGACATTCTTATTACTTGCCGCAGAAGCGAACGCTGTTCATTCTGAATTGGCAGAAGGCGCAGCAGAAGGTGGTTTCGGTCTAAACCTAGACATTTTTGAAACCAATCTGATCAATCTAGCGATTCTGATTGGCATACTATTCTACTTCGGACGTAAGGTTTTAAGCAATATCCTGAACGAGCGACAATCCAATATTGCCACCGCAATTCAGGAAGCAGAAGGGCGCTTAAAAGAGGCAAAGACGGCCCTTTCCCAAGCGCAAGAGCAGTTGAAGCAATCTCAAGCTGAAGCAGAACGCATTCGCCAATCGGCTGTAGAAAACGCTCAAAAAGCGAAAGAAGGCTTGTTAGCGAAAGCAGCGCAAGACGTAGAACGCTTGAAACAAACAGCAGCAGCAGATTTAAACACCGAAACCGAGCGAGCGATCGCTCAATTACGGCAAAGAGTTGCTACACTAGCACTGCAAAAAGTCGAATCACAACTAAAAGGCGGGATTGCCGACGATGCTCAACAAAGTTTAATCGATCGCAGCATCGCACAACTGGGAGTCAATGTATGACAAGTCAAATAGCCGCAGCCGAAGTCGCCCAGCCTTATGCACAGGCGCTTTTGTCAATAGCGCAATCGAAAAATTTGACAGAAGAGTTCGGGGAAGATGCACGGACTTTTCTAGGACTGCTCAGAGCAGACAAACAGCTACATAACTTCTTCAGCAACCCGTTTATTCAGGCTGAGAACAAAAAAGCTCTCATCAAAAAAATACTCGGTGAAGGCGCTAACCCCTACTTACGCAACTTTTTGTTGGTTTTAGTAGACAAACGCCGCATTGCATTCTTGGAATCGATTTTTCAACAATATCTGGCGCTGTTGCGGCAGCTGAATCAAACCGTATTAGCGGAAGTAATTTCAGCCGTTCCCCTCACAGAAGCTCAACAGCAAGCAATCACAGAAAAAGTGATTGCCATCAGTAATGCTCGCCAGGTAGAACTAGAAACCAAGGTAGATAGTGAGTTAATTGGTGGCGTGATTATTAAAGTAGGTTCGCAGGTAATTGATGCCAGTATTCGGGGTCAGCTGCGCCGCCTTTCATTGCGCTTAACCAATAGCTAGAAAATTGGGACTGGGGGCTGGGTACTGGGGACTAGGAAAAAGATTATAGTCATAAGTTCTTTCCATCCCTAATCCCTAATCTCCAGTCCCTAATCCCTAGTTCCTTTTACTTCCGTCTCGAAAGCAAACAAGATAGACACATGAGCATATCAATTAGACCTGACGAAATTAGTAGCATTATCCAACAACAAATCGAGCAATACGATCAAGAGGTCAAAGTTGCTAACGTTGGTACAGTTTTACAAGTTGGTGACGGGATTGCCCGGATTTATGGTCTGGAAAAGGCTATGGCCGGGGAACTCTTAGAATTTGAAGATGGTACAATTGGCATCGCCCAGAACTTAGAAGAAGACAACGTGGGCGCGGTGTTGATGGGTGAAGGGCTGGAAATTCAAGAAGGTAGTTCTGTAACCGCTACTGGTAAAATTGCTCAGATTCCAGTTGGTGAAGCCTTAATTGGACGAGTTGTAAACGCTTTGGGTATTCCCATCGATGGTAAGGGAGATGTCAAATCCTCAGAAAGTCGTTTGATTGAATCTCCAGCACCAGGTATCATTGCTCGTCGATCTGTACACGAACCCATGCAAACGGGTATCACAGCTATTGACTCAATGATTCCCATCGGTCGCGGTCAACGGGAATTGATTATTGGCGATCGCCAAACCGGTAAAACTGCGATCGCCATCGACACAATCATCAACCAAAAATCAGAAGATGTAGTTTGTGTCTACGTGGCGATCGGTCAAAAAGCTTCCACCGTTGCTAACGTGGTGCAGACATTGCAAGAAAAAGGCGCAATGGATTACACCGTCGTCGTCTTTGCTAGCGCCAGTGAACCAGCAACCCTCCAATACCTAGCTCCTTACACAGGCGCAACTATTGCCGAGTACTTTATGTACAAAGGCAAAGCTACCCTGGTAATTTACGACGATCTTTCCAAGCAAGCCCAAGCTTATCGCCAAATGTCCTTGCTGCTACGTCGTCCACCAGGACGCGAAGCTTACCCTGGAGATGTATTCTACATTCACTCCCGCTTGCTAGAGAGAGCCGCAAAGCTAAGTGATGAATTAGGTAAAGGCAGCATGACCGCCCTACCAATCATCGAAACCCAAGCTGGTGACGTTTCAGCATACATCCCCACCAACGTAATTTCTATTACCGATGGTCAGATATTCCTCTCTTCTGACTTGTTTAACGCTGGTATCCGTCCGGCTGTAAACCCCGGTATTTCCGTATCCCGCGTGGGTTCTGCGGCGCAAACCAAGGCAATGAAAAAAGTTGCCGGTAAGATTAAATTGGAACTAGCCCAATTTGACGACTTGCAAGCCTTCGCCCAATTTGCTTCTGACTTAGATAAAGCCACTCAAGACCAGTTGGCACGGGGTCAACGGTTACGCGAACTTCTCAAGCAGCCACAAAATTCGCCACTTTCAGTATATGAACAAGTGGCAATTTTGTATGCAGGTATCAACGGTTACTTAGATGATGTACCTGTAGATAAAGTCACCACCTTTACCCAAGGTCTGCGGGAGTCCTTAAAGGGTGGTAAATATGCCCAAGGAGTACAAGCTTCTAAAGCATTAGGTGACGCAGAAGAAGCAGCCTTGAAGGAAGCGCTTACCGAATACAAGAAGACCTTCAAAGCTACAGCGTAATTAGTCATTAGTCATTGGTCATTGGTGAGCCAGTGCGGTCTTGGGGGTTTCCCCCATAAGCAACTGGCGAACCCGAAGGGTCATTGGTACAGAACTAATGACTACTGACTAATGACAAAGGACAAATGACTAACTACTAAGGAAAAAAATATGGCCAATCTAAAATCAATACGCGATCGCATCCAGTCGGTCAAAAACACCAAAAAAATCACAGAAGCCATGCGTCTCGTAGCTGCGGCTAGAGTGCGTCGGGCGCAAGAACAAGTACTAGCGACTCGTCCCTTTGCCGATCGCTTGGCACAAGTATTATATGGTTTGCAAAGCCGTCTCCGCTTTGAAGAAGCAAACCTCCCACTACTGAAAAAACGGCAAGTTAAATCAGTTGGGCTGTTAGTAATTTCAGGCGATCGCGGTTTATGCGGCGGCTACAATAATAACGTTATCCGTCGTGCAGAAAACCGCGCCAAAGAAATCAAGGCAGAAGGCTTAGACTATCAATTTGTGCTAGTCGGACGCAAAGCAACACAATACTTTCAACGCCGCGATCAGCCCATTGATGCTACCTACAGCGGCCTAGAGCAAATTCCAACCGCAGCCGAAGCCAATCAAATTGCCGATCAACTACTTTCCTTGTTCCTTTCGGAAGAAGTTGACCGCATCGAATTAATCTATACCAGATTCCTTTCCTTGGTTAGCTCCCGTCCTGTGATCCAAACCCTACTGCCCCTCGATCCACAAGGTCTAGAAGCAAGCGATGACGAAATCTTCCGCTTGACAACCCGTGGCGGTAAATTTGAAGTCGAACGGCAGAAAGTGACTAAGGAAGTCCGTGCATTAGCTCCTGACATGATTTTCGAGCAAGATCCAGTACAAATCCTCGATTCTCTGTTGCCCCTGTATCTGAGTAACCAGCTATTGCGGGCGCTGCAAGAATCTGCCGCTAGTGAACTAGCAGCGCGAATGACAGCTATGAGTAATGCCAGTGAAAATGCTGGTGAACTGATTAACAGCCTCACACTGTCTTACAACAAAGCCCGACAAGCTGCAATTACTCAAGAACTTCTTGAGGTTGTAGGTGGTGCTGAAGCACTAACTTAAAAAAATACTTGTTGTGGATCGTGGCAAATAGCCAATTGCTAATGGTTTCAAAATTAGTGATTGGCTATTTGCAGTAATTAGAGCCATATATTCTGACTTGGATAACTACTAATTACGAATTACGAATTACGAATTACCAAATCCCGTATTATAATTAAGATGTAGAAGCGCATGGGTCCGTCACGGTTTCGACAGGTTGGCGAACGCTGCTCTGTGATTCAGGTCGAGAGTGAGTCTCCTCTCGGAAATCAAAGGCTCAAACAAAAAGTAAATGCGAATAACATCGTTAGCTTTGCTCGTAAGGATGCTCTAGTAGCTGCCTAAACACCTCTTATAGGTTCGAGCGTCTTTAGTTTGACTCCGTTAAGGACTGAAGACCAAACCCCAACGGATGCTCTAGTAAGCGTTCTCTGGTTGGCTTGCTAGCTAAGATTAAATCAGAGCATCCTACGTTCGGGATAATGAACGATTCCCGCCTTGAGGGTCAGAAAGGCTAAACCTGTGAATGAGCGGGGAGTCAATACCCAATTTGGACAGCAGTTCGACTCTGCTCGGATCCACTAAACAATAACTAACAAAACCCACCAAACAATTAAAGTGTTTGGTGGGTTTTGTTTTCATAGGTGAATTTTGCAAATATACCTGACGAGCAGAAATCACGGCTATGCAATCGCCTAACTATCTCGACAAATGGGTGTCAATCTCCGGTGCATTTTTATGGAGGTCATTCAACAAAGCGATCGCAATTGTTCCTGCATTACGTAAATGTCTTTGTTGCGTATTTGGTTCTAGAAGCATCCCACCGCTATGGTGAATACCAACTACCTGAAAATTATCATCGAAAACAGGCGACCCTGATGAACCCGGTTCTGTACTTGTAGTATATTGCAAGACTTGATTATCAGCATAAGCGACAAAATTATTCTGTATCGAGATTTTCTTTAAATGACCGCCAGGGTGTTGAATAATTGCTACGCGATCATCTCGTCGCATTAATTTATTTTTAAAGATTAGAGGTTTGCCGAAATCAGGTATATCTTTCAGGGTAACTACTGTATAATCCAATTCTTCATTCGTGTAAAAAGTTCCCCCTAGTAAAGCTCCAATACTCTGTGTTGGACATTCTTTACCGTTGATATCCAGTTGATAATTAAAGCTAAAATTACTTTCTTCTGCAACTTTCTGACTTTTAATAACGTGATTATTCGTCATTAGTAAATCAGATGCAATCATAAATCCCGTACCTAAACCTTCGGGAGTAGCTATACGAACCACAGCTTTTGAAGCTTCCAGAGCCAAGTTTAAAATGTAGATATCGCGTAATGTATTTTCCCCAATAATCTTTTCTTTGATATCAGCCGTACTATCCATTCCCTTCCAATTGTTAATTCCACGACTAGGACTGACTGGAATATCTAGCGGGTAATTCTGAAATAGTTCTACGATAAAGTCTTTATCTTCATCCCCAGTGTAAGGCTGAATATAGTTGAGGAAGACAGCAAGGGCTTCTTGATTGTAAGCAACTCGTCCAAATTGCGAGAAAAACCGCACTACTTCCACAGAAACACCCATTGGCGCACCATCTAAATCTAACCGCGCCAGAATAATATCTGCTTGAGCTACACCTTGTAATGCACCTGCAACTAAACGACGGCGATCGCGCACATTAGCAAAGTCGGGTAAATTCTGTACAATGCGGATAAGGCGTTGGAAGTGAGGTTGGGATAATTGGACAGTCACGATTGCTGCATCCTATCTAAACAAGCTACTAAATTGCTAGTTTACAGCAAGATTTATTTGTTACAGCTTCCAGATTTGGTGAGGTTTAATTTGCTGCTTATCTTTCCATATCCGTCCGCCCTTACCCTATAGTTTAATGACCTGAAAATTCCTGTAATATAAAATCACATATTAAAATATTTAATTTTCCGAAATTGTAAGTAGAGAAACTGTTGAAATTAAATATAACGCCCATCAACTGAATTAAGTAAGTGGGTCAAATTAAATATAAAACCTCACCCTGCCTCCGGCTTCCCTCTCTGATACTTTGGAGAGGGATTGAGGGTGAGGTTTGATCTTATATTTAATTACGCCTACCTACTTAGTTGCCAAAAGCGTCAATTTATAAAAATTATCAGCCGCATGAAAGTATGACACAGATACGCAAGCAGGCTTTGTTTGTTACACTTTTGTTTAGCAATGTTTCGCTGTCATCAGTATCGAGTTTGACATTAGATAAGTACCTGCATAATTCATTTGAAGTTAATTTTGGGTACTCTGGAAATTTATTGAACTTGAATGCAGAACAAATAAGTTTGAGTAGTTTTGAACCAGTTGTTGGTATTAAGTTACCAAGATTTAAAATACGATGGCCATGGTTTAAATCTAAACCACCTAGACCAATTAAACCAACCTATCCTAATCAGTTCCACCCACTACCAAACTCCGAGTTTAACTATCTGCATCTAGTCAAAAAAGCAATGTCCGAAGCTGAAAACAAGCAAGCGATACAAAGACTTTTTAATAATATATCATCCGGGGATGCGATGATCCTAAAACAAGGAATGAAGGATGATATCACCGCAAGAATTCAATCACAATTATTGATACATGATTTACCTAGTCATATTCAAAACTTGAGTGACCAAGCATTTCAAGAAGCAGCACAGAATTATTATTCAGCGCGTGATGCAGCTTTCAATTTACTAGCATCTCGTTATGCTAATAAAGGGGTATTAACCAGTCTGGACAAACAAGATGCACAATTAGCGGCACAGCAAGCTATTAAAGAACAACGTCGTCACAAAATATTAGTTTTGAGTGGTGCGACAACCACTACAATTGCTGGAATTGCAGTTGCATCGGCTACGTCGAGGGTTCAAGCAAATAATGATAAGCGAAGTTAAGGACTTTGCCTCCAAATCGCTATCGTATATATAGCTGATCCTAAAAAATACTTGGCTAATCAATAATGATTTAAAAGCTAATTTTTGAGAAAGTAGTTGAAAAAGCTTTTCCAACTACTTTCTTTTTTTATTTTCTCATATAAGTCCTCCATTTGGTTGGCAGCATCACCCATATTTTGCTGTTGGAATAGTTTTATAGCTAGATTAATTTCAGTTTCTGCTTGCTTTTGTTTTCTTTGTGCGAGTAGCGTAAATGCATATTGCGTATAGGTAATTGGATCTGGTGTGCTAGTTATGATATTGCGTTTTATAGCTTCTTCAAACTGAACAATTGCATCCTTATATTTGCCCTGACTACTCATAACCATTCCTAAATAGCGGTAAAATTTTGGATTGTCTCGTTTGATCGTAATTGCTATTTGTAAGTTACTATATGCATCTACAAAATTTTCTATTCGGCGCTGACAATTTCCTAACTCAGCATATGCTTCTGCATATTTTCTATCAATCTCAATCGCTTGTATATATTGCTTGATTGCTTCTTCTAACTGCTCACATTCACAAAAAGTACATCCTAACAAATAGTGTATTTTTGCTAAATCATTTGGTGTATCGTCAGTGCTAATTCCAATCGCCTGTTGATATGCCTCAATAGCTTTATAAAACTGACCTTTTGTGTAAAAACTATTTCCCAAATCTTCATATAGTTTGACGTTGTTTGGTTCAATACGAATAGCTTCTCGAAGTTCTACGATCGCATCATCTATTTGCTCATTTTGTAATAAAAAATAAGCTAGATTCTGACGATAAATAGCATTATCTTTATTAAAAAGAATTAATTCTTTATAAAGATTAATTGATTTTTCCAGTTTATTTTGTTTATAAAGTTCGTGAGCTAATTTAATATAAAGTGCTTCTACATCTGTAATTTTTAGTTGCGAATGTAGCGCTTCTAAATCGCTTCGTATTTCTTGAGAAAACGGTAACTTATCGTGGATTTGCTTAACTAAAATCTGTATAAATTTATCAAAACTCTTTTGATATTCGTTAAATGGCTGTAAAACTTCTTTCTCAATATTCTCAGCCTTTTCTTCTGAGATTCCCAAACGTTGCTTACATTGATCTAAAATATCACGACCTGCAACTGAAATTTCACCATCAGGCGTAACTCTTTCCATCACTACTTTTCTGTATTCAGCTTCTGCTAATGATGGAGATAAAGGTATAAATATAGATGGATCATCCCGCAGTTTATCGAGTAATTTATCAATACCTTGTTGTACATCTTTTCCCACTATATCTTGCACATATTTCAAGATAGCGCTTAGATACTCTCCCCCTCCATAATCTGCTAACTTACACACCATATCGGGTATGAAAGTTGCTACAGCACCATCCCAACTGATATGTTGCAACACAGGTATATCACCTAACACAGTAAATAAGAAAGTTCGACGTTCTCTCTCAGATTCCATAAATGGTCTAAGAACTTGCATCAAATCATTGATAGTGCTAGGGTCTAATTTCAGCATCAACTCAACCTTTCACTTGTGCTAACATTGTGAATAACACACTTACTTTCGTACAAGTATATTGTAGAAACGGCTGATGATTTAAAGTTGTAAGCGCGATCGCATATCTGATGCTTTCCTGCACATCTACACCCATTTGCGATCGCGCATATTCATAAAAAGTCAAAATCGGATTTTATTCAGAATCAAAAACGTACCTTTCCAGCTTCAGGATTTAGTGAGCGTAGATATCTAGATGCAAAGCAGGTTCCGTTAATTAATGAATATTCTGTTCCTGGGGTTGTTTGCATATGCTTCCAAACTTCTTTCCCCTTTGTTTAAGTACCCGTCGTAACCGATCTGCACTTAAGCTTACCTGACGTTCAGATGCCAGTTTATTTGCTAATTGTTTTGAATTATAAGTCTGTGAATCTTGAGCCAAACAGTTTTCTAGATAAACTAAATCTGATTCTGAATATCGAGGTTTTCCACCTCTACCAGGAGCATCCCACAGTCCTGCTAAACCCATCTTTTCCCAACGATGAAGGGTTTGACGCACTGTTGAAATTGCCCAGTTCAAGCCTTTAGCAATTTGCTCATTTTTTAAGCCGCGATTATTTAGCAGTAAGACTTGAGCGCGATCTTTGGTTCGTTGAGGAACATCTTTGGCTTTTCTTAACTCTTCTAAAGTTAGCTTTTCTTGAGGAGTTAGAAAGACTTTTAATCGGCAGCCCATAATTAATAACCTTTTGCTCTGAAAGCTGAACTACAATATGAAGGATGTCAGTATTAAAAAGGCTACTACCAACAAGTATTAGCTTTAGAACGCTATCAAAGTTGGTAATTTATAATCGACAATGTAATTTCATAAAAAGTTAGGCACATCAGAAATTACGCCATTAGTCTATATAGGCAAATTTATTCAATAGCCAAAAGCAGCTATTACAATAATAATTTGCTGGCGTTGTGCTGATTAATGTCTAAAGTCGATGATAAAAAACTTTAGCATTAAAATTATTAGATTAATTGTATCTTTACAGTGATTTATCGAAACTTTAAAAATAATTTTTACGATACTTCCTATTTGAATGAGTAGCAAAACATATATATACAAGCCTAGTTCCTTTTCCTTCAACTCATCTCTGTAAATTAGTCTTGATGCTCTCCAAAAAACATCTATTTTCTCGACTTTACGTAAATTTTATATTTTACGTAACAAGATTCTTGATTGAGACATAAATATATTCAATACCTATTGAAAATAGAAAATTTTTGTTGACTTTCCTATTTTTCCCACTTTTCCCACTTTTCCTACCTAATTTATAAAATAACCTATTAAAAAGCTAACTTTTAATCTATTTTCCTAAGACAATTATTCTATGCCAAAATCACATAATTTATTTATAAATCCTTGGATACTTTTAGCATTTATCCGTCATTATCAAAATAAAAAATCCACTTTGATTTATCAACTTACTTTTGTAATTAGGTCATATACAACAGGCAATAGGTAAGGAAAAATAAATATTTTTTAGTTGTACTGAGTTTGTGAAAAAATTAGATATGATCTCTATATAATAATTGTGGATATAATGTATGATATTGATTTTAAGTTATTAATTTCTTATTAAGAAACAATATAACTAACATAATATTTTGAAATTAGGATAAGATTAAATAAATAGCTAAATTAAATACTCAGTATAATTCTTTGAATCATTAAGTTTAAGTAGATTTTTTGAGTCACAATTGTTGCTGAGAAACAGCAATAATTGATACATGTTAAATTTCTCAAAAACTGATATTCATTACAACTTAAACAAAAAATAATAGGGAGAATGGAGGCAGAATAAAAACCTGACAATTTGCGCTCGGAGACGAATAATGGTAGCGATGTCTACGACAGGCAATGCCAACGCAGAGAACGTTCAACATCGGCTAACTATACAAACTGTAGAAATTGCCCCTAACACAACGGCGATTCGCTCTCTTGATTGGGATCGCGATCGCTTCGATATCGAATTCGGGCTGCAAAACGGCACAACCTACAATTCATATCTAATTAGGGGTGAACAAACAGTTTTGATTGATACTTCTCACCAGAAGTTTCGCAATCTGTATTTAGAGACTCTAAAAGGTCTTGTTAACCCCAAGACAATTGATTATATAATTGTCAGCCACACAGAGCCAGACCATAGTGGCTTGGTAGAAGATGTTTTGCAATTAGCTCCTAGAGCTACTGTTTTAGCTTCAAAAGTTGCGCTTCAGTTTTTAGAAGGGTTAGTCCACGATCCATTTTCTAAGCGGGTTGTCAAAACTGGCGATCGCATAGATATCGGCAAAGGACACGAAATGGAATTCGTGAGTGCGCCTAACCTACACTGGCCAGATACAATCTTTAGCTTTGACCGCAAAACCCAAATTCTCTATACCTGTGATGCTTTTGGGATGCACTTTTGCGACGATCGCACCTTTGACGAAGATTTAGAAGCGATCGAAGCCGACTTTAGATTTTACTACGACTGTTTGATGGGCCCTAATGCTCGTTCGCTGCTGAATGCGATGAAGCGGATGGGCGATCTAGGGAAGATTAATATAATTGCCAATGGTCATGGCCCCTTATTATACCACCATCTAGATGTTCTAACTGGATGCTACGAAAATTGGAGCCAAAAACAAGCTAAAGCAGAAACAACAGTTGGCTTGTTTTTTGTCTCAGATTATGGTTATGGCGAGCGCCTTGGCCATGCAATTGCCGAAGGTATACTGAAAACTGGCGTTGGCGTAGAAGTACTAGATTTGAGTACTGCTGAGAGCCAAGAAATTCAAGAACTAGCCGGGAGAGCAGCTGGCATCATTATTGGTATGCCCCCAAGTACCGCCGCCGCCGCCCAAGCTAGTATCAGTTCAGTTTTAGCAGTCGCCAAAAACAAGCAAGTTGTTGGGCTGTTTGAATGTTACGGTGGGGATGATGAACCCATTGATACACTCCGCAGAAAGTTTATCGACTCTGGCATCAAAGAAGCCTTCCCAGCTATTCGGATTAAAGAAGCTCCCACTGCATCTACATTCCAGTTGTGTGAAGAAGCGGGTAAAGACTTCGGACAATTGCTAGTGCGCGATCGCAACATCAAGCATATTAAGTCTCTTGATGTCAACATGGAAAAGGCGTTAGGTCGCATTAGTAGTGGATTATATATAGTCACCACTAAAAAAGATAATGTCTCAAGTGCAATGCTGGCATCCTGGGTAACGCAAGCGAGTTTGCAACCATTAGGATTAACAATTGCCGTTGCCAAAGACCGCGCCATTGATTCCTTAATGCAAGTAGGCGATCGCTTCGTCCTCAACGTTTTGGAAGAAGGCAATTTTCAAGAATTGAAAAAGCACTTTCTCAAGCGCTTGCATCCTGGTGCTGACCGATTTGCAGGAGTGAAAACTCAAACCGCGAAAAACGGTTCTCCGATTTTGACAGATGCTCTGGCATATATGGAGTGTGAAATACAGAGCAGCATGGAATGCAGCGACCACTGGATTTTATACTGCACCGTCCAAGAAGGTCGTGTCTCCAAAAACGATGGATTGACCGCCGTTCGCCACCGCAAAGTAGGTAATTATTACTAAAGATTGGGCATGGGGCATGGGGCATGGGGCATGGGTTATTTTCCCTGTCTCCCTCATCTCCCTCATCTTCCCCAATGCCCAATTCCCAATGCCCAATTCCCAATTCCCAATGCCCAATGCCCAATTCCCCAACTTTAAACAGCTATGACCAATTCCAAGCCACGCGACGTACAAGTTTTACCAATTGCTACAAATACTAAGGCGATCAGGGCACGTAGTTGGTCACGTCTGCGGTTTGAAATTGAATATGCACTTGAAAGAGGTACTACCTCCAATTGCTATTTAATTGAAGCTGATAAAACCGCACTTATTGATCCACCGCCAGAAAGCTTTACCGAAATTTATTTAGAGGCATTGCGGCAGACTATAGATTTGAAAACTTTGGATTATATAATCCTGGGGCATTTTAATCCCAACCGAGTTGCAACTCTCAAAGCAATTTTAGAACTGGCACCACAGATAACTTTTGTCTGTTCTCTTCCCGGTGCAAACAATTTGCGGGCTGCTTTTCTAGAGCAAGATTTGAACGTCTTGGTAATGCGGGGGAAAGAAACTCTCGATTTAGGCAAAGGTCATGTTTTAAAATTCTTACCCACTCCTAGCCCACGTTGGCCAGAAGGACTTTGTACCTACGACCAACAAACCCAAATTCTCTACACAGATAAGTTATTTGCAACTCATCTGTGTGGTGATGAAGTCTTTGATGATAACTGGGAAGCGCTCAAAGAAGACCAGCGTTATTATTTTAACTGCCTGATGGCTCCCCAAACTCCTCATGTGCAAGCAGCTTTGGAGAAAATATCAGATTTGCAGGTGAGAATGTATGCTGTGGGTCACGGGCCCTTAGTACGCACTAGCTTAATCGAGCTTACCAAAGCTTATGGAGAATGGAGTCGTTCTCATAACGATCGCGAGATTTCTGTTGCCCTACTTTACGCTTCAGCTTATGGGAATACGGCAACTCTAGCACAAGCGATCGCTCTCGGACTAACTAAAGGTGGAGTTGCAGTCAAATCCATTAACTGCGAATTTGCTACCCCTGATGAAATTCGCATCAGCCTAGCACAGTCAGAAGGTTTTATCATCGGTTCTCCTACCATTGGTGGCCATGCGCCAACTCCCATTCATACTGCTTTAGGGATTGTGATCTCAAGCGGTGACAACAGCAAACTCGCTGGTGTATTTGGTTCTTATGGCTGGAGTGGCGAAGCCTTTGACTTAATAGAAGGAAAACTCCGGGATTCTGGATATCGCTTTGGTTTTGACACTTTGAAAGTGAAGTTTAAACCTGATGATGTCACACTCAAATTCTGTGAAGAACTAGGCACAGACTTTGCCCAAGCACTGAGAAAAGCTAAAAAAATCCGCGTACCACAACAAGCTGCTACCCCAGTGGAACAAGCTGTTGGTCGGATTGTTGGTTCCGTCTGTGTGGTGACAGCGAAACTTGGAGAAGTGTCTACCGCAATGTTAGGCGCTTGGGTTTCTCAAGCCACCTTTAACCCACCTGGAATAAGTATTGCGATCGCTAAAGACCGAGCGATCGAATCTTTGATGTATCCAGGCGGTAAGTTTGCCTTAAATATTTTACCTGAAGGCAATCACCAAGATTACATGAAGCATTTCCGTAAATCTTTCGCACCTGGGGAAGATCGATTCGCCAACTTTAGTACAGCAGTTGCAGATAACGGTTGTACCGTCCTAACTGACGCTTTAGCATATTTAGAATGCTCAGTGAATCAACGTCTGGAATGTGGCGATCATTGGGTTGTCTATGCAACTGTCGATGAAGGTAAATTACTCAAGCCTGATGCTGTTACTGCCATCAACCACCGCAAAACTGGCACTCATTATTAGTTATAGCCAAGGCGTTCTATTACAAAAATTCTCTTTTTTATTGTGGGATGGGCAAGATGCCTGTCCCAGTTTTTTTTCAGGAGTGCTGAGTGCTGTTTCGGTCAAGATGCAGAATAGGCGCAATTGAAACTCCCAGGGCTAAAGCCAATTCTGGCTCCTGAATTCTTCTTCGGTAAATTTTAGCGATCTATTTCCGAAATGTCTATTGAGTCTTATTTTACTTTCTCCGGCAGAAAACCGAGCGATCGCAGGATGTAGAATCAAAAAATGGTGTCTCCAATTTCAGTATTAAAGCGGAAATAACATAAATTCACTTGATGAAATTCCGCAATTGCCACCAGGACAATTGTAAAACCACAGTGTAGCCTTTAACTAGAAAAACACTATCAGGCAATTCCTAAACAAAATGCCAACTATGGGCACTCAACTTTTATAATATTTGTTGTTCTTATGACTCCAAAACACACCAAAATTAAATTTCCCCTTTGGCAATATCTGAACCAGCCTTTATTTAGTCACGATCCTAAATTAGTATTGAATCCCCAACGCTTTGCATTAATCTGGCGGCTTCGACTTCTAGAGCGCTGCTGGACTAAAGAATGTGATGCCAAAGGGCCTCAACAGCATTAGACATCTGGTTAAAAAGAATGTAGAGACGTAGCAGTACTACGTCTCTCTACAAGGGTTCTGGATAATGCATATTTAATTTCACAGATATCTATGTAGTTACCTGAAAAGCTGGCAAACTAAGCCTCGTCTACAGAACGAGGTTTTTTGCCGTCAAGTAAAGCACTGACAGTCATATCTCCCATGACATTAATCATGGTGCGGCAGCGATCAAGAAACCAGTCTACAGTCACTAGCAAAGCAATGTACTGGGTAGGTAAGCCTACAGAAGTGAACACCAATGTCATCGTCACCAGTCCAGCATTGGGAATATTTGCCGCACCTACAGATGCAAAAATCGAGGTCAGGATGACAATTAGCTGCTGTCCTAGAGTCAGATGTTGCCCAATTAGCTGGGAAATAAACAACGCAGACATTGCTTCATAAAGGGCAGTACCATCGTTATTGAAATTTGCCCCAACTAATGCCCCCAAAGCAGCAGAAGATTCCCTTAAACCGACTTTTGTTTGCAAAACCTCAAAGGTTACAGGCATTGCCGCCGCAGAAGAAGAAGTTGAAAAAGCTGTTAAAAAGGCATCAGATCCGCCAGCGAGAAATTTTAGCGGGGGTACCCAAGAACCAAATTTTACTCTGGTTAGGTAATAGCACGCCTGCAATGCCAGTGCTAACAGCACCGCCAGGATAAATGCACCCAAAGATTTAAAAGGTGCAAATCCTTGCATAGCAACTGTTTTAGCAACAATCCCAAATACGGCGAAAGGTACTAAGACAATTACCCAGTTGAGGACACCGACTACCGCCTCAAACAAAATCCCGATGACATCTTCTATCGATTGGTATCCTTTTTTCCCTTGGGCGATTTGTTCAGATTTTAATCCCCGCAGGACAATGCCAAAACTCAGGGCAATAACAATTAGTTGGATGACGTTATTATCAACTAAAGGTTTCAGGACAGCTTCTGGTACAGCATCTTTGAGGATTCCCCAAGGGTCAATACTCTGAGTAGTTATTTGTGTAGTTGTTGTGGTGGCTACATTACCCCAAGTTCCTGGACGCAGCACATTTGCTACCAAAAGTCCTACTAAAATAGCTACGGTAGTGTTAGTTAAAAGTAGTACTGCTAATCGCCGTCCAGCTGTACCGGGGATATTGGTAGTCATTAAGGTATGCAGAACCGCTACCAGAATCAGAGGCGTAGCTAGGGCGCGGAGAGCCTTTAACACTAAATCAGCCGGAATTACTAAATTATTGATTAAGGTGGCGTTGCTGGGATTGGGATTCCCCGCACCAAGGGCAATTCCGACGCTGACTGCGGCTACTAGGGCGATGAGAATTTGCAATGTGAGAGGGATACGCTGCCACCAACGGCCAGCTTTGGTTTCAGGCGAAGTAGTACTCTCTGTTTCACTCATTAGTTAGATGCTGATTAACTGCTGTAACTATTAAAACAACACTGATGACAGTGACAATTTCGGAAAAAGAACAGCTTTAATTTTAGTTAAAAACTGCTAATGTAATATTCCGTTGCTTTGCAAAATCCGGCTTGAAAGGGTATACCACAAGGTAGGCCCCTAGAGATATCTTGGCTTGTGGTTGGAGATCCTTATGTCCTTTGTGCCTTTACATATTCACAGTGACTACAGTCTACTAGATGGGGCAAGTCAGCTACCAGAGTTGGTTGATCAAGCGATCGCACTGGGAATGAAAGCGATCGCCCTTACCGATCATGGTGTCATGTATGGAGCCATTGAACTGATCAAAATCTGCCGTAGTCAAAATATTAAGCCGATTATCGGCAATGAAATGTATGTAATTAACGGCGATATCGAAAAACAAGAACGCCGTCCCAAATATCATCAAGTCGTTTTAGCTAAAAATACTAAAGGTTACAAACATTTAGTTAAGTTAACTACTATTTCTCACCTTAAAGGTGTTCAAGGTAAAGGAATTTTTTCTCGTCCTTGTATTAATAAAGATTTACTCAAACAATATCATGAAGGCTTAATTGTTACCAGCGCTTGTTTAGGTGGAGAAGTCCCCCAAGCAATTCTCAGTAATAGGCCAGATGCAGCCCGAAAAGTTGCTCAGTGGTATAAAGATGTATTTGGTGATGATTATTATCTAGAAATTCAAGACCACGGTTCCCAAGAAGACCGGATTGTGAATGTAGAAATAGTCAAAATTGCTAGGGAACTAGGCATTAAAATTATTGCCACTAATGACTCGCATTTTATTTCTTGTTTTGATGTTGAAGCCCACGACGCTTTGCTATGTATTCAAACTGGTAAGCTAATTATTGAAGATAAGCGGATGCGTTATAGCGGCACAGAGTATCTCAAATCTGGTGAGGAGATGCGGCAGCTATTTCGTGACCATTTACCAGATGATGTCATTGCAGAAGCGATCGCTACTACTGAAGAAGTGTCCGATAAAGTCGAGCCTTACCATATCATGGGTGAGCCTCAGATTCCTACACCCCCCATTCCTTCCGGCCATACTGCTGACACTTACGCCGAAGATATTGCATGGAACGGACTTTTAGAACGGTTAAATCGCAAATCTCGCCAAGAAGTCGATTCCGTCTATAAAGAAAGATTGGAATACGAACTTAAAATGATTCAGCAGATGGGTTTTTCAAAATACTTTTTAGTTGTATGGGACTACATTAAATTTGCTAGAGATAATAATATTCCTGTAGGCCCAGGTCGTGGTTCGGCGGCTGGTTCATTAGTTGCTTATGCGATGCGAATTACTAATATTGACCCTGTGCATCATGGGCTACTATTTGAACGTTTCCTCAACCCAGAACGGAAATCTATGCCTGATATTGATACAGATTTCTGTATTGAACAACGGGATAAAGTTATTGAATATGTAACTGATAAATATGGTGCAGATAGAGTTGCTCAAATTATTACCTTTAACCGCCTAACTTCTAAAGCAGTTTTGAAAGATGTCGCCAGAGTATTAAATATTCCCTACGGGGAAGCTGACAAAATGGCGAAATTAATTCCTGTGGTACGGGGGAAACCAACGAAACTCAAAGTGATGATTTCTAATGAAACTCCAGAACCAGAGTTCAAAGAGAAATATGATAAAGAACCCCATGTTCGCCACTGGCTTGATATGGCCATGCGAATTGAAGGAACTAACAAAACTTTTGGTGTTCATGCCGCAGGTGTAGTAATTTCAGACGAACCACTTGATGAAATTGTCCCTTTACAGAAGAATAATGATGGTTCCGTGATTACCCAGTATTTCATGGAAGACTTGGAATCAATGGGTTTGTTGAAAATGGATTTTCTGGGTTTACGGAATCTAACATTAATTCAAAAGACTGTTGATTTAATTCAAGAAACTAGAGGATATCGGGTTGATCCTGATGAAATTCCGCGCGACGAAAGAAAAGCCCAAAGAATATTAGCTAAAGGAGAACATAGTACTCTGCCCAAAGATGTCCAAAAAACTTATGAACTATTAGAAGCAGGAGAATTAGAAGGGATATTTCAATTAGAATCTTCTGGAATGCGTCAGATTGTGCGCGATTTGAAGCCTTCTAATATAGAAGATATTTCTTCAATTTTGGCACTTTATCGACCGGGCCCATTAGATGCAGGGCTGATTCCTAAATTTATTAACCGCAAACATGGTCGAGAAAATATTGATTATCAACACACTATTTTAGAGCCAATATTAGACGAGACTTATGGAATTATGGTTTATCAAGAGCAAATCATGAAAATTGCTCAAGATATGGCTGGATATTCTTTGGGACAAGCTGACTTGCTACGTCGGGCGATGGGTAAAAAGAAAGTTTCTGAGATGCAAAAGCAGCGAGAAAAATTCGTGGATGGCGCTGCAAAAAATGGCGTTCAGAAAAAAGTTGCGGATGAATTATTTGAGCAAATGTTGAAGTTTGCTGAATATTGTTTAAGCTATGACACGGAAATATTGACGGTAGAATATGGATTGTTGCCGATTGGGGAGATTGTAGAAAAACATATTGAATGTACTGTGTACAGCGTTGATAATAATGGAAATATTTATACGCAACCTGTGGCACAATGGCACAATCGCGGACAGCAAGAAGTGTTTGAGTATTGTTTGGAAGATGGTTCAGTGATTCGGGCAACAAAAGATCATAAATTTATGACTGTTGATGGTCAAATGTTGCCAATTGATGAAATATTTGAGCGGGAATTGGATTTGATGCGGGTAGAGGGTTTGCCGAATTAGCCACGATAATGCCACTATTTACAGCTAGCTAATAACGGCACTTAAGCTGAAAATACTTTAATTTGCATCCTCAAAAAAATAAATCTCTTGTGGGGTGGGCATCTTGCCCGCCCTCGCTGTGCAAATTAAATGCACGACAGCTTACCACCATATTAAACTAAAGAACAATGTCTTCACCTCGCTCAGTGAAGCGAACTTCTTTAATATTCCATTGGGCATTACTCGTTAAAGTTTTGCGGAGACTCCCAAACAGAGCAAACTGCTCACAACTAGAAAGAGAAGCTATTTGTCGCTTTGATTCGGGAGATATTCGCAAATCAACTGTAGCAATACCATTTTTAATGTTGACACGATATCGGGACAAGCTAAAGTCGCTTGTATCTCGTTTTTCTAAGATTTTACTTACAACATTTGCCACAGGTTCATCGGCTGGTACTGTAACCTTTTCTGAAATGAAATCTTGACACTGGGCATCACTTGTATATAGTGTAGCGTTAGTAGTTTTACTAGTAACAGCTTTAGGAGTTGATGAGGAAGATGTATTTTCTTTAGGAAGTTCTTGATTAGGAGATTTTTCTCTCAACTGAGCTACGCTAGGAATTTGGCTAGAAGTCTCAAGCGATGGCCTATTCGTCGGTATTCCTATAGAGGATGGCGTTTCGCTGTCAATCTTAGGAGCGGTGGGTTTAGAACTACAACTGCTGAGACTGAAAACCATTGTTACAAAAAGAAGGGGTAAAAAATATCTCTTAGTTGTATTCATAAATTTTGCTTACAAGTGATGTTGCTACTATCAACTTCAGTGTCGCTGGTATCCATTCCGCATGTATTCATGAATTTTGAGCCAGTCTATAAAGTGTCAATCCGAAATCTGTATAAAGTGGAGGGTTGTATTATATAGGACTAATATTTGATTTCTGAAAAATCTCCGTACATTTGAAGAGTGGCAAAATAAAAGGTAGTGTGTCCGATAAACCACTCAAACATCCACTTCAGATGAGAGAAAGAAGGAATCAAAGCACAGAAACTCTGCTTCTTAACGTGCTTTGGAGTGTTAATAATGGAGCTAAGCGGATTCGAACCGCTGACCCCCTCAATGCCATTGAGGTGCGCTACCAACTGCGCTATAACCCCTTCAAAATCCATTATATAATGGCTTAATTCTTAGTATTTTGTCAAGTTTTTGTAGAAACTAAATTTTAAATATCTCCTCTAGAACTTAGCAATTACAACGAGACTTGCAACAAATAGGTCATACAATGCCCCATTAAAAAGTAAACTACTAACATGGCAGCAGCAGCCAGAGCAACCAATGTACCAGCCAACATTAGAGAAAATTCTTTACTCTCGTAGGCTTTTTCCATTAAGTGCAGCGACCACGCTACCAGAGCTACATCAAAAAGTAAAATAGGAAGCAACATATTTTTTAATATTTGTTAATACTTGTGAAATAATATTAACACCCTTTTTGAGAAGTGTGTCTAACTTCAGATAGATGTCATTAAGGGGTATTTGGTTGATCAAGATGATGTTCTTACTGGCACATTGCGATCGCGCAAATAATTTTTAATTTCTGCTACGCTTAATTGTCCGTAATGTAATAGTGATGCCAGTAGTGCTGCTTCAGCTTTGCCTTCAGTTAGGGCTGTGTAAATATGTTCACAATTACCTGCACCGCCAGAAGCAATGACTGGAATTTCTACAGCGTTTGCAATAGCTCGTGTAATCTCGATGTCATACCCGGCTTGGGTTCCATCAGCATCCATACTTGTTATTAGAAGTTCTCCAGCCCCGCGTTTTTCAACTTCTAGTGCCCACGATAGGGCATCTAAACCTGTATTTTCCCTGCCACCCCGCACATACACATCCCAACCTGGATTTTCCGGGTTATTTCTGCGTCTGGCATCAATAGCAACAACTATGCACTGATTACCGAAGCGATCGCTAGCCCGATTAATCAAGTCTGGATCGCGTACCGCCGCAGAGTTAATACTAACCTTATCTGCGCCGGCTCGTAACAAAGCTTTAACATTTTCTAAGGATTGAATACCACCACCAACAGTCAATGGAATAAAGACCTGTTCAGCAGTCCGGTAGACGACATCTAAAATAGTAGCTCGGTCTTCATGAGTAGCTGTAATATCCAGAAATACTAACTCATCAGCACCGGCTTCGTTGTAAACCTTCGCCAGTTCTACCGGATCGCCTGCATCTTGGAGATTGACAAAGTTAACTCCTTTTACAACCCGTCCCGCCTTCACATCTAAGCACGGTAAGATTCTTTTAGATAACATAATAACTTTTGTACTTATGGGTAATTGACCGGAATTTAAATTTTAAATTGGCGCGGGTATTTCCAAACGAAAATTTTCATGGGAATTTGGTATGGGGAATTTGGTATGGGGCATGGGGCATTGGGCATGGGGCATGGTTATTTTCCTTGTCTCCCTCTGCTCTCCCAGTCCCAAGTCCCCAGTCCGCACTCCCCACTCCCCACTCCCTAGTCCCCAGTCCCCAGTCCCCACTCCCTAGTCCCCAGTCTCCAGTCCCCAGTCCCTTAAAAGTAGATAGCTGAATTATGGCGATAATCTCCTCGAAAAAACAGCCTCCAGAACCCAACGGAGAACCAAAGCAGCGTCGGGAGTTGGTAAAAACACCATCCACAGACAATATTTTGAAGCCTGAAGCTGCTATTGATGAACAAGAGCAGCAAGAAGAAGGGATTCGACCGCACCGATTTGCCGATTACATTGGGCAAAAAGATTTAAAGGATGTGCTAGATATTGCCATCAAAGCAGCTAAGTCTCGTGGTGAGGTACTGGATCACTTGCTGTTGTATGGGCCGCCGGGATTGGGCAAAACCACAATGGCAATGATTTTAGCATCGGAGATGGGGGTAAATTACAAAATTACCAGTGCGCCAGCGCTAGAGCGTCCACGGGATATTGTCGGGCTACTGGTGAATATGAAACCAGGGGATATTTTATTTGTGGATGAAATTCATCGCCTGTCGCGGATGACGGAGGAAATTCTGTATCCGGCTATGGAAGATTATCGCTTAGATATTACTATTGGTAAGGGTTCCAGCGCTCGTATTAGAAGTTTGCCACTGTCAAAGTTTACTTTAGTGGGAGCTACAACCCGTGTGGGTGCTTTAACTTCACCACTGCGCGATCGCTTCGGCTTAATTCAAAAACTCCGATTTTACGAAGTTGATGAACTGACTCAAATTGTACTGCGAACCGCTCAATTACTCAAAACCCCTATTACAGAAGATGGTGCAACAGAAATTGCTCGTCGTTCACGCGGAACGCCACGGATTGCTAATAGGCTACTTAAAAGGGTACGTGATTATGCGGAAGTAAAGGTATCTGGAGAGATAAATGAAATTATTGCATCTGAAGCATTGCAACTATTCCAAGTAGATCCTTGCGGTTTAGATTGGACAGACCGCCAGATGCTGAGTGTGATAATTGAACAATTTAATGGCGGGCCAGTGGGATTAGAAACAATGGCAGCAGCGACAGGTGAAGATACCCAAACAATTGAAGAGGTGTACGAACCTTATCTTATGCAGATTGGATATTTAACTCGGACTCATCGTGGAAGGATGGCGACTAAGGCAGCATATAAGCATTTGGGGTTTACGCCGCCTAATGAACAGTTGTCATTATTGTAATAATGGGCATTGGGCATGGGGCATTGGGCATTGAGAATGAGTGTTTGATACTCGTGAATGAGTATTTGAACTCCGTTCCTCTGCCCCATGCCCAATGCCCCATGCCCAATGCCCCATGCCCAATGCCCCATCTTCAAGATAAACAGGTAAACCTAGATGATTAAGTTGATTGGTATTTTTCTCAGTTTGTTGCTTGTTTTTGGCTGGGGTACTCCAGTGATGGCACAATCTCAACCGCCTATTACTCAAGAACAGTTGAAACAAGGCGATGAGTGGGCTAATCAAGCGTTTGAAGCGACGAATCAAGGTGATTTTGCGACGGCTGAAACTTACTGGACAAAGATTATTGAGCAATTTCCGACGAATGCGGGGGCGTGGAGTAATCGGGGAAATTCGCGGGTGAGTCAGAATAAGTTACAAGAGGCATTGGCAGATTATAACAAAGCTATAGAACTAGCGCCGAATGTCACGGATCCTTATTTGAATCGGGGGGCGGCGTTGGAAGGGTTAGGAAAATGGGATGATGCGATCGCAGATTATAATCATGTCTTAGAACTAGATCCTAACGATGCGATGGCGTATAACAATCGCGGAAATGCCAAAACAGGGTTAGGAAAATGGGAAGATGCGATCGCAGACTACAAAAAATCTAATGAGATAGCCCCAAATTTTGCCTTTGCCCGTGCTAATTATGCCCTCGCTCTTTATGAAACAGGTCAAAAAGAACAAGCAATCCGCGAGATGCGAAATATTGTTCGTAAATATCCCAAGTTTGCTGATGTCCGTGCTGCGCTGACAGCTGCATATTGGGTAAATGGAGAACAAGGTGAAGCCGAGAGTAACTGGGTAGCAGCTTATGGACTCGATAGCCGCTACAAGGACATCAACTGGGTAACAAATATCCGCCGTTGGCCGCCCAGCATGGTATCAGCTTTAGATAAGTTCTTAAAAATCAAATAATAGAGGCATTGATTATGACTCATTTTGGCATCATCTGTCCTGGCGCAGCAACTGGCCCCCTCAACACTATGCTTCCCTTGGGGCAGGAACTTCAACGGCGTGGCCATCGCGTCACCCTCTTTGGAAGCCTTGATACTCAATCTAAAGCACTCGCAGCCGGAATAGAATTCCAAGCAATTGGTGAAAAAGATTTTGTTCCTGGTTCAACAGCAGAAACCTTTGGCAAGTTAGGACAACTGCGGGGATTAGCTGCGTTTCGATACACTATTGATTTGCTGAAGCGTGTTTCATCTGTGACACTCCAGGATGCCCCAGCATTAATTAAAGCAGCAGGTGTAGAAGCGTTGCTAATAAACCAAAGTTCTATAGAGGGAGGGACAATTGCAGAGTTTCTCAAAATTCCTTTCATCACTGTGTGCAGCGCTGTAGTACTGAATCGAGAACCTAGCATTCCTCCTTTTTTCACAACTTGGAACTATAGCCCATCTGTGTGGGCACGCTTACGTAATCAAATGGGTTACACCTTACTTAATAGCGTCGTCAAACCACTTGAAGATTTGCTAAATGAATATCGTCGAGAGTGGAAATTACCCCTGTACTCTAGTCTTGCAGATAGCTACTCTCCACTAGCTCAAATCAGTAATGCACCTGCTGAATTTGAATTTCCCAGGGAAGAATTAGCTCCTTGGTTCCATTTCACGGGAAGTTACCACACTTCAGCCAGTCGAGTCCCTGTTTCTTTCCCCTATGAAAAATTGACGGGGAAACCGTTAATTTACGCTTCGATGGGGACATTGCAAAATCGTTTGATTTGGGTCTTTCAAACTATTGCTTCAGCTTGTGAAGATTTGGATGCTCAGTTAGTGATTTCTCTGGGAGGTTCTGCTAAACCCGAATCACTGCCAGATTTAGCAGGAAATCCTTTAGTAGTTGAGTATGCACCTCAATTAGAAGTGCTGGAAAAAGCCACCCTCATGATTACTCATGCGGGAATGAATACAACAATGGAATGTGTGAAAAAAGGCGTGCCAATGGTGGCAATTCCAGTTGCTAATGACCAGCCAGGAGTAGCGGCGCGTATTGCTTGGACAGGGGCGGGTGAGCTTGTCACCCTGAAGAAATTGAATGTTCCCAGATTGCAAAATGCCATTAGGCGAGTGTTGACAGAAGAATCTTATAAACAGAATGCGCTCAGGTTACAAGCAGCTACTTTGCGTGCTGGGGGAGTAAGTCGAGCAGCTGATATTATTGAGCAAGCTGTTTCTACTGGTAAGCCTGTCTTGGCTTAAACAAATTAATTAACGAGTCGCGGAAGTCCCACCTTCAATGTATTCATTTTGACGGTCGGAGAGACGCGATAAATCGCCGTCTCTACAGAAGATTTATTCGTTAATTATTTCTTCACAGAGTACTAGAGCTACTCTGAAGCATGGGCTGATTTTGATGACGCTTCCCCTTCACTACCATCTTCACACCTCCGCCCGGACTAAACAACAAACCCTTACGCACTGGCTTCACTGGTTTACTATCAGCCAGTTCCATTTGCCAGCGAGACAGCACTGTTGCCAAAACTAGTTTCATCTCAAATAAGGCAAATGCCATGCCAATACAGCGACGGTTTCCACCACCAAAGGGTAAATACTCAGATGGAGAAAATTGTCGTTCTAGAAAACGCTCTGGCTTAAATTGCTTCGACTCAGGATATAAATCTTCTCGATGATGGGTCAAGTAAATAGAGGGAATTAGTATAGTTCCAGGCTCAAAATTGTACTGCCCAATTTGTAGCGGCGATTTGACTAATCGACTTAGTGCTGACATTGCCACTGGGTAAAGACGTAGTGTTTCAGAACAGACAGCATTCAAATAAGGCAATCGGAAAATAGCGTTTGCGTCTGGTTTTTCACCAAGATTATCTAGTTCTTGCAGTAGTTTTTCCCGCACCTCCGGCTGATGATGAATCCAGTACAGCGCCCATGATAAGGAAGTTGCAGTAGTTTCGTGACCCGCCACTAATAGGGTCATCAGTTCATCACGTAATTCCAAGTCTGTCATTGACTCTCCCGTTTCATCACGAGTCGCCATCATCAAAGATAAAATATCAGTTCCAGATAGATTGGGTTGTGCTTTGCGTTCTTGAATTTGGGTGTAGATGAGTTCATCAATTTGCTGCCGTAAACGCAAGTATTTCCCCCAGGGACTCCATGCTCCTAAATCCTGTCGCAATGATGGGAAAATAAGCAAAACTGTTCTTAGTAGAGAGATTTTGGGATTCAGGATTTCAATTAGGAGTTGGCTGAGTTTTTTGTAACGTGGGCCATCTTCTAGACCAAATACAGCCTTCAAAATCACTTGGAAAGAGATTTCTTGCATAGACGGCAGAACTGTAAAGGTTTCTCCAACCTGCCACTGATTAGTTACTTGCTCTGTGATTTCACGGATTAATTCACCATAAGCCAGCATTCGTTCCCCGTGAAAAGGGGGTGTCAAAAGCTTTCTTTGTCGCTGATGAGGCTTTCCATCTAGAGATAGTAATGATTGCTGTCCTAATAAAGGCGCTTTAATCCCTGCTGATGCACCAGAGTCTAACTTTTTTGGATCTGTAGCAAGAATCTGCTGAATTGCCTGGGGATTACTAATGAATACTTGAGGAGCAAAATTTGATCCAAGTTGGAGGGTGAAGATATCACCATAACGTTTAGCACAGGCTTCTATATATTCTAAGGGATTAGTAAGCCACTGATACATCTGTATCCAAGGGTGAGTTTGGGGCCCGTTAGGCAGTTTAAGTGCAGACATTTTTATTAATCTCCCAATGATTAAAGCAAGATTTTTATCAGCTAGTCATTCATGCACCCGCAGCTTGATTAATCTTAGAACATAGATCGGGGAGATGAACTCACCAACTCTTGAATCTGCTTTGGAGTCAATTCTTGCACATTAAGCAAAACTACTGCTGCTCCTGCTGCTATTAGTGTCTCACCATAAGCATCACTACGGGCTGCTGTTTCCTGCACATGGGGCGGTAAAACTCCTACACCAATCCAAGTCCGAGAAGAATCTAGACTCCGCGCTTTCTCTACGGTATACATATCTGCTACCGTATCTCCCACATAGACGATCGCAGATTTTTGCTCAATTCCCTTCTCTAATTTACGAACTGTAGCAAAAAGTCCAGTGGGGTCTGGTTTAGCTGGTGCATCTTCCATCGCAATCAATACCGGAGATTGCAAACCCAGACGTTTTTCCAATACATAGTTAGCGGAAGCACGAGTCGCACCGCTAAAAAATCCCCAAGCAATCCCCGCTTGGGTAAGTTGTTCTAAATAGCTAGGTTGTAATAATAAGGGTTCATTACAGATATACCCAGTAAAATTATTCGGGTCTGTCCCTCGGTAGCGGGATTGAAAAAAAGCAACGATCGCACTGTAATCTAGTTGCAGTTGCTTACGGCTCTGTTTTTGGGTTTCAAAGTAGCGGTAAATTAATTCCTGTGATGCTTCCCAATCGTTATTCCACACGCCTTCAGACTTCAGTTGGTCAATATCTAGCGGAGTTGGGCGATATGCTTGGGTAGTAAAATATTCTACCGTATCTGCGATCGCCCGACGATAGGAACCGCCAACATCACGCACAACGCCATCAATATCGAAAATAGCGATCGCTTTTGCAAAAGTTTGTTGAGTCATGGGTAGGGAAGATCGTATTGCTCTATGTATTCATCCTTTCATAAATAGCCCGTAAGAAATTCCAGGTTTCATAATAATTGTATAAAAAGGCTTATGCCAATTCTGTATGAAGATGCCCTAAACTAGAATAAATTGGATACGGCTATGCGATCGCCTAGTTTGATTTCTTCTAAGATGGGATAGCGATCGCTTTGCACTTCACCCAATTTCACAGGTTTTTGATGCCCGACGAATTGCGTCTTTTCTTTTTTCCTTTTTAAAATTCAGGTAAAAAATCGGGGTTGAGGGCTTCCTCTGGCGTGAAGGGAGATTGTTCGGGGAAGATAGCGATCGCTAATCCAGTTTCAATTACAGCCAATCGTCTAGCGGTTTGGTAGCTTTCCTCGAAAACCCGATCAAAGTGAGACTTTAAACTCGGACTTTCCTTGAGTGCCTTTTGGACTAGTCTGCGGTGTTCCAAAATTGTGTACTGCCAACTTTTTGAGCGCCTTTCAGTTTGAATTTGGTATTTGAGTAGATGCATCAGCAATACTTCCAGATTGCTCTCTAATGACCGTTTTTCACTCCTGCCCATTGTTTCAATTTCTTCAATTAAATTCTCTAAATCCAGTTCTGTGAGCCGGCCTTGTTTGAGCAGTTCTGCTGTGGTTTGAATCCACAGGTAAAAGTCTTGCTCATACAAATCTGAACTAGATGTTATTTGAGATTGGGGCAGTTGGGCAGTCACGTCGCTTCGCTCCGAATTGAAAATTGAAAATTGAAAATTAAAAATTAACAGCAAAATCTTTGAGAGCCGGGTGAGATTATAACTCAGGTAAAAAATCGGGGTTGAGGGCTTGTTCTGGAGTGAAAGGAGATTGTTCGGGGAAGATAGCCGGATGCAATTCAGTTTCATCGGCAGCCAAGAGTCTCGCATTGTCATAACACAGTCCGAAAACCTCACCAAAATAGGGTTTGAGGCTAGGACTTTCTTCTAGAGCTTCTCTGAGGCGTTTACGATGCTCCCGAATTCTGGCTCGCCAACTACCAGAACGCTTTTCGGCTTGATATTTATACTTTAATAGATGCATTAGCACCACTTCCAAATTGCTTCTGAGTGCTTTCTTTTCACTCCTGCCCATTGTTTCAATTTCTTCAATTAAATTCTCTAAATCCAGTTCTGTGAGCCGGCCTTGTTTGAGCAGTTCTGCGGTGGTTTGAATCCACAGGTAGAAGTCTTGCTCATACAAATCTGAACCAGATGTTGTTTGAGATTGGGGCAGTTGGGCAGTCACGTCGCTACGCTCCGAATTAAAAATTAAAAATTAAAAATTAAAAATTAACACTAAACAGTACTGAGTAAAATTTCTTACTCCCCACTCCCCACTCCCGAATGTTTGGTCATTTGATCGAGTATTGCGTTAAAATAAGCGATCGCTATCCTAGTTAAGTAATGCCCGGAAATTCCCGGAGGTGTGATTGACCAAGTTTATTTTGAAAATTTTGTGGTTAGACGAAAACGTTGCTCTAGCAGTGGATCAAATTGTAGGCAAAGGCACTAGTCCTTTGACTAAGTACTTTTTTTGGCCCAGAAATGATGCCTGGGAAGAGTTAAAAAAGGAATTAGAATCCAAACATTGGATTACTGACGTGGATCGTGTCGAGTTGCTTAATAAAGCGACAGAAGTGATTAACTACTGGCAAGAGGAAGGCAGAAACCGTCCAATGGCCGAAGCTCAGTTGAAATTTCCAGAAGTTGCCTTCACAGGTAGCGCCTGATATTACAATGTTAGCGATTGCGCTGTTCTACAAGCTGCCACAGTTTGATAGTCTTGTCTCGGCTGCCACTTGCAATTAATTGTCTAACTTTGCTCACAGCAACAGCAGATACTGAGTCTACATGACCAGAGAGAGTAACAATCTCTTCTGCTGTGCTTACCCTCCAAAGTTTAACTGTTTTGTCGCAACTTGCACTTAGGAGTGTTTCGCCATCGGCAGTAAAAGCTACAGCCACCACAGACCAAGAATGGCCAACAAGTGTGCAAATTAGCTGACCTGTGTTTACCTCCCACAATTTAATAGTGTTATCATCACTACCCGTCGCCAAAATTTGACCATCAGGACTAAAAGCGACTGTCAAAACCGCCCATGCATGACCCGAAAGGGTGCTTAACAAGCTATAGCATGGGCGGTTTTCAAATTCTCTCTGGGAATTTTCTAATGCAGGTATGTGCCACAGGCGAATTGTTCTGTCATAGCTAGCGCTGGCTAAAATCTGTCCTTGGGGACTAAAGGCTACTGAATTTACCTGTAATTGATGTCCAGTTATGGTGTAAATTTCTGTGCCAGTATTTACATCCCAGAGTTTGATTGTCTTATCCCAGCTACCACTAGCGAGAATCTGCCCGTCTGGACTGAAAGCAACCGATTTGACAGCGTGTGAGTGTCCCAATAAAGTGCAGATTTCCTTTAATGTCTCAACTCGCCATAATTTGATAGTTTTATCGTCGCTAGCTGTTGCCAAAATTTGACCATCAGGACTGAAAGCAACTGATTTAACAGCTTGGGAATGTCCCGATAAGGTAGCTAGAACTTGTTGGGTATTTAAATCCCACAATTTGATGTTTTTGTCATCACTACCACTGGCTAAGGTATAGTCGTCAGAACTTATGGCAAGGGCATTCACACCACTTAATATCCCGGAATGCCCAGTTAAGGTATGCAAGCATTGCCAAGGAGGATTTGGTAATTGAAAATTTTGAGTTTTACATTCCATACCCATTGCTTGCATAACTTCATTAGCTGATTGAAAACGGCGGTTAACGGCATTTTGTAGCAGCTTGTCGAGAATTTGTACTAAGCGTAGACTCTTTGAGTCTTGTCGCCAGACATCGCTAACCTTGGTAGTAAGATATTGTTGCCAAACCCAACAATCGTTAGCAATATCATATAAATCAAAGGGAGGAATCTGGGTAAGTAAATAAATACAAGTTACACCCAAGCTATATAAGTCACTAGCAAAAACGGCTTTTCCCTTCGCTTGTTCTGGTGCAGAGTACTCTGGACTGCCGATACTGGTTTCAGATGTTAGCCGATCGATTTCCGTGACGATTTTCGCAGTGGTAAAATCGACTATGACGAAATCCCCTTTTTTGGTAATTGGGCATCTACGGATGATGTTTTGGGGTTTAATGTCGCGGTGGATGATGTGGCGATCGCTGATAAACTGCAAAACTGGCAACACATCTTCTAAAAGTTGCCAAATCTGAGTTTCATTAAAAGCGCCTTCTTCTTCAACCACCTGAGCTAAATTAGTGCCTGCAATAAACTCTTGTACTAAATAAAAATGCTCGTTCTGCTGAAAATAAGCGAACATTGCCGGAATTTGCGGATGATTCCCTAATTCTTCTAACTTTTGCGCCTTTTGGTGAAAAGTTTGATCTGTTTCGGATTCCAGCGATAATTCTTGAACAACACAAGGAATTGGCGGAAACTGACCCTCATCTACAGCGAGGGAGGTTTTGCAGAATCCCCCTTTACCAATCTGTTTGAGTAAACGAAAGCGTTCTTGTAACAACAAAATTTCTTTGCTTGGAGGGCATTCACAATAAAATATATAGCAATCCTAAATGACTTCTGAACAAAAAGATCCCCGACTTCTTTAAGAAGTCGGGGATCTGAGCCTCTGGTTATAAACAGCGCTTTTAACGTTAAGTTGACTTATCTGGAAAATTCACAACTATAGGTGGATAACCGTTTTCTGAGGTTGGTTGGGCTTTGGTAACTACTGGTTGTGGATGCAAAGGTGTTGGTGTCAATTCACCTTTACCAGTTTGATTCCATAAAATCATCGATAGTAACCCATCCACCAAGCCGTTATTGCTACCGTTACTGCCAACTAAAACATCTGGAATTAAGCGGACATTGCGATCGCCTATAATCTGCATTAGTTGCATTGCAGTATAACCTTGTGAACCCAAAGCTTCCACACCAGTGCGGTAGGTTTCAGCTTTAGCGTTACCTGTGGCCCGAATACCTTCAGCCTCAGCAATTGCCCGGAGTTTTGTTCCCTCAGCTTCACCGTTCGCCTGCTTAATTTGGGCTTGAGCTTTTAGGTCAGCAATATGCACACTTTGCTCTGATTTCACCATTTCTTGCTGGATATCAGCCAATGCCGTTTCCCGGACAAGCTGCTGACGTTGGGTTTGCGCCATCTGCTGGACTTCATAAGTCTTGCGTTCTTCTTCGGCAATTTTTCGGTCTGTCTGTGTCTGCATTAACGACGCTGGTGGCAGAATATCACCAATCAGGGTGTCGATCGCTTGCACGTCGTAAGCCCGCAATGCTGTTTTAATATACTCAGCAGCCTCAGCTTGTCGCTCACTCCGAGCCGTCAAAAAGTCTAGTACAGTATAGTCTTGGGCTGAGTTGCGGAAATAATTACCGATAGTTGGTTCTAATACATGGTCTACGAGATTTTGCATTACACCAACGCGAGAAATTACCTTCGGGGCATCTAATGCACCCACGTGGATAATTTGCGCTACTTCCAAATCAAAGGCAAATCCATCACGCGATCGCACTGTTAAGGAAGCCAGTTTAGCATCATAGCTGTGGCGTTCAGTCCGACCCGACCAGTTTAAAACAATGTTGGTCGTTGGCACCAGTTCAATCTTCATAATCCGGGAATTAATCGGGTGCTTACCAGGATATAGCGGTTCAACCCACACACCCTTATGTCCCTGATTCACCAAGTTACCGTGGGTGAAAGCTGCACCACTGACATCTTGATGTGCCTTACCCACGAAAGAAATCACCACACCCACATACCCAATGGGAATTTCCGTCATCGGCACTTGTTCAACCTGAACAAACCAAGGATTCAAGTTCCAAGAACCAGAAAGTAGAATCTGCTCTTGTAAACCTCGCCGTCCACCTCCATCAATAAATTTATAACCATTTTGGAAGTTGTCGTGTCCGTCAATTACGGGGCCTGCGAGTTCACCAGCAGAAATCGGTACACCATCTAAGGTAGTGACAATGCCAACTTTGTCAGATGCAAGACTGTACACCCGCAACTGTTCTGGAGCCATGCCATGAGCGCTGGCATTTGATGCCATGATGACTTTAAACAGGGCGGTGTTAATCCTATGCGTACCTGCGGTGAGAAAACCCATTTGCCGCCCTTTTTCACCACCTTGGGTAAGGAATTTTCGAGCATCTTGGAAGTTGTCACAAGTCACAATTTTACCCAAAATCCGCTCTGGTGGGTTGGATGCACCATCTGCCGCCACAATCAAAGCTATTTCCCCTTGGGGAACGACAATTACCGACTCTTTTTTTACAGAATACTGCCAAGGCCAATAGCCCCAGTGCCAACCAGGAGGCAGAGTATCTGCCTGTAAACCTGCTTCACCATTAAGAGCAATCAATCCTCCGGCTGGGATTCCGCGCCCGGAAAGGGTAAATTTTCTGACCACAATGCCGACTTCACGTTCGCCAATAACCACTAGTCCGCCAAAGAACAGGGGGACGAATATGACGAAGCCGCCGACAAGTAAGATGGGAACCAGTACAAAACCATCAATTCCAGCACTTTGGTATTGAGTCTTGCTAGTTTGTAACTGAGCAATATTTGGTGTAGTCTGATTTAGCTGGACTGATATCGGAGTTATTTCTTTTGCAGTAGTTATTTTTACAGGAGTAGCGTTAGCAGAGTGAATGTTACCAGCGATCGCTAAGGTTGCTACGATGGATGCTGCAAAACGAGCTGCCTTATTTTGTTTACGGGTGCCAAGCAAAGAAGAAAAGCTTTTCATAATTTGTGCCCATTTGGGCAACTAATTAGCTAAGTTAACACTTCAACAAAGCTTGCCTCGATTTCTTAAACTTGACGTAATTTTTTTTAAAATTAATAAATAAATAAATTTGTAGGTTGGACATTGCCCAACCTACAAAGTTGAAATAGAAAGTTAAATTAGACCGAACCGCCAGCAGCTTGAAACCGAGCGCGGGCGCGTTTAAAGGCTTGATTTGCCTTAATTTGGGCTTGGCGATCGTCTCCTGGAACTTGATTCAGTCCCGCTTCTGCTTGGTTGTAAGCAGCACGAGCTTCATCAAGGTTAATTTTGTCGCCACGTTCAGCGCCGTTAACCAGAATTGTCACTTCGTTTTCTTCGATTTCGGCAAAGCCACCCAAAAGGGCGATCGCTTGCCAATTCTGATTTTTCGCGGCGCGGACTCGCATTACACCAGTATCCAGGGCGGTCAAAAGTGGTGCGTGTCCAGTTAGAATACCTAGTTGACCAGTAGTGCTAGGCAAAACTACTTCTTCAGCTGGAGCATCCCAGACTGTTTTATCTGGGGAAATTACCCGAACGGTTAATGTCATTTGTCTTTTGTCCTTTGTCTTTTGTCTGTTGTCTTTTGTCATTAGCCATTAGCGATCGCGCACTAATGACCAATGACCAATGACTAATGACTAACCTTTCATTTTTTCAGCTTTGGCGATCGCTTCGTTAATATCGCCAACCAAGTAAAAAGCCTGTTCTGGCAGAGCATCCAACTCACCAGACAGAATTTTTTGGAAGCCTTTGATGGTATCTTCCAACTTCACATACTTACCAGGAGAACCGGTAAATACTTCTGCGACAAAGAACGGCTGAGACAAAAAGCGCTCAACTTTCCGCGCCCGTGCCACGATTAGACGGTCTTCTTCAGACAATTCATCTAAACCGAGAATGGCGATAATGTCTTGGAGTTCTTTGTAACGTTGCAAAGTTGATTGCACCGCCCGCGCAGTATTGTAGTGTTCGTCACCTACAATGTTTGGTTGGAGCATGGTGGAAGTTGAATTCAGGGGGTCAACTGCGGGATAAATTCCCTTGGATGCCAAACCGCGAGACAGTACTGTAGTTCCGTCCAAGTGGGCGAAAGTAGTAGCAGGTGCGGGGTCTGTGAGGTCATCCGCAGGGACGTACACTGCCTGAATGGAGGTAATGGAACCCTCTGTAGTCGAGGTAATCCGCTCTTGCAGTTCGCCTACGTCGGTTCCCAATGTGGGCTGATATCCAACCGCAGAAGGCATCCGACCTAATAGCGCGGATACTTCAGAACCTGCTTGTACAAACCGGAAGATATTATCAATAAACAGCAGTACGTCCTGCTTGTTCACATCCCGGAAGTACTCTGCTACTGTCAATCCCGAAAGACCAACCCGCATTCTCGCTCCGGGTGGTTCGTTCATTTGACCGTAAACTAGAGCAATTTTTGATTCGTTGAGGTTGTCTTTGTTGATAACCCCAGATTCCATCATTTCATTGTAGAGGTCATTGCCTTCACGGGTGCGTTCACCCACGCCAGCAAATACGGATACTCCACCATGCTGAGTAGCGATGTTGTTGATCAATTCCATCATGATCACGGTTTTACCAACACCAGCACCGCCGAATAGACCAATCTTACCGCCGCGTCGATAGGGAGTCAGAAGGTCAACAACTTTAATCCCAGTTTCAAACACCGAAGGTTTGGTTTCTAGGTCAGTGAATTTGGGGGCAGAGCGGTGGATGGGTAGAGTTGCTTCAGCATTTACTGGGCCTCTGTTGTCCACGGGTTCGCCAAGGACGTTGAAAATTCGGCCCAAGGTGGCTTTACCAACCGGTACGCTGATAGGAGCGCCTGTATCGGTAACTTCAAAACCACGCACCAAGCCTTCAGTGGAACTCATCGCAACAGTCCGCACCTGATTGTCGCCCAGCAATTGCTGTACTTCAATGGTGATGTTGATTTCCTGTCCAGCTTCATTGGTGCCTTTGATTTTCAAAGCGTTGTAGATTTGTGGCAATTTCCCGCCGGGAAATTTAACGTCTACGACTGGGCCAATGATTTGGGTAATGTAGCCAATGTTTGTTTTTTCTGCGGTTGTGACCATGCTGCGCCTAATGAGTGAAGCTATATTTCAGATACGGTCGGAGAAGACATAAAATTAAGCAATGTCACCTTTCAGATTAGCACTGAACGCTCCCACCTTCGCCTTAAATTGATCTTTAAGACTAGGGCTTGGGAATCAAAATCTAGGGTAAGTCTTAGCATGGGGACTTGGGAAGACTCAAAATCAAAACTTCTGTGTCAGGCGATCGCTAAGTGACTCTATAGGAGTATCGCTCAATACCAGTTTGCTCTTTGAGGAATGAGATATGAATCTATCCCACTAATAAAATTCTTTAAGTCCCAATATGTGCGTTGCAGAATAGAAACATGAATTAGTGTGATGGTTTATACCCCATAATAGGCGATGCTTTCTCTACGAGACGCTACGCGAACGGCGGACAACTATTGGAGAGGCTAACGCCTACGCCTACGCTCTTTAGGAGTTTCGGATATCGCTTTTTTGTTTCGCGCAAAGTCGCAGCGAAGCGATCGCAGACTATGCACCTGGTAGTGAATTAGATATATTCTCTGAGTTAGAGGGAGAAGACTTTTGCTACTATCCAGATGAAGACTTACACAACTCAGGAAATTATGTACAGAGGTGAAGTCTGGTTAGTTAATTTAGATCCAACAGTAGGCACAGAAATTAGCAAAAAACGTCCTTGTATTATAGTCAATGATGATGCTATTGGGATTTTGCCTTTGAAGGTTATTGTTCCAGTTACAGATTGGAAAGAAAGATATGCTGTTAGACCTTGGATGGTACGGCTCGAACCAAGCACAGAGAACAGTTTAGCTAAAGTTTCTGGTGTAGATGCTTTTCAAATACGTTCAGTTTCAGAAACAAGATTAGTCAGAAAACTAGGTTAACTCTCCGACTCAGAAATGCAACTTGTTTCTCAAGCATTAGCTGTTGTCTTAAATATTTCTCACCCCATACCTTAGCGATCGCTTGGTAGAATACATATTTTATTGCTGATGTTGTAAGCAAGCCACTAAATCAGCTTGCATTGAGAAATCTAGTAAGGCTTCGGCTAAATCCTCTAACAATGTTAAAATTATATATCCATAAAGGAGAAGATTATGAGCAATCAATCTGTTCCTAAAACAAATAGTCTCTATGCACAAGATTATCACTTGTGGTTAGAATACACCGTTGATTTATTAAAAAACAAAAAGTTTTTAGAATTAGAGTTAGAAAATTTAATTGAAGAAATTGAAAGTATGGGAAGAAGTGATAAAAATGCTTTAAGGAGTAATCTTAGAGTGCTTTTAATGCACCTTCTCAAATACAAATTTCAACCCCAGAACCGATCTAATAGCTGGTTATATACAATCTATGAACATCGTCAAAGATTACAAGAAACATTTGTAGATAGTCCTAGCTTAAAATACTATTACACGGAAGTTTTTGACATTTGTTACCAACACGCTAGAAAAGAAGCATCTATTGAAACAGGTCTTCCTCTGTCTATTTTTCCCAAAGACTATCCTTTTTCTGTTGATGAAACCTTAGATTCTGATTTTTTTCCAAATTAATCATAATCGCACCGTGGAGATTTTTCAGGCGATGCCTTCTCTACGAGACGCTGCGCGAACGCCTACGCACTTTTTAACGAACCACAGAGTCGCAGAGAAAGAAGAGTAACAAGAGAGCGATCGCAGGTACAATAGATATTTTATTGCTGCTGTTGCAACCAAGCCACTAAATCAGCTTGCATTGAGAAATCTAGTAAGGCTTCGGCTAAATCCTCTAACTGAGTTAAGGATAACCCGCGCAGACGCTCTTGTAATTCAGGAGTAATTACACCAATTCGCTTTGTTAATAGACGCTGGATTATTTTCAACTCTCCTTGTTGTATCCCTGACTCCATCCAACTGGTGACGATTTGCATAACTACCTCCTGTTGAGTTGGTTCAAATTGAGCAATTTCAGTCTGGAAAATTTCTTCTTCTTGGGCATTTAGTCGCAGATAAGTATCAATAAACCCGGAAATCAATTGTATTCGCGCTGGATCTAGCTGTAAGGTAGCTAACAGGCGCAGACACTCAGATTTTACTCTGGGCCTGTCTTTTGGCGCTATGTTCATTTTAGCCATGAGCGCACTAGCTACGGGATTTTGCTGTTGCAGATATTCTCGCCAATTCAGGCGATTTAACTGGATGACATCATAGTTGAACTGCAAAACAACTTTATTGGGAAATGCTACCTGATGAAAATTTGTTTCAGCTTTTTTGGGGCTATCGTAAGAAAACAAAGCGATAGGATACACTGGCAAGGCGTATTTTTCATACAATCTAGCGAAGTAGCGATACATCCGCAAATCAAAAGCTTCTTGATAATAAGCTTGATGTTCTAGATGTACTAGAAAAAACGATTCTTGGCCTCTAAATCTTGCTTTTACTAGTAAGTCAGTTTCATATTTTTCTCCAGCAGTAACATCTGTAAATACCTCTTTGTCAATGAAGGAGATCGTATCCCGTTCCAGATAAGCTGTTATCTCTGGAAAAAATAACTCAATGAACTCCCAGAAGAAGGTTGTTAACAGTTCTTTGAATAGGCGATCGTGGTCTATCATCTCAAATTTATATCATGTTTTGATGAGCGATGCCTTCGGCGGGCTTCGCCTACGCACTTTAGAGATTTTGCAGGCGATCGCACTTTTTAACGAACCACAGAGGCGCAGAGGACACAGAGGAAGGAGAGAAGCGATGTCTTCGGCGGGCTTCGCCTACGCACAATGGAGATTTGAGGCGCGATCGCCTTTTTTACCAATATTTATTAGTGCAAATGTACTATAATCTATAAACTAACTCTAATAAGGAGAAACCACAATATGTTCGGTAATGTAAGTCCTAATTATTATTCATTAGCGCTGGCCTATCAAACGGCTCAAAATGCAGCCCAATTAACTAAAATTCAAGCAGTATGGGAAAAGGGTTTTATTCTTCCAGACTGTGATCCAAGGATCTGGCGGAAAGATCAGTTTGGAAGATTGATAAATAGATACAAGTATGGAAAGCGTCAATCTACTTATGGATGGGAAATTGACCATATAATACCAAAATCTCAAGGGGGCAGTGATCATATTTATAACTTACGCCCTCTCCAATGGTACATCAATATTGTCAGACAATAGGTTAGATTCCTCTGTTGCTCTACCCCACCTACAATAAATTTTAACTGCAACAAGGCAAACAATGGCTAAACGATCTAAGTCAGGAAGATGTGTACATTGTTTACAAAATGTGGAATATTTGACACGAGATCATATATTCTCCTTTGCTTGGTATCCAGATAATACTCCTGAAAATTTGCAAAGATGGACAATTCCATCATGCAAAAAATGCAACGAGCAATATGGCAGATTGGAAGAGGATCTACTTTTGAGACTAGGTTTGTGTATTGATCCTGAAGATGCAAAGTCAAGCGGAATTACAGATAAGGTATTACGTTCAATAGATCCAGACTATGCAAATGATAGAAGAGAAAAACGAATAAGAGAAAGAAAAAGAGAGAAGATAAAACAAGAAATAGTTAAATGGGAAGCAATTCCAGCTATAGGTTTACATCCAAATTTTCAAGTACAAAGCAATGTTTATTATCCAGAATATGTATCTATTCCAATATCAGCCGATAAGTTAGAACGTTTGTGTCATAAGATAGTTCGCGGCATAACTTATTTTGTTGATCAGACTTTTATAGAAAACAATTTTGAGATTCAATTTTTTACTGTAGATGATAAAGCTGCTCAACCCATACTAAAAAAATATCAACAATATTTGAACACATACGATCGCCCAGGTATTAAAGTAGTACGTGCTATGACAAGTGACAATCCAGATGCTGGTTTTTATGCTATAGAAATATGGGGCAGATTAAAAATGTACGCCGTAGTAAGGCCAAAGAAATTGTCATGATAAATTCTATAAATAGTTTATGCAAGATAAACACCAAAATCGAAATTTGCAAAACTCACTTTATTTGACTAAAAAACTTGCCTTAGAAGCATCACACCCCCAAAGCAAGCCAACTCTCTAAATTCTTTCTTTCCTCCGCGCCCTTGGCGACTTGGCGGTTCGCTAAAGCTGTTTCACTTCCGAAACCAACTTCGCCACCATATCCTTAGCACTACCAAAAAGCATCGTCGTTTTCTCCTTGTAGAACAACTCATTATCTACACCGGCAAAACCCGTACTCATCCCGCGCTTAATTACAATCGTCTGCTTCGCCCGATCTACTTCCAAAATCGGCATACCATAAATCGGGCTATTTTTATCACTCCGCGCCGCCGGATTTACCACGTCATTTGCCCCAATTACTAAAGCCACATCCGCTTGATCGAACTGGGGATTAATATCATCCATGTCGTACAACTGGGTATAAGGCACATTTGCCTCAGCCAGCAACACATTCATGTGTCCCGGCATTCTTCCAGCAACGGGGTGAATGGCATACTTAACATCAACACCCATTTTTTCTAACTGATCTGATAATTCCCGGACGCTATGTTGCGCTTGGGCAACTGCCATACCATAACCAGGTACAATTACCACAGAACGGGCATAACCCAACATCATCGCCCCTTCTTCAGGATCAATGCTGCGGACGGTTTGATCGGTTGCACCACCACTAGCAGCAGCACCACCAGAACTAGAACCTGTACCAAAAGCGCTGAACAGCACACTAAATAAGGAGCGGTTCATCGCCTTACACATAATTTCGGTGAGGATTAAGCCAGATGCACCCACCAAAGCCCCAGCGATGATTAACATATTGTTCATCACCACGAACCCAGCCGCCGCCGCCGCCACACCTGACAAGGAGTTCAACAGCGAGATTACCACAGGCATATCACCGCCACCAATGGGGATGACAAACATTACGCCCAACACCAAGGAAACGCCAACTACTCCCAAGAATATGGGTAAGCTATCTGGTGTGATGATTAAGTAGACACTTCCTACTACATAAGCAGCCAGAAGCGCAAGGTTAAATGGTTGCTGGAATGGAAATGTAATCGGGGAACCGCTAATTAAGCCTTGCAATTTGGCAAAGGCGAGAAAACTACCTGTGAAGGTAACACCGCCGATTAACACGTCCAACAGCATGGAAATGTTCACATCTAGGGGTATCGTCTGAGAATTATCCAATAATCGCCAGAATTCAGCAACGGCGACTAATGCCGAAGCTGCACCGCCCAAACCGTTGAGTAAACCCACCATTTGGGGCATTTCGGTCATTTGGACTTTATAGGCAACGATCGCACCAATTCCCGATCCAATAGCCAACCCCAACAATATCATCTCGTAGTTCAACACATGTTGATCTAACAATGTCGCTGCGATCGCCAGCAACATCCCCACAGCAGCTACAAGATTACCGTTTCTCGCTGTAGCCGGCGATCCCAGCTTTTTCAAGCCCAGAATGAATAACGATGCAGCGACTAAGTACGTCAGCTGAATGCCAGTTGGTAAAAAGTCGCTCACGCCTTAATCTCCTTCTTCTTGAACATTTGCAACATTCTATCTGTCACTAAAAATCCACCCACAACGTTGACTGTTGCCAATACCACAGCAATCAAACCGAGAATTACTGACACATTCGTTTCTCTCGCACCAGCAGCAACTATTGCTCCCAGTACCGAAATACCAGAAATCGCGTTTGAGCCTGACATTAAAGGCGTGTGTAAAGTCGGTGGGATTTTGTTGATGACTTCAAACCCGATAAAAGATGCCAATACAAATACAAACAAAGCAGCAAGTAATGCCTCTGTCATGAAAATCAAAACTCCTTGTGTAAGTGGGAATTGGGAATTGGGCATAGGGCATGGGGCATGGGGCATAGGGCATGGGGCATTAGTTATTTCTCCCTCATCCTCCTCATCCCCCTCATCTCCTTCATCCCTAATTAACCGCCGATTGTTGAGTACTCAAAGCTTGTAGCGCATCCCGCACTCGTTGATTGCGAATTTCACCAGCGTGGGTAACGCAAGCTGCATCAACGATGTCGTCGCTAAAGTCCACATGCAAAGCTTTGTCTTTGTTAATTAGCAGTTGCATTAACGAAGTTACGTTTTTTGCATACAATTGGCTGGCGTGAATTGGCATCGATGATGGGAGATTGATCGGGCCGATGATTGTCACCCCGTTCCACACAATATCTTTACCTGCTTGTGTACAGGCGCAGTTACCACCCTGTTCCGCAGCCAAATCCACAATCACAGAACCGGGTTTCATTTGTGCCACCATTTCTTCTGTAACTAGCCGTGGTGCTTGTCTTCCAGGAACTTGGGCGGTGGTAATTACCACATCAGAATTTTTGACGTGTTCGGCGACAACTTCTTGAGTGCGTTGTTTGCTAGCCTCAGAGATTTCCTTGGCGTAACCACCAGCAGCAACGGTTTCTTCGTCTAATTTGACTTCAACGAATTTTGCCCCTAAGCTTTGCACTTCTTCTTTAACGGCGGGACGGATATCAAAGGCTTCTACTACCGCACCCAAACGTCTGGCGGTAGCGATCGCTTGCAATCCTGCTACACCAGCGCCCATAATAAATACTTTCGCTGGTGCGATCGTTCCTGCGGCTGTTGTCAGCATTGGGAAATATTTCGGTAATGCAGCTGCCGCAATCAATACTGCCTTGTAACCTGCTAATGAAGCTTGTGAGGACAAAGCATCCATACTTTGCGCCCTAGTGGTACGGGGAATCATTTCCATACTCAAGGCTGTGACTTTCCGATTTGCTAGTTGCTGTGCTACAACAGGATTTCCCAAAGGATTGAGGAAACTGATTAATACAGCCCCTTCCTTTAACAAATCAACTTCTGAACGTCCATCTTCTCGTTCTTGTGGTGGGCTGACTTTCAGCAAAATATCTGTTTCGCCCCATAATTTAGCAGTATCGCTGATTATTGTGGCTCCTGCGGCTTCATAATCTGGATCGCTGAAAAAAGATCGCTCTCCTGCACCTGTTTCTACCCAAACTTCCAAACCTTGTTTTACCAATCGAGCAACAGTGTCAGGAATTAATGCCACACGACGTTCACAAACTTCAATTTCTTTAGCAACTGCTATTCTCATGAAATCTCCTGAAGATAAATACCTAATCTCTGCCAAGTAAGTGATTGTCTAGATAAGGGATAACCCGCACTTATAGTACTTAGGCAGCAACATCAGCCATGACTTTTACTTCTAGATTGAACCTTGAAACTTTCCTCTCCTACTCTTAGCTGTCCAGGCAAAGCCTGACTTTGCCGATCGCAGATGTCATATTTTCAGATAGTTGCAAACAGGGTTATGTATTGCACATCCTAAATTGATTCCCAAATTTTGCATCTTTATCTTCAGCTTATTTTCGGGATTAAGAAATTTTGGTATTCCTTTCTTATAGAGTAATATTGACAGAATTTTTGAAGCTTGATAATTTCCCAATCAAATTTTAATGATTACAACTTCGATTCCAACTTATTTTAATCAATCTAGCCCAACTTAACTGGCGATCGCTGATGCCACACCTCAATTTTTATAACAAAATTCTCAAATTTAGATACACTTATACATATTTAGAAATATAATCAAATCCCAAATGTGTTTCTATTTAGTTCAAAATTTGACTAACCTAGTCATCAAATCAGCATTCTATAAGGGTAATAAAGCAAATTGATTATATGTAAAATTTCTTACTAAGCAATTTTACTGTCGTTCAAACATTAAGGATAATGGCACTTTTTGTTGTTACTGAACGTCAATTGTCAGGAAGTCAGTAGTAAACTTTAGTAACGAATACTAACACACAGTTATTTTTAGATAACAGATTTATTTTTTGGTGGAGAAAGCTTAATTATGCGACGTTTCCTTTCCGCTTTAGCAGTGACTAGCTGTTTAGTGGCTGGATTTCCAGTCCTGACTTGGGGACAAAGTTTACCTGGATTTACGCTATTTAGCGGCGTAAAAGCCGAAAATCAACTACCCTTCCGGTTAGATTTTGGTGGACAAGCTAATGGTTGGGATCGATATATATTAAGGATTCCAGCGAAAAGGATGAAATTGGCAGTTGGTCAAATTGCCATTAACTACCCTAATTATTACAAAGGAACTTTTGACCAGAAAAAAATTGAAGTTAGAGTCAAAGGTAAAGCAGTTCCGCTTTCTGAGGTGAAGTGGGACAAAGAAGGCAGGCTGATTAATATTTTTCCTCAAGAGCCAGTACCAGCAGGTAGCGCAGTTGAGGTAGTCTTATCTAACGTCAAAAACCCATCCTTCGGGGGAGTCTACTACTTTAACTGTCAAGTGCTTTCCCCAGGCGATGTCCCACTATTGCGCTACATGGGAACATGGATTTTGAGCATCAATTAAAAGTGCTGAGTGCTGAGTGGGTTTAATCAATGCCCAATGCCCAATGCCCAATTCACAAAAAAAGTGATACAATTAGAGATTGTGAGTTTTTATAAAAATCACCTAAGAGGAGAACAGTATGAAAAGAACACTAGGCGGCACTAGCCGTAAGAGAAAAAGAACCTCTGGTTTTCGTGCCAGAATGCGGACACCAGATGGTAGAAACGTGATTAGAGCTAGGAGAAAAAAGGGTCGTCATCGTTTGAGCGTTTAGGGCATATTGAGCTAAAAGAGTATCTGTGCCTTTGCCTAAAGCAAATCGGCTAAAATCCCGCAAGGATTTTCAGGCAGTTTTCCGTGAAGGAATTCGGCGTAACGGCTCTTATTTAACATTGAGAGCCTTAAAGCCGTTGTGTTCAAGACAACCTTCTTTGGAAACTGCCACCAAGACTACACAAGCAATTGAGTTAATACATCTTCCCAGCACGCGGATTGGTATTTCCATAAGTACAAAAGTCAGCAAAAGGGCAGTGGTTCGTAACCGAATCAAGCGGCAAATTACTTCTGCTTTATATAATTTACTGCCCAAATTATCACCAGGATGGCGGTTAGTGTTCATTGTTAAACCCACAGCAGCAGAATCTAAGTGCGTAAGCCCACAATTTCTGCAAGAATTAGAGCAGTTGTTGGCACAAGCTGAGGTGTTCGATGGGAATTCGTGAAGATGTCTATTATGAAGGTGGCCCCCATATTGGGGATTTAATTGTCAACCTGATAGTTGGGCTAACCATTGTGGGGATACCATTAACAGTTGGGGCAATTGTCAGAGCATTGTGGCTGCGTTTTCGCATCACCGATCGCCGAGTTACCGTGATTGGAGGTTGGCAGGGGCGCGATCGCACTGACATAATTTACTCAGAAATTGTCAAAGTTGTCACAATCCCCCGTGGCATTGGCTTGTGGGGAGATATGGTGCTAACTCTAAAAAACGGCAGTCGTCTCGAATTGCGTGCAATTCCCAAGTTCAGAGAAGTCTATGACTACATTAACGAAAGAATTGCTGCGAAAAATCCCGAATATACCGTGGCTGCTAACAAGTGATGAGCAGAGGAAGCAGAGGGAGAAGAACCAATGCCCAATGCTCCATGCCCCATGCCCAATGCTCCATGCCCAATTCCCAATTTAATTGTGCGGCTATCCGTAGCGAAGGGTAGTCGCACATAATTTATGATTTAGATAAATTAGATTCAGTTTACAGTACCTCAGGTTGAATTCAGAATAATGGATTTTGGTATCGGCTTTCTCTCGAACAACGTGATGCTGCCAATCATAGATTTTTTCTATGGTATATTTCCGAGCTACGGATTAGCGATCGTTGCTTTGACATTGATAGTCCGCTTCGCGCTCTATCCCCTGAGTGCTGGCTCAATTCGTAACATGCGGAAGATGCGAATTGTACAACCTCTGATGCAGAAGCGGATGGCAGAAATTAAAGAGCGCTATAAGGATGAACCGCAAAAGCAGCAAGAGGAAATGGTCAATGTTCAAAAAGAATTTGGCAACCCCTTAGCAGGCTGTTTTCCATTATTAGTACAAATGCCGGTCTTATTAGCGCTGTTTGCCACTTTGCGGGGTTCGCCTTTTGCAGGTGCAAACTACAGCGTTAACTTGCAAATCCTTCCCTCAGAACAAATCGAGCAAATTCAACCGCAAGCCTTTGCCACTGCTGCTCAAAATATTTATGTTGCTGATGGCGAACACGTTAAAGTAGCTGCAATCCTTCCCAGTGGTAGCAAACTGGCCGTTGGAGAACATACTAAAATTCAATATCAGACTGTTGAGGGTAAACCATTTCAGGTACTTTTAGCGGAACATCCAGAAAATAAGCTAACTCCTGATTGGAAAATCACCAAAGGCGAAGAACGGATAAAAATTGATGCTGAGGGCAATGTAGAAGCCTTGCAACCGGGAGATGTTAGCATTCAAGGAACAATCCCCGGATTAGCAGCAGAAAAAGGCTTTTTATTCATTGATGCTTTAGGCAGGGTTGGCGCTCAAGATCCAGATGGTACAATCCACTGGGATATTGTCGCCATGATTGTCTTCTTTGGAATCAGCCTTTATGTTAGCCAAATGCTATCGGGGCAAAATTCCAGTGGTGGCAATCCGCAGCAGGATACAGTTAACAAAATCACTCCAGTTATCTTTTCTGGAATGTTTTTGTTCTTCCCCCTACCAGCCGGGGTGTTGATGTATATGGTGATTGGTAATATTTTCCAAACTGCACAAACTTATCTTCTTTCCCGCGAACCTCTACCAGAAGAACTACAAAAAATCGTAGAAACTCAGGAGAAAGAAGCAGTAGTAACAGAACAAAAAACATTGCCATTTGAACCGAAAAGTTCTAAGAAAAAGGCCACAGGGGGATCATGAGCAACATTTCGATGCAGCGAGGTCAGCAGTGGTTAAAAACCCTGCTGGAACTCACTGGAGTACCTGCTGAGATTCAGGGTAATTTAGAAACTCCCCAGTCTCAAGACAGCGATTCCCCAGAACCAGATAATTACTGGTTGACAATCGATCAAACTAATCTGACAACAGAACAAATCCAGGTATTAATTGGTACTGATGGTTCCGTGCTAGATGCGATTCAGTATCTAGCAAATTCGGTTCTTAATCTGAGCCAACCACCAGAGGAACAAGCCTCTTACACCATTGAATTGAATGGCTACCGGGTCAAAAGAGAAGCCGAAATTCGCGCATTAGCAGAAGCAGCAGCCGATGAAGTGCGCTTTTCTGGTAGAGAAGTGGAAATCAAATCGCTTAGTTCTGCTGAAAGGCGACAAATCCATACCTTCTTGAAGGAATTTGGAGATTTGGAAACCTTCAGTCGCGGCAAAGAGCCGCATCGCCATCTGGTTGTGCAACCAGTTTCTTTAGAAGAAGAGAGACGCGATTAATCGCGTCTGTACAAGGGTGAGGAGAGACGCGATTAATCGCGTCTGTACAAGGGTTAATTGAAAGCTCAATATAATTTCAAAATTTCTCTTGTTCCTAAAAGCTAAAATAAAGATGTAGTATCAGTATTATTGCTGATAATGACCATTCATTTTCGTGAGGATATCTCACAAATCCTATGGACGCAATTTATATTCCGCAGCTAACCAAAGCCCCGGAGCGGACAGAGGAAGTTCAAGTTGAGGAATTTCTGCCTGGTCTGGAAACGTTGACACCAGTTCGCGGTCATGTGCGTGTGCAGCATCATGGCAGTTACCTGGAAGTATCTGCTCAGGCGGAAACAATTATTACTTGTAGCTGCAACCGATGTTTACAGCAATACAATCGCCGCTTAGGACTTGATACGAAAGAAATCATCTGGTTAGACGAAATTGCAAATCAAGTAAATGACTTGCCCCTAGAAAGGGAAGTAGTTATGGAAGAGTTGCTTGAAACTCTGCCACCCGATGGTTATTTTTATCCTAACGAATGGTTGTATGAGCAGATGTGTTTAGCAGTACCTCAGCGTCAATTGTGCGATCGCAATTGTCCAGGTATTCCTGTAAGTAGTACTGTTGATAGTTCTGATAGTTCTGAAACTCTAGTCGATAACCGTTGGGCTTCTCTGGAAGCTTTGAAAAAGCAACTTCCAGGATAGTAATTTGATAATTCCGTCAGACTTCAGTCTGCACCTACACTAACTAAGCCTGTCTATACAGGCTTATTAATCCATTGCTTTGATTTGTTGATTAGCTTCATTCTGTGCCTTCATCATCGCCTGCTTTAATGGTTGCTGTCCCAACAAGGCGCTGACAAACTGGTTATCAAAGTTATTGACCATCGCACTTGAATATTTACCCACCTGCCAAGGTGTAGCATAATCCACTCCTGCCACTAATAGCGATCGCAGTGAATCTTGGTCATAACCCAAATTCTTTGCCACTGATTTACGTGTTGGCAAAACAAACCCTGTTCCTGTCCACTTCTGCATCCCTTCTTTACCCGTGAGATAAGAAATCAACTCCCAAGCTTCGGCTTTGTGCTTGAGCTTCTAGGGCATCGAGATAAAAGACATCGGGTGCTGCTTCCCCAACTAAACGAGTTTTGATGACATCCATGTATTGGTCAGAAATTACCTCATATTTGACCTTAATAGTTGGATGCTTTGTCTCAAAGTTTTGCAATACCTGTCTCAAAAGTTTTTGCTCAACAGGAGAACCTCCCCAGCCACTGAGTTTGATGCTGATTGGGTTAGAGGATAAGGGTTTGCTTGGTAATTGTAGGCTTTGACAAGCAATGATCGCGATCGCTATCATCAATCCTAAAAAATGAAACAACCTTTTTTTAATCACTTGTACCTTCTGTTATTAAGGAGTGATACAGCGTATTGCCAGTAAATGAAGTACACGGGTAGGGGCACAACATGTTGTGCCCCTACGATGATCTGTACCTCACCAAGTTGCAATCTGCTGTATTTACTTATCTAAAATTTTTGTTGAAAATTGCAAGCTAGAATAACGAAAACTTATAGCGGTTCTCAGTTGAGTAGGTACTGAACCTCACCCCCAACCCCCTCCCTGCAAGCGATGAGGGGGCTATGATGTACCTCATCTGATTAGGAAACGCTATATTAAGAATGCTAATAAAAGCATACTAAGTTTTTCGACAACCGGATTTGTATCAGGATGCTTTACTGATAAACATACATTATGGATTTTGTTCAGGTTGAAACAACTGCGCCACTGATGAAAATTTCCCAGATTTCTTCACCAGCAACAGCAATTTATCCAACCTCTCGAATTCCCAAGGATGCGATTCGCACAAGTTTAAAAGCCTCCACTGCGGATTCTGTCTTAGCAGCAGTTTACTCTCTTGGAACTGGCGGGATTTTACTCAGCAACTTCTTGGTGGAATTGGGTGCTAGTCCCGTGGTATTTGGGATGCTGTCTTCTATCCCCATGTTGGTTAATCTTATTCAGCCGTTGGGTGCTTACTTGTCTGAACGCAGCACCAGCCGTTTTCAATATTCTCTTCGTACACACGGAATTGAACGACTCTTATGGCTGGTTCTAGTAATTGGTATTGTAGGCGTAAGCTTGGGAGTGATTAATACTCACCACTTAGTGATATTGACACTCTTGATTGTCCTATTCAGCAATCTTTTGGGAGGACTAGGAACCGCATCGTGGCTAAGTTGGGTAGCAATGATAGTTCCCCGGCGATTGCGAGGCAGATATTTTGGGACACGCAATAGTGCTGCTAACCTCACCAATTTGATTTGCGTACCAATGGCTGGTTTAGCTGTATCACATTGGTATGGCGGAACTCTACAAGGCTATGGGATAGTTTTGTTAATAAGCATCGTGCTTGGAATTGCGGGATTGGGATGTCAGTATTTCCAAGTGGATATGAATCCGTGTTTGCAAAATACATATTGTGGCAAGTTACTTCAAACAAGTGAGATTCAGCCAGAGGTTGCAAAAGATGAAGCTTCTGAAGTACTTCAATCAATTTGTCCGCCACAAGGCCAGTTAACTAGTAGCATCTGGAAAAACTCTAACTTTTTGAGATTTTTATTGTATTTCAGCTTTTGGAATCTTGCTGTTAATCTCAGCGCTCCTTTTTTCAACCTCTACATGCTGGACACGCTGGATTTAGATGTAAGTTATGTGACTATCTACAACAGTCTTCAGGCGGCGGCAACTTTGCTAATGCTGATTCTATGGGGAAAATTAGCAGACAAGATAGGTAATCGTCCCATCCTCATCTGTATTGGAATTTTGGTTGCAGCTACACCAGTGCTATGGCTGGGGATTGGTGCTAATCGCCTTGATGTCTGGTTGTGGCTACCTCTGTTACACATCTTGGCTGGAGGTACTTGGGCGGCGATTGATTTGTGCAGCAACAATATACAATTAGCGATCGCACCAACTCAAAATCAGTCTATCTATTTTGCGACAGCAGCTGCCGTTGCTGGAGCAAGTGGTGCTTTAGGTGCAACCATAGGCAGCTTCATCGTCCAATTCGCTCAATTTGGAGGCTTACTAGGGTTGTTTGCCCTCTCTAGCCTATTTCGACTAGTAGCACTTGTTCCACTAGTTTTTGTCAAAGAGCCGGGAAGGTGAGGGAGTGGGGAGTGGGGAGATGAGGGAGATGAGGGAGATGAGGGAGATGAGGGAGTAGGGGAAGCAGGGGAAGAAAGAACTAATACTCAATGCCCTATGCCCCATGCCCCATGCCCCATGCCCCATGCCCCATGCCCCATGCCCAATATTCTATTCTGCGGCGGTAGAAGTCAAAGACATTGTTTCCCACAAAACCATGTGAGGTGGTGTTAGTACGGGCTGGTGTAGAGCAATCAGTTGGGTTAAGGTATTCTTTAATTGGGTACGGGGTACGATATCGTCAACAAAACCATGCAGGAGCAAATCTTCAGCAGTCTGAAAATTTTCGGGCAGTTTTTCTCGTAAGGTTTGCTCAATCACTCGCCGACCGGCAAAACCAATTGTTGCTTTGGGTTCTGCCAAAATAATATCGCCTAACATTGCAAAACTTGCAGTAACGCCGCCTGTTGTGGGATTGGTCAAAACGGGAATATATAATAGTCGCGCGTCTCTATGACGCTGTAAGGCTGCGGAGATTTTCGCCATCTGCATCAACGAAAGCATTCCTTCTTGCATTCTCGCGCCGCCAGAGGTGCAAACGATCACTACAGGATATCGCCGTTGAGTAGCTTGCTCAATCATCCGGGTGAGTTTTTCTCCCACAACCGAACCCATACTACCACCCATAAAGCGGAAATCCATAACTCCAAGGGCAATGGGCAAACTATTAATTTGACCTAAACCAGTGTGAACTGCGTCTATTAAGCCAATTTTATCTTGTGTTTCCCGCAAGCGATCGCTGTAGAGTTTGCGATCGCGAAATCCTAACGGATCGGTTGGACGCAAATGCTCGTCTAGAGGCTTCCAGGTATTATTATCTATCAATTGACGGATGCGCTCATCGCTATCTACCCGATTATGATGACCACATTCGATACAAACCATCTGATTGGCTTTCAGGTCTTTTGTGTATGCCAACACACCACACTTAGAACATTTATGCCACAGACCATCAGCAATTTCACGCTCTTGGCGTTCGAGGCTGGTAGATCCTGATTTCCGTCGATTTGCAAACCAATCAAATAGAGACTTTAAACCACGCGATTCTTCGTTGTTAGCCATTTTTTATTTTATTTTAAGTGGGTATGAGGTCGAAAACATATCAAACCGTATTGGGTTGTTTTTAGTCATGAGTCATTTGTCTTTGCTTAATGACTAATTACTACATCGTCAAACTACGCTTTTAAGCAATTCAGACCTTAATTATCATCTTTGGTTGCCAGCTTAACGAAAATACTTATACCAATACAAGTCTCCTGCTCTTTTTTCCAGCAGACTTAATTATATTGACGTACTGACAAAGCCATGAGAATACTAACCTCCAAATAAGATGTTCTCCCTCTCCCACCCAAATCAATGATTCGTATTGCTAGGTTATGACCGATGGGCATCTGTTGCACTAGTTATGTTTACCAACGGTTAATCGTCGTCAAGAGGGTAATACAAGTCACAAGCAGAATATTATCAAAATATGAAGGGACGATGGGGTAATGTTGGTTACAGTCACAAATTATAAATATTTCTTATGAAAGGTTATTAGAAATTGGGCATTGGGCATTGGGCATTGGGCATTGGTTATTTCCTTGTCTCATCTCCCTACTCCCTACTCCCTACTCCAATTCAAGAGGGTAAAAAAAATAACCGCAGGTAGCTAGACAAAATGGCTTCGCCGCTAAAGAGGGTAATCAGAGATCCTAACGCGAGAAAAGGCCCAAAAGGCATTTTTTGTCCTAGCCTTTGTCTTGATGTCTCTTGACTGGTAGTTTTGCGTCTACGCATAATAACAGCACTACCAATTAAAGCTCCCAGCGCACAGGCAATAAAACTAGCTAACAGCAAATATTTCCAGCCTAACCAGGCTCCCATCATGGCTGCTAACTTGGCATCACCTGCGCCCATTGCAGTTTTCCTAAAGGCAATTGAACCCAATAGGGCGATCGCATCAAATAGCCATAAGCCGATTACTGCACCGACTATCGCCATCATAAGGTGATTTACCAATGCGACAAAACTTCCTTCTGGTAGATAACCAACGGCCATTTGGAATAAAATTCCTACCACTAAACCCGACTGAGTAAGTGGATTAGGTAAGGTCATTGTATCCAGATCGATAAGCGATAGTGCCAATAACCAACTACAAAAAGCCCAATAGCCTATTGTGAAAGTCGAAACTTGAAATACTAAAAAAATCAGTAAAAAAATTATGCCCGTCACCCCTTCTACTATGGGATAACGGACAGAAATTTTGCTTTTGCAATATCTACACCGCCCTTTTAATGAAATCCAGCCGAAAACTGGTACATTATCGTAGGCTTTTAGCTGATTTAAGCATTTAGGACAACGAGAAGGCGGCCAAAGAATTGACAACCCAGCAGGTAGCCGATAAACAATAACGTTGAGAAAACTACCAATAGATGCACCCAAAGCAAAGACTATTACACTCGCTGGAATAGCGAACAAAATGTCCATACAGTCAATTGTCCTTTGTCATTAGTCCTGTGTCATTTGTCGTTTATCTTTTGTCTTTTGTCATTAGTCCTTTGTCGAGAACTAATGACTAATGACCAATGACTAATGACCAATGACCAATGACTAATAGATATGTGATTCAATTTGACTTAAGGGTACAAAACACTCTTGAGGTAAAAGAACTGGTTGGTTAGTAAAAATAACCTTACCTCGATGATTAACACGATTAATTGCTACACCGGAAGGTTGCCCAGCGATTTCGGGATGAACTTCACAGTGAGTATAGTATATCTGCCCAGCAGCTCTGATTACAGCAGGATCAATCAAAGGCGATTGGTTCTTTGGGGCGGTAAAATTTACTTGTGCTTGTCGTAATGCGTACACTATCGACTGTTATTTGATTGCTAGATTTCACTTTAGTCTACCCGAAACTTATAACAAAGGTTGCCAAATTGCCTAAGTTGACCCACAAAATTATTTTTGTTTAGTAGCCTTAATGAGTGATTCTCCCATAGCGCGGCAACCAAGGAGGTTTTTTCCTGGAGAAATTATATCCCCGGTGCGATCGCCTTGTTCTAAAACTTGCAATACGGCTTGTTCGATATGATCTGCTGCTTTCGGTTGGTCTAAGGCGTAGCGTAGCATCATCGCTGCACTCAACACCTGTGCTAGAGGATTTGCTTTATCAAGTCCGGCAATATCTGGGGCCGAACCATGAACTGGTTCAAACACACCAGGCCCGGAAGCACCCAAGCTAGCTGAGGGTAACATCCCAATACTACCGGTAAGCATGGCAGCAGCATCAGAGAGAATATCGCCAAACAAATTGCCTGTAACAATGGTGTCGAACTGCTTAGGAGCGCGTACTAACTGCATAGCAGCATTATCTACATATAAATGAGAGAGTTCGATGTCTGGATATTCTTGTGAAAGTTGGGTGATGCGATCGCGCCACAACTGAGATACTTCTAATACGTTCGCCTTATCCACCGAACAAAGTTTTCCACCGCGTTTTCTAGCTGCCTCAAAGGCCACCCTCCCAATGCGTTCAATTTCTGACTCTGTGTAAACCATTGTATTTACACCGCGTTTTTCACCGGTTTCTGTGGCAAAAATCCCTTTAGGCTTACCAAAGTAAATCCCACCAGTGAGTTCGCGCACCACCATAATATCTACACCTTCCACAATTTCGCGTTTCAAACTTGAGGCATCAATTAGCTGGGGCAAAATTTTTGCTGGGCGTAAATTGGCAAATAATCCTAAACCTGCGCGTAGCCCTAACAAACCTGCTTCTGGACGTAAATTAGATGGCAGAGAATCCCACTTATAGCCACCAATTGCTGCGAGTAAGACAGCATCACTGTTACGACAAGCTTCTAGAGTGACAGATGGTAAGGGTTCTCCTGTAGCATCAATTGCTGCACCACCGATGAGGGCTTCTTGGAATTCAAACTTCAGATCGAATTGCTCCCCTACGACTTTCAGCACATCTACCGCCACTGCCATAATTTCAGGGCCAATGCCATCGCCGGGGAGTAGAGTAATGCGGTAGTTCTGGGTCATAGCTGGTTATTACTGAGTAAATGCTTGCAAATTAAATATCATACCTTTGACAATTACACCTTAGAACGGTCAGTCAAAATTTCATAACCAGTCTCTGTCACCAAAACTGTATGCTCAAACTGAGCGGACAAAGAATTATCCACAGTGACTGCTGTCCAACGATCAGATAATGTCCGGGTATGTCTAGAACCCGCATTTAAAATTGGCTCAATTGCTAGCGTCATTCCCGCACGGAGTTTAACATTTGGCATCTCGCGGGTACGGTAGTTGAATACTGAAGGTTCTTCGTGTAGATTACGTCCGACACCATGTCCAGTGAATTCTTCGACTATACTAAAACCGTTAGCTTTCACATGGTCTTCAATTGCTCCAGCTAAGTCAAGCAGGTATACACCAGCTTTTACTTGTTCGATGCCCTTAAATAAAGCTTCTTCTGCTACGCGAATTAATTTAGCAGCTTCTTCTGTCACTTCACCGACAGCAATTGAAATGCAAGAATCACCATGAAAGCCTTGGTAATAAGCGCCCGTGTCTACTTTTAAGACATCCCCCACGCGAATTACTTTCTTGGGGCTAGGAATGCCATGCACTGCTTCATTATTAATGCTGGAGCAGATAGAACCCGGAAAACCGTGATATCCTTTAAAACTCGGTGTTGCTCCCATTTCGCGGATACGTTTTTCTGCGTGAGCATCCAAATCAGCCGTTGTCATTCCTGGCTTTACTAGCTCGGAAATCTCTTTAAGGACAGTTGCCACAATTGCTGATGATTGTCGCATGATTTCAATTTCACGCGACGATTTAATTTCAATTCCTCGTCCCTTTTTTTTTGATGTTGTAGGCAGAGTTGTTTGAGAAAGTAAGTTACTGAAAATGTTCATAGGAAATGAATAATTACTGGTGGCTTTGCCGATGAAGTATGAATGCTTTCTCTAGATTACTTGAGAAATAATATCTATAATTTAAGTTATTTCAATCCCCGATTGGGATTCTCGCTGTTGAGTCGCTAATGTATACAGAATAACATATTCACATACTTGTGATTTTTTAGACTTCAAGCAAAATCGCCCTAACTTATTTTTTGACGATTTAGCTCAATTATCTTTAATAGAAACATTAGACGGCTATTAAATACTGAGTCGAATAATTTTTAATTCTTGATGGCAATTTCTCCAATCATTCCTGCTTCCGTATGTCCCGCTATTGGACAACGTAAGCTATAAGTACCAGATTTCAAGGGTACAAATACCCATTCTGCCTCAGCACCTGGTTTGAGTTCGAGTTCGTGAATGGCTCCTTTAATTTCTACTTTGCCTGCTTGGACTTTTTGTGTCCAGATGCCATCGGCAAAGTCTTTAGCAGTAAAATAGTGCTTCAGTTGGCTGGGATTGGTAAGCCGGAGTTGATAGCGTTTGCCAGCCTCGAATTCTAGATGATTTGGCTCAAATTTGAGTTCGTTAGCTGAATTACCCAAGCTAATTGTAATTTCTGTCGCTGGTTGCTTGAGTAAATCACGAGACAAATTTGCCGCCATTGCTGGAGTTGCAGCGATGAAATTTAAGCTTAATAATAACGTTAATATTACGTAGCTTAGAGGTAATATTTGCAGCCTAAAAGTATTTGAGAAAGTAATAGATGTAATTACAATTTGGTATAAATGGTTGTAAATTTTCATTGTTAGTTTTCAAAAGGCAATGCTGATGAACAGGAACAATTAATAGGTAAGCGTAATTAAATATAAGATCAAACCTCACCCTCAACCCCTCTCCTTAGTAAGGCTAGGTGTACACACAAGTTATCGAATCACTACCAGTTATCGAATTACCCCACCCTAACCCTCCCCTTGCAAAGGGGAGGGAACTAGATTTTCTTGTTTCCCCCCTTTCCAAGGGGGGATTAAGGGGGGTAAAACCTGGATCTGAATATAGTAACTCCGATTTGTATGTACACCGTAGCCTTAGTAAGGAGAGGGAAGCCGGAGGCGGGGTGAGGTTTGATATTTAATTTGACACACTTACTTAGCGGGAAAAACGGCTTTACCTATTATTTATATTATCCATGCCCAGCGCTCATCTCTACCTAATGCTTTTTTCTGCTAACAGAGATGGCCCAGCAGTAACGACTACGATTTGATCTGGATGAAGTAATTCACGAGCCGCTTGATTAACTTGCTCAAAGGTGACTTTCTGGATTTTGTCAGTAAAGGTGTGCAATTCTACTTTATCTAAGCCGTATACCTCATTCATCAGAATTCTATCTGTTAGTTCTTCTGGGTTTGCCAAGGAAACGTTGTAATGGCTGATGAGGGTGCGTTTAGCTGTCTCTACTTCGTGTGAAGTGACACCTTGTTGATGAATTTGCTGTAGTATTTGACGGGTACTAGCGATCGCTTGATTAGTATCTTCTGGACTAGTTTGCATTTCTATCAAAAATGTGCCTGCATTCTTCCCGGCTTGGAAGTAGCTATAAATTCCATAGCTCAAGCCTTGGCGATCGCGCACTTCTGCACCCAGTCTACTAGATAAGGTGTCGCCTCCCAAAATCTGGTTTAATACTAAGGCTGCATGAAACCGAGGATCGTACCGCTTAATGCCTGTGAAACCCATATATGTCACAGCTTGGGCTTTACCTGGTAAAACTGGGTTGACACTCACTATTTTCTGCGGCATTGATACCGGAGGATATTTCAATGTGGGTGCTTTACCGCTAACTTCCCAATTACCAAAATCATTTTGAATGAGCGATCGCACTTTGTCTAGATCAAAATCTCCCACAAGTGCCAACACTGTGGTGTCTGGGCGATAATGTTTAGCTTTGAAATCAATCACATCTTGGCGGTGAATCTGCTGTAAACTTTCCTCTGTGGGAAAAGTGTGTAAGGGATGTTTTTTCGGATAAATTGACTGCACAAATATTCTTTTGGCTACTTCTGATGGCTCATCTAATTCCTGTTGCAAATCAGTTAAAGTTTGTTGGCGATGCAATTCCAATTCTTGTGCAGGAAAGGTACTATTTTTAACAACATCTGCCAATATCTCCAGAATTATTGGCAAATCCCCTGCTAAACTATCACCCTCGATATGCACACCTTCACGATGAACTTCAAAGTTTAGACTCGCCCCTCGTTCTGCCAAGATTTTGGCAATAGTTAAAACATCTTTACTCTTAGTACCATTTAGCAAGTTATCTGCTACAAAAGCAGCCAATCCCGCTCGATTATCTGGATCAAATTCTGTCCCGCCTTGAATGTAGCCGCTTAGAGTAACGGTGGGAGTACTATTATCAGGTAACAGTAATATCCGCAGCCCGTTGGTAAGTTTATATTCCTGTGGTAAAACTTGAGCAATCGCATCTGTGGCCAAATCTACAGGCGGTAAGTATTTCATCACCTCAGAAGGAAGCACAGGCACGCCAGGAGAGAAATTTTCTGTAGTTTGGGCTGAGTCTGGTTTGTCACCAACCCGTGTTATCTGCTTTTGGGTTGGCTCAAAAAAGCCTACTATCCGAGCTTCTTTTGTGAGGTATTTGTTAATCACAGCTACAACATCCGTCGGTTTCACCAAACGAACAGCAGCCAAATAGCGGTCTGTGTAGCGATAATCACCAACCGTTGTCTCATCATTACCCAATCGCATTGCTTGAGAGGTGATATCACGATTACTTAAAATTACATCTGCTGTTAATTGGGTTTTGGCTCGTTCTACTTCCTCAGTTGTCACGCCTTTTTCTGCTACATTAGCGATCGCATGACTCAACACTGAATCAATTTTTTTCAAATCTTTTTTAGATCCAGCCGTCACTAACACTTCATACCAGCCAGATTCTCGCAAACTGGCGACAGATGCTGTAACTTCACTAGCTAAACCTGATTCTACCAATGCCTGATAAAGTCTAGAATTACGTCCCTCTGTAAAAATGTAATCCATCACATCCAGCGCCGGTACATCTGGTTGATTCGCATCTGGTAGCGGATACACAACTTGTAACAGTCGTCCTGCTCCGGGTTCTCGCAATACTATGGGAGTGGGGAGTGGGGAGTGGGGAGTGGGAAGTGAGGGAGAAATAACTCCTGCCTCCTGCCCCCTGCCTCCTGCCTCCTGCCTCTTTGGTAGTTTGCCAAATACTTCTTTAATTGTTTCGAGGGTATTGGCAGTTTGAAAATCTCCAACAATTACTAAGACGGCATTATCGGGAGTGTAGAAATTACGGTAATATTTTTGTACTTGCTCAACTTCAAATTTCTCGACATCAGCTTTAGTTCCACCTACAGGCAACCCATAAGCATGATTAGGAAACACCGCCTGCATGACGGCGCGGTTGAGGCGATATTCTGGACTATTTTCGTAACCTTGTAATTCCGAAATTACTACTCGCTTTTCACTCGCTAGTTGTTCTGGCTCAATCTGGGAATTTTGCATTCTGTCTGCTTCCAGCACTAAGAGCGCTTTTAGCTTGTTACGTTCCACAGTACCGTAATATGCAGTTTGGTCATAGCTGGTAAAAGCATTGGAATCACTACCTAAAGCACTAAACAAACGGCCAAATTGAATCGGACGGTTTAGAGTACCTTTAAACATCAGGTGTTCCAACTGGTGGGCAATGCCATTTACGCCTGGTTCTTCGTTACGTGAGCCAACCTTGTACCACACCTGCACCGTCACCACTGGCGCAGTATGCACTTCCTTTGTTAGGACAGTTAGACCATTTTCCAGCACTGTCTTACGGACATTTTCTGTCAGGGTTGAGGGCATTATTCTTTTTACTAGCAAGGTTAATTAGTATTTTTCTTTATTAAATATGGCTGGATGTTGGCTATGAGCAGTTTGATCGCTCAATACAAAAACGCTACTAGCCATAAGCTTAAAATTAGTAACGGCAAGGAATATCTATAAAATCCATACATGTACTTAGCAAATATATCTGTAAATTAAGTTACATAATTATTTTGGTGAGCGATCGCAGTTTAATCTGGCAAAAAAATCTTTTACTTCGGCAACAATACAGAAAGACAATATATTAGCATTGAAGCTAATACAAAAGCTAAATTATGGCAGTTTTGCCAACACCCGAATGAATTCTAGAGGTAAGCCATCGGTATCGGCGATGAAAGCTACTTCGTAAATGCGATCGCCTATTTGCTGTTGTGTCGGTTCTAAAAGTATCTTCAAGGGTTGCAATTCTTCGGTTTGACTCTCAGTAGCCAGCAATACACGTTTTTGTAAACTTGTCAACCAAGTAGGTAAATCTGGTGTAATTTCAGTTAAATCGAACGAGAGATGATAGTACCCCACATAATGCTCGTCAGTAAAGGCATCTGGGGCTGGCTTTGGTTCAGGAATTTGGATCAGTTCAATTCTTCCCCCCAATCCTTCCATCCAGCAAGCTAACGTGTAGCCTGTAGTAAAGCGTTCCGAGATTGTAAACCCTAAATGCTCGTAGAAAGCGATCGCTCGATGAATATTCGCAGTCCGAATAGAAGCGTGGTGCATAAGAAAGTAGTGCTGAGTGCTGTTAGCCATAGCGGGGCGTTTAGCCCGTAACGATTGCCGAGTAAGAGTTTACACTTAAATTCTCAGAATGAAAAACTTTTTAATTGAGTGTAATTACTACTTTTCCTCCCTCAGCACTCAGCACTAGACTATTACTCAAACAACCTGAAATAGGGGTAGCGTACAGGGACACCAGGTTCTTTTTCCAGGTCAAAATTAATTACTTCCCAACAGGGATCTTCTGAGGTATCCGGGCTAAACTCAACAGGTAAGCCATATAGTCGAGCAGCTGTAACTTCTGGTTGTCCAGAACGCCAAGGTGTGCTGCGTTCTAGATAGCCACTCATCAATTCCTGATAGCGTTGAGCAATAATCACTTTTGTTGCTCGATAGCCTTGGGTATAGAGCTTATCTAATGCTTCGTGAATTTCAAACCGAATACCATCGGGATGAGTATGCTGCCTATACCATTCATTATTCCATCTCCGCCAATGACGGCCCGATTGCAAATGAACTAACTCTCCATTATCAGGATTAGCTTCAAAAGCGCCATGACGCGGACACAAATAGGTATCTGTTAATGTCAGCGCCGGAATAGTCTGGCGACAATGGGGACACTGTATTTCCGGCCCAAACATCGGGTACTGAAAGCCTGGATTCATCATGAAGTGCATACAAACATAATTTTGCCTTCGCCAGCACTAGTGCATTGGATTATACACTTAGGCTCCACCACTTTGGATTACTTGCTCATTGCCACATAGAAACGGAGTTGCAGCAAGAACATTTTTTACGAGTGTTTTCCTCCGCGTAGAGGCTTGACTGTGTGATATTCTGGTGGTGCAACCAGCCTCAACGGTTGGAGTTTCTCCAGTGTTCCTGTGTACCATATTCATATTCTATCGTGTCTACAGCTTCTTACTGGACATCTCCTGATTTTTCTCAAGCTGCCTTCATCGCAGCTAATGCTGTTGTTATGGGTTCGGTAAATATAGCAGCAGGGGTAAGCATTTGGTATGGAGCAGTAGTGAGGGCAGATGTAGAACGGATTGAAATTGGTGAATACACAAATATTCAAGATGGTGCAATTCTACATGGCGATCCTGGTTTTCCAACAATTTTAGAAGATCATGTTACTGTAGGTCATCGCGCTGTGATACATTCCGCTTACATTGAGCGTGGAAGTTTGATTGGCATTGGCGCGGTGATTTTAGATGGGGTACGAGTGGGTGCTGGTAGCATTATCGGCGCTGGCGCTGTCGTAACTAAAAATATACCGCCTTTGTCACTAGTTGTAGGTATTCCAGGCAAAGTGTTACGACAATTAACAGAGGCTGAAGCCGCAGAACTAATTGAACACGCTAAACGTTACCAAAAGTTAGCTTTAGTTCATGCTGGCAAAGGTACTGATCTCGGCTTTAGCAAGGCTTAGGGAGTGGGGAGTGGGGAGGATGAGGGAGATGAGGGAGATATGAAGCAAAACCAATTCCCAATGCTCAATGCCTAGTTCCCAATGCCCCATAATTTAAAGATTCTTTACATATAGTTTGGGAAAAATTGACCACTTCAGCTAAAAATAAAAATGAGGGCAGTTGACAAAACTTTAATTTCTACTTAAAAGAGGGGTTCTAGATATGGATATCGATTACCGTATAGCGATCGTTTTAGCACCAGTTGCCATTGCCGCTAGCTGGGCAGTGTTTAATATCGGCGCTGCGGCTTTAAGACAAATTCAAGGCTTTTTGGATAGAGAAGCTTAAATTCAATAATGGGGCATGGGGCATTGGGCATGGGGCATGGGGCATTGGGTATTCCCTCATCCCCCTCGTCTCCCTCATCTCCCTCATCCCCCTCATCCCCACTCTCTTTTCACTTTGGATATTGATTCTGTAATACAACCTCTTCAACGCTTTGGTGTCCATCTGGGACTCGATCGCATTATCAACTTATTGGCAAATCTCGGTAATCCTCATCAGCAAGTCCCAGTAATTCACGTTGCTGGCACTAATGGTAAAGGTTCAGTCTGTGCCTATCTTTCCTCGGTACTCACTGAGGCTGGTTATCGTACAGGACGCTACACTTCACCGCATTTAGTCGAGTGGACAGAACGTATTTGTTTGAATGAACAGGCGATTTCCTCAGAGGAATTGAGCCAATTATTAGAAAAAGTCCAAGGATTGATTCGCCCTGATGACGAATCGGCAACTCAGTTTGAAGTAATTACGGCGGCTGCTTGGTTATATTTTTCCCAGCAGCAAGTAGATGTAGCTGTGGTAGAAGTCGGACTAGGAGGGCGCTTAGATGCAACCAATGTCTGCTTAGAACCTTTGGTTACTATCATCACTTCTATTAGCCGGGAACATTGGCAGCAACTCGGCCCCACCGTCGCGGATATTGCTAGAGAAAAAGCAGGTATTCTCAAACCTGGATGCCCTGTTGTAGTTGGGCAATTACCATCGGATGCAGAAGAAGTTGTGCGATCGCGTGCTTTAGAATTAGAATGCCCGATTTTTACGCCTCAACCCGCCCGTCAAATCGCTACAGGATGGGCAGCTTATGAAACATTTCAAAATTCTCAATTAATTAAATATCCTTTGCCATTAGCGGGACAAATTCAATTAGCAAATTCAGCTTTGGCAATAGCAGCTTTAGAAATTCTCCAACAACAAGGTTGGCAGATTTCTGAAGAAGCCATAATTAAGGGCATGGCAAAAACTCAATGGCCAGGGCGGATGCAATGGGCTACCTGGAATAACCATAAAATATTACTTGATGGCGCTCATAATACAGCTGCTGCCCAAGTTCTTCGCCAGTATGTCGATAGCTTAGATGCAGCTAACTCCAAGCCCGTCACTTGGGTTATGGGAATGTTTGCTGATAAGGATCATGCTGATATTTTTGCCGCCCTGTTGCGTCCTGGCGATCGCCTTTTTCTAGTCCCAATACCAGTAGAATCTTGGCCAGGTAGAACTTCCGCCGATCTCGACTCCTTAACAAGCCTAGCTTACACCCTCTGTCCCAAATTAAGCGATCGCCAAATCCATCCAGATTTATTCACAGCACTAAAAGCCGCAACTTCAACCACAGACGATTTAATCGTTTTATGTGGTTCCCTTTATCTGGTAGGCGATTTTTTACAAATGGGGAATAGGGAATAGGGAATAGGGAATAGGGAATAGGGAATAGGGAATAGGGAATAGGGAATAGGGAATAGGGAATAGGGAATAGGGAATAGGGA
>NZ_JBALDM010000028.1:0-96460 GCF_036917435.1 Nostoc sp.
AAAGCTAAATTGTTCAAGCTAGAAGCTACATTGGGATGCTCCCCAGCAAACAGGCGCTTTCTCATTGCCAGGGCTTCAATGTACAGAGGTTCGGCTTCGCTGTTTCGTCCTTGGCTATCGTAGAGGGAAGCTAAACTGTTTAAGCTAGAAGCTACATTGGGATGCTCCCCAGCAAACAGGCGCTTTCTCATTGCCAGGGCTTCAATCAATATAGGTTCGGCATCGCTGTACCGTCCTTGGCTATTGTAGAGGTAAGCTAAATTGTTCAAGCTAGTAGCTACATTGGGATGCTCTCCAGCAAACAGGCGCTTTCTCATTGCCAGGGCTTCAATGTACAGAGGTTTGGCATCGCTGTACCGTCCTTGGCTATTGTAGAGGGAAGCTAAATTGTTCAAGCTAGTAGCTACATCGGGATGCTCCCCAGCAAATAGGCGCTTTCTCATTGCCAGGGCTTCAATCAACAGAGGTTTGGCATCGCTGTACCGTCCTTGGCTATGGTAGAGACAAGCTAAATTGTCCAAGCTAGTAGCTACATCGGGATGCTCCCCAGTAAACAAGGACTGGCAAACATTTACGCAATCTTTAGTCCAAGGTTCTGCTAATTTATATAGTCCTTGTCCTTCGTAAAATCTTTTTACCCCTTCAAATATCCAAATTACTTTATTGCTGGGAACTGATGCTAAAGAAATTATCTCTGCCTCTTTTGGTTCTTCTATCTCTGCAATTATACGTTTACCCAGGTCTTCGAGATGGGGAACGATATCTCTGATGCTTTCAATCTGCTCAGAAGTGGCAGAATAAGGAAGGCTTTGGGCTTTAACTATCATTGCAGTAGCGAAGGTTGTTTCCAAAACTAATTTCATCTCGCCAGCATCGGCTAACTGCCCTTGCAAAAACCACCGCACTAAGGCATGAATTTTATAACATCCTGCTCTTTCTTCTAAGAGTTGCAGCAAGTTGCACCCGTAGAGTTGCTTTTTAGCTGCGTTTAATTCATCTTCTGACCAAGTTAGCTGTTTTTGTTCCTGATTTTCTGTTTCCCCTCCACCTGTCGCCACCCGAATAACTAAATCCCAAAGAATCTGTACAGGAGAAAATAAACTCAAAAATATTCCTAGTTGTTGCGCCAGTGGGTCGAGTTCTGACCAAGTTAAAGCAAAGGCGGCTTTGACTCCTAGTTGAGTTGAGTTGAGATTTTCCCGGTCTTGTAAAGCTGCTTCTGCTAATTTACGTTCTTGCAGTCGCTCAAACATGATATCTAAAGATATGTCCGGGTCGCGTACTAAATAGCCTCCTACTAACTCTATGCCCAAGGGCAAATATTCTAGACATTCACATATTGCTGTTGCCGCTTGTGGTTGATTTTCAACTCGCCTATCTGTTTTCCTCAACAGTCGTTTTAACAGTTCTAAAGCTTTACCTGGTTCTTTTTGAGGCGAGAGAACATCTAAGGCAATCTCTTGAATAAAACTTGGGTCTAAATCCCGCAGTCGAGTAGTAACCAAGACTCGGAAGCGGTTATCCTTGGGTACGACTTGGCGGAGGTTGTCTAAATTAGTTACGTCATCGAAGACGATTAAAATCGGCAAGGTAGAGTTAGGATATTTAGACCAGCACCAGGCGACTTGTTGTTTAAGGCTTAAAAAGTTTCCTCCTAATTCTTGGGGAATCTCCAAACCGAATTGCAATGAGAAAAACTCTAAAACTTCGGCGGCGAGATTGCTTTCTCTGTCGTTAAACCAAGCAATTCCCCCATAATCTTGTTTGTATCGTCTGGCGTACTGGGTAGCTAATTCAGTTTTACCCACGCCACCCATTCCGGCTATTGCTACATAATTTCCTCGCTGCAAGTCTTCATGCAGCATTGTCAGTTCTGTTTCTCGCCCGACGAAATTCACCGAACCGCGATAAAGAATAGATTTTGTGGGAGTTAACTTTGTCCGTTCCCCGTCAGACGGCTTCAGTCAAATATTAAAAGTACTACCTCTTTGGTCAATGGTTTGGGTTTGAGCCGCATTAATTGCTTTTTGGATGTTTTGGATAAAAGTTGAAGGGTATGGTTGTTGAGATTTCTCCACAGATGCTTTTATCTCTCTCAGAATTTCAGCCCAGTTTGAGGGTGGATTATTTTCTGTTAATAATGCCAATTCTTCTACACCTTGAGCCACTTCAGGATTAGCTTGAGCCGCAGATTGCACTTCTAATACAGCCTTGCCATAATCGAGTGGTTGGTCTAGTGCTTTCTCTATAGCAGCTACAGTATCAGGAGAGTGTTTTTTGAGGGTGACGAGAAACTGACCAGTCTTATCTAATAAAACTCCTGTTACCTTTTCGGTGGTTTTTTCTAAAGCTTTGGTGGCTATTATAGAACCAATTGCGATCGCCGCAGTCTCAAGTATCATATCCTGCCCTTGAATATGTGTATCTTATTTACTATTAACACACCGTTTTAGTTCTAAATTTCGCAATTAAGTTCAAAAATTTAGATATAACTGAGTTTTTTAGATATTTAAATATTTTATTGCTTTTTTTTACACACTGCGTTGTGTACAATCTTTCTATTTTTGAGTGTTTGGCGGTGCGTTAGGCTGAAGCCGTAACGCACCCTACTGGCTTTAAGTATAAACTCATGCGTTTCATTAATAAACTCATGCGTTTCATTGATAAACTCATGCGTTTTATTGATAAACTCATGCGTTTCATTGATAAACTCATGCGTTTTATTGATAAACTCATGCGTTTCATTGATAAACTCATGCGTTTCATTAATAAACTCATGCGTTTCATTAATAAAAGCATAAGGGACTTCCAAATAAAAAAATACTCAACTACTTATTGTGGGGTGGGCATCTTGCCCGCCCGTAGTCAAAGGCGGGCAAGATGCCCACCCCACAAGAGTTATGAGTTTTATTCTGTTAAAACTCTCCAGCTAAGGCTGCAACACAGCGATCGCAAATTAAGGGATGTTCTACTGATTCTCCCACATGAGTAGAGTAGTTCCAACAGCGATCGCACTTTTGCCCCTCTGCATTCACTACCCCAATTCCCCAGTCTTCTGTCTGCGTCGTATATTTTAATCCTTGCAATCCTTCAGCAGAATCTAATAATTCCACCTGAGAAGTCAGCAATAAATACCGCAGTTCGTCAATACCGTTACCCTTAACTGGGTTAAAGGCTTTGATAGCATCGCCTAACTGTTTGTGAGGTATATAAATCAAAGCTTTCGCTTCTAGGGAAGAACCAATTAATTTTTCTATCCTGGCTTGTTCTAACACCTTGTTAACATCGGTGCGGAGTTGTCGCAGTGTTTCCCAAAATTCCGCTAAATCTGGATTCCGCCATGTTTCCTCAACCTGCACCCAACCAGCCTCAAACACCGATTTATAAGGTGTTTTATAAGGGAGATATTGCCAAATATCCTCGGCGGTGTGACATAACACTGGTGCGATCGCTCGTGCTAAGTTATCTAAAGCTATTTTCAGCACTGTTTGACAACTGCGACGGCGGAAAGCATCCTTTGCACTGATGTACAGCCTATCTTTGGCAACATCTAAATAAAAGTTGGATAAATCCACCACGCAGAAATTCTGCACTGTTTGGAAAAAGCGGAAGAATTGGAAACTCTCAAAGGCAACGGTTACTTCCTCAAACACTTCGCTGATGCGGTGCAGCATATAACGGTCAAGTTCTGGCAATTCTTCAAAGGGAACTGTATCTTTTTCTGGGTCAAAATCATCTAAGCTACCCAGCAAAAACCTTGCCGTGTTGCGAATTTTGCCTCTAACATCATTCATCTGCTTAATGATGTTTTTCCCAATGCGGACATCGCCGGAGTAATCTACCGATGATACCCACAATCTCAAGACATCTGCACCGTAAGCCGGTTCTACTTTTTGATTTTTACCACCTTCAATGATTGTATTTGGATCAACCACATTTCCTTCAGACTTGCTCATCTTTCGGCCTTGTTCATCCAAAGCGAAGCCGTGAGTTAGCACAGTTTTGTAAGGTGCAATGTCATTTACCGCTACACTGGTGAGCAAACTTGACTGAAACCAACCGCGATGTTGGTCGGAACCTTCCAAATATATATCAGCAGGGTAGCGTAACTCTGGACGCTGTTGGACTACAGATGCCCAAGATGAACCAGAATCAAACCATACATCCATTGTGTCTGTACCTCTGCGGTAAGACTTACCATTATTACGGTAAGATTCTGGTAATAATTCCTCAACAGATAATTCCCACCAAGCATCAGAACCTTTTTCAGCGATAACTGCTTGGGCGTGGTTGATAACTTCTTCATTCAGCAGTACTTCCCCAGTTTCTTCATCGTAGAAAACGGGAATAGGTACACCCCAACTGCGCTGACGGGATATACACCAATCTGAACGTTCCGCCACCATTGGCGTGATGCGATTTTCACCTTGGGCTGGAATCCATTTTACCGTAGCGATCGCCTTTAATGCTTCTTCTCTAAATCCTTCCACGGAAGCAAACCATTGTTCAGTGGCGCGGAAAATCGTTGGTTTCTTCGTCCGCCAATCATAAGGATACTTGTGAGGATATGCTTCTTCTTTCAACAAAGAACCAGCCGCACTTAAGGCATCAATCACCGCCTGATTACCATCACCCAGCACATTTAACCCGGCAAATTCTCCCGCCTCTTCGGTAAAATTGCCGTTGTCATCCACTGGTGCAAGGATAGGTAAACCGTAACGCTGACCAACGATGTAGTCTTCTTGACCATGACCGGGTGCAGTATGTACCAACCCAGTACCCGATTCAGTTGTGATGTAATCGCCACCCACAACAATCGGACTTTCCCGGTCAAATAGAGGATGACGGTAAGTAGTATGTTCTAAATCATTCCCCTTAAACGTAGCTTTTACAGTTAACTCAACTCCCAACGTTGAAGATAAACGTTCCACTAAATCAGCAGCAACAATGAGATAGCGGAACCTCACCCCCTCACTCCCCCTTTCCGTTGATAGAGAAGCTACTTCCTCACTCCCCCTCCCTGCTTGCGGGGAGGGGGTTGGGGGGTGGGGTTCCACTTCCACCACTGCATAGTTCAAATCTGCATTCACCGCCACCGCCAAATTCGCCGGAATAGTCCAAGGTGTAGTTGTCCAGATAGCCACACCCAAATCAGACTGATATTCCGCCAACAGTGGTTTTACAGCTTCCGCCAAACTGGTGATTGCAAAAGCTGCATAGATACTGCGGGAAACATGACCTTCAGGATATTCCAACTCAGCTTCAGCCAAAGCGGTTTTAGAACTGGGACTCCAGTGAACTGGCTTCAAACCGCGATAGATGTAGCCTTTTAAGAACATCTGACCAAATACGCCAAGTTGCGCCGCTTCGTATTCCGGCTTCAGAGTTAGATAAGGGTTATCCCAATTACCCCAAATACCGTAGCGTTTAAAATTTTGGCGTTGGTTATCTACCGTAGCTAGGGCAAATTCTTTCGCTTTTTGGCGCAGTTGTAAAGGCGTTAAATTTTGCCGTTCTGCTGACTTCATGTTCTGCAAAACTTTTAACTCAATGGGCAATCCGTGACAATCCCAACCAGGAACGTAGCGAACTTTACGCCCTTGTAGCATTTGGTAGCGGTTAATAATATCTTTGAGAATTTTATTTAAGGCATGACCAATATGGAGTGAGCCATTAGCGTAGGGAGGCCCATCGTGCAGTATAAATAATTCGCCGGGGTTATTTTCAAAGAGGCGATCGTAAATTTTATTTTCTTCCCAAAATTTTTGGATTTCCGGCTCGCGCTTGATGGCGTTTGCCCGCATGTCAAAGTTAGTCTTGGGTAGGTTTACAGTATTTTTGTAACTTCCTGATTCGGTCACAGTCTCATGCCTAAAATTAGGTGTACAGGTTTTATCAATTATAGAAGATGGCATGGAAACCAAAATTCCCTATTTGAACGTGAGTTCGAGAAACCTCTCCCTGTGTTGAATTTTCGTTCAAATTTTTCTCCAAATCACAGAGAGAAGGTTTTGCCTAGTAAAACCAGGGAAAGGTTTTTAGACGATTAGACGATTAATCAGAAATTTTGCAAAGATTGAGAGTTAATCGACATAAAGTAGTATACTTTTTTGGGTTCGCCTAAAGCTATCAAAAAGTTTCGTCTAAAAACCAATAATTTTGGGGTTGCTCTAATGCTAAGTCCTGTAACAACAGTCAGTATATTTCAAAAACAACCCGAGCCTAAAGCATTCTCAGCAGGTGAAGTCATCTTTGCAGAAGGACAGTCTGGTGATATTATGTACGGCATTCTCGAAGGAGAGGTAGATATAGTAGTCAATGAAAAGGTTGTAGAAACCATTGAAACGGGCGAAGTTTTTGGTGCTGGGATACTTGTAGGAGTAGAAAGTAGAACTTATACAGCTATTGCCAAGGGGAATACCAAACTAGGTTTTCTTGATAAAGAAGGGTTTCTGTTTGCCGTTCAGGAAACACCTATGTTTGCCATACAGGTGATGAAAAGTTACTCAGAGCGTCTGAGTCGTTTACAGCATATCGTCTAAATCACCTCAAGCTTTTCCTAATCAAACGAGGTACATCATAGCCCCCTCCTCGCTTGCGGGGAGGGGGTTGGGGGTGGGGTTCTTGTATCTCACCAAACCGGGAAACGCTATAAGTTCCAAAACTAATCAGAATCTGCCACGAATTTTACCTCCTTCCCAGAAGGACATAGATATATTCTCTCGTTTGGGGAGTTAAAAGTCAGTATTCAGAAAACTCTAGATTCTGGCTTTTGACTCCTGATTTATATAAGGTGCAAATTTACCGGAGATAGTAATGGTGCGTAAACGGTTGATTATTGAGATGGGAATGGGAATAGATCAACATGGACAAGATCCAACAGTAGCAGCATCTAGGGCAGTAAGGAATGCGATCGCTCACAATGCTTTACCTGGTGTTTGGGAAGTTGCAGGTTTAAGTCACCCCAATGAAATGATTATAGAGGTTCAGGTAGCAGTGCCATACCCAGAGCAAGTTAGAGAAGAAGAGGTATTAGCTGTATTACCATTTGGTCACAAAAGCCTTACCGTAGAATCTGGGGGGATGATAGTTCAAGGGACGGCTATTCCCGAACTCAATGATAAGAATGATGAAATGTTAATTGCGATCGCATCTGTTACAGTTTTGATCGAAAGTGATTAACTGAGGTAAAAAATCCAACCAAGATTTAGTTAATCAAATGACATATCTAAATAGGAACGTTCCAGTTTTAACCTAAAAACATTCTATCTCTAGAACTAATAATTTCCTGATTGATAGGTATAAGATTATAGAAACCTGGAGAAAAATATGTCATTAGAAACAGAGACACTACAGGCAACACCACCAACTTCTACCTTTGAAACGCTTGAAGAAAAGCAGGAATTTAACTGGAGGCAATGTTGGTATCCCGTTACTTTCGTACAAGACTTACCTACCAACCGCCCTCATAGCTTTTCGTTGTACGATGAACCTTTAGTTTTGTTCAAAAACCAAAATGGACAATTTATCTGTTTAATAGATCGTTGTTCTCACCGTACAGCCAAACTTTCTGAAGGACAAATTGTTGACGGTAAAATTGAGTGTTTATATCACGGTTGGCAGTTCGGCAGTGATGGTGAATGCCTGCACATTCCTCAATTACCAGCAGATGCGAAAATTCCAGCCAATGCTTGCGTGCAATCGTTTAAAGTTGTGGAACGCCAAGGTATGATTTGGGTGTGGGCTGGCGAAAAAGAAACTGCTGTTGATGAAATTATCCCGATTTTACCAGATTTATACAAGCCAGGATTTGTACATACAGACTTTATCTTGGATCTACCTTATGACCAAACATATTTAATAGAGAACGTCACCGATCCGGCTCATGTTGCTATTAGCCATGATGGTATGAGAGGTGGTAGTAATCGCAAAAATGCCCAACCGCTAGAAATGGAAGTACTAAAGAGTTCGGTTCAGGGAATTCAAGGTAGGTGGCGGGGAATTAATAAATCAAATGAAGCCTGGAAGTATATTGATTTCGTGGCTCCAACTCTTGTTCTAAACAATGCTTATATTGAAGATAAAGGCTGGACATTTGGACTAGCTTTATACTCTATTCCTTTAGGCAAAGGGCGATGCCGTCTTCTAGCTAGAGGTTATCGTAATTTCATGAATTTGGGAGTCAAGCTCAGACCTCGGTGGCTAGATCACTTAAATACTAACAAAATATTAGAGCAAGATTTGCCTCTGATTGTAGGACAACAGTTAGAAATTGAGCGCTTACAAACAAGTCTCAAAGAACTATATTTGCCTCTGAAAACATCTGACACATTAGTGGTTGAGTACCGCAAGTGGCTAGATAAATTTGGATCGTCTTTGCCTTTTTATCAAGGTTATTCTACATGGAAGAATGTTGAGAATGACGATTTAAATCCAAAGCCAATTTTGCTAGATAGATTCTCGCGGCACACACTTATTTGTAGTTCATGTAATCGAGCTTATCGAGTTACAAATACAGTCAAACAAAGTTGTATAGGAGTAGCGATCGCTCTAGCTGCTGGAGCGATACTTGCAGATGACTTTAGAATTAGAATAGCTGCGATATCGCTTTCTGTCGCAGCAGTCGCAATGTCTGCTATGGCACAAAGACTCAAAACTCACTTTGAGCGTTCCTATACCCGTCACTAAAATAGGGACTGGTCAAAGTTGGTAGTAAGGACTTTAGTCTTTCCTTATTTTCTAAGCACTAAAGTCCTTACTACAAAACATCTTGCACTAGCTTAGACATTGTACTGGTACACTATACCGGAAGTTTGCTCAAACTCTTTGTGTGGTTAAGTTATGTTCAAGTTAGCGGCTCTGCGCTAAAGTAAAAATATTGGGATCAAAATCTCTGGCAGTAAGTTCAAATACCACTTAATCTTTACCACTGCGGCGATAATGTCTCAAGAGCATAACGAATCACTCCAAATTCAGGAGATCACGAAACTAAAACCGAAACACTTTGCTGATTTAATCAGATCGGCACAATTGATTTTCGACCCTACAGCCGGAGTTTCGGGAAGACATATCATAGTTGACTGGGAACAATTCGGAATTCCCCATGATGTGGCGGACAATCTCAGATCGCTTGGTCAGCAGTACCAATATGCATCTCCTCACATCCCGGTTGAAGTCATTTGGAGTCAATTAACTCCTGAAACTCGTATTTGGTTCGTTCAAAACAAAGATAAGTTGTGGCAGCTTGAAGAAGCTTTCCCAGCCCTTGACGAAGATTAAACGGCTAAATCATTAAAAGGAATATAAATTGTTTGTAGGGGCACAGCGATCGCTGTACCCCTATGTTCTCTCTATAGCGATTCTTGGATGCATACAGCAGTTTTCCTTTACATTCTGTAAGTTAAATTAATAAAAAAGCTTCTATAGATGAATCAAAGCGTAAGTGTTATTCCCAGCTTGGAAGAACACACTCATGAAAATCCTGTTGTCACCAATAAACAACAGCTATTTACAAAGCAACTAATTGTCCTTGTCTTAGAAATACTTCTAGCATTACCTCTAGGTTTACTTCTCGCCAAGTTCCAAATTGGCAGGATTGCCTGGATATTTAGCGGGATTGCTGCTGGTACAATAATTCTTCAAGGGTGTCGAATTTTCTATAAGTATTCCCCTCAACCTAACCGCACTGCCAGAAAAGTGGGAATGGCACTTGTAGGTTTAACTGTTGGCGCTTCTAATACCCACGGTAATCTAGCAAATGTTGCTTCTGGTATTCCCGTATTTATTTTTCTGACCTTGTTTTTGCTGCTGAGTGGAACCTGTATTGGTTATATTTACGCCCGTCTCAGCAAAACCAACATATTGACAGCAATGCTGGCCACAGTTCCTGGTGGTGTAGGGATTATGGCTGCGATCGCAGCTGATTACAATAAAAATGTCAGCTTAGTTGCCCTAGTTCAAGCGATTCGCGTCACCTCAGTAGTTGTTTTGATCCCCTTGATCGCTAGGACATCAACTGGTAATTACTCTCCGCAAACACTCCCAATCAACGGCGCTTGGCTCAATTTCGATCCATCTCAACTAGAATTACTCTTGTTAGTACTCCTAATCACTGGATTAGTAATTTATCCAGCTATATTATTTAAAATTCCTGCCGCCGATTTCTTTGGTGCATTGTTGATTGGTATCGGATGTAATCCTTTACTACATTGGCTGCCTTTTGTGGGTGATATTAGTTTTAGTCCGCCGCCTTTAATTAACTTATTGGGTCAAATGCTGCTGGGAATTACTATTGGTGAATATTGGGGAGACAAACCCAACTTTCAGAAGCGGACTGTCGCCTATGCCTTAGTGTCTGTAGGGATGACTCTCATCGCCGGTGCGATCGCTGCTATACTTGCCATGCAATTAACCTCTTGGGACTGGTTAACCTGTCTGCTAGTCACAGCACCAGGAGGATCGGCAGAAATGATTTTGGTTTCCCTAGCATTGAATCATAATGTTGAAATCGTCACAACTGGTCATTTAGTGCGACTGCTTGCGATTAACAGTTCCCTACCTCTTTGGGTGTTCTTATTTCGCCATCTCGATCAGAAACTTTCTGAATCAGTTTAATTGATTTGGGCATTGGGCATTGGGCATGGGGCATGGGGCATGGGGCATGGGGCATGGGGCATTGGGCATTGGGATTAGGGGAGAGGTTATAGGGAATAATCTGTACTCTGTAACCTTTAACCTGTAACCTATTCTCTTCTTTACTCCCCACTTTTAAAGATGCAACTTGAATGCTGGTTAGCTTATCCTTTTGTTATCCAAACACTAAGGATGCTTTAGATGGTTGCCCAAATCCAAGAACTTGAAGCGCAGCACTGGGTTAAAACTCGTTCTTCTCTCGATTCTAGCGAATCCACTTTCCTGATTTGGAAAGGTAAAATTTACGCCTTTATCCCCGGTGAAAAAAGACAACTCTTATTTAAGATGCTGGGATTGAGTGTTAGCCGATGTATTCCTACAGCAGAGGGTAGCTGGGACTTTACTTCTAGAGAACTGACTTACTACCTCAACCCAAAAACAGATGAAGTCTTACGCAAATGGGAGAATCCTTGGACAGGCGAAACAGTTCCGGTAATTCACGTTGCGAATAATCCAGTGCAGGGTAAGTTTGAGGGAAATTTCCCTGCACAAGTAGACGGTGATAGCACAACCTTCGTTTTTGATATATTTCCCTATTATCCCAATCCTCTCGCAAGCGATCGCAAATTTGTCGAATACAGCCCAAATCCAATTTATCAGGCGGCAGAATTATTTAAATTAACAGTGCCAACCACAGATTTATTTAACACAGCCCTCTCTTCAGTTTCTGAACTCAAACTGAGTTGGGATCGGATTGGTCAATGGCTTCCCTGGATGAAAATGGGCGATCGCCCTGGTCAATTAATCTACAGTGCTGTTGGCAGCAAAGTCAATGGTTTAACAGAACTACACCCACTGCTGCAAGACGAAATTAATAACCGTATTCCTCTATATAAACAAGCCCCAAAAGGATTGATAGATGGGGAAGATATGACTTCCTGGTTGTATTTCCAAAAGCACTTTTCAGCTTACTTGGCTGGTGAAATCTTCCCGCTTCCCCAGGCAGAAGAGTTGTAAACTAGCTAGAAGACAGGCGAAGAGAGATAATTTAGAGTTTGGTGACTATATCTATAATATTGAGTTCAACAAACCTTCCCCCGCCTTAATCTTGTGTTCCAATTTTTCCCTCTCCGCCTCGGAGAGGGACAGGTTTTGCTTAGTAAAACCAGGGAGAGGTCTTTTTATTAGGCTGATTAGACATAAACTATATACAGCGTATTGCGGGTAAATGAAGTACACGGGTAGGGGCACAACATGTTGTGCCCCTACGATGATCTCGTCGAATTCTGCTTCAATTAAATTTCGCCTGTTGACCAGAACAATCAAATAGATGTAAACCTAACCGTTGGGAAAGTTCTTCACACACCTTCACCCCCCGCACACTGTTACCACGCACATCCAACAACGGTGAAAAAACTCCAATGCCCATTTTATTGGGTACAACGGCAATAATCCCACCACAAATACCGCTTTTCGCCGGAATCCCAATTTTATAAGCCCACTCACCGGCAAAGTTGTACATTCCGCAGGTGTACATCACACTCAGAATATCTTTGATGTAACGCTTATCTACCGCCTGTTCTTTGCTGATGGGGTTCATACCTTTGTTAGCCAAGGTAGCCGCCATCACTGCTAAGTCTTGGCAATTCACCATCACAGCACACTGCTGGAAATAAAGATCCAGCGACTCTTCAATATTCCGGTCAATCATGCCAAAGTTGAGCATCAGATGCGCCATTGCGCGGTTGCGATGTCCGGTACTGCGTTCTGAGGTAAAAACTGAAATGTCAACGAACACATCCCGGCCAATATATCGCTTGAACATCTCTAGTGTTCGGTTAAGACGTTCCGTTGGGCCGGAACCTTTAATTAAGCTGGTGGTTGCGATCGCACCAGCGTTTACCATTGGATTATAAGGTCGCTTCGATTGCTCATCTAAAACAATCGCGTTGAATGCATCCCCCGTTGGTTCCACGCCAACTCTAGTTAAAACGTAATCAAGTCCATGATCTTCTAAAGCAAGTCCATAAGCAAAGACTTTAGAAATCGACTGAATGGTAAATAGTTGGTCATAGTCTCCAACTTTGTAAATCTGACCATCGACTGTAACAATACAAATACTGAACAAATCAGGGTTTGCCTTCGCCAGTTCTGGAATATATTTAGCTACTGTACCCTCTTGCAGTAACTTGTACTGAGAATGCAATTCCTTAAGAACAGCTAATAATGGCGATGAATCTATTTCTAAATCTCTTTGATTTACTTGGCTTGTCATCAGATTGGTAGCATTCCCCAAAATACTCACTATATATAGTAGGTTGCATCTGTACCTGCCTACAATTGGCAAGATTTTGGAAAAGACAGCTTGCTGTAAAAAATCATCCTTGAGCAATTACTTAGGTCTACAAATATTCACTGTAATTTTTAATACTATTTATATGCGATCGCCAAGATTTCCTAATTTTTTCATCGTTAATCACAAAAAATATTAAGTTGAGTATCTTTCTTTATTTTATACTCAGTAATACGGTAATAGCCAGTTATATTTATCACCTATCTACGTTGAGCTATGGGGGATAGAAGTCATCATTAATCTAAGTAGAAAAAATAAGTTAAACTTCAACTGATTTGCATAATTATCTGAGATGTAACTCATGTCATGACTTATTCACAGGGAAATCTAAATATTTCATTAAATAAACTATTTTAAGTATTTATGCCGATGCCATTTTATTAAAGTTATATTATCGTCTTATAGGAAATAGTGAAAATACATGTTATCTAGAATACACGAATAGTAGTGAGCCTTTAGAACAGAAGTCAATAGGGTATCGTCACTTTGGCGTGCAATAAGCGTAAAGTTTTTTTAAGAAATTTTTGAGTAGCAGAAAAAAGCGTTACATAGCCAAAGTCCGCTTTTGAGAAAGGTTTCACGCTTAAATTTGGAACTTTAATTTAATTAAGTAGTCAATAATTACGCTAAAACCCTGATCCCCAAGCCAAAAGGTTCGTGTTAGTCTGTTGCAGTTATAAAAAACAAAGTGAAAACAGAACGAATTCGAGTTTGTTAGAAGGGAAATCACTTTTGCTAGTGAAAAATCCCGCGAATTATGAAACTTAAATTCTACAGTCGCTTTAAAAAACGGACGCATGAATCAAAGACATTTGTGGATTATTGTTGCCCTCTCTATGGCTGCTTTGGGCATACCCTCAGTCGGTTGTACTCAAACCACCAAGGGAAATGCGCTAGCTTCCCAGAAATCACCCGCCCCTAATGTGGTGAAGGTGGGAGAGTACCAATCCAGAGCAGGGAGACAAACCTTGGATGCTGTGATTACAGAAATTCATCCTCATCAGATTAGAGGACGTAAGGCGGCAACCCTTTTTATCCGAAATATACCTGTTCTCACCTTTTTGAGTTCTGTATCAAATACAAGTTTTGAATCTAAAAAAGTTGGTGCAATTGCAAATACAGGGGGCGTACAATCGTACGCCCTTATTGCTAGCAATTCATCAAATGCATTGAATACTGGGAACTTAACAAATGTAAGTAACCAGATTAACTCTGAAGACAACGATCCGGTTCAGATAGCTGGTGTAATAGCAGCTAAGATCAACCAGTTGAATCGGGAAAATGTGGACGGGAGTAAGATTACAGTCAGTTGGAAAGCAGGGGAAAAATCTACAGCCAATCAAGCGCAAAATAAAAGCGTTACCCTCCAGCAAGATGGCGATCGCTATGTAATCAAAATTAATGGCGAAGAATTGGTCGAAATCAACGAAAGTACGCGACTAGCACAAACCAATCCCACCAATAATCTGGCGGAAGATGCATTGCAAGCGACTAATCGCCTGCGGAGACTTTTAGGTAATGCATCTCCCCTAAAAGAAATTGCTAATTTACCAGTGCGTCAACTAATATCGATACCAAAGCTACCCCAAGAGATTGCCGTGGGAGTAGGAGTAGTTCGAGCCACCTTGAGAGGCATGGCTTCTTATTACGGCTATGATGGTTCTGGTACTAAGACTGCTAGCGGACAGAGATTCAACCCAGAAGCAATGACTGCCGCCCATCGTAGCCTCCCCTTTGGTACGCAAGTGCGTGTAACCAACACCCGCAACGGTCGTTCTGTAGTGCTGCGAATTAATGACCGAGGCCCATACATTCGGGGTCGAGTCATTGACGTATCTGCTGGTGCGGCTCGAATTTTAGGAATGATGGGCAGTGGCGTTGCACCAGTACATATTGAAGTCTTGGGGAGATAATTCTTAGAGACAAGGGGACAAGGGCACAAAAATATTAAATGAGTAATGAGTAATGAGTAATGAGTAAATACCCATTACTCATTACTTATTACTCACAGATTCAAGTAGAGTATTCCCCGGTTGAACCTGGGAACTAGACCAAAAAACTCGTAACTTCTAACTTCTCAGGTTAACGCCGAATTTTTCCACCAGGGCTTCGCGGACTTTATTGTGTACTGGTTCAACTTCTGCCTCAGTCAGAGTGCGATCGCTAGCCCGATAAACTAGACGAAATGCTAAACTCCGCTGCCCTTCGGGGACATTTTCGCCGCGATATTCATCAAATAATTCCACCGATTCAAGTAAATCTTTACCCGCTTTGGTAATTACTTTTTGAATTTCGGCAACTGAGATTTTCACGGGTGCGAAAAAGGCGATGTCGCGATCGCTAGCTGGATAGGTAGAATAGGGCTGGAATATTGGCACAAGAATTTCATCTTGCCCTAGAGACTCTAAAAGCACATCTAGATCCAACTGGAAAACATAAACGGAATCTGGTAAACCTTTTTCTCGTCGCAGTTGGGGATGGAGTTGGCCAAAAATACCCAGTCTGTTACCTCGAATCCACAAAGAAGCGGTACGTCCTGGATGTAAGCGATTATCCCGACAATCGGGTTGGAATTCTACCTGGAAGGCAAGTTGCCGAAATACACTTTCTAAAATGCCTTTGGCTTCAAACCAGGTGATGGGTTCTTCGCGTCCACTTTTTGACCATTTGCCAACGGTGCGATCGCCTCCGATAATCCCAGCCAAGGCTTCTGTTTCTTGCAAACCGTCTTCTTCTCGCCAGAAAATTTTTCCGATTTCAAAGCCATTCAACGCCCCATTACCCTGCTCTAAATTGTATTGAAAGGCATCAATCAACCCAGCTAACAAATCGTTTCGCAGGGCTGAATATTCGGCAAATAACGGGTTTGACAGTACTATCTGTCTCTCTTCTCCTGGTTTGACTAAAGAATAGTGAATTAATTCTGTCAAACCTTCAGCACGGAGGAAAGCTCGTAACTTGCGAATCAGTTCGTCATCTAAAGATAAATAACCACCTTCGGCTCTTTCTGGTAAGGTATCACAGAATCTGTTGTAACCATAGAGACGGGCAATTTCTTCAATTAAATCGATTTCTCGTTCTAAGTCGCGGTAACGATAGGGTGGGACAGAAACTGACCATGTAGGTTGACTGCTGCTATCTTCACCTGAAGGAGTTAACTTACATCCCAAAGCAGTTAGGATGCGCTCAACATCTTGTCCTTGGAGTTCACCTGTGTCCTCTCCTAAATCGATTGGCCCTAATATCTGATTAACTCGGTCTAAACGCAGTGCAATAGAACGACTCCAGGTAGCAGGATCGGGGCGGGTGTCGGCAATTTCCTGCTGGACAAGAATTCCACTAGCCAATTCGCTAATTAAGGATAAGGCGCGGCGATTAGCTATTTCCAACTCAGCGCTGTTAACTCCCCGTTCGTATCTGCCAGAAGCCTCACTTCTTAAGCCTGCACTGCGGGAAGAACGGCGAATTGCTACGGAATCAAATAAAGCTGCTTCTAAAACTAGGCTTTGAGTACCTTGATGGACTTCTGTTTCTTCCCCACCCATGACTCCTGCCAGTGCAACGGGTCTGTCGTTTGCGGTAATTAACAAATTTTGGGATGCTAGAGTGCGAGTTTGTCCATCTAGGGTTTTGAGAAATTCTCCATTATTGGCGAAGCGAACGCCGATGCTTAAATTTTCGCTACTTGCAACAGATTTTAAGCGATCGCAATCAAACGCGTGCAACGGTTGTCCCCACTCCAACAAAACGTAGTTAGTAATATCCACAACATTACTGATCGGACGTACCCCAGCCGCCCGTAAACGCTGTTGCAGCCATTCGGGAGACGGAGCAATTTTCACCTGTGCAATTACCGTACCAATGTATGCAGGACAAGCTTGGGTATCGGCAATTTTTAAAGTTAAATTTCCCGTACTTTTGGAAATAGAGACTTCACCAGGTTTAGGAATGCTCAACTTCCCACCAGTTAAGGCTGCTACTTCTCTAGCTACACCTACCATACTTAGAGCATCTGCACGATTAGCAGTTGCTGTCAAGTCTAAAATTACATCATCTAAACCCAACAACGGACGCACATCACTACCCAATGGTAAATTTTCCTGGGTAAAAATATGAATTCCGTCTACATCAGTGGGCAAACCGAGTTCCTTTAAAGAACAAATCATGCCCTGAGAAGGGACACCACGCAATTTTGCAGGTTTAATTTTTAAATCGATGTTGGGTAAGTAAGTACCCGTAGTTGCTACCGGCACATAGATATCTGCCTTCACATTAGCAGCGCCACAGACAATATTTAAAGTCTCATCTGCGCCGATATCCACTTGGCAAACACTTAATTTATCGGCGTTGGGATGGGGTTGACGCTCAAGCACTTTCCCTACAACCACGCCATTTGCCCAAGTGCGGCGATCTTCAATATCTTCTACCTCAAACCCTGCCATTGTGAGGGTTTCGGCTAATTCTTCAGGACTAAGTTTTATCTCTACTAGTTCGCGCAGCCAATTTAGAGAAATACGCATGGAGTCTGCTTGTTTTAGGAATCGTCTTTTGTTCTTATTTTAGGGTGCAAGAAGCGCTCGATGGCTACTCATTCCGCTAGGCGTACCCTTTCACTTGAACAATCCTACTACGTTAGACTGGCAGAATAATATCGCTTTTTTACTTTATCTTTACATTTTGTGCGATCGGCTGTAGAAAACCAATTCAGTAATCCTGGAAGAACCTCTCCCCCAACCCCTCTCCGTTTCGGAGAGGGGAGTCAAACTCCCCCTTCCCTCGTAGGGAAGGGGGCTGGGGGGTTAGGTTTTTGACTACTTAATTAATACTCTAGTAAGCCGCGACACTTCTAGATTAAAAATCATATAGCTTGTGAATGCAGATCACTGTGTTCCACTTAAATCTACGGATAATTTTTATGAATAGTCACACTTTAGAAGAACTTGAGCAAAGTATTGAAGACTATAGAAAGCATCCGACTTTGACAGAAATTTATATTTGTGATTATCGTCAGATTGAGTATCTACCTGAAAGTATCAGCAATCTTACAACTTTAACGGTTTTATCTATTTGTGATTGTTGGAGACTTAAAGAACTACCAGAAACTATCGGCAATTTGAAAAATCTTGAGAAACTAGAGATTTGGGGTTGTATAAGTGATCTTTGTTATTTTGATAAACTTCCTGATACTATTGGACAACTTAAATCCTTGACCTACCTTAGCATTCACGGAACTGCGCTACAATTATTGCCTGATACGATTGGTAATCTTGATAACCTGGAATACTTACAAATTAGTGGCAATTGGGAATTCCACCAATTACCTGATAGCATTGGTAATTTAAAAAAATTAAAAACTCTTTATCTTCAAGGGAATCCAAAATTAACATCTTTGCCAGAAAGTATTGGTGAATTGGAAAGTCTTGAAGACCTATATATAAGTAGCAACGCTTTAGAATATTTACCAGAAAGCATTAAGAGGTTACAAAATATTCAATACATAGATGCTCATGAAAATTTTTTCCGCTCCTTGCCAGAAAGTATTTGCAATTTAAAACTGTTTAAGGATAACATCTATAAATAATCCCAAATGTTGAAATTTTCTAAGATGTGTGCGAGTAGGCTAACGCACCTTGAATTGTTGACGGTGCCTTGTTAAGGAAAATACTGGCATTATGAGTAGGGCATAAATAAAAATGTCATCAAAAACTTTCGATATTGCTGACTTATCGGATAATTTAGCTGATTTATTGTCAGATATCCAAAATCATGTTGAAGTGACGCTAACTCGGCAGGGTGTCCCTTGGGCAAGGGTTTTGCCTTTGTCTCAACCCCAAGAACAGCCTGTAGTTCCCAAAGCGGGTTTAAATCTTGGCTCTATGGTAATGAGTGATGATTTTGATGATCCTTTACCAGATTCTTTCTGGGGTTTATGAAGGTTTTATTAGATACTCATATTTTTATTTGGTGGGACAGTGAACCTGAGAAGTTATCACCAAATATTTTAAGTTTGCTACAACGAACGGACACAAAACTATATGTCAGTGTTGTTAGTTTGTGGGAAATACAAATTAAGAGTCAGGTAGGGAAGCTCACGCTTAGTCAATCCTTAGAAGACATCTACGACAGCCAAGATAAAAATGGGATCTCTTTTTTGTCCGTTATCCCTGCCCATGTTCTAAATTTAAATACTTTACCTCTACATCATAAAGATCCGTTTGACCGAATACTAATTTCTCAAGCTTTAGTAGAAGGTTTAACGCTGATTTCTATAGACCAGATATTTAAACTTTATGATGTGCAATTATTTTCTGGTGATTTCGGAATCAGATAATAAATAAATATAATCACTTTCATCGACTGCGGCGCTGTTGCTTGTAGTCATAATCATCTTCATATTCAATCGTGTCAAATAGCTCCAAAATTTTCAGTTGCTTTCGACGCTGCACATACTCTCGTAATGCCTCTTCAACAACGCCATCCTTAGTTGGATGACTACCAAGATCGAGAGCTTCCTTAATTAAGTTTTCGTCAATTTCTAAATTAGTAGCCATGTACTGACTCTTTTAATTACGAATTACCTCTCTTACTCTACAAGAGATTTTAGTGCATTTAGTAATTGCTGTTTAGTAAAAAGCTAAGTTAAATGCATGAATATTATTTTCAGTAATTCAGCGCGAGTGAACGGTTTAGTCAAATATCCAGATGCCCCGACAAATTTCGCTTTTACTTTGTCTACAATTCCTTTATTCCCCGTAACAAAAATAATCGGAGTCTTTTGAAATATTAAATTATTTCGTATAATCCGGCACAACTCATAACCATCAATTCCTAGCATGTTTAAATCCAACAAAATTAAGTCTGGTTTATGCCTTATAATTGACAGAACTGCTTTTACTGGATCGTTAATGGTCACTACAGAAAAATTTTCATTTTCTAAGAAATAACTAATTTCTTTAAGAATTGTAGGGCTATCATCAACAGAAACAATTTTATGAACTTTTTTTACCGTGACAGTAGCAGCCGTTACTCTTTGGGAAGCAAGATTTATGTTATTTGATGTTGTTGGTTCCTGAAAATTTTCTTTTGGAGGCTCAGAAATCTGTGGTAATTGTGGAACAGGAGCTATATTCTCCTGAGAAATATCTGGGTAAGAGTTGAGGGTAGTATTTAGCTCTTGTTTGGTATCAGCTATATCCGTAATTAATTTTGCCAAAAACGTAGGTGTAGCCCGTTCTAGACATTGCGCTTCAAATATCTTTGGTAATTGATCATAAGGTGGATCTGGTTCATGCAAGAGGATGGCACCCTTAAGTATGTAAGGGTATAAATTGCGAGCTAGTTGGATTTCATCTTGATTCAAAATTGTCGCCAAATGACACAGGCTAAAACCCTTCATCCAATCAATTAAATCTGGCTGAAGTTTTGGTAAATCCTCTTCCTCAATTTTGCTGTTCATTAACAGATATGGACGTTGATATGGAGAAGAAATTTGTGGAATAAAAGCCTGCCAATTTTCTAATCTTATTTGACAACGTTCTAGAATTTTTTCGACATCTAGGCGACAAATTCTTGGCATTCTATCAATAGGTTCTGTTAATTCATAAGTACCTTCTTTGATGAGCAAAAATGATTCAATTACCTCTTTAACTAATTCTTGAATTAGCACTGCTGCTTGTGTAGAATGTAGATGTTGTTGACTAACAAGCCAGGATATTGCCTGATACTCAGGAGGGTGGCTTTTGGAATTGCTGTCATCTTTGATTAACTGAGTGTGGGAGTCAGGTTCAAACATCAGACGAACTTGAACGCGAACCTCACTAGTAAGCAGAGGGATTTGGTGTCCGAGGCGGCGCAAATGGCGTTCTAGTCTATCAAAAGGTTCAACTGAATGGGTAGCGTAAGTTATTTTTCCTTGTTCTAAGTAAATTGACCAACAAACTGAGTTACTTAATGCTTGTAAACAAGTACTATCGGAGCAATTGGATAACTGTCTTAACAAACTTAGAGAACGTAGTTTGGTGAATGTCCCTGAGTTATTCATATTTTTCAAGTTTTTTTTGCGGAATCAACAATCGAACATTTGTAGATTGAAAATATCAGCGATAAACTATCCTCTTCTTTGTAATATTTTTCTACGCACAAGTTATTCCTTTTAAAACATGTATATATTTTAAAAATTATAAGTTTTATAACTCATTTGTTACATTTGGCACTTTTAACTTAACTTATCTCAAAGAACAACTAAGTGGGTATGGATAAAGATAAACATTTGTCATAGCTGGACTATCAAGAGATGTTGGTTAATGCTGGATTTTAACCACTCCCAAGAACTCTTTCCTTAAGACCTTAACAATGATGTCTATTTATGCCCACTCACTTCAAGAAGCAAATTTGATTCCAAGTTCATGCATTTGCACTGGTATACTTCTAGAGTTAAGGATCTTAATTATGGTTAATAATGTTTGTGTAAAGGAAGAATTCTTCTACATAAAATCTTTAAAAACTTATCTGGGAAAGTCTACGTATTTATTGTACTGTAAGTTTAATGGATATAAATTTTTGGTAGATACATTACAACAGGTAAGGCTGGGTTTTGATAAACTATTTTTTGCTAAACTAAACTGTACTCAAGTTCTTCTTAAATATATTGAGAACTTCATGAAAATAATTTGTTTAATAAAGATTAGAGCATCTACCACTAGATACTATATTCTATAGTCGCTTCGGCGGTTGGCAATTATATAATCTGACAAAAGGGAAATAAAGCTTTGAATTTTAACATAACACAAAAAGTTATGCACGATACGTTAAGACTTGATGAAGTCGTAGAATTTGCTGAGAACCCAGAACCACGCTGTCCTTGTGTACTTTTACTAGACACATCTGGCTCGATGCAAGGAGATCCCATTGAGGCTTTAAATCAAGGTTTACTCAGTCTAAAGGATGAATTAGTTAAAAATTCCTTAGCTGCCAGACGGGTGGAAGTGGCGATCGTCACTTTTGATAGTAATGTCAATGTAGTCCAAGACTTTGTGACTGCCGATCAATTCAATCCCCCCATTTTAACAGCACAGGGGTTGACTACAATGGGTGCAGGAATTCATAAAGCTTTGGACATAATTCAAGAGCGGAAATCTCAGTATCGTACCAATGGGATTGCTTACTATCGTCCTTGGGTATTCATGATTACTGATGGTGAACCGCAAGGCGAGTTAGAGAATGTGGTCGAGCAAGCATCCCAGCGCTTACAGGGAGATGAAGCAAATAAGCGCGTAGCTTTTTTTACAGTGGGTGTAGAAAATGCGAATATGGCGCGTTTAAATCAAATAACTGTGCGTACACCTTTGAAGCTCAAAGGATTGAATTTTATCGAGATGTTTGTTTGGCTATCAACTAGTATGTCAGCCGTTTCTCATTCGCAAGTAGACGAACAGGTAGCACTACCGCCAATTGGTTGGGGGACTGTTTAATTAAAATCGCAGCTTGATGTTTACGCAGCTAGCTGTTGAAAAAAAATCTATGAACATATCAAAACAGATTGCTCAATGGCGGATTGTGGCTGCGTCTGTATGTGGTACAAGTCACTTAAAAAACAAGCAGTTATGTCAGGATGCTCATCACTGGCAGATATTATCAGATAATGTTTTAGTGGCGGCCGCAGCAGATGGGGCGGGTTCTGCATTACTGGGGAAAGTGGGAGCGATTATTGCTGTGGAGACAGCAATAGAAAGCATTTCGAGCATTGGAATCACCCGAAAACTTTTGAGTGATGATGCTTATGTGCGATCGCTCTTAAATGATGCCATACTAGCTGCCAAAAAAGCTGTTGAGGCTGAAGCGGCTACTTGTGACAAACAACTTCAAGATTTAGCAACTACCTTAATTATCATGGTTGCCACACCAGAAGTTGTCGCTGTAGTGCAAATAGGTGATGGTTTGGCAGTGGCAAAAGATAGCACGGGCAACCTTTTGGCGCTGACTATACCTGATAGTGGCGAATACATTAACGAAACCACGTTTTTAACTTCGGCTAGTGCTTTAGATACAGCGCAGATGAGATTGTGGCGTACAGAGATAGTGAATGTTGGTATCATCACCGACGGACTACAGATGCTGGCTTTGAATATGGTTGTTGGTGAACCCCACAAACCTTTCTTTTTTCCCCTATTTGAATTTGTAGCCAATACCGAGGATAAGACAGAAGCAAAAGAGCAGTTAGTAAAGTTTTTACGCTCAGACCGAATTACCCAACGCACTGATGATGATTTGACACTCATTATAGCTGCATTCAACAACTCATGAGCAATCAATTTACAGGTTTCACATCTAAATAACTTCCGTTAGCGGTAATTTCATTATGCAGGTACTACGTTGTTCCCCTAGAAAAGAAATCCTCAGCCTCAATGTCAGTTTGGGGCGTGGTGGTGAAGCTTGTGTTTATGCAGTGCCATCCGATAACAACTTGGTGGCAAAGATTTACCACAAGCCAACTACAGCCCATGCTGATAAACTCCAGGCAATGCTTGCCAACCCGCCAGAAAACCCTACGGCTAGTTTGGGGCATATTTCTATCGCTTGGCCAGAGGATTTATTACGGGCAGCAGATGGCAAAAATCCCATTTTGGGCTTTTTGATGCCACGGATTGAGGGGATGCGTCCAATCATCGACTTTTACAACCCCAGAACCCGCCGTCAACACTGTCCCCTATTCAACTATCAGTACCTGCTCCGCACGGCTCGTAACTTGGCGGCAGCAATTGCTGCTTTGCACGCTAGTGGATATTGTATAGGTGATGTAAACGAGTCAAATATCCTCGTCAGTGACACTGCACTAGTGACTTTGATAGATACAGACTCTTTCCAAGTACTCGACCCCAACAGCAATATTGTCTATCGCTGCCCAGTCGGGAAACCAGAGTTTACTCCACCAGAACTACAGAATAAAACTTTTGCCCAGCACGATCGCGAAATTTCTCACGATTTATTTGGGTTAGCAGTGCTGGTATTCCAACTCCTAATGGAAGGCACTCACCCATTTTCGGGAATTTTTCAAGGCGCTATTGAGCCACCTCCCTACGAAGCCCGCATTGCATCGGGTCATTTTACTTACAGCCAAAAACGGTACGTACCTTACCTACCGACACCCATTGCACCCCCTTGGGAAATTCTTCATCCCAGTCTCCAAGAACTATTTGTCCGTTGTTTTGAAGAGGGTCACAATAACCCACAACTGCGCCCCAGTGCCCAGACTTGGCTCTCAGCCATTGCTGAAGCTGAAGATTCCCTAATTACCTGCACTACAAATCCTCAGCATCGCTACAACAACCACATGCGTAGTTGTCCGTGGTGTGAACGTACCGTGCGATTAGGCGGACGCGATCCCTTCCCATCACATCGGGCTATAGAAGCTAGAGAACATCTTCAACCGCGAATCAAAGCGAAAAAGCGCTACAACCAGACACCGCATTTTCCCCAACGAAGTATGTCACCGCACTTAGTTAATTACTGGCAACCAGTAATGACCCCAAGTGGTTCATCTTTTAAACGTTCCAAAAAGTCAAAATTGTACCCGGTTATTTGTTGCTTGATGGGTTTTGGTTTATTGGGATATGCGGACGTAATGATTAAATTTACTCAGCCGTTGGTTTCCCAAAATGCTTACACTCAACAAACATTGAAGTCTCGCCAGGCAGTTAAAAAACTTAGCTTCGCTGATTACTATCAGCAGGGTTATATTGCTTACAACGGTCGAGACTATGAAAAAGCAATTGCCAGTTTTAGCGAAGCAATTGCACAAGAACCGACACATGCCAGAGCGATTGTAAATCGTGGCAATGCCCGGTATAACTTGAAAGACTACGAAGGAGCAGTCACGGATTATAGCCAAGCTCTCAAAATCAATCCCAATCAAATCAAAGCTCTGGTGAATCGGGGTAATGCCCGCTATATGCTTGCCGAATATAGCAACGATCCTGATACAGAATATAACCTAGCGATCGCAGACTATAATCGAGCTATCAGTCTGGATAATAACGAAGTTGAAGCTCATATCAGACGGGGAATTGTCCGCACCCAAATGGCTAAATATAGCGGTGAATCTCAAAAAGATTACAAAAAAGCAATCACAGATTTTACTCAAGCGATAAAACTGAATGTATCTAAAGCAGAAGCTTACTTTCAGCGAGGTGTTGTCTATTATCAAATTGCTCAATATAGCAGCAATTATGAGCAACAGTATAAACTAGCGATCGCCGATCTTAACGAAGCATTAGCAATTAGCCCCAAACTAGCAAAAGCATATCTCAAAAGAGGTATGGTTCGTTATGAGCTAGCACAATATGGTGGTAGTGAATCTAACAACAACCAAACGAAAGCTATCGCAGATGTACAGGCATCTGCAAAAATGTTTCTTGAGCAAGATGATATGGATAATTATCAGCAAGCACTCAGTAACTTATGTGTTGTTGTAGAAAACAAATGCGATCCTTTATTTCAAAGCCCAAGTAATCTAGAAAAAACTAACTAGAAATAAGTAAGTTTTGTTACTTGCATATTATTAGTTTTCAGTGAATAGACCAAGCCTGACTAGGGTTAGCACAAGCTAATCCTAGTTATTTTATTAGTGGGATTTTTATTTAATTAAGTAACTGATTTTCATGTTTATAGATATTCATTGAGCTTTTATATAGAAAAGATGTTAATTTATCTTTCCTTTATAATTTTAGGGGAAATTACGGTTAGATTGTTGACTGAGAAAAACAAATTAGAAATTAATTTTTCTCTACCTAAGTGCATCCTCTTCATATCGAAAAAGTCAAATAATAATATCCCTACAAATCTCCGAGGTAATTGCATGAAAGCGGTCATTTTGGCTGGAGGACTTGGTACACGCCTCAGTGAAGAAACTAGTATCAGACCCAAGCCGATGGTTGAGATTGGTGGTAAGCCAATTCTCTGGCACATAATGAAGACTTACTCCGCCCACGGCATTAATGACTTCATCATTTGTTGCGGTTACAAAGGTTACATAATTAAGGAGTATTTTGCTAACTACTTCTTACACATGTCAGATGTTACCTTTGATATGCGATTTAACCAGATGAACGTACATTCTGGTTATGCTGAACCCTGGCGTGTCACTTTAGTAAATACGGGTGATAATACCATGACAGGCGGACGCTTAAAGCGAATTAGCGAACATCTTGGTAATGAAACTTTTTGCTTTACTTATGGTGATGGTGTAAGTAATATTAATATCACCGAGCTAGTGAAGTTTCACAAAGAACAAAAAACATTAGGAACACTTACAGCCGTTCAACCAGCCGGACGTTTTGGTGCTATTTCCTTGGGAAATGAGCAAACTAAAATTACTAGCTTTCGGGAAAAACCTGAAGGTGATGGAGCTTGGATTAATGGCGGTTATTTTGTGTTAGAACCAGAAGTAATCAATTTGATTGCTGATGATTCTACAGTATGGGAGCAAGAGCCATTAGAAAAGCTAGCCGATATGGAACAGCTATCTGCTTTTAAGCATGATGGGTTTTGGCAGCCAATGGATACTTTACGCGATAAAAACTACTTAGAAGGGCTATGGAAAACCAATCAAGCTCCTTGGCAGGTATGGTAAGGAGACTGGGGATTGGGGACTAGGGACTGGGGAAGATTTTTCTAACCAATACCCAATCCCAAATGACTTTATGGATTTACTGTAATTTTAAGTGCGATAATACTAATGTATGATTTTGCGATTATAGGTGGGGGAATAGTTGGACTCTCTACAGCCTTAGCTTTAGGAAAACGCTATCCCAATGCGCGTATTTTAGTACTAGAGAAAGAGAGCCAATGGGCATTTCATCAAACCGGCAATAATAGCGGAGTAATTCATTCTGGTATTTACTACAAGCCAGGGAGTTTTAAAGCTAAATTTTGTCGTGACGGTTCTCGCTCTATGGTAGAATTTTGCCAAGAACATGGAATAGAGCATGAAGTTTGTGGTAAAGTAATTGTTGCGACCGAAGAACAAGAACTACCACGTCTAGAAAATCTCTACCAACGCGGCTTAGACAATGGCATAGAAGTTAAGAGAATCAGCCCCGAAGAAGTCAGGGAAATTGAACCTCACGTAAAATGCGTAGGTGGGCTTCGGGTATTCTCAACTGGTATTGTTAATTACAAACAAGTTTGTTTGAAATATGCCCAGCTAATTCAACAGCAGGGTGGGGATTTGCATCTCAATACAAAAGTTCTGAAAATTTCCCCAAGTGGTGAAAATCAGGTACTAGAAACAAACAAAGGTAACTTTGCAACCCGCTTTGTAATTAATTGTACGGGATTACATAGCGATCGCACCGCCAAACTAGGTAAAGTCGAACCCAAAGCCAAAATTGTCCCATTCCGGGGAGAATACTACGAACTCATCCCAGAAAAACGCCATCTCGTCAAGACACTAATTTACCCAGTTCCCAACCCAGATTTTCCCTTCTTGGGTGTCCACTTTACCCGGATGATAGATGGTAGCGTTCACGCAGGGCCAAACGCAGTTCTATCGTTCAAACGCGAAGGTTATAAAAAAACCGACTTTGACTTACGAGATTTTCTGGAAGTCATCACTTATCCTGGTTTCTGGAAATTGGCAGCCAAACACGCTGATGAAGGCATCCAAGAAATCATTCGTTCCTTTAGTAAAGCAGCCTTCACCAGAAGTTTGCAAAAACTAATTCCTGAAGTCCAAGCAGAAGACTTAGTTCCCACCCATGCAGGAGTCCGCGCTCAAGCTTTAATGAACGATGGCAAACTTGTAGACGACTTTTTGATTGTTTCCGGTCAAAACTCCATCCATGTTTGCAATGCTCCATCTCCTGCTGCCACATCTTCCCTAGAAATCGGTAAAGCGCTGGTGGCAGAAATTCCCCAACTCGCGCATCTAAATAATGTAGTAACTGCATAGATATCTATATTTACTTCCGGTGCTGCTGAATTAAGGGATGAATCTTGTGGGGTGAGCATCTTGCTCATCGGAAAATACAAGGGACGGACAAGATTGGCCATCCCACAAGAAAAAGTTTCGTGCATCAATTAAGGGACTTCCAAATAAAAAAATATCCCAAAATTGACACCAAAATCTTCTCTAATTCATTCTGACTCTGTGTTCTCTGCATCTCTGTGGTTCGTTTATTTGGATAATTTATTTCTTGGAAATCCCTAAGAACCGCTATAAAGCGCTGCTACCCAAGAAATACCTCCGAAAATAATTCAGGAATTGTGTGCCTACCAAAGATTTTGGGCAACACGCCGTAGCTGTGCGCCCTACTAAACGAAAAATTTAACTCATCAATACAAAGGCATTAACCACAATGAAAATATTAGTAACTGGAACAGAAGGCTACCTTGGTTCATTATTACCGTCTCTGTTAATTGAACGCGGACATGAAGTTATCGGTCTAGATACTGGTTTCTATAAAGTTGGTTGGCTATACAACGCTAATGGGGTTACACCTAAAACCCTTAACAAAGATATCCGCAACATCACCCCCGATGATTTGGAAGGTATCGAAGCAATAGTTCACATGGCGGAACTCTCTAACGACCCAGCCGGACAATTAGCACCGAATATTACTTACGAAATTAATCATGTCGGTTCAGTTCGCCTCGCTAGCCTAGCGAAAGCTATGGGTGTGCGTCGCTTTGTATATATGTCTTCGTGCAGCGTCTACGGCGTTGCTACCGCAGATGATGTTACAGAAGAATCCCCGATTAATCCTCAAACAGCCTACGCAGAGTGCAAAACTCTCGTAGAAAGAGATGTCACACCACTCGCTGACGATGACTTCTCCCCCACCTTTATGCGGAATGCCACAGCCTTTGGTGCTTCACCCAGAATGCGCTTTGATATTGTTTTAAACAACTTAGCAGGGTTGGCATGGACTAGCAAACAAATCAAAATGACCAGTGATGGTACACCCTGGCGGCCATTGGTCCACGCACTGGATATTTGCAAAGCAATAGTCTGCACCTTAGAAGCACCACGGGACATTGTACATAACCAAATCTTCAACGTCGGAGATACAGCAAACAACTATCGCGTCAGAGAAATCGCGGAAATTATTGCTGATATTTTCCCCGATTGTAAATTGTCCTTTGGTGATAACGGTTCAGATAACCGCAGTTATCGGGTATCCTTCGAGAAAATCAACACAATCCTCCCCGGATTTAAGTGTGATTGGAATGCCCGACTTGGTGCCCAGCAGCTATTTGAATTATTCAGTCAAATAGATATGGCTGAAGATACTTTCTTATTTAGAGGATTCACTCGCTTAAAACAGCTAGAGTATCTAATTCGTACCGAGCAAATTGACAAAGATTTCTTCTGGAATAAAAAGTAGAAAGAGTTGCCTAGTAGCAATAAAAAAATCATCTAAGCTTCCGAATCAACAATATTTGATTCGGACTTATTTCACCCATTAAAACATTTGTAATCAGTGAGTTGAAAATTATGGCGAACGCAAAATGTCGTTTCAGTGGTCAACCTCTGCACCAAACCTTTATTGATTTAGGAATGTCACCTTTAGCTAATGCTTATCTGACAGCAGAACAGCTAAATCATGCCGAAAAGTTTTATCCTCTCCATGCCTATGTCTCTGAAGACACTCTTTTAGTTCAATTAGAACAATTTGAAACTCCCGATCATATTTTTAGCGATTATGCTTACTTTTCTTCTTACTCAGTAAGCTGGTTGAAACATGCCAAAGCTTACACCGATATGATGGTAGAAAAGTTTGGCTTTAATTGTAATACTCAAGTAATTGAAATTGCCAGTAATGATGGCTACCTACTGCAATATTTTGTAGATAAAAAAATCCCAGTTTTAGGAATAGAACCAGCCGCAAATATAGCCAAGATAGCTCAAGATAGAGGCATTCCTAGTATCAACAAGTTTTTTGGGGTTGAAACTGCCAAAGAACTTGTGATACAAGGAAAACTAGCTGACCTTTTGATAGGTAATAATGTTCTAGCTCATGTACCAGATTTAAATGATTTCATTGCTGGGATGAAACTTATCCTCAAACCCAATGGTATTTTGACGATGGAGTTTCCTCATATTTTGCAACTGATTCAACAAAATCAGTTTGATACTATTTATCATGAGCATTTTTCTTACTTCTCATTTCTCACTATCGAAAAGATTTTTGCCGCGCACAATTTACAACTTTTTGATGTAGAAGAATTATCAACTCATGGCGGTTCACTAAGAATTTATGCTAAACATGACGATGCTGATAATCCTGGTATCTGTAACCGAGTTAGCCGTCTGAAAGCAAAAGAAATTGCTGCTGGACTCAATCAGATAGAAACTTATATTACATTTGGCGAAAAAGTCAAACAAACAAAGCATAAACTTTTAAGTTTTCTTCTAAGTGCAAAAGCAGAAGGTAAATCAATTGTTGGCTATGGCGCACCAGCCAAAGGTAACACATTGCTTAATTACTGTGGAATTGGGAGAGATTTTATCGATTACACGGTCGATTGCAATCCTTACAAACAAGACTTGTATTTACCTGGGACTCATATCCCCATCTTTGAACCAGACAAAATCAGCGAAACGAAACCAGATTATGTCCTAATTTTACCTTGGAATCTCAAGGAAGAAATTATGGAACAAATGGCATTTATTGGCGAGTGGGGTGGACAATTTGTTGTGCCAATTCCTGAAGTAAAAATTTATCCTTCTCCTATTCCGGATAGGCTTTTAATAGCTTCGTAATTACTAAATATAACCCAAAAAGCGCCTTTTGTTACTAATTATTGTTGTAATTATTAACATATACAATAGGTAAAAAGTAATTAAAAGGCATACTTCTATAAAGCTTTTGTTGTCAAACCAAAAAAAATAACTTAGAAAGCAGCTTTTAGCTGCTGTTAGTAGCGTTTTAACTACAGATTTTAACTTAATATGAATAAACTGCTGACTATTGCTATCCCTACATTCAATCGTGCCCAGCTTCTAGATAAACAACTTACTTGGTTAGCTAAAGCTATTAAAGGGTTTGAAGATGAATGTGAGATTTTAATATCTGATAATTGTTCAACAGATAATACTCAAGAGGTAATCCAAAAATGGCAAGAAATACTTAGTAACATTACGTTTAAATCAAATAGAAACTCGAAGAATTTAGGCGTAGTCAAAAATATTATGTATTGCCTAAAGTCTACAACAACAAAATATGTTTGGACAATCGGCGATGATGACCCAATTCAAGATAGAGCCATTGCTTATGTAATTAGCAAACTCAGGCAACATGAAGAATTATCATTATTATTCCTCAACTTTTCCGGTCGTAATCAAATCACTGGTGAACCAGTTCATCCACCAACAATTGTTGGTAATCGCTGGTTTGATGTTGATAGTGAAGATGGTAAGGGTGATGGTAAAGCCATATTTGAACATTGTTTTTCAAAGAGTGTCGGGGCAGTCATTTTTCTGACTGCTACAGTCTATCGCACTGACTTAGTAAAACGCGCTCTCCAAAATTGGCAAGATGCTGAGAATAACTGGATATCTTTAGCATATTTAGCCGGATATTGTGCTGCTAATGGTAGTGTAATTGTCACTAAAGAGACTTATTTAGAATGTGTTGTTGGTGTGAGTTATTGGCAGAAAGAACCAAAGTCTGCACTGTTAATGCAATACAAACATATTCCCGAAGTGATTTTGAAATTAGAGCAGAGTGGATATTCTAAGCAATTTTGTAGGCGGATGCTTTTGCAGAACGGCAAAGAAGTCAACTTGAAAGTTTTCTTAGGTGCTTTAAGAAGATGGCCTATGTCCGCCATCAAAACAGTAGTTCCATTTTTGGCTTTAGTCAGCTTGTGTGCTTTTGACGTGATGATTTCTAAAGAATTCAGTTTAGCAGAATCAAGTGAAACATCTACTCAAGAAATACGTAGCTATAAGCCATAAACCACTAACAAATATATATCAACAAGATAAGGATTTACATCATGTTTAACGCCATTAAACACAAAATAGCTACACTCTCGTCTGACTTTGCATATTACGTAGCTCTTTGGAAGCATAGCAGAAATTTGCCAGCATTAGAAGGGCGCGATGTCTACGACGGGCTACGCCTACGCAGCATCCTTAATACGCTCAAAAAAGATGGTGTTTGCGTCACAACACTAGCAGATTTAGGATTCGACTCTAGCTTAGAACTGCTCAAAGCTTCTTATCAACAATTGTCTCAGATGGAAAATCCCACCAATGAGCATCTAAATGAAAGATTGCCACAAATTTACACCGTTACAGGTTTACCAGAATTTTATGCCTGGGGAGTAGAGAAAAGGTTACTCAACATCATTGAAAATTATATCGGTCTTCCTATCGCTTTTCATGGTGTACATTTACGCAAAGATTTCAAGAATAAAAATCAGTTTGGGACGCTACTATGGCATAGCGATGCAGAAGATCGTCGGATTATCAAAATCATTATTTACTTGAATGATGTAGAAGAAAAAACTGGGCCTTTTCAATACATCCCTCGCTCTTTAACTCCTTTGTTTAGTTGGAATTATTTTCAACTTTACTACAAACTTTGGAAGTCAAACTATATGGGTATCGATGACGAACAAGTAAAATCAGTCATCCCCAAATCAGCTTGGAAATCCTGCCCAGGCGCAGCAGGTACTGTCATTCTTGTAGATACGAAAAATGCTCTGCATCACGGCACAGTTCGCACAGAAGACCGCTCAACACTATTCTTGTGTTACACCGCCAATCCTCCCGAACGGCCAGACCTCTGCACCCAATATTGGGATGATACTTATCACAGAGTAGAGTTACATTCTGCATCAGATACAGTTAAAGTTTCAACTTAAAAACGTAAATTTAATTAACCACGGAGGCGCAGAGAACACAGAGGAAGAGAAGAAGCATTGCTAGGTTTATGACTGATACAAAATATCTCTTAAACTCTCATATCTCTGTGCCCTCTGCGCCTCTGCGGTTCGTTTATTTTCTTTACATAACATTCACCTCAAAGGAATCACATGATTTTCACCGCAACCGCACTAAAAGACGCATTCATTATTGACTTAGAAGAAAAACCAGACCACCGTGGTTTTTTTGCTCGTTCTTTCTGCGCTCAAGAATTTGAAGCACACGGATTAAAGCCAACTGTTGCTCAATGTAACCTATCTTTTAACTACAAAAAAGGCACTATCCGGGGAATGCACTATCAAGTTCTGCCAGCAGCAGAAACGAAGTTAATTCGCTGTACTAAAGGCGCAATCTATGACGTAATTATTGATATGCGTCCTGAATCTCCTAGCTTTTTATCACACATCGGTGTAGAGTTAACCCCAGAAAACCGCCGGGCTTTGTATGTTCCAGAAATGTTTGCTCACGGCTATCAAGCACTCACAGATGAGACTGAAGTTGTATATCAAGTGGGTGAATTTTATACGCCAGGGTATGAAAGAGGTTTACGCTATGATGACCCGTTTTTTAACATTGATTGGCCTTTAGATGTGACTGAAATCTCTGAGAAAGATTTAAGTTGGCCTTTGTTGAGAATGATGACTGTTGGCGGTACTTCTAGATAAGTATGGCGGTATTAAATAATCTTTTTTAACGTTCGCGGAGCGTGCCGGAGGCATTACCGCAAAGGACGCAAAGGAAGGAATTAGAATTGATGTATACAGCGTTTCCCCATATACCAATAAGGGCACGGCAGTGCCGTGCCCCTACACCCCACAATATAATGTTGTACCTTATCTGAATGGGAACCGCTATATATAAATATCAATTACTAACTAAGCTTTGAGATATTAAGTTAATGAAATAAGGTAGAAATAAATGTTAAATAGTATTCTATCTCGTGTCGCTAATACTATCTCTTTTGTCTCTAATAAAATCCAAGCTCGCATTAATTACGCGAAAACATTACAGATTGTTTCTTTAAAGCCAAAACAGCCTTCTAAGGGGAATGTACTTCTTTCTTATCGGATTGAGCCATTTCTCTTAAAACCTGATCAAGCAATGCCTAATGACCATACTTGGTACTGGGAAGTTTGGCAAATAGCTCAAACTTTTTTAGAGTTGGGCTACAACGTTGATGTTATTCAGTTCCACAATGATAAATTCGTTCCCCAAAAGGATTACGCATTTTTCATTGATATCCGTCATCGGATGGAAGCGCTTGCACCAAAACTCAATAAAGATTGCATCAAAATTTTCCATGTTGACATTGCCAATATGGTATTTCGCAATGCAGCTGAATGCAACAGGCTTCTAGAAGTACAACAGCGCAAGGGTGTAACTTTAAAACCACAGCGATTTGAGGTTCCTAATTTGGGAATTGAATATGCAGATTGTGCAATTGTGTTGGGTAACGATTTCACAACTGATACATTCAAGTATGCCAATAAACCGATGTATCGTATCCCAATTTCTTCGCCTGTCGTTTATCCCTATCCTGACAAGAAAGATTTTGAAGCGGTAAGAAAACGTTTTCTGTGGTTTGGTGGTAGTGCTTTAGTCCTCAAAGGGTTAGATTTAGTTTTAGATGCCTTCGCCCAAATGCCGGAATACCATTTAACAATTTGTGGCCCGGTAAGTAATGACAAGGAATTTGAGCAAGCTTTCTATAAAGAACTTTACGAAACACCCAATATCCACACTTATGGGTGGATTGATGTTACCAGTCCTGAATTTATAGAGGTTACAAATAACTGTTTAGGGCTGGTTTATCCTTCCGTTTCGGAAGGACAATCAGGAGCAGTAATCAGTTGCTTACAAGCTGGGCTAATTCCCATTTTAAGCTACGAATCTGGTGTGGATGTTCACGACTTTGGTGTGATTTTTGATAATCTTTCCCTTGAAGAAATTAAGGCGAAAATTATAAGTATTTCCAATTTGCCTGAAGAAGATTTAAAGTTTATGTCTCGTCAGGCTTGGGAATATGCAAGAGCAAATCATACTAAAGAAAAGTTTGCTCAAGTCTACAGAAATGTCGTGGAGCAAATTATCGAAAATCACAGCCAGAAAAAATATACTGGTTCTACAGCATCTAGCAAACAACCAGTTAGTATTCATCACTAATCTTAATTCCCATGAAAATGTACTTAATATTTAGCTGTAAAAAATCATTAAGTGCAAGTTTATAGAGAATTTGTATCACAACCAACAGTTCCAAAAAGGAGTTTAGTTCATGATTATTATCGATCGCGCCTTACAAGCCCGTGCAGCAGCAGGAAATCCTATTAAAGTGGGAATGATCGGTGCTGGTTTTATGGGTCGAGGAATTGCCAACCAAATTGTCAATTCTGTGCCAGGAATGGAGTTAGTGGCTATCTCCAATCGCCAGATTGATGCAGCTAAACAAGCTTATTCGGAAGCAGGAATTGAAGATATTCAAGTTGTTGGAACTGTCAGCGATTTAGAAGATGCGATCGCAAACGGTAAGTATGCAGTCACAGAAGACGCTAAATTACTGTGTCGGGCTGAGGGCATCGAGGCCATAATCGAAGTCACAGGTGCAGTGGAATTTGGCGCTCACATCGTCATGGAAGCGATCGCACATTGCAAACATGTGATCATGATGAATGCTGAACTCGACGGCACTATTGGCCCCATCCTCAAAGTCTATGCTGACAAAGCAGGTGTCATTCTCAGCGCCTGTGATGGCGATCAGCCAGGGGTGCAAATGAACCTCTACCGCTTTGTAAAAAGCATTGGTCTAACTCCCTTATTGTGCGGTAACATTAAAGGACTCCAAGACCCCTATCGCAATCCCACCACCCAGGAAGGATTTGCTAAACGTTGGGGTCAAAAGCCCCACATGGTGGCTAGCTTCGCTGACGGAACCAAAATTTCCTTCGAGCAAGCGATCGTTGCCAACGCCACAGGGATGAAAGTCGCCAAGCGGGGAATGCTGGGATATGACTTCAACGGTTATGTCGAGGAAATGACCCATTTATATGATGTTGAACAACTCAAAGAACTGGGCGGCATTGTCGATTATGTAGTTGGAGCAAAACCAGGCCCAGGCGTATATGTATTTGCCACTCACGACGATCCCAAGCAACGCCACTATCTCAACTTATACAAATTAGGCGAAGGCCCTCTTTACAGCTTCTATACTCCTTATCACCTCTGTCATTTTGAAGTTCCCTTGTCCGTAGCGCGTGCTGTCCTGTTCGGTGATGCCGTTATGTCTCCACTAGCAGGCCCCTTAGTAGATGTTGTCACCACTGCCAAAATTGACCTGAAAGCTGGAGAAACCCTAGATGGCATCGGTTACTACATGACCTACGGACAATGTGAAAATTCCCCCATCGTCCAACAGCAAAATCTTCTACCAATTGGTTTAGCCGAAGGATGTCGCCTAAAACGGGATATTTCTAAGGATCAAGTCCTCACTTACGAGGATGTAGAATTACCTGAAGGCAGACTTTGCGACCAACTAAGAACTGAGCAAAACACTTATTTCGCCCCAGAAAAAATCTTGGTAGCAGTTGGGTAGTAGGGCTTGATATTACAAGCGCGGGGATGGGGGGATGAGGGAGATAAGGGAGATAAGGGAGAAGAATTAATAACCCATGCCCAATGCCCAATGCCCCATGCCCCATTCCCTATTTAGGTTAAATTGATGAAAATTGCTCTAGTCCATGATTACTTAACCCAGCGAGGTGGGGCAGAGCGTGTATTTGAACTGCTTTGTAAGCGTTATCCCGAAGCAGACATTTTCACATCTCTGTACGATCGCCAAAAAACTATCGATCTTGGCGATCGCATAGTCAACACAACCTTCTTACAAAAAATCCCTGGTGCAACAAAGTATTTCAGGGCAATGGCTCCTTTATATTTTCCTGCCTTTCGCGCCTTGGATCTGCAAGACTACGATCTAATCATTAGCAGTAGCACTAGCTTCGCCAAAGCAGTCCGAAAAAATCCTAATGCCCGCCATATTTGCTTTTGCCATAACGTCACCCGTTTCTTATGGGATACAGCGACTTATTTAAGAGAATACGGAGACTATAGATATTTTGCACCTTTAATCGAACAAGTATTTGAAATAATGAGAAAGGTAGACCTGAAATATGCCCAGGAACCTGACCTTTACATCGCTAATTCTAGTGTTGTTGCCCGCCGGATCGAAAATATTTACGGCAAAAAGGCAATGATGGTTAACTATCCAATTGATACTAGTAAATTTCTTTTTTCAGATATAAAAGATGAATATTATCTGGCCTCAGCCCGGATGATTAGTTATAAACGACTTGATATAATAGTCGAAGCTTTTAACTGGCTAGGATGGCAATTATTAATATCAGGTGACGGGCCAGAACTAGAACGGTTAAAATCTAAAGCATTAAAAAATATTGTGTTCTTGGGACACGTAAGTGATAGAACCCGCAAAGACTTGTTTTCCAAAGCCAAGTCTATTATTGTCGCAGCCTTAGAAGATTATGGGTTAGTTCCAGTAGAGGCTAACGCTAGCGGCACACCAGTCATCGCTTATGGAGCAGGTGGAGTATTAGATACTCAAATACCAGGTGAAACAGGAGTCTTTTTCAAAAGACAAACACCCGAATCTCTACAAATTGCATTACAAGAAGCCAACGGCATCTCTTGGAATTACGATCGCATCCGTAATCATGCAGTAGCAAACTTTTCAGAAAATGCCTTCTTTGGGAAAGTTGAGCAAATTATTAACCAGGCTTGTGGCGAGCATCAAATATTCATTTGATTTCTGAATCTCTTTCCACTATAAGATTACCTATTTATTTTCTCTCTCGTCTTCGGCGGGTTGTTAAAAAATAGGTATTCTTCGGGATATCTCTTAGCGTAAGTCTTGAAGACAAGGATAATAAAAGTGGTTCAAAATAGTCTAAATCCTCATATAACTCTAGCCTCTGAAACTGAACCAAGCTACGGACAATTGTTTGCCGTATTCGTGCGAAGATTTCCTTGGTTTTTAGCAGTATTAATTAGTTCTATTGCTATTGCAGGCATAGTAACTTTAAATACTAAAGCAACTTATAAAAGTTCAATGCAACTGCTAGTAGAATCTAACTATCAAGGCAAGAAAGAAGGAGCAGGGGTAGACAGCCAGTTTACTGACTCTAATGTAGTTGTAGATACTGCTACGCAACTTAACTTGATGCAGAGTTCAGGACTCATCCGAAAAGCAGTTGATAAACTTCAGTCTGATTATCCAGACATCAGTACAGGTGAAATTAAATCTTCTTTAGTCTTAACTCAATTGAGAAGCAAAGAAGATAATGTCGCTACAAAAATCTTTCAAGTCGAATACACTGCTAGAGATCCAGAAAAGACACAAAAAGTTTTGGGTGCAATTCGACAAGTTTATCTGGAATATAACAAAGAACAACAGAGTTCGCGTTTACAAAAAGGTCTGCAAATTATTAGGGAACAGTTAAGTAAAGCCAGTGAAGAAGTAAACGCATCTGAGACAAATTTACAAAGATTTCGCAGAAATCAGAACTTAATTGATCCAGAGTCACAAGCCAAAGCGATTGAGACAGGTTTAAATAATATTGCTCAAGAAAGACAGACAACTCGCGCTCAGTATGGCGAAGCCTTAGCACGCCAAAAATCTTTAGAAGAACAACTTAACCGTTCTCCTCAAAATGCTCTAGTTGCTTCTCGCCTAAGTCAGTCTACTCGCTATCAAGGCTTATTGAACGAAATCCAAAAAAGCGAACTGGCACTAGCACAAGAACGTCTACGCTTTACAGATCAGACTCCGAGTGTGCAGAGGATCAAAGAACAGCTTCAGGGCCAAAAAGAATTATTGCAACAAGAAGTAGGAAGAACTTTAGGCGAAAAATCTGCTGGTGCATTCACTTCTGGAGACTCGCTTCTTGAAAAAGGACAGCTTGGCCAAATCGATCTTAGCCTTGCTGGTCAGTTAGTAGAAACGCAGACAACTATAGTTGCTTTAACTGCTCGCGATCAAAGTTTGGCCCAGAAAGAAAACGAGCTACGTTTGGAAATAAAACGTTTCCCACCTCTGTTAGCTTATTACAATCGGATGCTACCGCAGTTGCAATTTAGCCGTGAAAGATTAGAGCAACTTTTAAGAGCAGAACAGCAATTACGGCAAGAACTTTCCAAGGGTGGTTTTAATTGGGAAGTGGTAGAAGATCCTCAGAAAGGCGCACAATTAGGCCCCAATCTTCAGCAGAATTTGCTGTTAGGTGGAGTAGTTGGATTTATGTTAGGAGGTATTGCTGCCTTTATTCGAGATTCGGCTGATGATGCAGTTCATACCACTGCTGAGTTAGAGAAACAAATGGCTCTACCATTATTGGGAACAACCCCCAAATTACCGCCAGCCAAACCCAGAGAATCAATGATCAAATTGCCCTTTGGTAAACCAGAAGTTCTCGCTCCTTGGACAATTCAGGTATTACAATCTCCACCGCGTTGGGAATCGCTGGATCTGATTTACAAGAACATTGAACTTTTAAATACTGTTGCTAACTTGAAATCTTTGATGATTACCTCAGCTTTACCAGATGAGGGTAAGTCAGCTTTAGCGTTAGGTTTAGCGATGAGTGCTGCTCGTTTACACAAAAGGGTGTTACTAATTGATGCCAATTTACGCGATCCCAGTTTGCATCATCAACTGAATCTTCCTAATGAACAGGGGCTTTCAACTCTATTAGCGAGTGATGCAACTCTACCCAACCAGATTAGTCTTCAATATTCAGGTTCCTCCTACATCGATATTTTGACTGCTGGCCCCAAACCTGCCGATCCAGCTAATCTATTGAGTTCCCCTCGAATGATGCAATTGATGGCAGCTTTTGAGGAAAACTATGATTTGGTACTCATAGATGCTCCCCCAGTTCTTGGCTTGGTGGATGCTATGCTTACCGCATCATCTTGTCGTAGCGTGGTTATGGTGGCAAGCATTGGTATTGTGACCCGAAGCCAGTTGAATCAAGCTACGGCAATGCTAAGTAAGTTAAATCTGATTGGGGTTGTAGCTAACGGGGTATCAAACTCTAGTAGTAATTACGTGCCTTATATCAAACAACAGCAATTAGCTCTTCGTCAAGCTGTAGAAAAGTAGTTAGTACTGCGAGATGATAGATCCCCGACTTCTTAAAGAAGTCGGGGATCTTGTATTTTGCATTTATAACCAAAATTTATTTTTATTGCTATCAGGAAAATTTTAATATATTCATGCTATCTTCATGGCTTTTCAGAGAAATCACTAGCTCTTTAAAGAATAAATAAAGAATTTATTGGAGCGATCGCTATCTCTAGATAGTCTTATATTCTAGAGATTAAAGCACCTTCACAAAGGCTAGAAGACAAGGTTAGACTGGTTTTTGATAAATCTATCGACACAATAAACACCTCAGTGCAATTCAATGTACATATAGATTTATGGGTAATTTCCCTCTACATATTTCTACTTTCAGTAGTTACCGGAAAATACCGATTGCCCATGAATATTGATAGTAACGTTGATTTGTAAACCCCTACACTAGCAGAATTCTGGACGATATGTGCTTGGCTGAGTGGCAAATAGCAATAATATATTTTTGCCCTCAACTATCTCCAACTTTTTGGACTTACAACAAGATTCGGATTTGGGTCTTTGGCATTGATAGCCTTTGATAGCGCCTCATTAATTCACTCCTGTATAAACCCAAAGACATTATGACAACTTCAATAATTCCAACTTTAGAGAATTTATATGATGTAACCCAGGAACACCAAGATAATCGTGGGTACTGCACACTCCAGTGGCGGCGGGGTCAGTTGTTGGTAAAGCAGCCTGGACGAGTGAAACAACCACATCTAGCTTCATTAGATAGTAAGCGATCGCTAGTAGAGTGCTTACAACATTCTCCAGTAAGTTTGGTAAGCATAGATCCAAAGCTGGATGAACCCTTCCTCAGATTTTGGGCAGATGCGTGCAAAGAAGCTCAAAAACCAATATTCCTAAGCATCTCTGCTGGCAATAAACTTCCTAACCAACCCTGGAGACAATTGCAGCGACTAACTGATTCGATTGCTGCTTTAGTCCTGCTGCTATTACTCAGTCCAGTAATGCTGGTATTGATTGCACTAATGCAGGCTTACTCACCAGGATCGCTTTTTTGCCGTGAATGGCGTGTTGGAGAACGAGGTAAACTCTTTCAAGCAATGAAATTTTGCACACACAACATCACACCACTAGGGCGTTGGATGGGTAAATACAATCTCGACAACCTCCCACAGTTATTTAACGTACTGCGGGGTGACATGAGTTTGACAGGATCTCATTGTTGGACTTTAGAAGATGCAGTACAGCTAAATCAACTACCAGACATCAAAGCTTCCTGGGAACTAGAGGCACTACATCTAGATAGCCAAACACTGTAACTTATCTGTGCGGTATTTCATCTACCGCACCAAGGCTAACGCAAAAATTTTTTACATAGCATCTATAGTACAACAGAGTTCAGTTAAGCATTTCTTCCCTCTCCTCATTCTCTCTGTGCCACGCCAGTTGCTACAAGTCGGGGAACCCGCCCAACGCACTGGCTTCTCTGCGCCTCTGCGGTTCGTTCAATAAAAGAATTAACCCTTAGCCCACCAATATCAATCTATAACAGTCTATCTACCGTGCCAAACTATTATTATAAAATCCATGAATTCTCAACTGCCTCAAAAATTTCGTAGTCTGCTCAAAGCTTCCAACTTTTGGCAAGACAACTATTTGCTACTGCGAGAATTTAAACACTTTCGCAAAATAGTAATTTTAGCTCTGACATTCTCAATTTTAGCAGCAACCTTTGAAGGAGTAAGTATTGGTTTTTTACTCTCCTTCTTGCAAAGCTTAACTAGTCCAAACGCTCAACCCGTCCAAACAGGAATAGAGTGGTTTGATACTTTAGTATTGGGATCTAAAACATCGGCAATTAACCGTCTATATCGTATATCTTCACTGATATTATTGAGTACTTGGTTACGTGTAGCCTTCAATTACTTCGGACAAGTTTATACTGAATTATCCCAACTACATTTTGGCGATCGCTTACGAAAGCAAATTTTTGAACAGTTACAATCACTATCGTTAAGTTACTTCGCCAAAACTCGCTCTGGCGACTTAATTAACACAATAACCACAGAAATTGAAAGAATTAGACAGGGCTTCAGTGGTGCAGCATTTTTAGTAACCAGGGGAATAACAACCTTTGTCTACTTAACATCAATGTTTTTGATATCATGGCAACTGACTGTAATTTCGGCATTACTATTTACACTATTAGGTGTAGGGTTATCTAATCTGAATACCAGAGTCAGAGAATCAAGTTTTGGCATGACATCTGCTAATGCTAACTTTACATCAACAGCCATAGAATTTATTAATGGAATTCGTACTGTTCATTCTTGTGGTACTCAAGAATTTGAGCGCCAGCGTTACTACAAAGCTAGCGACAAAGTTGTAAGTACTACAACTAAAGTTGTATTTACTTGGACACTTGTCAAACCAATTGCCGAAGGGGTAGCTACTACAGTGTTGGTGGGAATGATTATTTTAGCATTCACTAGCCTGGTTAGTAATGGAACCCTACAAGTTGCATCTTTGCTAACCTTTTTCTTTGTGCTATTTCGCTTCGTTCCCTTTGTTCAAGATATTAATGGCACACGAGCATTTCTCAGTACTCTACATGGCTCGGCAGACAATATTAAAAATCTGTTGAAAAGTGATGATAAAAACTATTTTCAGAATGGAAACCTTGAATTTAAGGCTTTAGAAAGGGCAATAAATTTAGTATCCGTAGATTTCGGCTACGATGACAAAAATCTAGTGCTGCATAACATTACCCTAACCATTGAAAAAGGGAAAATGACTGCACTAGTTGGAGCATCTGGTGCTGGTAAAACCACCGTTGCTGATTTAATTCCCAGATTTTATAATGCCACAGAGGGAAATGTTTATATCGATGAAGTTGATATAAAACTGTTTGAGATTAACTCTCTCCGTCGTCAAATAGCTGTCGTCAGTCAGGATACTTTTATCTTCAATACTGATGTTTGGCAAAATATTGCTTATGGGACTCCACAAGCCACTAATGAGCAAATTCAAGAAGCTGCTAAATTAGCGAATGCGCTGGAATTTATTTTAGAAATGCCCGAAGGTTTTAATACCCAATTGGGAGATCGGGGTGTTAGATTATCTGGAGGACAAAGACAGCGAATTGCGATCGCACGAGCGCTACTGAGGAACCCAGAAATTTTGATTTTGGATGAGGCAACTAGCGCCTTAGATTCCGTCTCCGAGCGTTTGATTCAAGATTCATTAGAAAAGCTATCTGTTGGTAGAACAGTAATTGCGATCGCTCACCGACTTTCTACTATTTCTAAAGCAGATAAAGTCGTAGTTCTAGAAGCAGGACGGATAGTAGAACAGGGCAAGTATCAAGAATTACTCGCACGCCAAGGCAAGCTTTGGGAATATCACCAAATGCAATACTATAATTCGTAATTCGTAATTCGTAATTGACAAAGTATAAATTACGAATTAATTTCCTTATACCATTTCTTTGTGAAGCTGCGCCAAATTTCCTTTGCTTCTTCTTTCTTTCTTTGTGTCCTTTGCGTCCTTTGCGGTTCGTTCCTCATATAGTTCAGCGCACCTTCATACAGAACTGGTATTACTAAATTATTTATATAATCAGGAAAAATAAATGGTAAATATAGGCTATCATGCTGCTAAAGTTCAGGGTAAATTTAATCGCTCTCTATATAAAGCAGCTATTTCTCAGATTGCCAGTATCCCCATCAAACAAACTCGGCAAGTTGCGGTAAGTATCTATGCTTTATCATGCGAACGCGATCTACCAGAACAGGTGGCAAGTATTCGGTCATTTATTCGTCATGTCGGCATTCCAGAGACATTTACTGTAGTTTCTGATGGCAGTTATACAGATTCTAGTTGTAATTTACTTCGCCGTATCCATCCCTGTGTTCAGGTAATACTTTTACAAAACTTCCTGAGAACTGATTTACCTCAATGTGTTCTTGATTATGCCCAACTGCATCCAATGGGCAGAAAATTGTCGGCATTGATGTCTATTCCTGTTAATGGTACTACCATTTACACTGATTCAGATATTTTATTTTTCCCCGGCGGGATTGACTTAATTGATTTGAGTAAGTCGGAGGATAAATACTCTCTTTATCTACCTGATTGTTCTATGTCGCTTGACGAGCGAATTATTTATGATGAGTCTGAAAAATCAAATCCCGTAAATGGTGGATTTATATTATTTAGGCATGAATTTGACTGGAATTTTGCTATCGAACGTTTAGCAAATCTTCAAGAAGCTCCTACTTATTTTACTGAACAAACAATTGTGCATTTGACAATGCACCATAATCATGGTCAGCCTCTATGTACAAAAAAATATGTTCTCAATGTAGAAGATCAGTTCATCTATCCAGATCAATCTGCAAGTAAAAACATTGCTCTCAGGCATTATGTGAGTGATGTTAGACACAAGCTTTGGTTTAATGTTGGCATATAAATTGATTAAGTAAACCTCTATTTATATGGGAGTTCAATGAATAATAACGTAAAGAACGGTAACTAATGCTTAACTCAATCAGCGATGCCAAGCAAAATAATAAGCAATTGCAAAGAGGGGTTTTTGAAGAAGACCTGATTTATCAATGCTCCAATTTTAATGTAGGTGAGGGTGGAGGTGTTGAAACTTATTTAGCTTCTCTATTTGAACATCGACCACCTGAAGTTAGCGATCGCGTGATAAAATCGCTCAAGGGTTTAAATCAAAGTCAATTCAAGCTGCTGCACATCCACAGTTCAGATTTACTATTGCAGCTTACGGGCGAATGTCCTGCTGTCTTTAGTGTTCATAATCACTCATTATACTGTCCTAGTGGCACAAAGTATTTAGCAGGGCAGCGAACGATCTGCGATCGCAACTTTTCTTACTTAGGTTGTACCTGGGGTAAATTAGCAGATAAATGCGGTAGCCGTAGACCGTTAAAAACTCTTAAAGAACTTCAAAATACTCATCAGTTATTAGATATCTTAAAAAAGGTAAAAATTACCTTTGTTGCTAATAGCGAATATGTGCGTCAAGAGTTAATTAAAAACGGTGTACCCCAAGAGCAAATTGTAACGCTACACTGTGGTATCTCTGTACCGCAAATAACAACCGCACCCCTAAGTTTAGAAATCCACCAAAATCATAGAATTTTGTTTGCAGGACGGATAGTTTCTGATAAAGGTCTGGAATGGCTGCTTAAAACCTTAATACATACAAATCCACAAATTCAACTTGATATTGCTGGTGAAGGCTGGGAACGACCACGGTTAGAAAAACTAGCAAACACACTCGGATTAAGTAATCGCATTACTTGGCATGGTTGGTGCGATGCCGACAAAATAAATAAACTTTATCAACAGTGTTTTGCAGTCATTTTCCCTAGTGTTTGGCCTGAACCTGCCGGTCTTGTAACCCTGGAAGCTTATGCTAATTATCGACCTGTAATTGGTAGTGCAGTCGGGGGAATTCCAGAACATTTACGAGATGGAGAAACAGGTATTTTAGTTCCAGGTAATGATATCAAAAAGCTAGTTGATGCTATTCATGAGTTGTATGGAGATCATGAAAAAAGCCGACAAATGGGTGAACAAGGTCATGCTTTATTGATGAAGGAATTTACAATGGCGGCTCATGTAAATAATCTGCGAACAATTTATGCAAAAACAATAGCTGACTTTCCTTCGAGAACGAAAAAATTCAAAAGTGTTGCTCAAGTGAAATAAGCTTAGTTTGGTCAAAATCTTAAATATAGACCTAACCCCCAGCCCCTTCCCTACAAGGGAAGGGGAGTAAGATTCAAAGCGTCTCTCCTTTTAGGAGAGAGGTCAGACTCTATTGCATCCAAACAAAAAACGCTATAGTGCATCTTTTCTTTATTAAATATAAACCAAAAAAATATGTCATTATCTCAAGAATGGCAACAGCCTTTAGTCAGCGTTATTATCCCTACCTATAATCGCCCAGATTATCTCAAACAAGCGATCGCTAGTGCTATTAAACAAACTTATCAAAATATCGAAATTATTGTTTCAGATAATTGCAGTTTAGAAAATCCTCAAGCACTTGTGGCATCTTTTGGTGATTCACGCATCAAATTTTGGCGACATCAGGAAAATGTGGGGATGCTTGCTAATCAGCAACATGCTTTCAAAATGGCGCAAGGTAAATACGTTGCTAGTCTTCATGATGATGATATGTGGAATGAAGATTTTTTAGCAAAGCTTGTACCATCATTAGAAGCAAATCCTGAGTTAATTCTCGCTTTTTGTGACCAATATATCATAGATGCAGATAGCATTATTAATAATATTGGGACTGAAGAAAATACACGCGGTTATAAGCGAGATAAACTAGCAAAAGGAATTCATCAACCTTTCTACAAAATTGGATTGGTAGATAAAAGTATACCCACTGCTGCATCTTGTGTGATTCGCAATAATGTTATCGATTGGGATAGTATTCCTCCAGAAGTTAGCGGGATGTGGGATTTATATTTAACTTACCTTTGTTGTGTATCTGGTTATGGCGCTTACTACTATCCAGAAAGACTGACACGATATCGCGCCCATGAGCAAACTGATACTATGCTCAGTGGTAGTCGAGATGTGCAGGCAAAAATTCGCAAGGCTAAAAGCGAAATGTTCTGTTATCAAGTCTTTATGGAAGATGTTCGGTTACAGGAATTTAGAAAGTACTTTCAACAGAAATGGTTGGAGGCTAATACAACTTTGGGGATTGGTTTGTTGCGAAATAAACAGATAGCAGTGGCACGTCCTTATTTTTGGCAAGCGTTGACTAAACAAAAATTTAATGCGCGAACTTTCATCGCACTAAGTCTTAGTTTTACTCCACAATTCCTGGCAAAAAAATTAATAGAAATGTCAAAATAGTACATTAGTCTTGTGTGAGTTATGAAAGTTATTTTTTAATTAAGGGACTTCCAAATAAAAAAATACTCAACTACTTCTTGTGGGGTGGGCATCTTGCCCGCTTTTGTATATGGGCGGGCAAGATGCCCACCCCACAAGATTAGGTAATTTATTTGTTGGAAGTCCCTAACCGCAAAGGGCGCGAAGGTAAGAAAAGAAGATAGGTTTAAGTTTTTGGCTGCGGTTCTGGATGAGCTTAGATTATTAAGAGGATAGTTGATGAAACTTTGTATTGTTACTCATAAAATTAAGAAAGGCGATGGACAGGGACGGGTAAACTATGAGGTTGCTAATGAAGCAATTCGTCGTGGTCATCAACTGACATTGTTAGCTAGTGAAGTCGCACCAGAATTAGAGGAGAATAGCCAAGTTAATTGGGTTAGAATTCCAGTCAAAGACTATCCTACAGAATTTGTGCGGAATTTTATATTTGCCCAAAAAAGTGCAGATTGGTTGCGAAAATATCGCTCTGAAATTGATTTAGTTAAAGTCAATGGCGCAATTAATTTGGCTGCGGCTGATGTGAATGCTGTACATTTTGTCCACAGTTCATGGTTGCGATCGCCTGTTCATATTTCCCGCAATCGCCGAGATTTCTATGGTTTGTACCAATGGCTGTTTACGGCTTTTAATGCCCGTTGGGAAAAACAGGCTTTCCAAAAGGCGCAGGTTGTTGTAGCGGTGTCTGAAAAGGTAGCGCAGGAATTAGTCAACATTGGTGTACCTCGTTCTCGCATTCGCGTAATTATTAATGGCGTTGATTTAGAAGAGTTTGCCCCTGGTGAAAGTAATCGCCAGAAATTAGGTTTACCGGAGAATGTTACCCTAGCATTGTTCGCTGGAGATATCCGCACACCTAGAAAGAACTTAGACACAGTACTACACGCCTTGGTGAAAGTTCCCGATTTACATTTAGTGGTAGTGGGACACACTCAAAATAGCCCTTTCCCTCAGTTAGCAGCCTCTTTGGGGTTAAATGAACGGGTGCATTTTGTGGGATTTCGCCGTGATATCCCCCAAATTATGCAAGGAGTAGATTTATTTGTTTTTCCTTCCCGATACGAAGCTTGTAGCCTCGTATTGTTAGAAGCACTTTCTTCAGGACTGCCAGTAATTACTGCTAAAGCCACTGGGGGCGGAGAGTTGGTGACACCTGAATGTGGCATCGTCTTACCTGACTCAGATGATATTGATGCTTTGGCTTTGGCGTTGCTGACTGTGGCGAGTAGTCCCGCCCTTATACAGCAAATGGGCAAAGCTGCTCGTTCTGTAGCAGAAAAACATAGCTGGACTACTATGGCACAAACTTATGTGGATTTATTTGAGGAGTTAAGCAAGAATGCGGAACACCGTTCTGATACCGACTTATCGCCGTCCACAAGACCTATCACGCTGCCTTTTGGCGCTACAGGAGCAAATTAAACCCGTCGATCAGGTGATAGTGGTTGTCCGCGATACGGATGCAGAAACTTGGCAATTTCTGGCGCAATTAAACGCGCCCAATTTGCCACTGCATACTGTGAAAGTCACACAACCGGGGGTAGTAGCAGCCCTCAATGCCGGACTAGCAGCAGTGGAGGGCGATATTGTCTCCATTACTGATGATGATGCCGCACCTCATCCCGATTGGTTAGAGCGCATCGCTGCTTATTTTACCTCAGATAGTCGCCTTGGCGGTTTGGGTGGACGTGATTGGGTATACCACGGCAGCAAATTAGAAGACGAATCCCGCTCAGTAGTGGGACAGTTGCAGTGGTTTGGGCGAGTCATTGGCAACCATCATCTGGGAGTGGGAGAACCGCGTGAGGTGGATGTTCTCAAAGGCGTAAACATGAGTTTTCGTAAAGAGGCGATCGCACAATTGCGCTTTGACGAGCGGATGCGTGGTACTGGAGCGCAAGTACACTTTGAAATGGCATTTACTCTCACATTAAAACGGGCTGGTTGGAAGATAATTTACGATCCTAATGTTGCTGTAGACCACTATCCAGCACAACGTTTTGATGAAGATCAGCGAAATAACTTTAACGAAACTGCCTTTATTAATTTAGTCCATAATGAAACCTTAGTTTTACTAGAGCATCTGCCATTTATCCGCCGGATTATATTCTTATTCTGGGCAATATTCGTAGGTACATGCGATAGTTTGGGCTTAGTACAATGGTTAAGATTTTTACCTAGCCAAGGACAGTTGGCGGGTAAGAAGTTGCTGGCATCTTGGCGGGGGCGTTGGCAAGGATATAAACAATTTGTCATTGGTCATTAGTCATTTGTCATTTGTCATTTGTCATTGCAGATTGATTATTTCATTTGGGATTTTTTATGTGTAAATCTAAAATCTAAAATTGAATGAATTCTAAGCAGATACTTTTCAATAGTTTTTCGCAAGAAAACTATTCTCCTCAAGAGCGATCGCAACAGGGGTGGATGGCGATCGCAGGCTTTATACTACTAACTGTAGTTTGCTATTTTGCTGGTGCTACTGCTGCATTGCGTCTAATTTACCCGGTGACGGCTTTAGCAGTAGCTGTGTTTTTATACTTGCGGCATCCCATTCTCTACATCAGCTTTACCTGGTGGATCTGGTTTCTCACACCCCTCGCTACCCGCTTAGTTGACTATAAGGTGGGCTGGGATGCTACCCGCCAGATGCTTATAGCACCATACTTGGTGGTGTTTGTAACTATCGCAACATTCTTGCGACATTTTCCCAGCGCCTCACGTCAAGGGGGTTTGCCGTTTGTTATGGCTTTTATCGGAGTCTTTTATGGCTTTCTCATCGGTCTGATTTATAACCCACCAATCCCTGTAGCACGCGGACTGATGGATTGGCTCAGTCCGATCATTTTTGCTTTTCACTTATTTATAAACTGGCGAGATTATCCCAGTTATCGCCAGAATATTCAGCGAACATTTCTCTGGTCTGTGTTGATTTTAGGATCTTATGGCATATATCAATTCGTAGTAGCTCCTGAGTGGGATAGATATTGGCTCATTCAATCAAAACTATTCATGAGTTCTGGAAACCCTGTACCCTTTGGGATGCGTGTCTGGAGTACATTACACTCAGTCGGCCCCTTTGGTTCCGTCATGCAAGCTGGTTTACTGTTGTTATTTACCAGTTCGGGAAATTTAATTTTTCCGGCTTCAGCTGTTGGTTACTTATCCTTTCTACTAACACAAGCGCGGACTAATTGGGGAGGTTGGTTATTTGGAATCATTATGATTGTGGGTTCAGTCAAGACGCGAATTCAAATGCGCTTAATTATCATAATTGTGGTGATGGCAATTTGTGTTGTGCCATTGACAACTATTGAGCCAATTGCTGGAGTTGTAGCAGCCCGATTACAAACTTTTTCTAATCTTCAAGATGATACAAGTTTTAAAGATAGATCGGGAAGTTATGACAAAAACCTTGGTCTAGCCCTTTCTAATGGTTTAGGTAACGGCTTAGGAAATATTTGGAAAGTTAACGAAAAGACTGGTCAAATTGAAGTAGTAGTAATTGATAGTGGCATTTTAGATATGTTTTTCACCCTTGGATGGTTTGGAGCCATTTTTTATATGGGTGGATTAATCTTGTTAATTATTAGTGTTAGTAGTTATAGTGAAGGCCGTTTTGATAGTTTTATTAGTGCTGCCCGCGCTATTGGTATCAGTTCTGCCACACAGCTAGTTATTGGTAGTGGGATGTTAAGTGTAGCAGGAATGATTCTTTGGGGATTTTTAGCTATGGCGATGGCCGGACATAAATACTATAGCAATCCCAAGATCCACGACTTCTCTAACAAGTCGGGGATGTAATAAACAACTTAAATAGGACTGATTAAATTATGAAAGCAATTATTGTAATGCCACTAGCCGAACAACGAGGCGGCGGTGAAATGATGCTTTGGGATTTGGTACAACAAGGACGTAATGCTGGTGTTGAATGGCTGGTGATATTTTTAGAAGACGGCCCAATGGTAGAACAAGTAAAGTCCCTTGGTATTGATACGCGAGTTGTAGAAAGTGGACGTTTACGCCAAATCAACCGTTTTATTGGCGCTGTTTTTCGGATAGCCGCGATCGCACGCCGCGAACGTGCAGATATAATTGTAAATTGGATGTGGATTACACATATATCTGGAGGCTTGGCAGCGATGCTGGCTGGGTTGCCTGCTGTGTGGTATCAACTAGAAGTACCTAGCGATAAAACTTGGTTAGTAAGACTCGCTACTTTAATTCCAGCCCAAGCAATTATCACCCTTTCCCAAGATGGCAAACAAGCACAAGCAGAGATTTGGCCCCACAGACCAACACCTTTGGTTTATCCTGGTGTAGCATTAGACCGATTTGAGCCTAATGCTTTGCCAACTCCCGAAGAAGCACGCCGAAAACTCGGCTTACCTTTACACGGCCCCTTGATTGGAATTGTCGGACGATTGCAACGATGGAAGGGAATGCACGTATTGGTGCAAGCAATGCCCAAAATTTTAGAGAAATATCCTGATGCCCATTGTGTGGTGGTTGGCGGTAAGCACGATTTTGAACCCGACTATGAAGACTTTTTAAAAGCAGAAATCACAAACTTGGGTTTGAAAGACCAAGTAATTATGGCTGGGCTACAGCGTAATATCCCGGAGTGGGTGCAGGCGATGGATGTATTCGTTCATGCTTCTGATAAAGAACCCTTTGGAATTGTGATTATTGAGGCGATGGCGTTGGGTAAACCTGTGATTGCTGGCGATGCAGGCGGCCCGACGGAGATTATTACCGATGGCATGAATGGACTATTAACACCTTACGGCGATGCGGATAAATTAGCGATCGCAATTCTCCGTTATCTTGACGAGCAAGAATTTGCCCACAATGCGGGAATAGCTGCCAGGCAACGCGCCCTCGATTTCTCGACACAGAATTATGCTCAAAATTTTATTAGTGCAATTCGTTCTGCAATACCAAGCGTTTCGTAGGGTAATTGAAACAGTAAATTTTTTGCAAAAGTCAATTTTATGAAAATGAAACCACATATTGACACAGATTAATTATCTATGTCCAACTGTGGTTAAAAATAATAAGAGACTCAAGCAATTGCAAAAACAAGTAAAACTATATCAAAGTCTATCTGTATATACAATGTAGATTTGATGCTCTTATATGGGTGTTTTTTGTCTAAGTTCCACTAATTGGTTTTAACTGTACGTAACAAAAAGCGGTATAGAATCTTTCCCATCTTTTGCCAATTCAATGGCTTCTTTTTCAAATTGCTCAAAACGTTCGGGTGTCAATACAATACATCCCATTGAGCCGGGAACATTAGCATCTTTATGAATACCAAAATCGCCCCTAACACCTCCTTTATCCGTTTTTACTTCAAAGGGACTAATTTGGTAAAAATTGCCCTCTACACCTTTTTTCTCTTTCATTGATATGGGCTTAGTATTAACTGTCCAACATTTTAGTCCTGGTACTCTGTACTCAGGTGGTATCATACCTCCTGTCTGATGAAAGCTTTCTGCTGATTGCTTTCCAGCTGTAGACGATGTGGCTAACCAAACTTGTAATGTGCCCTTTTCAATATGACGTAAACACAACCGACCCTGATCTAGACCTGCATCTCTATCGAAGTTCAACGAAAAGGTTAAGAAGTACATTGTTAGTTGTTTCCCTGAAAAATCTATAGACTTATCAGGTATGAGTTGATAATTTATGCAGGACTATATAATATTTAAATTTATTAACTACATATTGTTGAAATACATGATTTAGTGTATGATTAACTTTTTTATAATTTAATGATGAAACTATCTCGCAGATGAAAGTCAGCCTCTGCACCTCTATGAGTTAACGCCCAGTAAGTCACCTCACCGCCTCTATCTTTAACAACAGTAGTAATGCCAACTTCAATTGCTTGCTCCACAGAAATGATTTTACCAAAATCAAGATCCAACACAAGTGCTAAACCTTCGCCTTGATTTTGAACATCAAACTGGAGTTTTTCAAAAGCTGTTTCCTCTTGCATTCCTTGACGGTATCCATCAAGGCGATAGACATTCCAGTGTCCGGCGGGGGAAAGGTTAAATTCCCAATACTGTACAGAATTATTGATGCCAAGGAAAAATTCAAAGCACGTTTCTTTCCACAATTCATGCTTGCGTGATGGTGTGTTTGATGGGTGAAAGATCGTAATTTCTTTTAAATCGCCTTCAAGCATATAGCAGATGGCAAGTTTATTACCATTTCGAGCGATATTACCTGCAATTGTCAAATTAGGCGGCGATTCATTAGAAGAAAAGGGTTGTAGAGAAAATGTCTGCTCGTTCATTTCACATCTTTGATAATGTTACGAATCTGCATTTCTTGAGATTCAATACTTTCGGTAAGTTTAAATTGCACGATCGCTCTTGCCAAGTTATGTTCTGGGTGCTTTACTTTAAAATAGGTATTCCCAGCTAAATAATCAGCAAAAAATCTTAGTCCTAATTCAAAGGCGATAAGACGGATGGCATCATATATATATGCATAATCATTCTCGGTAAGAAATGCCTTCGCCACAGAGAGATAACCTTGTAAGATTCCTTGACACAAGTCGGTGTCAAAATAAACACTTTCCCAATTCTCGGTTTCTTCTCCAACCGGATTGCAGCCCGATCGCAAACAATCGCCAATATCATAATGTACCAGACCAGGTTTAACGGTGTCTAGGTCAATCACACTAACGGCTTGCTGGGTAGCAATGTCGAACATGACGTTATTGATTTTTGGATCGCCGTGCATCAGACGCAGAGGTAATTTGCCCTCAGCTTTGGCATTTTCTAGGATATATGCAAAGGCTTGGCGATCGCTAACAAATCGCAAGCAATAATCAACCTCAGCATTATTACATACATTAGCTGTCGCTAAAACTTTATCGTAATGCTGGAGATAAAGCGGTGTAATATGGAATCCTTGAAGGGGATCGGCAAGTTTTTCTGGTGGCAAATCGCTGATTAAATTGTGGAACATCCCCAAGGCATAACCGATTTCTTGCGCTTGTGCGCGATCGCGCATAGTATCAAAGGACTGTGAGTTTTCAATAAAGCTAATCGCCCGCCAAAAGGAGCCGTCTGTATCCTTACAATGGTCTTGAGCATCCTTAGTTAGTAGTACGCGGGGTACTTCCCAGCGACGATTCAAGGGGCTGTGCTGTAACCGTTTACGAACATGCTCAGTAAAGGTACACATATTTTGCATAATCAGTTTTGGCTGACGAAATACCTGCGTATTGATGCGTTGCAGGACAAAATGTTGTTCTTCTGAGGAAGCTAGAGCCACTAAAAAGGTGTCATTAATATTACCACTTCCAAATGCTTTAATGTCTGTAACCTTTCCTTGTTGGGCGAATTGATCTGCGATCGCAACCAGATTTTCTGCACCCTCTATATTGAATTCTTCTGTCATTTGAAGGATTTCCGCCAACGCATAATTAATTGATGTCTAGTGAAAATTCGCAACATTTAGATCCCCGACTTCTTAAAGAAGTCGGGGATCTAACTTTTCACGAATGATTTAGGATTGTTATGTATGCTAACACAGCGCGCGACACCAAATAACCCATTGGAGATATTGCGATCGCCAGCCCCGTGCTAATTCAATAGTTAGGAAATTTCGTCGCTATTAACCCATTGATCATAAGATGAGTCATAATCAACATAGTGAATAAAGTATTGCTGATTTTGGATTTGCTGAATCGTTGCAGAATACCAAGCTTCTTGCTTATCATCCCAACATTTTACTTTTTGACCTACTGCATATCCATTGTCATCAGCAGCGCGAAGATCGCGAGTCCGAATATCATCTTCGCCTACCCACTCGTCATAAGATGAACCGTAACCAAGATAATGAATAAAGAATTGGTCATCTTGGATTTTTTCAATTGTTCCCTGATACCAATCTTCCTCTTCACTATCCCAAACTTCTACTGTTTTGCTGACTTCATACTGATTTTTATCTGACTTGACAGCAGAAGCAGACGAAACATCTTGAATCGGTTTTTCTTGCTCTTGTTTAATTTCTTCTTTTACTAAAGCATAAGATTCCAAAATCAAGCCACGAGCGACAGTTTGAGTTCCGGTATGCTCGTAGTAATTGGTAGTTTGATCTAGGAATGCGGCAACAAAATCTAAATTATCATCAGCAATCTGAATAAAATTACCTAAATGACTAGAAATTGATTGTGGAGTTATCCCTGTTTTAGATACTAAATCATTCATCCAGCCTTGCACGGAGTTAAAACTCTGACTGAGAAAGCCAACTTTATCAGAGGGATTACTACCAGGTAGAAAGTTATTGATGGCGGAGAAAACCGGATTTTGAGTTATTGCGCTAGTATCAGTACCACTAATAACGCTGTGAATCTTGCTGAGAAAGTCGGGGCCTAATGGCAGAATTCCATCTATACAAACTAAAGCTACCATCCTTATTAGGGATGCATCTTGATAGTTGTTAGCAAGGGAATTAGCAAACTCTTGGGGTTAGGTTGAGGAATGCCATTTAGTTTGCAAAAAGCGATGATTTCGACGGCTATTTTCAGTGCCAAGTCAATAGATTGAGTTACATCAGCTTTGGGAGTAATGTTGCCTAAAAAAGACAGAAAGCCGATTTTCTCACTAACTTTATTCGCTAAAGCTGCTGCTCCCATAGCTGTGTCTGCCTTATCAATTGTTTGATAAAGTTTAATTGCAAACTCGTAGCCTTTTTGAGGATCTTGGTATAAAGTCACAGCGCGATCGCGGATTTTCTGAATTACCTTAGCATCGGTTTCTCCTGTAATACTGCGAATACTATTATCAAACCCTGTCAAATTGCTCCATTCACCTGGTGCTACGTAATCAAGAGCCTTTAAAACTTTGACAGTAATATTGTCAGTTGGTAATTCGTCAACCAACTGAATAATTGATTTATCCATCAGCCGATCCTCAAAACTCAAAGTTATCCTTACAACACAGTTCAAATAAACCCACAACAACCAATACAAGTTGCTACCCTACGGGAAGCCTTTCTGTGGTTAATGCTGCGCGAATTACTGAATTGTATTAATAGAGTTCCCTGACTTGAGTCAAAAATAACAAATATAAGACTTACGCAAAAACTCTCTGAAACTCTTATTTCTTTGTGTCCTTTGCGTCCTTTGCGGTTCGTTTTTTCATGATTTTGCGTAAGTTCTGAAATAGCGATCGCTACTACAGCACGCCTAATCAGACACGATCCGAATAGTTTCTCAACAAAGATTGAATGACAGATATTGATTTTTGTCATTCCACTGGTATCATAGTTTTATCACCACAGTGGAGAAGTTGCTATGTTGTCGCGTCAACTCGGAAAAAACGGTTCAACAATATCGGCGCTTGGGCTTGGCTGTATGGGTATGTCTGATGTTTATGGGCCAGCCGATCGCAAAGAAAGTATTGCAACAATTCATGCAGCCCTTGATGCAGGTATTAACTTATTAGATACAGGCGACTTTTACGGCATGGGACACAATGAACTGCTGCTAAACGAAGCCCTAACAGGACGGCGGGAAAATGTCTTCATTGCCGTTAAATTTGGTGCGCTGCGCTCTCCTGATGGCAACTTTATTGGCTTTGATGGTCGCCCTGAAGCCGTAAAGACTTCACTTGCCTATACATTGAAACGACTGGGAACCGATTACATTGACCTCTACCAACCAGCCCGGCTCGATCCGAAAGTGCCTATTGAAGAGACTATTGGGGCGATTAGCGAAATGGTGAAAGCTGGATATGTTCGCCAGATTGGTTTATCTGAAGTGGGTGCAGATGTAATTCGCCGCGCTCATAAGACTCATCCAATTGCTTCGCTTCAGATTGAATATTCCCTGCTGAGTCGTAGCATTGAAGATGACATCCTGCCAACCGTGCGGGAATTGGGCATTGCTGTCACCGCTTATGGAGTCCTCTCACGGGGATTGTTGAGCGGTCACTGGTCGAAAGAACGCTCTGAGCAAGTGCAAGACTATCGAGTACATCTACCCCGCTTCTCTGGAGAGAATCTGGATCGCAATTTGTTGCTAGTCGAAGCCCTGCGCCTGATTGCCGAAGAACAGAATGCAACAGTTACTCAAGTAGCAATTGCTTGGGTGCTGTCGCGGGGGAACGATATTGTGCCGCTAATTGGCGCACGGCGTTGCGATCGCTTAAATGAAGCGCTGGGTGCATTAGATATACACTTAAGTAAGGATGCTCTCGCCCGGATTGAGGCAGCAGTGCCACTAAATGCCGTAGCTGGCGATCGCTATGGCCCAGAACAAATGGCAATGCTCGATAGTGAAAAGAAGTAAAAAATTATCGCATGAATGATTCACCTTTGACACCGGAGCGGATTCTTGATGCGGCAGAAGAAGTTTTGTGTCGTTACGGTCTGGCAAAGGCAACAGTCGTCGATGTGGCTCGCTTTTTAGAGGTGAGCCACGGCACGATTTATCGGCATTTTCCCAGCAAGGCTGCCCTGCGCGATGCAGTGGCAGAAAGGTGGCTGCATCGGGTTTCCACACCCCTAGCAGCGATCGCCCAAGAGCCAGGTTCCGCTAGAGAACGGTTGCACCGATGGTTTCAGCAACTCATGACTCTGAAACGTCAAAAAGTTTTGAAAGAACCAGAGTTATTTGCAACCTATTCAGCGATTACCCAAGAGGCGCGAGGGGTAGTTGAAGCTCACGTTACTGAACTACTCAGGCAAATCGCTGCGATCATAGAGAGCGGTATTTCCACTAACGAATTTAGAGTAACCGATCCGCAAGCAGCAGCCAAGGCAGTATTTCAAGCAACAGTTCGATTTCACCATCCAGCCCACGCATCCGAATGGAGCCATCCAAATATCGATAGGGACTTTGCCCAAGTATGGCGCTTGATACTTGCTGGATTAGTGGCAGTTCAGTAGTGTTGATTACTCAGTAGCGTTCGCCTGAAAAACTGTTACTTAAAATTGTCAAGCTGTGTTGTCTCTTTCCCAGTCTCCAGTTGCTTCCGTTGCTCACCATACTCTCGCAGATGTTTCAACAGAACTTCTTGAGATGAGCTAGGGATAGACGGACTGGGAGTTGGTTCAAGGGTGATTTGAGTACTTTCAAAATTAGTAGGTAAAGGATTAACTCTGTCAACGGGTAGCGACTTGTCATGAGACATCGCCTGTTGGGTTCGTGCTGGGGTAGGAATTAGATTATTTTGTTTGTTCACAGCAGCTTTTACCGTATCTAAAGTAGTAGCAACTTGTACTTGTTGCTGCATCTCTTGTGTAGAAGAGACTAAACCACTTAAACCATTCACCAATTGCCGTAAATTTTTGCGGAAATTAGGGTCGCCTGTCAATTCATCTAAATCAGATGTAATTTTTTGGGTATTTTCAAATGTTACTCGTGCTGAATCTAAAGTTTGTTGCAGCAGCACTGCATTCTTCGGATCATTTAAAGTTTTAGAAGCATCGCGTAAATTAGCTGAAGCTTGGGCTGCATTTGCTGAAAGAGTTTCTAAATTGTTGAGTAATTCTCCTTTAGTCAATCGATTGACAGATGGTGATAGGCTGCTGACTGTAACACGTAGTTGGTTGCTAGTTTCGGTGATATTATTTAAAGCGCCAACTAGTGAAGAACGATTTGTTGTTAACAGATTATCCAGATTGGTGAGTAAATTATTTGCTTGAGTTGCAGTTGTACCGAATTTATTTAGTGTTTGACTCGCCGATGTATTAAGTTGGTTTGTCGCTCGTTGCACTGAATTAGCAGTCGCAGAAAATGTATTTAGTTGTTGCCTTAAGCTTTTAGTCAAACCTTGTAAATCTTGACTTAGCTCAGTAAAACTAGATGCTGCACCTGTGGTAGTTTCTAGAACCCTATTGACATTTTTATAAAATTTGGGGTTATTGTATGAAGCCGATAGTTCAGTTGAACTACGAATTAATTCATCAACACTGATACCAATCTGACCTGGTAAGCGAGAGCCATTACAGATAATAAGACTATTATCACAATTTTTATCTAGAGCTTTAGCAAGCACAACCCCAGCAGGTAAAGTTGTTTTTGGTGTAATGTCGATAATACTTTCGCTAATTAACCCACTTTGATTAGCTTCCACCACTACCTTGCGGGGGATAATTAAGTCAGTTTGGGAAATTTCAATTTCTACATCAATAGCATTTGGCCCTGGTAGAACTTTGGAAATAGTTCCTACTTTCACACCTCGATAGCGAACCACTGTTCCTTTTTGCATTCCGCCAGCGTTAGCAAATTCTACAATAATTTTGTATGAACGGCCAGCAGCAGTAAATCTGTTTAACCACACAAAGAGTAATCCAAATACCCCTAGTCCTAGCAGGAGCAACAACCCCACAGAGCCTTCTCTAAATGTTCGCCCAGAAGCGAAGCGGCTTGCCATCAGACCTCGCATTTTTTGCCTCCACCAATAATTAGTTATGAGTTGGGAGAGACGCGATTTATCGCGTCTGTACAAGAGTTATGAGTAGAGACGCAATGAATCGCGTCTGTAGAGGAGTTATGAGTTGAATTTAACTCTGACTCTTTATTCTTAACTTTTAACTCCTCACTTCTAACTCCTAACTCCTAACTTTTGACTTTCTAACCGACGACTTGAATCGGCCCTTTCACACTTCCACTTATAAATTGTTTTATCAACGGATTTTCTGTGTTGTATATCTCACTAACTGTACCCTGCCACTGGACTTTGCCTTCATAGAGAAATATAAGTCTATCAGCTGTCCGGCGGATGGTGCTGTCTTGGTGGGTAACAACAGCATAAGTACTACAAACTCCATGTAGACATTGCAAATAGCGGATTAAATCTTCGATTACTGTTGAGGCAATGGGATCAAGTCCGGCTGTCGGTTCATCGTATAGTAGAACTTCTGGGCCTTCTGAGGGATTATCGGGGTTAGACATAATCGCACGGGCAAAACTTACCCGTTTTCGCATTCCCCCCGAAAGTTCGGCTGGATAAAGGTCGCTGATTGATGGCAAACCAACCATGTCCAATTTTTCTTTTACCAAATCTCGAATACGCGATCGCGACAGCTTTGAATTTTGATAAAGTAAAAATCCCACATTCTCCTCCACCGTCAGCGAATCAAATAGCGCCGCCTGCTGAAACACCATACCAATACCAACCGTCTGGCCACCATCCTCAATCAAACCGTCTCGCCGCACCCCTTGCACATAAATTTCCCCTTCATCTGGACTAAGTAACCCCGCTATTACCCGTAAAATTGTTGATTTACCAGTCCCTGATGGCCCAATAATCCCCAGCGCTTCTCCCCGGTAAACGGTCAAGTCTACATTATCTAGAACTTTACGGCTACCAAAAGACTTAGAAACACCTTTCAGTTCAATCAATGGTTCAGTCATTAGTTATTAATCACTTGTACTGAGCTTTGCCGAAGTATTAGTCATTGGTGAGCCAGTGCCTTAAGCGGGTTCCCTAATTTGTTACCTTTACAAGGAAGCAAGCTACGCGCAGTATCTCCCCTTCTCCCAAAAGGAGAGGCTAGCGCCAAAAAAGAAGCAACTAGCGTGGTTTCCCTGATGAACAGCCTGTGTTAGCAACATTCGCGTAGCAGACGCACCAGAAGGAGCATCACCCAGTGAGTTATTAATAAGTATGACTACTCACAATTAAGCAAAGGACAAATATGCCCAATCAGTGATGTCATAGTTACTAGTAGGGCATTGTATAGCATATTATAAGTATATGATTCGCATTTTAATTAGCAAACTCTATTTTTCTACCATAATATTATTTACGATGTTCATCCTCCCATAATCCTCTCAAATCAAGCCTGACAAAGATACCGTAGTAACTTAAGGTCTCAGTAAAGACCAACTTAGACCCCATTTCTGGACATCAGTAAATCGACTCAATAGTATAAATATACTAGTCAAGGTTATAATTACTTAAAGTAAATATAGCAATTCCATTTGATTTCGACAAAATCTAAGTATATATATTGGCATATCAAGACTAAATTTGTGCGTTATATTTATAGTCTCTTAGGGGTAAATCCCTTGTAATAGCTTTTAGCTATCACACTGTTTTAGCCATGCCACTATGTATATTTAAAAAATCAAATATGATTTCTATAAAAATAGATAGTGTTAAAAATCAAAGTAACAATTATGAGTAACAACTTAGAACAGTTTGCAAGTGATAATTCTTCTGGTATTTGTCCAGAAGCGCTGGAATATATGATTAGGGCAAATCAAGGTAGTGTTCCAGCTTATGGAAATGATGAATGGACTCAAAAAGCCACAGATTATTTTCGGGAACTATTTGAAATTGATTGTGAAGTATTTTTTACCTTTAATGGTACAGCCGCAAATTCTTTATCTTTAGCAGCCCTTTGTCAGTCATATCACAGCGTCATTTGCCATGAAACATCTCACATAGAAACAGATGAATGTGGCGCACCTGAATTTGCATCTAATGGCTCTAAACTTTTACTAGCTCCAGGAAAAAATGGCAAATTAACATCAGAAGCAATAGAGGGAATTGTTACTAGACGTACTGACATCCATTATCCCAAACCTAAAGTTATTAGTATTACACAATCAACCGAATTAGGAACCTTATATTCTATTGAAGAACTTCTGAAAATTAAAGAAGTTGCGAAAAAGTATAACTTAAAAGTTCACATGGATGGCGCTCGTTTTGCAAATGCAGTTGCTGCTATGAATAAAAGCCCTGCTGAAATTACTTGGAAAACGGGAGTAGATGTCTTGTGCTTTTGTGGTACTAAAAATGGAATGGCATTAGGTGAAGCGATTATTTTCTTCAACAAAGAGTTAGCAGAAGATTTTGATTATCGATGCAAGCAAGCAGGACAGCTAGCCTCAAAAATGCGGTTTATTTCGGCTCCCTGGTTGGGCTTATTAGAAACTGGTGCTTGGCTAAAAAATGCTAGACATGCTAATCAATGTGCTGAATATCTAGAAAATCAACTATTAAACATAAATATAGAAGGCATTGAGTTGATGTTTCCGAGAGAAGCCAACGCTATATTTGTGAAGTTACCTGAGCAAGTTATTCACAGTTTAAAAGCAAATAACTGGCAGTTTTATACATTTATTGGTGTGGGAGGAGTACGTTTTATGTGTTCTTGGAACACGACTCAATCAAGAATTGATGAATTGATTGATGATATTAAAAAAGCAACCGCCTAACTCAAAATCGCTGTAATTGCAGTCTGAATGACTCTTATACCTTTGTTTTTCCAACATGGAAGCAAATTGTATCCCTAAAACGATCGCACAAGCAAGCCAGCAAATGCAAACTGGCTTGATAACTTCCCAAACCTTGGTAAAGCATTATCTAGAAGGTATCCAAAAGTTAAATCCTATACTCAGTGCTTTTATTACAGTCGTAGAGCAAAAAGCCTTAGAAACTTCTATTCAAAGAGATTTTGAGCGAAGTAACGGTCAAGAGCGAGGATTACTACACGGAATTCCCATTGCCATCAAAGATAATATTGATACAGCAGGAATAAAAACTACCGTTGGTTCACAACTTTTTTGCGAACTGACAAGTCAGCGCTGGCGCGATCGCATCCCATTATCTGATAGTGTAATTATCCAAAAGCTAAAGGCAGCAGGCGCGGTAATTTTAGGTAAAACAAATTTAAGCGAGTTTGCAGCGAACCTTTCTGGAAACAATCTTTTTTATGGAAATACTTGCAACGTCTGGAACCACCAACACTCATCAGGAGGTTCTTCTAGCGGAAGTGCAACCGCCATTGCTGCTCATCTTTGTTTAGCTGGAATTGGTACTGATACTGGTGGTTCAATTCGAGTTCCCGCCAGTTGGTCAGGAGTGGTGGGATTGCGCCCAACTCATGGACTACTTAGCAATGAAGGGATTTTTCCCCGCACTCCTAGTTTTGATACAGTTGGGTTTTTGACAAATTGTGTAGAAGATATTGCCATTTTACTTGATGCTGTACTTTTCCCTATCTCCACAAATTTAAAACAACTGTATCCTCTAACAACTAATATCAACGGTTTAAAGTTGGGCATAATTAGTAACTATACATTTCGGGTAATTGAACCAGAAATTGCCAAAGCAATTTATAACGCCATATGCATCTTCAAACAACTAGGAGCGGAAATTCTCACTATAAATTCTTCATTCTTAGTAGAAGAATTTGACGAAACGACTTACTCCACCATTGCTCTGTATGAATTCCATCAAGCTTTGCAAATAGAATATGCTACAAACCCCAATATATTTGGAGCTAAAGTACAAAGCGACTTATCCAAAGGAGTCAAAATTTCTCGTCACAGTTACAAAAAAGCAAAGCAGAAATGGGAGGAATGTTTTCTACAACGGCAAAAACTGTTTCAAGAAGTAGATATTCTGATAACACCCACAACACCAATGGTTGCACCTCTTCTTGATACAGATACTAAAACTTATCAATTAAATCGGCGATTTATGTTACCTTTTAGTTTTCTGGGTTTACCTGCAATATCGTTACCTTGTGGCCGAAGTAGTCAGAGTTTACCTATAGGATTACAACTTATTGGTAATTCTTATACTGAAGCTTTAATTTTAAGAGTTGCCTTTGCCTTCCAACTTGCTACTACCTTCTCTAAAGATAGCCTTCTCTAACTAACGGTAAAATATTTCGTCCCACATTTTCACACTCTTCTAAATGGGGATACCCAGACAAAATAAAAACTGTAATTCCCAAGTCAATGTATTGTAAAAGACGCTCTGCCACTTGTTGATAACTGCCAACAATAGCCATTCCTGCACCACTCCGCACCACAGAGATACCAGCCCAAAGTAGTGGTTCAACATACCAATCTTCATCAGCATTTCCCCGTAATTCCCACTGTCGGCTTTGACCGACACTTTCACGTTTGGTATTAGGAAATTCAATAGCTCGTGCTTTAGCTAATACTTGTGGAGAAACTTTTGATAACATTTTTTTTGCTGTTTCCCTGGCTTCGATTTCAGTTGTTCGAGCGATAATATTAATTCTCAATCCATAACGCACCTTTTTTTCCCGTCCGCAGTTATTAACTAATAGCTGAATCTGGTTGATTCGGTCAGCAAGTTGTTGTCGTGCTTCTCCCCACATTAGATAAATATCTGCAAATTCTGCACCCACTTGTTGAGCCATTTCGCTTGCACCGCCGAAATAAAATAGCGGCCCGGACGGTTGCAAAGGTAAAGTTTCTAAACGAGTTTGATGTAGTTGATAAAATTCGCCCTCATAATCAAAAGGATTAGTGGTTGACCATAACTGCCGACAAATTTGCATAAATTCACGAGTGCGACGATAACGGCTATCATGATCTAAAGAATCACCATACATTGCCTGTTCTGTTGGTCGTCCACCTGTGACAATATTAAGTGAAAGGCGACCTTTACTGATATAATCTAAAGTAACGACCATCTTCGCCAATACTGGGGCCGAATAGAAACCTGGACGCACAGCTACCATTGCTCCAGCATTCATAGTAAGGGCTAAAACTGCTGTTGCTAAAGTCCAAGCTTCCATAATGTGGTGGTTGAAACCCATACCAATTAGAACCTGCCGGAACCCAAATCTTTCTGCTGTTTTAAAAATCTCAACAGTATACTCAAGACTCGGAGGACGTTCCCAAACGGGCAAACCCAAATAGAACCCATCACCAGACACTGGAGCGCACCAATTAAATTCCAGTTTCTGTTTTGCAAACATTAATGTAAATTTTAAATTGCGATTTGATTATGCACTATATTTTGAGCAAAATAACGGTTAAAAATGCGACTTAATACACAGAATTCGTGTTGCCATGAAAGATAATAGCATGGCGTTGAGAGCGTAATTACGAACTACAAATTGTTTAAATTAATTTTCAGATATAAAGAAAACCCTAGATTTTTTAACTAAATTGCCAATATACTGCATTAAGACTATCGAAATAGTGTATTTTATGAGCAACACTAAAAAAGTTAATGACGACTTGAGCGCTGCTGGACAACTAACTCCTGAAGAGTTAAAACAGGCAGCCCAAGAGGGATTTAAGTCAGTGCTAAACCTGCGTTCTCCCGATGAAGCAGGTTTTCTCAGTGATGAACAGCAGCAAGCCCAAGCTGCTGGACTGCAATATGCCAATATCCCCTTAAAGGCTTCAGAACCAAATCAAGAGCTAACAGAGGCAGCAATTCAGGAGATTGAAAACTTACCCAAACCAATTTTAATTCACTGTGCGGCTGGAGCAAGGGCTGGTGGTATTGCCTTGATTGCCAATGCTATTAGCGAAGGTCTGACCCATGAAGAAATTAGTCAAAAAGCACAAGAGCTTGGTTTAAACTTAGAACAACCGCACCTTAAACAATTCCTACTTGATAAGTATATTCTCAAGCAAACAGAGAAAAGTTAGTGATTTTGTGTAACTACCAAGCTTTAATCTTTAGGGTTCTTCAGTACCTGTTATGCCAAATTATTAGTTAAATATCAAAAATAGACTTTAAAATCAAGTTTAGAACGCTTAAGTCCCAAGAATGGACTAAAATGTTAAAAACAATGCCTGCTTTTGTTGTACAGCAATATTTTCAGCTTTTTAGCAGATTAATTTAGCATACTAAGTACTGAAGAGCCATCTTTAGCCCTGTCAAAGTGACTTATAAAATCTCTTTTTTCTCTCTGCGCCCTCTGTGTCTCTGCGGTTAAAAAGTATTTTATTTAACCGCAGACACACAAATAACACAAAGTCAAAAGAGTTTCGTGAGTAAAATTTTTACCCACCTTGAAAGGTTAGCCTTAACCTTTTAAGAATAATCTAGAAGTACATGAAAATCTTTCCTAGCAAAAATGACTAACTCAGCACCAAGTCGTTTAGGTGAACTCGCCAAACTGTTTTTTAAACTGGGCGTTATCGGCTTTGGGGGCCCGGTTGCCCATATCGCCATGATTGAAGATGAAGTGGTTAAGCGTCGCCAGTGGTTGACAAGGGAGCATTTTCTGGATTTGCTGGGAGCAACTAACCTAATTCCTGGGCCAAATTCCACAGAAATGGCTATCCATATAGGATACATCTATGCAGGTTGGCTGGGGCTAATTGTCTCAGGTGTTTGTTTTATCTTACCTGCGATTCTAATTACGGGTGGGTTTGCTTGGGTTTATGTTGCCTACGGTACTTTACCTCAAGTAGCTCCCTTACTCTATGGCATTAAACCGGCTGTTTTAGCAATCATTATTAATGCCCTCTGGGGCTTGGCGAAAAAGGCAGTGAAAACTCGCCAATTGCTGGTGATTGCTTTGGCTGTGGCATTACTGACATTATTATTGAAATTAAATGAAGTAATTGCCCTATTAACTGGGGGATTGCTGGGTATGCTTTGGTTGCATTCTGGCGATAAAAACGACAAACCAGGAGATAAAGCCAACTTTCTAATTGCTAGTCTCACCACAGGCGCGACTTTAAAGGCATCAACGGTTGTTGCTGCATCGGTAGCTACTGCATCTACCATAACCAACGTTTCTTTATGGCAGTTGGGTTGGTTTTTTCTGAAAGTGGGTAGTGTCTTGTTTGGTGGTGGCTACCTTTTGGTGGCTTTTCTCCAAGGGGGATTAGTTGAAGAATATGGCTGGATAACACAACAGCAGTTATTAGATGCGATCGCAATTGGTCAATTTACTCCTGGGCCAGTACTGTCTACTGCTACCTTCATTGGTTATATCATTGCTGGTATACCTGGCGCAATTGTTGCCACAATCGGAATTTTTCTACCTTCTTTTGTTTTCGTTGCTGCCCTAAACCCCCTAATCCCACGCTTACGAGCCTCTTCTTGGACTAGAGCATTTTTGGACGCTGTGAATGTTAGTGCTGTAGCGCTAATGGTTGTTACCACCCTACAACTGGGGGCAACCACTTTAACATTACCACAAGCCCCATTTGTAGATTTTCTCGGTTTGGCGATCGCGATCGTCTCGGCCATTTTAGCTATTCACTTCCGCTTCAATGCTGCATGGCTAGTCTTTGGTAGTGCTTTTATTGGATGGGGCGCTTCACTCTTGGGCTACACTCATTGAAATTACATACTTTAGCTTCGTGAACTACCCCGCCGTCTTACCGCAATGCAAGCATACCCTAACAAGGCAAAGAAAGACTGACAATAGTCTCTTTCTCAGGAATGCTATCGATTGTGAATTCACCACCATATAATTTCACTATATGCTGAACAATAGCCAACCCTAAACCAGAGCCTTGTTGCTCCCATAACTTTCGATTAAACTGTACAAAAGCTCCAACTTTATTAATCTCCTCAATCGTCATTCCTTTGCCATGATCAATTACATATAAATTAAATCTATTACCTTCTACCTTGCTCATAATTGTAATTTCATTATTTGGTAAAGAAAACTTTAAAGAATTATCAATTAATTCTTCAATAATAGTAATTAATTTATCTTCTGGTAGCTGGAGCATAGATTCTTGGATATCTAGCTTTAAATCTTTTTGTCTACAATTTTCTGTAGTTTTTTTGAGAGCGACTTCACTAATAATTTTTTTAGCAAAGCATCGATCACTTTTTTCCTGAATTTGACGAATATTTTCGGGATTTTTAGCTATCAATTCTAGATTACTATATAATAAAAACCTTTGAACTAATGCATTCAAGCGATTTGCAGATGTGTAAATTAATTCTGCAATTTCGACTTCTTCGGAGGTAGGAATGATATCACAATTTTCTATTAACAACTGCGACATACCAAGAATACCATTTAAAGGAGTATTCAGTTCGTGAGGTAATGAGTGAGCGATATTCATTCTGAGTTCGTCTAGCTTGGCTTGAGTTTGGCGCTCAACCAAAGCGTGCTTTTTAAGACGAGAAGCGATCGCACGGAGTAGTTCTTCAGGAGTAAATGGTTTAGTTAAATAATCATCTGCTCCAAAATCCATACCCTGACGAAAATCTGAACGCTCTGCTTTGGCCGTAACAAATATTAAAGGTATATTGATAGTTGCTTGGTTTTGACGCAGAGCAGACAATACACTAAAGCCATCCAACTCCGGCATCATAATGTCGCAGATAATTAAATCAGGTAATTTATTTTGGGCAATTTCTAATCCAACTTGACCGTTTGGAGCTATCAAAGTGTCAAAATCAGAAAGCTGTAAAATTTCCTGAATATTCTCCCGAACTTGAGGTTCGTCTTCTATGATTAAAATTGTCTTCATCTAACAATATGTCATAACATATAGCGGTTCCCATTCAGATGCGGTACAAAATAATATCGCTTGGTGTAAGGGCACAGCAATGCTGTGCCCCTACGGGTGTACCTTACTAGGTCGAGAAACGCTATATAAGGTCTGTGCAGTTGCTAAAATAGATTCTCCTACTTGATAATTTGGTAATTTACATTAGATCCTCAATAATGATCGGTAAGTGGGTCAAATTAAATATAAAACCTCACCCTGCTCCGGCTTCCCTCTCCTTACTAAGGAGAGGGATTGAGGATGAGGTCTGATCTTATATTTAATTACGCCTACCTACTTATGCCAACTTTATTATTCCCTAAAATTATTGACTAATAACCCATTAAATACTTTCAATTCAGGAGATGGCTGATAATTACTGGTAGTTCCACCCTAAATATCGTACCTGCTCCCACCTGACTAGCAAGAGTAATTCTCCCTCTATGAAGGTCTATACACTTCTTAACTATCGCCAAACCTAATCCAGTTCCTGGCGTATTCCCAACATTACTCGCTCGGTAGAATGGTTCAAATAAGTTTTGCTGTTCTTCTGGTAAAATACCAATACCTTCATCTTGAATTAGAAAAACTGCGCTTTTATCTTGAACTAATAAATCAATTTTAACATTACTGCCATGTCGTGAATATTTGACAGCATTTGACAGCAAATTGCTCAGTATCTGTCGCAAAATTTTCTTGTCTATACAAGCTGTAAAGAGATCGTCTATTGATGAATTACCCCAGTACTGGGGACAGAAGGTTAAAGTATGGTTGGGGGAACTTAGTTGAATTTCCTCTACCAAGGAGTGACAAAAATCAACCAATCTAATACAAGTTGGTTCAAATGCTAGTTTTCCTGCTTCAGCCTTATTAATTAGCAAAATATCATCTAAGAGTTGAGTAGTATGTTGGACGTAAGTCTGAATACATTGGAGATGTTTCTGCTTTTTTTGTTCATCCAGTTTATGGCTAAAAGTGTTTAAAATTCCAGCAGAAGAAGCAATCACAGCTAAAGGAGTTCTGAATTCATGGGAAGTCATAGAAATGAAACGAGATTTTAACTCATTTAGTTCTTTTTCCTTCTCTAAAGCTTTACAAATATTTTCTTCAGCTTGTTTGCGTTCGCGTATATCTTTAACTACCCCAATTACATAAATAGGTTTGCCAATGGGATCTCGAATTAGAGAAACTGTTAGATTTACCCAAATTACATCACCATTTTTATGTAAATAACGCTTTTCTACGGAAAATGTTTCTACTTCTCCTGCAATTAACTGTTGCAAATTATTGAGATGGTTTTTTATATCTTCTGAATGTGTGATATCTCTAAAGTTTTTCTTCAATATCTCTTCTGGGCTATAGCCTAAAATTTCACACAAGTTTTGATTAACTTTAATAAAATGACCATCTAAAGTTTCTAGTTTGATTCCCACAGCTGCTTGATTAAAAATAGCGCTAAGTTCTGCCTCACTTTTTTGTAAATCTAAAGTGCGTTGCTTAACCCTAAGTTCTAAATCTTGATTGAGTTTTTGTAAAGCTTCTTGCGCTCGTTGCCGTTGCAGTTCAGCAGATGCTCTAGCTGCAAATACTTTGAGAATTCCTTCAAATTTATGGTGGTCAGGTATGGGCTTTTTATCTACTATACATAGTGAGCCAATCGGTTTACCAAAATCATCACTTAAAATAACTCCCATAAAACTCTCGGCTTGCATCGCCACCCATCTTTCAGCAGGAGGGAAAAGTTGCTGAATTCCTGAAGGACAGTAGTAAAATCCTTGCTTGAGCAAAATTTCACAAGCCGTTGATTCCGGGTCATAGGAAATATTAGATTGTAAATGCCCATCAGACCAAAATCCTAAAGTGTGAACTTGCCCATCAATTAATTCAGTTACGAAAGTATGAGGAACATCTAAAGTAGAAGAAATATGCTCAACTAATGCAGGGAAAAAGTCACGCCCGGTAGTAGAAGCAGTACTTTCTATCAAACTTTGTAAGGCTATTTCAGCTTGTTTGCGTTTAGTAATATCAATTCCTACTGCAACAGCAGCTGTGTTATTTTGATATTTTTGAGCAACGAGCAAGTAATTGCAGTTTTTACCGTTTATTTTGGCATCAATAACCCTAGAATCTGCCACATCTTGCCTACTTAAAAACTCACGCATAAATTCTGTAAATTGCAGACTGTTTTCCATAAAGCCTAATTCTTGACCAATAAAAGCATCGGTAGTCAAGTTAAAACTTTCAGCTAAATGGCGATTAACTCCTAAATAATATCCATCAGAATTGACCCAAGAAACAAACCCAGGTACTGCATCTAAAACCGTTTGTAATTGCTCTTTTGCTTGTTGCAGATTTCTTTCTGCTCGTTTGTATTCTGTAATGTCCTCGGAAATACACAACAGGTATTCGGGTTGTTGGTCTTTGTCATACAAAGGAATTTTAGTTGTGTGTAAAATTCTTTTGCCAAAACTAGGGTTATCAATAGGTTCTTCAGGAATATCTTGAGGTACACCAATAGCAAAAGTTTCTAGGTCTTTTTGACAGAATAAGTCTGCTTGTTCTTTCGGAAATAATTCGTAATCTGTTTTGCCAATAGCCTCATCTGCTGTGATACCAAAAATGTTTTCGCAGGTATGATTCCAGAGTTTGAATTTGCCAAAACTTTCTGTTTTGGCATCTTTAACAAACACTGCTACTGGCAGATTATTAATCATCGACTGTAAAAAATTGCGAGTCTGCTGAAGTTCCCCTTGGGCTTTTCGACTCTCGGTGATATCAATACCTGTACAGACGATATACTCAAGTTGATTATCTTGATTAAGTAAAACCTTATTTGACCAAGAAATGAAGCGTCGCTCGCTATCTTTAGTAACTAAACAAGTTTCGTAACGTTGAGGAAATTCTCTTTCTTCTAAATCTTTAAAAATTTCTTTGATCCATTGTGTTATTTCAGGTAACAACAGAATATCCCAAACAAATCTTCCTTTAACTTCATCAAATCCATAACCTGTAGCTTGTTCACAAGTATTATTAAAGCGGACAATTCTTCCCTGACAATCTAGTACAATAACTAGAGCATCTGCTAAATTCAAAATAGCCGAAATAAAATTCCGCTCTAATCGCAATTCTGCCTCGATTCTTTGGCGTTCTGCAAGTTTAACTTGTGCATAATTGTAGAGTCTGGCTTGTTGAATCGAAACTGCTAGCAGACTAGCAGGAGTAACTAATCCAATTAATTCTCCTTGCTCTCCAACAATAGGCAAATGGCAAATTTTATGTTCTCTCAGCAAATTTAATGCAGTAAAAATATCTTTGAAATCTGTTAATTTCAGTGTGATTAACTCTTTTGTCATCACTTCTCCAACACTAATTCCCTCTATATTCTTGCCTTGTGCTGTCAGCTTAATTAAATCTCTCTGCGTAATTATCCCTTGCAACTGGGAGTTTTCTATAACTAAAACACAACTGGTAGCTTGAGATGTGATGCTATCCATGTCTTTATTTAAGTTTGTCAAAGAATTGGTATTTTTAATTGGTAAGCCATCACAATTACCTGGCGCTTCATTGATTAGTGCAATTACATCTGGAAGCATAGTTTCAGAGTTAACAATGAGTGGATGATGAATGATAGTCAGTTGTAAATTATCAGAGATCACAGGGTTGTTAAGCATTATATATAGATGCATTAAATAAAAATATCTTCAACAATATCTTTACTTGTATTTTTTTAAAAAGCATCAGTATTTTCTATGATTAATTGGCTTGGATATTTTTTATGAGAATGTTATGTCATTGTGAATGGACGCAATCAGAGAAAATACAAATAAACTAAAATCATTATTTAAGTGAATAAATAATATTTAAATAAATAAAAATATAATATTCCAGATATTGAGGAATTACTTTGGTTCAGACTAAGCTGATTATTAATGGTTTCAATTCAAAAGTAATTGAGGAGAAACAGGAAATTTTTATTGATTAAATTCCGAGGATTCACTTGAATAGCTATTTTGGATCAGAGAAAAAATACTGAGTCGCTACTCTGGAGTATCTGTAGGACTGAGGAGGTTTTCTAGAAGGACGGCAGGCTGACGATAAAATCACTAGTACAGCTTGGCGGAAGCAGGCAGATCATTAAAAGCTATGAAAATTCGGTGGACTGTAAGGCTTAAAAATGGTATGTGTATTTACGCCGCATGGTACTAGCTACAGACTATTTACAGTTAGTAAGCTGCTCTGAATTTAATTTTTATAATTAGGGCGCTCATGTTGCCCACCCCACAAGAGTTTTATTTTATTATTCAATTTAGATGATTTTCAGCTTAACTATTATTCATTACTGTTTAAATATTTTTACTGTTCACTTAAGAGACTTCCAAATAAAAAATACTCAACTACTTCTTCTGGGGTGGGCAACATGAGCGCCCGTAGTCGAAGGCGCTCATGTTGCCTACCCCACAAAATTGGATAATTTATTTGTTGGAAGTTCCTAACTGTCTTAAATGTCCGCTTAACTGTCTTAACTGTCTTAACTGTCTTAACTGTCTACTTAACTATCTACTTAACTGTCTTAACTGCTATTGCATTTTATTGATAAAACTGAGATTATCTATGTTGATCAAAATAAATACAGAAAAATCATTGAAAAAAAATCCAAAATTCAAAAGTCAGCAATTATAATAGGTAAAATTGGAAATTTAGACTCCCCACCAAATTAAAGATCCCAAACTTTAAAGACTACTCAATCAAAAACTTGGTGAGGGATTAAAGCCATTTATTCATTTACAATTAGGACAGATTGATAATAAATATACATATTTTTAAGAGCAAAATTTATCTTCGTAGAAAAGCTATTTTTTAGTCAGAAAATCTTTTGTAAATCTCTAATTATAAGAGTATAGAAGGTAGTAATTTCGTCTAATTTTTGAATATATTGTTTGCTCTATTTGCAGATTATTTTTATTAGTATAACCGAGTAATAATGGTTTCAAGGAGTTCTGATGGATAGAATTGTAAAAACGAGTTACCCACTCTCTTCCGGTCAAGAAGCAATGTGGTTTATCTACCAAGTTGCTCCAGAGAGTGTTGCTTATAATATATTTGTTACTGTAAAAATTAATTCTTATTTAAATATTAATTCTGTCAAGCTGGCATGGGAAAAGATTATTGAAAATCATCCTATTCTCAGAACGACATATACAAATCATGAAGGTAAACCTATACAGGAAATTAACCAACAGCATAATTTTAATCTTGAAGTAACAGATGCCAGTAATTGGAGTGAAGATTATTTAAAGGAAAAAATATTTGCGATAACTGACCGCCCTTTTAACTTAGAAAAAGATCCGGTTTTGCGGGTTAATTTATTTACTCGGTCAGAAAAAGAACACCTCCTCTTGCTAACAATGCACCACATAGCAGGTGATATGTGGTCTTTTGATTTACTGCTGAGTCAATTTCAAGCTCTGTATACTGAGGAAATTGAGCAAAATAGTCAACAGCAAACAGAAGCCGCAGTAGATGATTTAACTAATAATAAATCTTATCTAGAATTTGTTCGTTGGCAGTCAGAAATGCTATCCAGTTCAAGGGGAGAAAAACACAGGCAATACTGGCAAGAACAGTTAGCTGGCGAATTGCCAATTTTGAACTTACTCGCAGACAAACCTCGCCCGATTGTACAGACTTATCAAGGAATAGGACATATTTTAAAGCTAGATGAAGAGTTAATTCAAAAACTCAAGCATCTAGCTCAAACCTCTGGAACAACCCTTTATCAGATTCTGCTCACAGCATTTTATGTGCAACTTTACCGCTACACCAATCAAAAAGACATCCTGATAGGAAGCCCAATGAGAGGTCGGTGGGGTGGAGATTTTAAAGATATTGTTGGCTACTTTGTTAACCTGACGGTTTTACGAACTGCTGTACAGGAAAACGCCACATTTACAGAATTTCTGGCTCAAGTAAGCAACACCGTAAAAACAGCCCAAAAACATCAAGATTATCCTTTTTCTCTGTTAGCAGAAGAACTCCAGCCACAGCGAGATCCCAGTCGTTCTCCTTTGTGTCAAGTTAGTTTTACTTGGCAACCACAACGTTGGTGCGAACCAACAGAGAATTCATTGCACAGTGGAGAACAAGTGCTTCAGATGGAGCCATATTTCCTCGGACATCAACGGGGTGCAGACTTCGATCTGAATTTAGCGGTGATGGAAGCTCAAGGAGTTTTCCAGTTATGTTGGCAATACAATACTGACTTGTTTGAGGCTACTACAATCAGTCGCATGGCAGGGCAGTTTGTGACCTTGCTTGAAGGTATTGCAGCTAATCCACAGCAGCAGATTTGGCAATTACCTCTGCTAAAAGAAGTTGAGCAACAACAGTTATTGTTTGAGTGGAATCATACAGAGGTAGATTATCCCCAAGATAAATGTATTCATCAGTTGTTTGAGGAGCAGGTTGATCGGACTCCAGATGCAGTTGCAGTTGTGTTTGAAAATCAACAACTAACTTACCAAGAATTGAACTATCGGGCTAACCAGTTAGCGCATCACCTGAAGTCTTTGGGCGTGGGAGCCGATGTACTGGTAGGGTTATGTGTAGAGCGATCGCTAGAAATGGTTGTGGGACTGTTAGGGATTCTCAAAGCGGGTGGGGCTTATGTACCTCTTGATCCAAGCTATCCCCAACAACGTTTAACTTTCATCATAGATGATGCGGCGCTGCCATTGTTGTTAACTGAGCAATCATTGTTAAAATCTTTGCCAGAGCATACCGCACAGGTAGTATGTTTTGATAGCGATCGCCAACTCATTGCTCAACACAGTTCAGAAAATCCACTCACTGGAAACAAACCGGAAAACTTGGCGTATGTAATTTATACTTCAGGTTCCACAGGCAAGCCAAAAGGAGTTCAAGTTAACCACAACAGTGTAGTCAACTTTTTAGCTTCCATGAGTCTTTGTCCAGGATTAACTGACTCTGATACTTTCTGTGCAATTACTACCATATCCTTTGACATTGCGGTTTTGGAACTGTATCTCCCACTCATTGTAGGAGCAAAGCTAGTAGTAGTTTCGCGTGAAGTCGCCGGTGATGGTGCTAGGCTGTTGCTAGAGTTACAGCAGTCAGGCACAACAGTGATGCAAGCTACTCCAGTCACTTGGCAAATGCTGCTAGCTTCCGGCTTATCTACTCAACAGTTAGGAATGAAACTATTGTGTGGGGGAGAAGCCTTAGCAGATCAATTAGCCCATCAATTATTAGAAACTGGTAGCGAAGTATGGAATCTCTACGGGCCGACAGAAACCACAATCTGGTCGAGTATTTACCAACTTAGAAATGAGTCAACGCAACTAGAAGCTAGAGGTGTTACCACACCCATTGGTCGTCCCATAGCTAACACTCAAATTTATATTTTAGATACACAATTGCAACCAGTTCCCATTGGTGTACCAGGAGAATTGTACATTGGTGGTGCGGGATTAGCACGCGGCTACCTGAACCGTCCAGAATTAACCCATGAAAAATTCATTCCTAATCCGTTTGAGGAAGCAGGAGCGAGTAGATTATATAAAACTGGGGATTTAGCGCGTTATCTACCTGATGGTAATATCGAATACTTAGGACGCATAGACAATCAGGTAAAAATCCGTGGCTTCCGCATTGAGTTGGGAGAAATTGAAGCAGTACTGAGTCAACATAATGATGTAGAAGCCTCGTGTGCGATGGCTACGCCCGCCGCAGGCATCGCGCACGATGACATTTTTGGAAACAAACGTCTAATTGCTTACATCGTGCCACATCAGCACTGTACACCCTCAATCAGTGAACTGCGGCAATTTATAAAAGCAAAACTCCCAGATTACATGGTTCCCAATGCTTTTGTAATGTTGGAGGAAATGCCACTAACTCCCAACGGAAAAATAGACCGCCGCGCCTTACCTGCACCAGAGTTACACAGCCAGTCATCAGATAGATATATCGCTCCACGCACTCCCCTAGAAGAAATGCTGGCTCAAATTTGGGTACAAGTGCTGAAAGTAGAACAAATCGGCATTGACGATAACTTCTTTGAACTAGGGGGACATTCGCTACTAGCAACGCAACTAGTTTCACGTATTCGCAACGTCTTTAAAGTAGAACTACAACTGCGTAATCTCTTTGCCGCCACAACAGTAGCTCAATTAGCGCGTTTGATTGGGCAGTTACAACAACAAAACTTAGAACTGTCTGCATTACCTATTTTACCAAGGGCAGAGAATGCAGAATTAGCCCTGTCTTATGCTCAACAGCGTTTGTGGTTTCTAGATCAGTTTGAACCAAACAGTGCTTTATACAACATCCCCATAGCTTTGCGTCTAGTTGGCAGTCTCAAAGTTATCGCCTTAGAACAAAGCTTACAAGAAATAATTATTCGTCACGAAGCCTTACGCACCAACTTCATCACAATTGATGGAAAAGCTTCTCAAATCATTCAAAAACAAATAAATTGCCCACTTTCAGTTGTTGATTTGAAGCATTTATCTACAAGTGAGCAACAAATAGCTTCACAGCAATTAGCGCAACAACAAGCGATTCAGCCATTTGAGTTGGCAACACAAGTATTAGTAAGGGCAACATTAGTAATACTGTCTGAGACAGAACAGTTGTTGTTCGTGTGTATGCACCACATTGTTTCTGATGGCTGGTCAATGGGTGTGTTTGTCCAAGAACTGGCAGTACTGTACAATGCTTATTCTCAAGGCAAAAACTCACACTTAGCGCCACTGCCGATTCAGTATGCAGATTTCGCACTGTGGCAAAGACAATGGTTGCAAGGAAATATATTGCAAAGTCAATTGAGTTATTGGCAACAGCAATTGGCAGATGCACCAGCTTTATTGTCGCTACCCACAGACAGAACTAGACCATCTGTACAAACATTCACAGGCGCACATCAACATTTTGCACTTTCACAGAAGCTCACAGGTGAATTAACACAACTAAGTCACCAACAAGGTGTAACGTTGTTTATGACACTGTTGGCAGCTTATGATATCCTGCTTCATCGCTACACAAGACAATCGGATATTTTAGTCGGGACACCAATTGCTAACCGCGATCGCATTGAGATAGAAGGGTTAATTGGCTTTTTTGTCAATACTTTAGTCCTGCGTACCAACTTGGCAGACAATCCCAGCTTCAACGAATTACTCCTTCGCATTCGGGAAGTGTGTTTAGGAGCATACACACATCAGGACTTACCTTTTGAAATGTTGGTGGAAGCGTTACAACCACAACGCGACCTCAGCTATAATCCTTTGTTCCAAGTGATGTTTGCCCTCCAGAATGCTTCCATATCAGAAGTAGAGTTGACTGGATTAAGTATCAGTTCATTGCCAATAGAAAGCGCAACCGCAAAATTTGATCTTACCTTGTCAATGGAGAACACCGCTAACGGATTAGTAGGTGTATGGGAATACAATACTGACTTGTTTGATAGCAGCACCATTGAGCGGATGACAGGTCATTTTGGGACGCTGCTAGAAGCAATTGTATTTAATCCGATTCAGCCCATTTCTCAATTACCTCTGCTGACAGAAGTTGAACAGCAGCAGTTATTGGTTGAGTGGAATAATACTCAGGCGGATTATCCTCAAGATTTGTGTATTCATGAGTTGTTTGAGTCGCAGGTTGAGCGGACACCCAATGCAGTTGCAGTTATCTTTGAAAATCAACAACTGACTTATGCTGAGTTAAATAATCGCGCAAACCAGTTGGCGCACTACTTACAAACTCTGGGTGTAAAACCAGATGTGCTAGTTGGTATTTGTGTAGAGCGTTCCTTAGAAATGATAGTAGGAATATTGGGGATTCTCAAAGCGGGTGGAGCTTATGTACCACTCGATCCCGAATATCCTGCTGAACGCTTGAGCTTTATGTTAGAAGATGCTCAAGTTACAGTACTGCTGACACAAGATAAACTCCTGGAAAAGTTGCCTGGGCATCAAGGGCAGGTTGTATGTTTAGATACTGACTGGCAATTAATTTCTCAGTCAACTCAGGATAATGCCATCGCACTTGTGCAAGCAACTAACTTAGCTTATGTGATTTACACCTCTGGTTCTACAGGCAAACCTAAAGGGGTTACGATCTCGCATGGTGCGATCGCTAGTCACTGCTGTATTATTCAACAAGCTTACGAACTTGTACAGAGCGATCGCGTACTCCAGTTTGCCTCAATCAACTTTGATGCCTCATTAGAACAGATATTTCCTACACTAATAGCTGGCGCAACCTTGGTACTTCGAGGCTCAGATGTCTGGACTCCGACAAACTTCCAAAAAATAATTTCCGATTTTGGACTCACTGTTGTTAATCTTCCGACAGCCTATTGGCAACAACTAGCTCAAGAGTCAGCCAAAACAAAAATATTAGATGATGCAAACAGCCAACTAAGACTTGTGATTGTTGGTGGAGACGTAATGTTGCCCGAATATGTCGCCTATTGGCAACAAAGCCTAATGTCTGGTGTTCGTTTGCTCAACGCCTATGGCCCCACAGAAGCAACCATCACAGCCACCCTATTTGAAATTCTTCCCCAGTTTAGCAAAGACACCAATCAGAAAAAAGTTCCTATTGGTTGTCCTCTACCTAACAAGAATGTATATATTTTAGACGAGCATTTACAACCCGTTCCCATTGGTGTAGCAGGAGAACTGCACATTGGCGGTGTGGCATTAGCACAAGGCTACCTCAACCGTCCTGAGTTAACCCAAGAGAAATTTATTCCTAATCCTTTTGGGGAAGAAAGAGGGAGTAAATTATATAAAACTGGGGATTTAGCACGTTATTTACCCGATGGCAATATTGAATACTTGGGAAGAATTGACAATCAAGTAAAAATCCGTGGCTTCCGTATTGAGTTGGGCGAAATCGAAACAGTATTGAGCCAATATCCACATCTACAAGCATCTTGTGCGATCGCGCGTGAAGACATTCCTGGAAACAAAAGCCTAGTCGCCTACATTGTGTCCCAAAAAGAGCAGACATTTACAATTAGCGACCTGCGCGGCTTCCTGAAGTCAAAGTTACCAGAGTACATGGTACCTTCTGCAATAGTCATCCTAGAAGCTCTACCGTTTACTCCTGGCGGCAAAATAGACCGTCGCGCCCTACCAGTACCTGATTTACACAGCCAATTATCGGACAAATATGTAGCCCCACGTAGCCCGAACGAGGAATTATTGGCACAAATTTGGGCGCACGTCCTGAAAGTAGAGCAAGTGGGCATTTATGATAACTTCTTTGAACTAGGGGGACATTCGCTACTAGCAACGCAACTAGTTTCACGCATCCGCAACATCTTCAAAGTGGAACTACCATTGCGTGAGTTATTTGCCGCTCCAACAGTAGCAGAATTAGCGCATTTGATTGGGCAGTTACAGCAGCAAAACTCAGAACAATTTGCACCACCTATTTTACCAAGGGCAGAGAATGCAGAATTAACACTGTCTTATGCTCAACAGCGTTTATGGTTTTTAGACCAATTCGAGCCAGACAGTCCATTCTACAATATGCCCCTAGCTTTGCATTTAGCCGGAACTGTTCAAGTTGCTGCGTTAGAACAAAGCTTACAAGAAATAATTATTCGCCACGAAGCCTTACGCACTAATTTCATTACGGTTGATGGAAAGCCTTCACAAATCATTCAAACAGAAAGTATTTGGACACTATCAGTTGTTGATTTGAAGCATTTATCTATAACCGAACAAGAAATCGCTTCACAGGAATTAGCCCAACAACAAGCGATTCAACCTTTCAATCTGGCAAACCAAGCATTAGTCAGAGCAACATTAGTAGTGCAGTCTGAGACAGAACAAGTCTTATTACTGTGTATGCATCACATTGTCTCTGATGGCTGGTCAATGGGTGTGTTTGTTCAGGAATTAGTAGCCCTATACAATGCTTATTCTCAAGGGCAGCCGTCACCATTAGCGCCACTGCCGATTCAATATGCAGATTTTGCACTGTGGCAAAGACAATGGTTGCAAGGGGAAGTATTACAAAGCCAATTGACTTATTGGCAAAAACAATTGGCTTCATCGCCAGCCTTATTGTCGCTACCTACAGACCGACCCAGACCGGCTGTGCAGACTTACAACGGGACACATCAATATTTTGCACTTTCCGAAGAATTAACTAATAAGCTGACAAAACTGAGTCAAGAACAAGGGGTAACTTTGTTCATGACGCTGTTGGCAGCTTATGATACCTTGATTTACCGCTACACAGGTACAGAAGACATTTTAGTGGGTTCGCCAATTGCTAACCGCGATCGCAGTGAAATAGAAGGGTTAATTGGCTTTTTTGTCAACACTTTAGTCATGCGGACTGATGTATCAGGCAATCCCAGTTTTAGCGAATTACTGACTCGTGTTCGTGAAATGGCAATGCAGGCATACTCTCATCAGAATTTGCCTTTTGAAATGTTGGTAGAAGCATTACAGCCAGAACGGGATCTCAGTTATACACCACTATTTCAGGTAATGTTTGTCCTTCAGAATGCGCCCATGTCTCAATTAGAACTGACTGGGTTAACTGTTAGGGAATTGCCAATAAAAGGTATAACTTCCAGGTTTGATTTAACTTTGATTATGCAGAACACTACCAATGGAATGGTAGGGTTGTGGGAATACAATACTGACTTGTTTGATAGTAGTACCATTGAGCGAATGACGAGTCATTTTGTGACATTGCTTGAAGGTATTATTGCTAACCCAGAACAGCAAATTTCCCAATTGCCTCTGCTGAAAGAAGTTGAGCAACAGCAGTTACTTGTCGAGTGGAACGCTACTCAGGTTAATTATCCACTACATAAGTGCATCCCTGAGTTGTTTGAAGAGGAAGTGGAGCGTACACCCAATTCAGTGGCAGTAGAGTTTGAAAATCAACAACTTACTTACCAGGAATTAAACAACCGCGCTAACCAGTTGGCGAATCACTTGCGGTCTTTGGGTGTGGCAACTGATACCCTGGTAGGTCTGTGTGTTGAGCGTTCTTTAGAAATGGTCATCGGACTATTAGGAATTCTGAAAGCGGGTGCTGCTTATGTGCCACTTGACCCAGAGTATCCAACTGAGCGTTTGAGCTTTATTTTAGAAGATACTCAAGCTTCGGTATTGCTAACCCAACAGTCAGTTCTTGACAGACTGCCCCCAAATCAAGCCAAGCTTGTTTGTTTGGATACTGACGCTGGACTAATTTCTCAGTGCAGTCAGGATAATCTTATCTCTGGCGTAGAAGCGCATAACTTAGTTTATATAATTTATACTTCTGGCTCTACAGGTCAACCCAAGGGTATAGCCATGAGTCACCTTGCCCTTTGCAATCATGTCTTGTGGCATGGGGAAAATCTGAAAATTGCTCGTGGAGCAAAAACTTTGCAATTTGCTTCAATTAGCTTTGATGTCTCCTTCCAAGAAATCTTCACTACTTGGTGTTCTGGTGGCACATTGTTCTTAATTGGGGAAGAATTACGCCAAGATGCCTCAGCTTTGTTAGGTTTTCTCCAAGAAAAAGCAATTGAGAGAATGTTTCTCGCCTTTGTTGGCTTACAGCAACTAGCTGAAGTTGCTGTAAGTAGTGAATTGGTGAATAATCATTTGCGGGAAATCATTACTTCTGGAGAACAGTTGCAGATTACTCCCGCCATTTCTCAATGGTTTAGTAAACTAACTGATTGTACATTGCACAATCAGTATGGGCCATCAGAGAGTCATTTAGCTACCAGTTTTATTTTGAATAATTCAGTAGAAACTTGGCCGCTACTTCCTTATATTGGTCGTCCCATTGCCAACACGCAAATCTACATCCTGGACAGGTTCTTACAGCCTGTACCGATTGGTGTACCAGGAGAATTGTATATTGCTGGTGTTCTTTTAGCGCAAGGTTACTTTAACAGAAGGGAGTTAACACAAGAGAAATTTATCCTCAACCCCTTTAGCGATGAACCGGATTCCCGTCTTTATAAAACAGGGGATTTAGGACGCTATTTACCTGACGGGAACATCGAATCTTTAGGACGTATAGACAATCAAGTTAAAATTCGTGGTTTCCGCATTGAGTTGGGCGAAATTGAAGCAGTACTGAGCCAAATAAGTGATGTGCAGGCATCTTGTGCGATCGCCCGCGAAGACATTCCTGGGAATAAATACTTAGCCGCTTACGTTGTGCCTCAAAAAGAGCAGACGCTCACAGTAAGCACAGTGCGTAGCTTCCTGAAGTCAAAGCTACCAGAGTATATGGTTCCAAGTGCAATAGTTATCTTGGACGCTTTACCGCTTACCCCCAACGGGAAACTAGATCGCCGCGCCCTACCTGTACCTGATTTACATAGCCAATTATTAGACAAATATGTTGCCCCACGTAACCCAATCGAAGAAATCCTGTCACTAATTTGGGCACAAGTCTTAAAAGTAGAGCTTGTGGGGATACATGACAACTTCTTTGAACTTGGGGGACACTCGCTACTAGCAACGCAACTAATCTCACGCGTGCGTACCAGCTTAAAGGTAGAACTACCATTGCGAAGCTTATTTGCTGCGCCCACAGTTGCCCAATTATCAGAACATATTCAGCGATCGCAGCAACAGGATTTAGAATTAACAGCACCACCCATCTTACCAAGAGCCAAGAACGCAGAATTACCACTGTCGTTTGCCCAAACACGGCTATGGTTTTTAGATCAGTTAAACCCGAATAGCGCTTTCTACAACTTACTTATAGCTTTGCGTCTAGTCGGAACTCTTAATGTTGATACCTTAGAACAAAGCTTAATTAAAATTCTTCATCGTCACGAAGCATTACGCACCAACTTTGCGATCGTTGATGGAGAACCTTCTCAAGTTATTCAAACACAAACGAATTGGACAGTCTCAGTAGTTGATTTACAACATCTGCCAACAAGTGAGCAAAAAATAGCTTCACAGCAATTAGCTCAACAACAAGCGATTCAGCCCTTTGAGTTGGCAACGCAACCATTAGTGAGAGCAACATTAGTAGTGCTATCCGAGACAGAACACTTGTTGTTAGTCTGTATGCACCACATTGTTAGTGATGGCTGGTCAATGGGTGTATTTGTCCAAGAACTAGCAGCCCTATACAATGCTTATTCTCAAGGTCAGCCCACACCTTTAGAACCACTGCCAATTCAGTATGCAGATTTCGCACTGTGGCAGAGACAGTGGTTCCAAGGAGATGTACTGCAAAGTCAATTGAGTTATTGGCAAAAACAACTAAAAGATTCACCAGCCTTATTATCGCTTCCCACTGACCGACCCAGACCGGCTGTGCAGACTTTTGCCGGAGCATACCAACATTTTGCACTTTCTGAGGAACTAACTACTAAGCTGACAAAACTTAGTCAGCAACAAGGTTGTACCCTCTTTATGACATTGTTGGCAGCTTATGATACATTACTTTACCGCTACACAGGTGTGGCAGATATTCTGATTGGATCTCCTATTGCTAACCGAAATCGCGGTGAAATAGAAGGGTTGATTGGCTTTTTTGTCAATACCTTGGTGATGCGGACTGATTTATCAGGCAATCCTAGCTTTAGCGAATTACTCACTCGTGTTCGGGAAATGGCTCTAGGAGCTTATGCTCATCAAGACTTGCCCTTTGAAATGTTGGTGGAAGCATTACAGCCAGAACGGAACTTAAGCCATACACCATTGTTTCAGGTAATGTTTGTTCTCCAGAATGTACCCATGTCTCAAGTAGAGTTGACTGGGTTAACTGTCAATCCATTGCTAGTAGAAAGTGCAACTTCTAAGTTTGATTTGACTTTAGCAATGGAAAACACTGCAACTGGATTGGCGGGAGTGTTAGAGTACAATACCGACTTGTTCGATCGCAGCACGATCGCACGAATGGCAGATCATTTTGTCACACTGCTTGAAGGAATTGTCGCCAATCCCCAAGAGCGAATTTCTCAATTACCCTTGCTGACGGAATTTGAGCAACAGCAGTTAATTGGGTGGAATAACACACTCCTAGACTATCCCCAAGATAAATGTATCTATCAGTTGTTTGAGGAACAGGTTGAGCTTACACCTGATGCTGTAGCAGTTGTATTTGAAGAACAACAACTGACTTATGCTGAATTGAATAGTCGCGCTAACCAGTTGGCGCATTACTTACGCTCATTGGGTGTGAAAGCCGATGTGCTAGTGGGTATTTGCGTTGAGCGTTCTTTAGAAATGGTTGTGGGACTGTTGGGAATTCTCAAAGCAGGTGGTGCATATCTGCCACTCGATCCAGAATATCCAACTGAACGTTTGCACTTTATTCTCCATGATGCTCAAGTTTCAGTACTGCTGACTCAGCAAAAACTCGTTGACAAACTACCCCCAAATCAAGAGTCGATTGTATGCTTAGATACTGATGCTCAAGTAATTTCTCTCTCCAGCCAAGAGAATCTAATTACTGCTAGCAAAGCTAGTAACTTAGCTTATGTGATTTATACTTCTGGTTCGACGGGGCAACCAAAGGGAGTATTAGTTACCCATTATGCACTGCTAAATCTCGTATTCTGGCACAACAAAGCTTTTGAAATCACGGCTTTAGACAAAGCCACTCAGGTAGCTTCTACGGCATTTGATGCTGCTGTGTGGGAATTGTGGCCTTATCTAACCGCAGGAGCGAGTATTTATTTACTCAAACCTGGAATCATTGCATCACCAGTTGATTTGCAAGATTGGTTGCGATCGCAAAATATTACCATCAGTTTTCTGCCAACGCCAGTGGCAGAGCAATTATTATCTCTGGAATGGACTCAAAATACAGCCTTGCGAACTCTACTAACTGGTGGAGATAAGCTTCATCGATATCCATCAAGTTTACTTCCTTTCCAGGTCGTGAATAATTATGGCCCAACTGAAAATACTGTTGTTACAACTTCAGGGATAGTATTTGCTGATGGAGGGAATGATAATATCTCACCATCTATCGGTCGTCCCATAGCCAATACGCAAATCTACATTTTAGATGAGTATTTACAACCAGTTCCCGTTGGTGTACCAGGAGAATTACATATTGGTGGTGCTTCCTTGGCGCAAGGTTATCTCAACCGCCCAGAGTTAACACAAGAGAAATTCATCCCCAACCCTTTTAGCGATGAACCACATTCTCGACTTTATAAAACTGGGGATTTATCACGCTATTTATTGAATGGCAGCATTGAATACTTGGGACGCATCGACAATCAGGTAAAAATTCGTGGCTTCCGTATTGAGTTGGGAGAAATTGAAGCAGTACTAAACCAAAATATTGATGTGCAAACATCTTGTGTTATTGCTCGTGAAGATATCCCAGGAGATACTCCCCTCAGTACAAGTAAGCGCTTAGTTGCCTACGTAGTTTTGCATCAGCACTCTACCCTTGCAATTAGCGAACTACGCCACTACCTGAAAGCAAAACTCCCTCCTTACATGATGCCCCAGGCTTTTGTGATGTTGGAGGAAATGCCACTAACTCCCAATGGTAAAGTAGACCGCCGTGCCTTACCCGCACCGGATTTACATCATCAACTCAAAGACAAATATGTTGCCCCACGCACACCTAGCGAAGAAATGCTGGCACAAATTTGGGCAACAGTGCTAAAAGTCGAGCAAGTGGGTATTTATGATAACTTCTTTGAACTTGGAGGACACTCACTACTAGCAACGCAATTAGTTTCACGTATCCGCTCTAACTTTCAAGTAGAACTACCATTGCGTGAGTTGTTTGCTACAGCAACAGTTGCCGAATTAGCTCAATCGATTCAGGAGTTACAGCAACAAAAATTACAACTTACTGCCCCACCCATCTTACCAAGACCACGGGATGCAGAATTACCACTATCTTATTCCCAAACACGGCTGTGGTTTTTAGATCAATTCGATCCTAACAGTGCGTTCTACAACATACCCATAGCTTTGCGTCTAGTTGGCAGTCTCAATAAAACTGCCTTAGAACAAAGCTTAGAAGAAATTATTCATCGTCACGAAGCCTTACGCACCAATTTCATCACAATTGATGGAAAACCTTCTCAAATCATTCAAACAGAAACAAATTGGACAGTATCAGTTGTTGACTGGAAACATTTATCTGCAACTGAACAAGAAATTGCTGCACAGCAATTAGCTCAACAACAAGCGATTCAGCCCTTTGAGTTGGCAACACAGGCATTAGTGAGAGCAACATTAGTAATACTGTCCGAGACAGAACACATATTGTTAATGTGTATGCATCATATTGTCAGTGATGGCTGGTCAATGGGTGTTTTTGTCCAAGAACTAGCGGCGCTGTATAGTGCTTATTCTCAAGGTCAAACCTCTCCTTTAGCGCCACTGCCCATTCAGTACGCAGATTTCGCACTGTGGCAGCGACAATGGTTGCAAGGAGATATCCTACAAAAGCAATTGAGTTACTGGGAAAAACAATTAGCAGATGCACCAGCTTTATTGTCGCTTCCCACTGACCGACCCAGACCTGCTGTGCAAACCTTTGCTGGTGCAACTCAACAGTTTGAACTGTCAATTGAACTAACTAGTAAGCTGACAAAACTGAGCCAGGAACAAGGGGTAACTTTGTTCATGACGCTGTTGGCAGTCTTTGATACCTTACTTTATCGCTACACAGAACAATCAGATATTTTGGTGGGCACACCGATCGCTAACCGAAATCGTGGTGAAATTGAAGGGTTAATTGGCTTTTTTGTCAATACTTTAGTTTTGCGGACAGATTTATCAGGTAATCCCAGTTTTAGCGAATTACTAACTCGTGTTCGGCAAATGGCAATGGAGGCATACTCCCATCAAGACTTGCCCTTTGAAATGTTGGTAGAAACATTGCAGCCAGAACGCGATCTCAGCCATGCACCACTGTTTCAGGTAGATTTTCTTCTCCAAAACGATCCTTTATCTGAAGTAGAACTGACTGGGTTAAATGTCAGTTCCTTGCCAATAGAAAGCGCAACGGCAAAATTTGATTTGACCTTAGCAATGGCGATCGCTCCCACTGGAATGGTGGGTGTGTGGGAGTACAACACAGACTTGTTTGATGCCAGCACGATCGCACGCATGGCTGGTCATTTTGTCACCCTGCTAGAAGCAATTGTGGCAAATCCACAGCAGCAAATTTCTCAATTGCCAATGTTAACGGAAGTTGAGCAACGGCAGTTATTTGTCGAATGGAATCATACTCAGGCGGATTATCCCGAAAATTTGTGTATTCATCAGTTGTTTGAGTCACAGTGTTTGAGTACACCCGATGCGAACGCAGTTGTCTTTGAAAATCAACAGTTAACTTATGGTGAGTTGAACACCCAAGCTAACCAATTGGCGCACTACCTACAATCTCTTGGTGTGGGGCCAGAAGTTCTAGTTGGGATTTATTTAGAGCGATCGCTATCCGTTATCGTCGCATTGTTAGCCGTCCTCAAAGCAGGCGGCGGTTATGTCCCCCTAGATCCTGATTATCCTCAACAGCGATTAGCTGACATATCCCAAGACTCACAATTCTCTGTGCTGATTACAGAACAGAAATTGCTCAATTCCTTGCCAGTCGAAGGTGTAAAAGTCATCGTCTTAGACAAAGAATCCGGGGTGCTGACGAATCAAAGTCAAGAAAATCCGGTGAGTCAAGTAAAACCAGAAAACTTGACTTGTATACTTTATACTTCTGGTTCTACTGGCAAACCCAAAGGCGTGATGCTGATTCACGCGGCTTTAGTTAGTCATAGCAGTGCAATTAGTGAAGTATTTGGTTTAACTAGTGGCGATCGCGTTTTACAGTTTGCTTCCTTCAGCTTTGACGTTGCAGCCGAAGAAATTTTCCCCACTTGGTTGAAAGGTGCAACTGTGGTCTTAAGACCGGCGCAAATGTTCCCAGACTTTGCCAGTCTTGCCCAATTTATTGAACAACAAAAGTTGAGTGTCTTAAATATCACCCCAGCCTATTGGCATGAATGGGCAGTTGCGGTATCTAAAGAAGATGCAACAGTGCCAGAAAGTCTGCGGTTAGTAGCTGTGGGTGGGGATGCCGTTCTACCAGAAACAGTGACATTATGGCAGCAATTAGTGGGCGATCGCGTCAATTGTCTAAATGTCTACGGCCCCACTGAAGCCTCGGTGACAGCTATAGTCCACGATTTGCTGCATCCCAAATCAGAAAAAACCAATTCTGTGCTAATTGGTCGTCCCATTGCCAATACCCAAGCCTACATCCTCGATCGCCATCTCCAACCAGTACCAATTGGAGTCAAAGGCGAACTGCATATCGGTGGTGTGCGTTTAGCACGAGGTTATCTCAACCTCAAAGAATTGACAGAGGAAAAATTTATTTCTAATCCCTTCGCTCGAAGCGGGAGAGCAGAAATTCTTCCCAATCCCCAGTCCCCAATCCCCAATCCCCGACTTTATAAAACAGGGGATTTAGCCCGTTATTTACCTGACGGTAATATTGAATGCTTTGGACGCATCGATAATCAGGTAAAAATTCGGGGATTCCGCATTGAGTTGGGAGAAATTGAAGCCGTACTCAACCAACATCCCCATGTGCAGATATCTTGTGTGATTATCCGCGAAGATGCGATCGCCAACGGTGGGCGGAACGCCATCGGGGATAAGCGTTTAGTCGCTTACGTAGTGCCCTATCATGAACAAATTCCCCCCATTAGCGAACTGCGTCAGTTCCTATCAAATCATCTGCCCCTTTACATGGTTCCAAACACTTTTGTGGTGCTGGAGTCTCTACCGTTAACACCAAACCGCAAAGTAGACCGCCGCGCCCTACCAGCACCGGATTTATACAGCGAACAAAGAGATAAATATGTAGCCCCACGCAGTCCAGTTGAAGAAATGCTGGCACAAATTTGGGCGGAAGTCTTGAAAGTAGAGCAAGTTGGCATTCATGACAACTTCTTTGAAATTGGCGGACACTCACTACTTGCAACACAACTGGTTTCACGTATCCGCAACATTTTCAAAATAGAACTACCTTTGCGGAGTCTGTTTGCAGCCGCAACAGTTGCCCAATTAGCTCATCTTATTGGGGAGTTGCAGCAACAAATACTTAAACATGGCTCAGTACAAGACTTAGAAGTAATAGTACCGCCCATCTTGCCAAGAGTAGAGAATGCAGAATTATCACTCTCTTATGCTCAACAGCGTTTATGGTTTTTAGACCAGTTACAACCCAATAGTGCTTTATACAACATCCCCATAGCTTTGCGTCTAGCAGGAACTCTTAACGTCGCTGCCTTAGAGGAAAGCTTGCGAGAAATTATTCATCGCCATGAAGCGTTACGCACTAACTTCGTTACAGTTGATGGAAAAGCTTCTCAAGTCATTCAAACACAAAAGAATTGGACACTATCAGTAGTTGAGTTGCAACATCTGCCAACAACCGAGAAAGAAAGAGCTTCACAGCAATTAGTGCAACAACAAGCCATTCAACCCTTTGATCTCAGAAGTGCATCTCTACTCAGAGCAACATTAGTAGTGTTGTCTGAGACAGAACACCTATTGTTAGTGTGTATGCATCACATTGTTAGTGATGAGTGGTCAATGGGTGTGTTTGTTCAAGAACTGGCAGTATTGTACAATGCCTATTCTCAAGGTCAGCCTTCTTTGTTAAGCCCACTGCCGATTCAGTACGCAGATTTTGCAATTTGGCAAAGACAATGGTTGCAAGGAGATGTGCTGCAAAGTCAATTGAGTTATTGGCAACAACAACTAAAAGATGCACCAGCTTTATTATCGCTGCCCACTGACCGAACTAGACCTGCTGTACAAACCTTCACTGGCGCATATCAAGAGTTTGCACTTTCTGAGGAACTAACTAGTAAACTGACACAACTTAGTCAGCAACAAGGTTGCACCCTCTTTATGACGTTGTTGGCAGCTTATGATACTTTACTTTACCGCTACACAGGAGTAGCAGATATTTTGGTGGGGACACCGATTGCTAACCGGAATCGCAGTGAAGTAGAAGGGTTAATTGGCTTTTTTGTCAATACCTTGGTGATGCGGACAGATTTATCGGAAAATCCTAGTTTTCAAGAGTTACTAACTCGTGTGCGAGAAATGGCATTGTCTGCTTATGCTCATCAAGACTTGCCCTTTGAAATGCTGGTGGAAGTATTGCAGCCACAACGTAACTTAAGCCATACACCGCTATTTCAGGTGGCGTTTTTGTTTCAGAATGCGCCTGTGTCTCAAGTGGAACTGACTGGGCTAACTATAAGTGATTTGCCAACAGAAAACGTCACTGCCAAATTTGATTTGACTTTAGCGATCGCTAAAACTGTAACTGGATTTGCGGGAGTGTTGGAGTACAATACCGACTTGTTCGATCGCAGCACGATCGCACGGATGGCGGATCATTTTGTCACACTGCTTGAAGGAATTGTCGCCAATCCCCAAGAGCGAATTTCTCAATTACCCTTGCTGACAGAATTTGAGCAACAGCAGTTAATTGGGTGGAATAACACACTCCTAGACTATCCCCAAGATAAATGTATCCATCAGTTGTTTGAGGAACAAGTAGAACGCACCCCCGATGCTGTGGCGGTAGTATTTGAAAATGAACAACTGACTTATGCTGAATTGAATAGCCGCGCTAACCAGTTGGCGCACTATTTACGCTCATTGGGTGTGAAAGCCGATGTGCTAGTGGGTATTTGCGTCGAGCGTTCTTTAGAAATGGTTGTGGGACTGTTGGGAATTCTCAAAGCAGGTGGTGCTTATGTGCCACTCGATCCAGAATATCCAACTGAACGTTTGCACTTTATTCTCCGTGATGCTCAAGTTTCAGTACTGCTGACTCAGCAGAAACTCGTTGACAAACTGCCCCCAAATCAAGAGTCGATTGTATGCTTAGATACTGATGCTCAAGTAATTTCTCTCTCCAGCCAAGAGAATCTGATTACTGTTAGCAAAGCTAGTAACTTAGCTTATGTGATTTATACTTCTGGTTCGACGGGACAACCAAAGGGAGTATTAGTTACCCATTATGCACTGCTAAATCTCATATTCTGGCACAACAAAGCTTTTGAAATCACGGCTTTAGACAAAGCCACTCAGGTAGCTTCTACAGCATTTGATGCTGCTGTGTGGGAATTGTGGCCTTATCTAACCGCAGGAGCAAGTATTTATTTACTTAAACCTGGAATCATTGCATCACCAGTTGATTTGCAAGATTGGTTGCGATCGCAAAATATTACCATTAGTTTTCTGCCAACACCAGTGGCAGAGCAATTATTATCTCTGGAATGGACTCAAAATTCCGCCTTGCGAACTCTACTGACTGGTGGAGATAAGCTTCATCGATATCCATCAAGTTTATTGCCTTTCCAGGTAGTGAATAATTATGGCCCAACTGAAAATACTGTTATTACAACTTCAGGGATAGTAGTTTCTGATGGAGGGAATGATAATATCTCACCATCTATCGGTCGTCCCATAGCTAATACGCAAATCTACATTTTAGATGAGTATTTACAACCAGTTCCCGTTGGTGTCGCAGGAGAATTACATATTGGTGGTGCTTCCTTGGCGCAAGGTTATCTCAACCGTGCAGAGTTGACTAATGAGAAATTCATCCCCAATCCTTTTAGCGATGAACCGCATTCTCGACTTTATAAAACTGGGGATTTAGGACGCTATTTGAGTGATGGCAATATCGAATTTATCGGTCGGATCGATAATCAGGTAAAAATTCGTGGCTTCCGCATTGAGTTGGGAGAAATTGAAGCTGCACTATCTCAGCTACCTGAAGTCCGGGAAGCAGTAGTTATCGCACGGGAAGACCAACCGAATAACAAACGCCTAATAGCTTATGTTGTACCGCAACCCGAAAAACTCAAAATATCAAAAAAACCAAAAAATTTATCAGCAGACAAAGTAGAACTATGGCCATCTATAGCTGAATACTATGTCTACGACGACTTATTGTATTACGCTATGACCAATGACCATCGACGCAACGATAGTTATAAAGTAGCGATTAATCAATTAGTCAAAGATAAAATAGTCGTTGAAATCGGCACAGGTAAAGATGCAATCTTATCCAGATTTTGTGTCGAAGGCGGTGCCAAGAAAATTTATGCAATTGAAAGAAGTGAAGAAACCTGCCGCAAAGCAAGAGCTTGTATTGAAAAATTAGGTTTAGCAGACAAAATCACTGTCATTCATGGAGATGCAACTTTAGTTGATATCCCAGAACTCGCTGATGTTTGTGTCTCAGAAATTGTAGGGGCAATTGGTGGCTCGGAAGGGGCAGCAGTAATTATTAATAACATTAGAAGATTTCTCAAGCCTGATGGTTTGATGATTCCAGAAAGAAGCGTTACTAAAATAGCTGTTGTTACTCTTCCAGATGAAATCTTACACAATCCTCAATTTGCTGAAATACCTGCATATTACACTAAAAAAATCTTTGAGCAAGTCGGATATCAATTTGACTTAAGGGTATGCATTAGTAAATTTCCTAAAGCAAATGTACTATCCACTGTGGATGTTTTAGAAGATTTGAACTTTAATGAATCTATTAGTCCAGAATTCTCACATGAGGTTAAATTTGAGATTCAAAAAAATGGGCGAATGGATGGATTTTTAGTCTGGCTGAATTTGCATACCATTGCCGGAGAAGAAATAGATATTCTGAAACATGAGTATTGCTGGCTTCCTGTTTATTTTCCTGTATTTGAACCAGGAATTTCAGTTGAGTACGGTGATGTAATTCAAGCAGTTTGTTCCAGGATACTTTGCGAAAATAATCTCAACCCAGATTATGTAATTAAAGGTCATTTGCTGAAAAAGAATGGAGAAATTATTAACTTTGAATATATCTCCTATCACTATAAAAATAATTTCCGGCAAACACCTTTTTATCAAAGATTGTTTGCTGATTCTGCCAATATAAAAAATCATCACCCCGATAATTTAGCTCAATCTTTAAGAGCTAATCTCAAGAAACTCTTGCCCAGCTACATGATCCCCTCAAGCTTTGTGGTGCTAGAGAACCTGCCTTTAACACCAAACGGTAAAATAGACCACCGTGCCCTGCCAACACATGAGCTAAATGAAGCTGATTACGTCATGCCAAATACAGAAGCAGAAAAAATTATTGCTGCTATTTGGCAAAAAGTATTACAAGTAGAAAAGGTAGGTATTTACGATAATTTCTTTGAAATTGGCGGACATTCCCTGATAGCTACTCAGGTAATTTCTCGCTTGCAAGAAGCTTTTGCAACTTCGTTGCCATTACGCTATCTATTTGAGTCACCGACAGTTGCCCAGTTAAGTGAGGCGATTTTAGCTCAACTTGAAACTGGTTTGGGTTTTGCGGTGCCTGCGATCGCACCTGTTTCCAGAAACGCAGACATCCCCCTATCTTGGGCGCAAGAGCGTCTGTGGTTTGTAAACCAATTAGAAGGCGAAAGCGGTGCGTACACAATAGATTTCACCTTGCGTTTGGTAGGGAATCTCAATGTCAAAGCCTTAGAACAAGCCTTTGCAAAGATAGTTCAGCGCCATGAAGTTCTACGGACTCATTTTGAAATTAGGAATAATCAGCCAGTACAGATAATAGATCCCAATATGACCATCACGTTACCAGTGGTCGATCTACAAAATCTGCCAGAGCCCTGGAAACAAGTAGAGCAACTGGCAACAGCAGAAGCCTGCAAACCATTCGATTTAGTTAATGGCCCTGTGCTGCGAGTCAAAATGTGGCAAGTTGCGACTGACGAGCATATATTGCTATTTGCAATCCACCATATTGCTGCTGATGGTTGGTCGATGGGCGTTTTAATCGGTGAACTGTCAGCCTATTATCGAAGTTTTTCAACGGGTAGTTCTGTTGATTTACCAGAGTTACCCATCCAGTATGCCGACTTTGCCGTGTGGCAGCGTCAGTGGTTGACAAATCAGGTACTAGAGCGTCAGTTAAGCTACTGGAAGCAACATTTAACGGGAGCGCCACCTCTATTAGAATTACCCACAGACCGCCCCCGTCCAGCCATACAGACTTTCCGAGGCGGTACAGAGCAACTTCAACTAGACCCCTTGCTGACGCAGCAGTTGAAAAAGCTCTCTCAAGAGTCTGGAAGCACGCTGTTTATGACACTGCTGGCGGGTTTTGTGGTGTTACTGTCTCGCTACAGTGGACAAACAGATTTGGTAGTTGGCTCACCGATCGCAAATCGCAATCGCACAGAAATTGAGGGGTTAATTGGTTTTTTTGTCAATAGTCTGGCACTGAGATTCGATTTATCCCAAGAACCGACCTTTGAAGCATTACTAGCGCAGGTGCGAACAGTTACCCAAAACGCCTACGACCATCAAGATTTACCCTTTGAGATGTTAGTGGAAGAGTTGCAACTTGAGCGAAACCTCGATCGCAATCCGTTAACGCAGGTGGTGTTTGCTCTCCAAAATGCTCCCACATCCCCCTGGGATCTGCCTGATTTAAAAGTTGAAGGGATGCCTTCGGGACTTGACTCAGTTCGCCTTGACCTAGAAGTTTACTTGTGGGATGCACCAGAAGGTCTTAGTGGCTTTTGCTCTTACAACCGGGATTTATTTGATGCGGCAACGATCGCCCGCATGATGCAACATTTTGTAATTTTACTTACGGCAATTGTCGATAATCCCCAGCAGCAAGTGGCATTAATGCCCTTGCTCACCCAGCAAGAACGACATCAATTGTTGGTGGAGTGGAACGATACTCAGGTGGATTATCCTCAAGATTTGTGTATTCATCAGTTATTCGAGTCACAGGTAGAGCGGACTCCAGATGCAGTTGCAGTTGTCTTTGAAAATCAACAACTCACCTACCACGAATTGAATTGTCGCGCTAACCAGTTGGCGCAATACTTACGGTCTTTGGGAGTCGGGGCAGATGTGCTAGTAGGATTGTGTGTGGAGCGATCGCTCTTAATGGTGATCGCTCTATTGGCAATTCTCAAAGCGGGTGGTGCTTACGTACCCCTTGACCCAGAATATCCTCAAGACCGTCTGAGCTTTATGCTAGAAGACGCTCAAGTTTGGGTACTGCTAACCCAACAGCACCTTTTTGAGAAACTCCCCCCAAATCAAGCCAACACAGTCTTTTTAGATGAAATTTGGTCAGAAATTGCTCAAAATAGCCAGGATAACTTTCCTAATTGGGTGACAGCTTCTCATCTAGCGAATGTGATTTACACAAGCGGTTCCACAGGTAAACCCAAAGGGGTGATGGTTGAACATAGCGGATTATGTAACCTAGCTCAAGCTCAAATTAATGCTTTTGGTGTGGATTCCGATAGTCGCATTCTCCAGTTTGCCTCCTTCAGTTTTGATGCTTGCATCTCAGAAATATTGATGAGTTGGGCATCAGGGGCAACTCTTTATCTGGGAACTAAAGACTCTCTCATGCCGGGTGCGCCGTTAATTCAACGATTACGCAACTATGACATTACCCATGTCACCCTACCACCATCAGCATTAGCAGTTCTGCCTATTGAAGAACTCCCAGCCCTGCAAACAATAATTGTCGCTGGAGAAGCTTGTTCTGCTGAACTAATTAGACAATGGTCTGTTGGGAGAAACTTCTTTAATGGCTACGGGCCAACAGAAGCTAGCGTCTGCGCCACGATCGCAAAATGCACGCCTTTTGATGAGAAAGTTACCATTGGCCGTCCAATTGCCAACAAACAAATCTACATTTTAGACTCGCACTTACAGCCAGTACCCATTGGTGTAGCAGGAGAACTGCACATTGGTGGTGTAGGGTTAGCAAGAGGCTATCTCAACCGTCTGGAATTGACACAAGATAAATTTATCCCCAATCCTTTTGAGCAGACAGGAGGGAGTAGATTATATAAAACAGGGGATTTAGCCCGTTATTTACCAGATGGCAATATCGAATACCTGGGACGCATAGATAATCAAGTCAAGGTGCGCGGCTTCCGTATAGAACTGGGTGAAATTGAAGCAGTATTGAGCCAACATCCCTTGGTACAAGAAGGTGTAGTTGTCGCCAGAGTTGATAACACTGGTGATAAGCAGTTAGCGGCTTACTTAGTACCTGCACTCAAAAGCAAAGTATTACCCCAGCAGGTTGCTCAATGGCAAAGTGAGTATGTGAGCGACTGGCAAACGCTCTATGAACAAGCTTATGGGCAACCTCAAGCAT
>NZ_JBALDM010000029.1:0-97113 GCF_036917435.1 Nostoc sp.
AGATACGGGAAACCCAAGAGACGAATAAGACCGTCATTGCTGTAGTTGAAATTGGAAGCCCCTTTTTCAGCGAAGCAAAAAGGGGTACTTCACATACCACTCTGCGGCAAATAGTAGCCAGAGCAATAGGTACGTAAAGACTAATTATTGTTCGCAATACAGCATGTGTGATTGGTTCTTTAAATATTTTTTGGAGCAATAAATTTCACAGACGTAATTAATTACGTCTGTTCAAATCAAATAAAAATCATCACATGCAGCAATGCAACACCAATATCCAACATCCAAAATCCGAAGCTGACTATGGTGTTGGGAACTTTTTTTTTTCGGGTTTGGCTCCTTTTATATCCAGTAATTGTGTTAATTCGGTTGTATTCAATGACTGAACGAGACTCAAACCAAGAGACTTACTAGAAATACTTTGAGTGTAGGCGGCGTTAAGATATGGGGTGTATTGCGCCCTTCTTGCAACGTAGGTTTGGAAGAAAGGTAAACTTAAAACATTCATGTAACGACGCGCCTGAGAAGCATCACCAATCATATCGGCAGGTAATGCTACTTGTTGATTTGCAGGATTACCATTACCAATGGTGGAAAAGTGAGTGCCACCTTCAAGGGTGACGAGATACTTTTGTGAATTTGCAAACCAGGAGAAAGGTAAAATTTGCTCAGATAAAGCTGGTGCGACTGTATCATCACTACTGCTGACAATCATCACTGGAGTTTTGATTTGACTTAAGCCAGCTTTGCCGAAAATAGAACTAGTAATGGGATTAACTGCGATCGCAGCTTTCACTCTCTCATCCCGCAGGTTATAATCTTTGCCAGACTTGCTGATGCTCAATTCTAAAGCGCGACATTGCAGCAGTAAAGACATATTCCAGGTTTTTTGCAGTGCTGCTGGTTGACAGTCTTGTTTTAGCTGCTCAAAGTTAATTTTAGCGCCTGCTAGGGCTAAGGCTGTGTAGCCTCCTAAAGATTGACCAAAGACTCCGACTTGTTGCAGATTTAAGCGACCTTTAAACCGTGAATCAGATTGATTATCTTTTTCTAATTCATTCAGTATATATGTTATGTCCATTGGTCGGTCTTTGAATTCACCTGGTTCTGCTATTTCATTGGCGTGTCCCTTTAGTAGAGAACGCAATTGTCTAGCATCACTACCAGGATGATTGGGAACGACAACGGCAAATCCGTAAGAAGATAGGTGCGTGGCTAAATATTGAAAGTTGCTACTATCTAAACCCAAGCCGTGAGAAATCACAATTACGGGTGCATTATTCTGGACATTGGGAATGTAAACATCAGTTAATAAAAGCCGATTGCGGTTTGAGTCGAAAAACTTTAGGGTATATTTTTGCGACTTAAACTTTCCCGGAACCTTTAAATCGGGCAATTGTGAGAAATTTGGTTGTGAAATGGTAGCAGCTTCTATTTTAGACTCTTGAGAAACTGCTGCGATCGCCCGATGAGTTTGGTTAACAAGTTTCTCCAATTCCGTAGCAATTTCCAAAGTCTCGGCAACATCAAGACGAATACTGCTGCTAGGATACTTACGCAACACATTCAAAAATGTCAAGCCTCCCGATTCAGCAGAAGCTGAAATTAGCGCTGAACGCAAATTACCAAGTTTTGGTTGAGAAGATTTGCTTATAATCACTTGCGCCAACCGATGCAGTAAAAATTCTCCTTGCGGTGTGTAGAGAAGCTGCGAAAGTACTACCGGACTAACTTTTACACGATTAAGTAAAATCCGCCGTAATTCTGGAAGCTGTTCTAGAGGCAGATATTGCTGATACGCTGCCAAATCTTGGTTAATTACGCCTGTTTTGGCATAGTTTTCTAAAGTATTAACTGAAATGGAAAGCTCCAAAGCTGAATAAGATGCATAAATCCGCTCTGCTGCCAAGACAGAATTACTAATTCCAAATATTGGCAGCAGTGTTGAAAGAACCAGCAATAGGGAATTTTTTCGGAGGCTGCTGGCCCAATTACCAAACAAACTATTCATCGCTCAACTGTTTCGGTGATCTTGTTTTATCAGGTGTTGGCTTTGGTAGTTATTCGGACACCCTGCTTGGTTTACTTAAAGTTTTTAGCCTCAATTTTCTAAAAACAGAATTTAGGAGTCAGTGGTTATAATTCAGTATGAATTGTGTCTGACTTGCGAATATAGAAAGCTTTGTCTGACTCCTAAATTCTGCTTTTTTAATTCTTCTTCAAGAATTTTTATCTCGGCTATAAAGTCAAAAATCAGATACTACAGAGTCACACAGATAGGTAAATTATCCATATTACAAGAGATTGACTCCCGTAGTTTGCCTTCACTATCAAATCATAACAAATAAAAAATCCTCTGCCTCAGTATTTATGTTGTAGCTTTAAAGATGGCACGAATTTACTAAATAAAAACAATCAGTAAAAATGCTGGAAATTATTACTGTTAATCAGCTTTTACCAGTGCGATCGCTACTGAGCCTGTCACTACTAAAGCCGCTCCGAATATTGCTACAAAACTGAAGTGTTCTGAAGGTATCAAATTAGGTACAACACTTGATATAACTGCAACTAATATTAATGTCACAATGGGAGCTAAAGCTATTACTGCACTTACTCGTGATGCTTCCCAATGTTCTAATGATTCGGCAAAAGCACCGTAAGCGATTAAAGTATTTAAAGCACAAAAAACCAATATTCCTAAATGGAAAGGATCGAGTATAAAAATTGATTTTACTCTGGCTAGAGGAGTGAATAATAAAGCACACCCCCCATAAACGATCAGCATGATACTGGGGGAAGACAAAGATTGTAATAACTGCTTTTGTGCCAAAGCATAAATTGCCCAAGCCGTTGCTCCTAGAGCAATCAAAATACTACCTAGTATATATGTGCCATGTGCTGTAATTAAATTTGTTAGTTGTTCGTGAAAAAATAAAACATAACCGCAAATCATTACACTAACACCAATCCATTGATACAAATGGTAACGTTCTTTAAAAATCACTAACCCTCCGAAACCTAATAGAAGGGTAGATAATTGAATCAGAACTTCAGCATTAGCAGGTGATGTTAGTGCTAAACCTTGCATGAAAAAAAAGTAATTAATCCCTAAAAATAGTGTAGCGATCGCTAATAGTTTCCAAGAAGCAGAATGCAGTTTTTCTAACTTTGGTAATTTACCACGTATTCCTAAGTACAGGAGAAGTAATAAAAATGATACTAAAAAGCGAAACCAAATAACGGTATAGACATCAAGCACTTGCAGAGTTATCGCCAGAGCAATAGGTAAAATTCCCCATAATAAGACTGTCAATAGTGATAATGCTAGCCCTAAGCGCCAGCGACCAGAACTTTGATGTAGTGACATTCAAATATCCTAAGATGAAAAGCAGCAATTGGTCGCCTTTTTAAACAATTCCCAATTCCCAATTCCCAATTTTTTAAAAGAAATCAGCCATCCAAGGCGAAGCACCTGCAAATATTTGCGTAGCTGCTAAAATAGCCGTTTCTGTCCCATCCAGTTTTCCTGCTATTTGCAAATGGTAGGGGGTAAACAAGCTTGCATACAATGGGGCTAATTCCCGGATATCTAGCTGCAACTCACCCTTTCCGCCTCTTGTGACTTCTCCACGTCCGTTGGCAACAGAAAGAATGAATTTACCATTATTTCCAGTTAGTAAATTATCTTGAATTTCTAAGTGTAGTTCAGCTTGGATTCCCGGTGGATAACCACGCAATTCCAGCGCCTTAACTACATCGATTATCCGTAGCAGCCAACGAGTCGTAGTCTTAATCTTGGCAGTTTGCTCTGGTAGCAGCAATGTCAAGGAATCAATTGCAGAACTTTTCCATCGCACCTGCTGAATTTGAGAGCGATGATTTGCTAGAAAAGACCAGAAGGTTTGTACCGCAGCAACTGTAGTCAGTACCCAATCTTTCACGACTAGGATTTCGCCATCATTTGTGCGCTCTTGAGTAAAGATGATGTAGCCTTGGGGTTCGTCTTTATTACCAATCAAATAGGTATAGACTATTTCCTTCTCATTTGTTTGGATTATTCGCTGCCAGATTGCTGGATGTCGGTCTAAATATCCATGCGTTTGTCTTGCCTGCTGCTGATATAGCTCATGAAAGACTTCATGATTGATGCTTCCTACTAATTGGAAAGGTAGGGGTTGCTCCCGCACTTGGATATTCTGGGTAGCAACTTGCCAAATACACCAGCTACCTCCCTGCTCATAACCTACCTTTCGGTACAAAGTTTGAACGGCGGGATAAAGAGCAGAAATTGGTATACCTCTATCGTAAAGTTCTTTGAGGGTGTTTTGCATGAGAGCGATCGCAACTCCTGAACCGCGATATTCTGGAGCAATGCCTACTGCGGCAATTCCTGTCATGGGTACACGTTGACCACCCCACCACTGACCCATGTCAAGAGTTGCTAATCCACCAGCTAATTGTTCTAATCGCCGAATAATGCGGAAATTTTTTACGCCAATCTGGTTAATATAAGCTTCCTCGCCATCAAGGGCGCTGATGAAACATTGCTCAAGGATATGTTTCAGCTGCTTGATATCCTGTGGATGGGCGAGAGTGCTGTATTCAAATTGAGTCATCATCTCTTATTTAATATTTTTTAATATTGTGGCGGGATAATCTTAACGGCGACATCTCCATTAAATTGTAGGATGGAGACAAACTTATCCAAAACATTTCTTCCCGTACTGCTAGGGATGGTGTTTATGAGTGGACACCACGTATTTTTGTAAAAGAAGGCTATTCTATTCGGATTTCTAGCTGGAAAGACCGGAATATTTTCGGGCAGTTGCAATTGTAAGTAGGTAGATGTAATTAAATATAAGATCAAACCTCAACCTCAATCCCTCTCCAAAGTATCGGAGAGGGAAGCCGGAGGCAGGGTGAGGTTTGATATTTAATTTGGTCTACTTAGGGACTTCCAAGAAATAAATTACCTATGATTGTGCTGCGGCAATTGCCGCAGCACGTCGGGGGATGAGATTGAGTGAAAAACTACCACTGGCCATAACCGCCTATCTTGATGTGAAGGCAGGAAAGCACGTATATAGATAGGTACTAACGATCTGAGTCAATATATCATGGCTAGCGATCGCACTAATCCCCGCGTGACAAACTTAGTTGATGCCCTACATCCAGCCGTATTGCGAATGGTGCAGCAAACTATCCAAGCTGCTCATGCTGCCAGGATTTCGGTAGGATTATGTGGAGAATTGGCAGCAGATACTTTAGCAACACCAATTTTATTAGGTTTAGGGCTGGTTGAGTTGAGCGTGAATCCTCAAAGTATACCTGGAGTCAAACAGGCGATCGCTCGGTTGAGTATAGTTGAGAGTGAAGCGATCGTAGCATCAGCATTACAACAAGATTCCGCAGAGCATGTCAGAGAACTAATCTCAACTTCAGTTACTCCCCCTGCTAGTTAAAATCTGATTCCCAGTTGCCCGTTAAAGCCACGAATAGAATTGTAACCAGCACCGACAAAAACGTTATCAGTAGCACCTACCTGAACGCCACCTGAAACCGCAACACCTTTATCCTCAGAATAAAGTCCAACTCCTACATAGGGTGAAATGACAGGTAAACTAATAAACTTTAAAACATCTACTCCCGTAGCACCATCAGGGCCAACTCCTACCTCAACCCCGAAATTCAAAGCCCTAGCGCCTACAGCATAGGTTACATCACCATCTTTTCCACCGACTGAAATCCAAGGTTGCGGTATAAGTTGAGCCGATGCTTGACTTGGGGCAAATAAAGTCAACAAACCGATAGATGTAATTAATGTTTTAGTAATAATCGCTATTTTCACGTTGTTTTCCTACACTAACTGTTCCATGTTAATTGTTTTATCAAAACTAGCCCTAGTGTTAACGAGGGTTTGTCTATGATGACTAATCGTGACGGATTGAACCTCTTATGAGTGCCCGATGAGTTCAAGGATTATTTTTGTATGTAATATTAATTACAGTATAGGAATCATATTTGATTTTTGAACAAAATTAGGTATTGTAGGGTGTGTTAGAACGCAGTTCGTAACGCACCAAACCCTTGATAATCGTGCGTTAATCTACGTATCTTTTCAGAAATCAAACACTAGTCCTATAGTAGGCAGCCGTAATTGTTAATTGTCAAGTAATACGGTTCAGTTAAGTATTTCTTTCTTCTCTTAGCGTCCTTTGCGTCCTTTGCGGTAATGCCTCCGGCACGCTCCGCGAACGTTAAAAAAATTGACTTTGGCAAAAAGTTTTAACCTTAACTAAACTGTATTGAATTATCAAGTATATTTGCTGATTACTTTATCAAAAATACCTAATTACTTTCTTAAAATACTGAAATGTTTTCACAAAAGCTGATTTGACTTACTCAAAAGCTTGTTTGACTTACTCATTTTAGTGTTTTCCGCAAGCAAAAGCTGATTTGACTTACTCAAAAGTTAGTTTGACTTACTCATTTTGGTGTTTTCCGCAAGCAAAAGCTTATTTGACTTACTCATTTTGGTGTTTTCTATAAGCAAAAGGTCATTTGACTTACTCATTTTGGTGTTTTCCCTAAGCAAAAGGTCATTTGACTTACTCAAAAGTAGACACATCTCGCAGCAAACTAGGAATTTCTCCTTGAGAGAAAGGAAACTCCAGCAAAGTTTCTCTAAAACCCAAATACCCAGATTCAGCAAAAGACAAAAGCATTCGTGAAAGTGCTAGCCAAACCTCCGGTTCGTATTCCCAATCACGATAACGCGAAGCTTTACCAGCAATTGAACGTAGTGCCCAAAAATAAGAGTTTCTCACCACAGAACCACCCTTTTTAAACTCTGGCAAATCTTCGTGGTGGATAAAAAGTATTTGATTGTCGATTTTAGCTCTCATCGCAATTTTAGATTTATGTTACACAATATAAAATTAATTAAATTGGCTTGTAGTAAGGGCTTTAGCCCTGAAAATAGTGCTAAAGCCCTTACTACAAACCTTTAATTATTTACGCCTACTTACTTAATTGATAAATAGATTATGTGACAAATCATGCCCGGAATGGGAACTATAACTTGAAATCAGGTAAAGGAAGTTTTTGGTGATGAGAGTTGTACCCTTTATATTTTTATTAGTAAGTGGATTGTTAACTCCAGGGATGATGCGATCAGCTTTAGCTCAGATAACATCCGATGGCACTACGAACACTATTGTCAATCAAAACGGTAATAACTTTAATATTCTTAACGGGATTGACAAAGGTAATAATTTATTTCATAGCTTCAGTAATTTTTCTGTGCCTACTGGGGGTTCGGCAAGCTTTGATTTAGTAAATACGCCAAATATTACAACTATATTTAGTCGGGTTACAGGTGGAAATGTTTCTAATATTGATGGGTTAATTGGCAAAATAAATAGTAGCAACCCGGTAAGTTTGTTTTTAATGAATCCTGCGGGGATTGTGTTTGGGAAAAATGCCGCGTTGAATATTGGTGGTTCCTTTGTGGGGACGACAGCGAATAGCATCAAGTTTGCCGATGGGACAGAATTTAGTGCCGTAAATTCCGCAGCACCACCATTATTAACAATGAGTGTCCCCATTGGTTTGCAACTGGGTAGTTCTGCGAGTCCGATTCAGGTACAGGGTAAAGGCAATGATGGCATTGTGCCTACCAGTAACTTGGGAATCATCACTAGTCCCGGAAAGACCTTTGCCTTAGTTGGGGGAGATATCACATTTACAGGTGGTGTAATTACTGCCCCTGTGGGTCGAATTGAAGTTGGTGCAGTAGGTAGTGGGACGGTGAGTCTGACTCCCATACCTGCCGGATGGCAGTTAGGTTATACACAAGTTGAAGATTTTCGAGATATTAAATTCACAGAGCGTTCGTCCCTATGGAATCCCTACCCTGTGGGAAATCCGTTTGGGGGTATTCAAGTAGTGGGAAGGGATATTACCCTGAATCAATCGCAAATTGCCGCAGCGACGGCAGGGACTGGGCAAGGGGGTAATATTACAGTGAATGCAGGGCGATCGCTGTTTTTGGGTGGAGTCAATGCTAATGCTCAAGCTCCCAGCGCCTGGATTGTCAATCAGGTAGTACCAGGCGCAACGGGGAACGGGGGAGCAGTGAATATTCAGGCAGGTAACATGACTCTGAAAGATGGGGCGGCGATTGAAACGCTGAGTTTTGGAGGGGGCAATGCAGGCAAGCTGACAGTAATCGCAGACAAGATTTTCGCAAGCGATACGGTTCCCATCAGTTCGCCTCTAGCTACTACCAGCAGCAGCCGTATTGCCAGTACAAACTATACATCAGGGGCAGGGGGTGACATTGACATAATAGCTCGACAAGTTAGTCTTGAACAAAGCGCCACAATCTCAACAACAGTTTTTCCTGGAGCCACTGGGCGTGGAGGCAATATCTCTGTTAATGTGGCAGAAGATATTTCAGCGATCGGGGCTAGTCCCTTAACTAGTAGTAGTAGTGGGATTAGTACCACCACATTGGGAGTGGGCAATAGCGGCAACATCCATGTCTTTGGAGATACGGTCAATCTTTTAGATGGAGGAGGCATTAGGACTTTTGTTGGTCGCTTTGCTGGAGTACCTGGTACAGGCATTGGGAATGCTGGAGATATAAGCGTCACGGCAAACCAAGCAGTCAAAATTTTTGGCTTTGTCACCTTCGATCCATCCTTCACAAGCCTTCTGGGTAGTTCTACAACTGGGTTAGGCAATTCAGGCAACGTGACCGTCACTACCCCAAATCTTGCGGTGCAAGCGGGAGCTTCTTTGGTTTCTAGCACCGTCTCAGTCGCTTCCATTTTTGGCGATCGCACCCAATCCAATAATGTAGGAAATGGAGGCAATGTCATGTTGAATGTGGCAGACCGGATGGAGGTCAGTGGCATAAATTCATCCTCCCTACTACCCAGTGTCGTTGGGACAAGTGCCGCAAGTGGTGGTAATGGCGGAGATACAAAGATTCAAGTCAATCAATTAGTGGTGCAGAATGGTGGAAACATTAACGCTTTGACCGCAGGTACTGGCAATGCAGGAACTCTGACAATCCAAGCAAATGACATCCTGGTGCAGGGTCAAAATGGTCTTCCTTCTTCGATCAATGCTAGCGCCATTATCTTCAATGAAACTACTCGTCAATTTTATGGTCTGCCGGATGTTCCCACAGGCGATACTGGCAGGTTAAATATCAGCACCAATCGCCTAATTGTACGTGATGGTGGAGTAGTTAACGTTACTCATGAAGGTACGGGCAACGCAGGGCAGTTATCAATCCAGTCGCAGATGGTGACTTTAGACGACGGACGGATTTCAGCTTCCACAGTTTCTGGACAAGGGGGGAACATTAACCTACAGGTTGAAAACATTCTTCTTGCCCGCCACGGGAGTGGAATTTCGGCAGAGTCTCGCAGCACAGGCAATGGCGGCAACATTGATATCAATGCTAAATTCATCGTTGGGCTAGAAAATAGCGACATCATTGCTAATGCTTTTGATGGTAATGGGGGCAATATTCAAATTAGCACCCAAGGTCTGATTGGTATTCAACCAAGATCGCAATTGACATCAGAAAGTGATATTACGGTGAGTTCCCGACTAGGGGTGAATGGAAATGTAACAATCAATAATTTAGCGATTGATTCCAGTTCTGGTTTAGTCGAACTGCAAACAAATCTCACCGATTCATCACAACAAATAGCTACAGGCTGTTCTGCAAATACTGGTAGTAGTTTTGTGGCAACAGGAAGAGGTGGAATACCGCAAAATCCTACTCAAGAATTGAGAAGCGATCGCACTTGGTCTGATATTCGTGATATCTTTGCATACCGCAAAACTGATGCAGTTACGGCACAAATACCCACTTCCCCAAAAATCCTTATCCAAGCTACAGGCTGGCATCTTAATGCCCAAGGAAAAATTGAGTTAGTTGCAGATAAATCTCCTACTCAGGTGCAACAACCATTAACCTGTGCTGCTTTAAGAAGTAAAAAGTAAAAAGTAAAAAGTAAAAATGTATAGTCTTGACAGCCTTATAAAAGAGCGATTTCAGTTACAGACGAAATTTGTTGTCGCAGATTCTTCAATAAATCTAGAGTTTTTTTGTAAGCAACTTTCTTCCCTTGATTGTCAAAGTACTTAGATGCTTTTTGTAAATCAGCGATCGCTCCCAAATGATATCCTAAGCGATAACGGGCTACTCCCCGATTAACGTAAGCCTGAGCATTACTGGGGTTAAGTCTGATAACTTGAGAAAAATCACGCACTGCACCAAAGTCATCTCTATTTCGCCCGCAAGCACAACCCCGGTTAAAATAAGTTCGATAATCGTTAGGGTTAAGACGAATTGCTAGATTAAAGTCGAGCATCGCTGCTTGGGTATCTTGCAAAATAAAATGCGCTAAACCTCTGTCATTGTAGATATCTGCAAGCAGTAAGCTAGCGATTCGGGGAATTTGAGTTAAAGCTAAATTAAAGTCAAGAATTGCTTCTGAGTCTTTCCCATCCCCAGCACGGGCTAGCCCTCGGTTGTAATAAGCTCGAAAATCGGAAGGTTTAAGTGCGATCGCTCGATTATAATCAACGATGGCAGCCGAATAATCTCCTTCTCTGTAGAGTGCCAAACCCCGGTTCAGATAAGCCTCAGAGTCATCAGGAGCAAAATTTATCGCTTGGGTACAATCTGCGATCGCTTGGTGGTAATCTTGTAATTGGAGATAAGCAAGACAGCGATCGCTATAAGCTACAGCAAAATCCTTCTCAACTTCAATTGCCTGGTTAAAATTCTCTATTGCTTCCTGATAATTACCGCGCCGCATCTTATCTACACCCAATTCCAAAAAATTGCTCGCTGTAATTTGGGTAATAAAAACAGGTGCTGAATGTGCAGATAAAGTCAAAAAAGTCAGAGGTAAAGCAATAATTACACTGACAAATAATCGCCAGAAATTACCCATAGTACCAAATTAAGATAGGTAGTATTGTTTGATATTCTTGGAACAGTCTTTTTGTCAAGACTCTTAATCCAAAATCCAAAATTGGTATAAGCATCCCAGAACTATTGCGTTTTAGACATAAACCGCCCAGAACTAAAGTTCACAGGCTTTTAGCGAAAGTCCGTTAAAACGGACTATAATTTTTTCTCAGTCGCGTAAATGACGACTTTTGCTATTAGACTCATAATTCATTCTGAGGCGGGCTAGATGAGAATGAAATAGCCCTGACAAGCATCCTATTTGACAATTTCGGCAATTCTAAAATTTGCGGGACAAAAAGCCCCGCAAACTGTTAATTTTTGAAGTTAGATTTTAATCTACTTCCAGCCCTTATCTGCTTGTGAAATCACATAAGTAGCTACATCTTCAATCTTGTCAGCTTTCAAACGTTTGCCGAAGGCGGGCATAGCACCTTTACCTTTTGTAACCTGAGAAATAATCGCCTCTGCTGAGTACATACTATACTTTTCCAAATCTGCCTTCTTCAGGCTTTTGGCAGCATTAACTAGATTCTTACCTCCCGCGTGACAAGAAGCACAATTAGCACTAAATACTTTGGCTCCACTAACAGCATCTCCTGCCAAAGCTGGGCTGCTGAAGGCAAAGGTGAAGATTGCTATGCCTAACAGCATGACTGTAATCAATTTTTTCATTTCGTGTTCCCTCTGGAATAACGGCTTATTCGGTGCAATATCCTTCATAATTGTCAGTTGCGCCGCTCCTATAGTCAAACGACAGGCTGTCAAACTTCGCTTTAAAGTTTTTAAATTTTGAATTTTTTAGGTTTTAGTACAGAGTCATATTTAACGACAAACTGCTTTTCATTGACGCTGATGATGAAAATGCAATTTTTTTATATAAATTTTAGTATTTTATAACCAAAAAGTGATATTCATTTCAGGATGAAATATTCAAGATCAAAATTATCTCATTTCATCTTTTATACTTCATCCTTTGTTTTTATTTAATAGTTCCTAACTGAGTAAGCGCATCTTCTGTAACACGACAAATTCGCCAATCATCTAATATAGATGCTCCCATACTGCGGTAAAATGCTTTGGCTGGCTCATTCCAATCCAACACACTCCACTCTAACCGCCCACAGTCACGTTCTACAGCTATCTGGGCTACTTTAGTAATAAGAGCCTTACCAATACCTTGTCTACGATATTCTGGTAAAACAAATAAGTCTTCCAGATAAATTCCTGGCTTGGTCAAAAATGTTGAATAATTATGAAAAAATAGGGCAAAACCAATAGCTTGACCGGCAGATTCTGCTAAAATCGCTTCTATATATCTGTGCGAACCAAATAAATGCTCCTTCAGTGCCAGAGCATCGCCAGTGACAGCATCAGATAATTTCTCATACTCAGCAAGCCCCTGAATTAATTTAAATAGTACGCTGTAATCAGTTGGTTCAGCAAAACGCACAATCAAATTGCTACACGAAGTCATTAGTCTATATTCCATAGTTTATAGTCCATAGTCTATAGGTAACTGTGCAATTTTTTTGAGCAATGACTAAATAAAAGCCGAAAAAAGGTACAAAACGCCCTGTTTTTGTGAATTGCAGTAGTCGAAGTTCAAGAAATATATAGATAGCTCACCTTCATTCGTTAGGAATGTGGATTTAATAAAGAGCAAGTTTTGTAGGGTGTGTTATGAACATTTATCCTAACGCACCTAAAATTGATGATGGTGCGTTACGCTACGCGATAACACACCCTACGAAATTTAAAGTTTTGCACTTTATTTTATCCATATTCATTCGTGAAACTAATTAAGTCGGGTATTGCATCTCTATCTTCGTAAATGTAACTAAATTAGCCAACCTTTTAAGCGTTTGGCTATGTGAGGACGGCGCAATTTTCGCATTGCTTTGCTTTGAATTTGACGCACTCGCTCACGCGAAAGATTGAACATATTGCCAACTTCTTCTAAAGTACAGGGTTCGCTGGTTGTCAAACCATAGCGCAGAGAAATCACATCTTTCTCGCGTGGAGTTAACACATCCCCTAAAACTTCCCAAATCTCCTGACGCATCATGTTTTCATTCATTTTTGCTTCTGGAGACAGGTTATCTTCATCTTCTAGCAAATCCATCAATTCCGTGTCTTCTTCTTTACCGACACGGTGATTGAGAGAAAGGGCTTGACGGCGTAGCTGTTGTAGCTGGCGTAGTTGTTGAACACTAATTTCTAAAGTTTCTGCCATTTCACCTTCGGTAGGATTACGACAGAGTTTTTGCTTTAGTTCCCGTTGGGCTTTTTTCAGCTTGTTAAGCTTTTCAACAATATGAATAGGTAGCCGAATTGTCCGCGCATCGTTAGCTATAGCCCTGGTAATAGCTTGTCTAATCCACCAATAAGCGTAAGTAGAAAACTTGTATCCCTTATCAGGATCAAACTTTTCTGTAGCGCGATTTAAACCCATTGCTCCTTCCTGAATTAAATCCAGAAAAGGCACTCCCCGATTTAGATATCGTTTGGCAATAGAAACTACCAATCTTAAGTTAGAGCGAATCATTTTGCGTTTCGCTACTCTACCTTGATACAACCGACTTTCTAGTTGCTTTTCGGTCATTTCTAGCTCGGAAGCTACTTCTAGTTTGCTAGGTTCTTGTCCCAGTTTTAAGTTTAAAGCAGCTTGTAATTCCCTAATTTCTTCTAGAAATCTAACTCGCCGCGCTAATTCCACTTCTTCATCAGCTTTTAGAAGTGGATAACGCGCCATTTCTTTAAAAAATGCGCCAACAGCATCATCATGTTCGGTTTTATTGTATCCCGAAGGACGGGCCGCAGCCATGTCATCCCCATCGCGTTCATCTGATTCGTGATTTTCTACTACAATTGGAGGTTCTTCGTCTGCCACTGCATTTAAACTATCGAGTGATGGTTCTTCAATATCAGCAGCATTCTCCAGTATTTCCATTTTTCCCAATTCAACAATATTCATAGTTTCCTTTAGGGATTGTTGTTTTGTTTGGTACATAATTTAGTTTCAGCTACTCCTTTGAGGCTTGGTAGTTTTCCCTAATGGACGAATGCACCCGTTTATATAGCGAAATAGAAACTTCTGCTAATTTCTATTCAATAATAAAAACCTGTATCTACCTAGAACCGACAGGTTACAGTTAGATACAATTTATAACGAAACTAACCTTAGCACCCAACAAAACTTTCTTCTCAGGCTTCCAACAGATTATATTCTTCATTTTTTTCTTAATTAGCGAATATGTCAAACCCCCCTCAAACTTTCTCAACCTGAACAAGCATAAAAACCTCAGCTAACCATCCAAATTTCTTAAACTTTCATATATTTTTCTAAATATATATTTTTTGTTTAGGTATTGGAACTCACTGGATAAATTCAAAACCTGTGATGGGATTATGAATTACCATTTTCAATTTACCCAGATGAGACAAATTACAATAATCGCAGCTTAATTTCGGTACGATCTTACTTGTATAAAAGCATCTCATAAGCAGAAAGGGTTGAATATCTATCGATAGGCGGAAAAAGGCTACTCCCTATTTAGTAGATAGAGCAACTGTTGCAGCAAGTGCCGACATGCGTTTATTTGTATAGTGAGTACCAAATATTTATTGCATGTATAGTTGATACGAATTTGTCTAGTAGATTACATAAGAGGAAACTTATCAAGTATTATGAAGAATAACAGTATTGAGAAATACTATTTAAATTTAAGAAAGCAAAAAATTAGAGTTTATTTAGCTAGGTTAATTTTGGCCAGCTATGTGAGGAGAATTTTTAACTATAAAATCAGCAACTATGTATATTAACGACATAAATTTCTCTCCTTTAGTGGTGGCCCAAGCTAGTGAATCATACCAATCAGGTGCAACTCTTAATAGGTGGGTTGAAGTATTGGTAGACTGTCCAGGAAGTACAGGATTATTTACTTATCGATTACCACCCCAGTTAGAAATAAAACCAGGGGATATTTTGAGTGTGCCATTTGGGGCGCAACAATTAGGAGCGATCGCAATTCGGTTACTGGCACAACCAAATATCGATTTAGCACCAGAAAAAATCCGCGAGGTAGAAGATATAGTCAGCGTTGGATTTTTCCCAAGTGCTTATTGGGAATTACTCAATCGAGTTGCCGCATATTACTATACGCCTCTGATTCAAGTAATCCGGGTTGCTCTCCCACCAGGGTTACTGGGGCGATCGCAACGTCGTATCCGCCTTGTTAGAGGAGGGGGGGCAGGGGGGAGTAGTTATTTACTGGGATCTTCTAATCCTTCAGCTTTTTTGACTCCAACCGCGCGGCAAGTTTGGGAACTTTTGCAAGGGCAGCCTGCGGGGGATTATAGTTTCGCTTACCTCCAACAAAAAGTCAAATCTGCCTATCGGGGAATTCGGGAGTTACTGCGATTCGGTTTAGTACAAAGTTACTTGGAACCGCCACGTCTGACTCGACCAAAGCTGCAAAAAGCAGTCACGCTCACAGGTACAATCGATAGCGACTTAACGACTCGTCAGCGAGAGATTTTAGAAGTGCTGCGGCGGCATGGTGGGGAGTTATGGCAAAATGAATTACTGCAAATTTGTAATGCTAGTTCCTCTATTCTCAAAACCTTGGGACAAAAGGGTTACATCGTCATTGAAGAACGAGAAGTGTTGCGAACCGAACAGGGGCCAGCATTAGCCGGCGATCGCGCTAAATCCTTAACTACTGCCCAAGCTAGCGCCTTAGCAACAATCCAAACACTAGACGGATTTGCTGAAGTTTTATTGCATGGGGTAACAGGTTCAGGAAAAACCGAAGTATATTTGCAAGCGATCGCACCTCTCATCAATCAAGGCAAATCCGCCCTCGTTTTAGTCCCAGAAATTGGACTCACACCCCAGCTAACCGATCGTTTTCGCGCCCGTTTTGGCAATAAAGTCAGCGTTTATCATAGCGCCCTCTCCGATGGCGAACGTTACGACACTTGGCGGCTTATGCTTACAGGAGAACCTCAAGTTGTCATTGGTACTCGTAGCGCCGTTTTCGCCCCTTTGCCCAACCTGGGTTTAATTATTTTAGACGAAGAACACGACAGCAGCTTTAAGCAAGACTCACCCATACCCACCTACCACGCCCGCACCGTTGCCCAATGGCGAGCAGAATTAGAAAATTGCCCCTTGATTTTGGGTTCCGCTACGCCTTCGTTGGAGAGTTGGATAAGCGTCGGAACCTCACCCCCTAGCCCCCTCTCCGCAAGCAGAGAGGGGGGACAAGAAAGAAATCTTAATTCATCACTCCTAAATCAGAAGTTAGGAGGCAGAAGTTATTACTTAAGTCTGCCGGAACGTGTCAATTCCCGCCCTTTACCGCCTGTGGAAATAGTCGATATGCGGCAAGAGTTGCAGCAGGGAAATCGTTCTATATTTAGTAGATCGCTGCAAGAAGCTTTGCAACAGTTACAAGAGAGAAAACAACAGGGAATTTTATTTATTCATCGCCGGGGACACAGTACTTTTGTATCTTGCCGCAGTTGTGGATATGTGTTGGAATGTCCGTACTGTGATGTTTCGCTGGCGTATCACCACACCGAAGAAAAAGCGCCGGAATTATTGCGCTGTCATTATTGTAACTATGCGCGATCGCATCCCAAATTCTGCCCTGATTGTAGTTCCCCTTACCTGAAATTTTTTGGTAGCGGGACTCAGCGAGTCACCCAGGAATTAGCGCGACAGTTCCCAGAGTTGCGCTTGATTCGTTTTGATAGCGATACCACCCGTAACAAAGGCTCACACCGGACTCTACTCACGCAGTTTGCTAACGGCGAAGCGGATTTATTAGTGGGTACGCAAATGCTCACCAAAGGTTTGGATTTACCACAGGTGACACTTGTGGGCGTTGTCGCTGCCGATGGATTGCTAAATTTATCAGATTATCGCGCCAGTGAACGGGCATTTCAAACCTTGACTCAAGTCGCCGGACGTGCTGGGAGAGGTGACGATCCAGGGAGGGTGATTATACAAACTTACACTACAGAACATCAGGTAATTGCAGCAGTGCGATCGCACGATTATCACACTTTCTCCCAAGCTGAGTTAGAACAACGCCAAGCCCTCAACTATCCCCCTTATGGGCGGTTAATTTTGTTGCGCTTAAGTAGTCTCGATCCCATTCAAGTGCAAAATACCGCGCAAATCATCGCCACAGCCTTGAGTACAGAAGAAGAATTCGAGATATTAGGCCCAGCACCAGCGAGTATTTTACGGGTAGCTAATCGTTATCGCTGGCAGATATTGATTAAATTTGCCCCCGATGCATTGCCACAATTGCCAGATTGGGAAGAAGTGCGATCGCTTTGTCCTTCATCTGTTAGTTTGACAATCGATGTAGACCCATTAAATATTATGTGATTTTACAGGGTAAAAGATTGAAAAATCTTGTTTAGGGACTTCCAAATAAATAAATACTCAACTACTTCTTGTGGGGTGGGCATCTTGCCCGCCTTTGTATATGGGCGGGCAAGATGCCCACCCCACAAAATTGGGTAATTTATTTGTTGGAAGTCTCTTAATTTAGTTAATTAACAATTCTGGTGCTACCAATCCTTTTTGGATAGCTAAGACTGCGGCTTGAGTGCGATCGCGTACTTCTAGTTTCTGTAAAATAGCATGGACATGAACCCGCACTGTACCAGGGGCAATGTAGAGAATTTCAGCAATTTCTTGATTGCTTTTGCCAGTTGCTACAAGTGCCAAAATTTCCTGCTCCCGCTTCGTTAAGGGATTTTCTAGGGTTCCCTCAGTTTTTGCCGGTAGCGCCACATTAGAACTACCCTCAAAAGCTGCTCTAATCTCTGTTGTTGCCGTTTGATCCCACCAAGAAGCCCCGGCTGCAACCGATCGCACTGCCAATATTAGAGACTCAGCAGGAATACCTTTCAGACAGTAACCTTGCGCCCCAGCACCAATTAACTTTGAAATCAGAGGTTTTTCAGAACGAGATGTTAAAACGAGAACTGGTAAATTTGGGTGCTTCTGCTTGATTTGGCGACAAGCTTCAATTCCACCAATACCGGGTAAACCTATATCCATCAAGACCAAATCTAAGGGATAGCGATTTGCTAATTCTACAGCTTGTTCTCCATCTTCTGCTTCTGCGACAATCTCCAAAGTAGTTTCTTGCTGCAACCGCATCCGCAGACCAAGCCGAAACAATTCATCGTCTTCAACGAGTAAGATTTTTGTCATTTTTTATTGGTCATTTGTCATTGGTCATTAGGAAAGAGGAGGCAGAAGTTCTTTAATTTTTAATTTTTAATTTTCAATTTTTAATTGATTTTTCTCCCCGGTGGTGGACAAGCTGGGAGGCGAAAACCAAACAGTGCGCCTCGTGGTGAGCGATTCTCTGCCCAAATTGTACCCCCATGAGCAGCGATAATTTGCCTAGTTAAATAAAGTCCTAGTCCAGATCCTGAGACGTGGCGATCGCTATGTCCTTGATAAAACCTCTCAAATAAGTGGGGTAACTCTTCTTCGGTAAAGCCAGAACCAGTATCGAGTATTCTTACCACTTGATCGCTAGAATAACCTTCAAGCACTACTTCTACCTTACCCCCACGGGGGGTATGGTTAATACCATTACTCAAGAGATTGGTGAAGACTCGCCCCAGTTGCAAAGGATCGCCATCTACCCAAAGAAAGCTCCGAAAATCTGATTCGCCATAGTGCAGAGAAATATAAACCTGACGTGTTCTCGCTAGTTCACTTAGGGTAGCTATTACTTCCTCCGCCACAGTTGCCAAGTTAACGGGCGATATCTGTAATTTCAAGCCTTCGGCATCATTGCGGTATACATCTAACAGGGTTTGGACTAATTGCAGTGTACTCCGATGACTACGAGCCATTGTTTGCAGGACTTTTGCTTGCATTGGCGTGATTTCACCAAATTGCTCGTTTTGAAAATATTTCAGCGTTTCAATTGCTCCTAATAGAGGTGTTTTCAAATCATGCGTTAGGGTAGATACAAAATCTTCACGCATGATAGCTAGTTGTTCTTGAGAGCGTAATTGTGCTTGAGTATAAGCGATCGCTTCTTCATTGCGGTGGTTGCGATCGCTTAACCAACCCGTTACCATCAAAGCCAATACTGCAATCAACCTGTTTGCCACCGTTGGGGTATTAATCATTTCTCCCCCTGGGATAAACAAATTTAACAATGTTAATCCTGTGGCTAGCAGAGTGATCCCCAATACTGCTTGCCGATTCAATCGAGAATCTGCTACCAAAATCGTCCCTGTGTAGAGGTAGCCAAATACGTACTCTGGTGGTGTCAAATATTCTAAGCCTATTACGATCCCAAAGGCGATCGCTATTAGCCCATAAGTATCCCGACGCTCATTTATAGCCTCTTTCATAGCCACTAATCGGCTTAATATCATATCTAAAAAATCGTTATCCTACTATCTTTACAACTATTTAATTCAGCGATTATGATTTATCTGCAATCTATATCTGCAAATATTAACTTGAGTATTAACCCGAAATTATGATTGTCGAGATGTAAAAACGGAGACTCACTATTGAAGATTGGGGACTGGGTAGTTGTCCACAAGGGGCAGAGTATCTAACAAAACCTTCCTATACTGTAATCCCTTTAATAAAATCCTCTTAAATATTTATATTCTTTGAACGTAGCAAACTTCGAGAATGTATTGTATAAACAAATAGTACTAAATAGCGAGATAGATGAATTAAAAGTAAAGATCAAATATTTTTAACAAAAAGTTTATTGAAGAAGAATTCAGGAGTCAGAATCAATCAGTTGGGGATTCAGATCGGCGCAGGATTAAAGACCACCAAGATTTTGAATTTGGTGGGGGTCTTAAACCCATTTATTCATCCGCCAGTCGGAAAGAATTCATTGCTGAATTCTGACTCCTGACTCCTGAATTCTGTTTTGATAAGTATCTGCAAAATAGTAATCACTGAAAATAGTAAATCCAGATTAAAAAATGGCGGTGATATAGGAATACTATTTGATTGTTGCGAAGTTGGGTACAACTTGAAGAGTCTTCTTTCTTGTTGCCTATAGCCTCTTACCTACCTATAGCGCTTCGTGCATTAAGTAAGTAGGTCAAATTAAATATACCTCACCCTGCCTCCGGCTTCCCTCTCCGATACTTTGGAGAGGGATTGAGGGTGAGGTTTGATCTTATCAATCAAAGCTGACTACTATATATTACTAAATCCCTCCAAATCAAACACCTCAACAGTTAATCTGTTATTTCTAATAATTGGCTTCCTAGCATTTAAATTTTATCGAGCGCGAAATATATGGGACAAGGTTTTTTGCAAATTGGCTTAACGCTGTGTATTGTCATAGCAATCACTCCGTTACTGGGTAGATATATAGCTCGTGTTTTCTTGGGGGAAAGAACACTGCTTGATTTTTTAATGAACCCCATCGAGCGAAGTATGTTTGTCCTAGCGGGTGTTCGCAGAAAAGATGATATGACGGGTTCGCAGTATATCCGGGCTGTACTTTGCAGCAACTTAGTCATGGGAATTTCAGTGTATTTGCTGATATACTTTCAGAGACTCTTACCCTGGAATCCTAACGGCTTTGGTGCGCCCAGTTGGGATGTATTACTGCACACAACTATTTCCTTTGTAACTAACACCGACCAGCAGCACTATGTTGGTGAGACAACCTTAAGCTATTTTAGCCAGGTAGCGGCTTTAGGCTTTTTGATGTTCACCTCCGCAGCCACCGGTTTATCTGTGGGAATTGCCTTTATTCGCGGGTTGACGGGTAGAAGACTGGGAAACTTTTATGTCGATCTAGTCCGTGGAATTACGCGCATATTACTACCGATTTCAATTATCGGAGCGATCGCTTTGCTTATAACAGGTGTTCCACAAACATTAGCGAAGACGATGGATATAAGAACCTTAGAAGGTGGGACGCAATATCTTGCCAGAGGGCCAGTAGCATCCTTTGAAATGATCAAACTTTTGGGTGAAAACGGCGGTGGCTTTTTTGGCGTAAACTCAGCCCATCCTTTTGAAAATCCTAATGGCGCTTCTAACTTGATAGAAATGATTGCCATGATTTCTATACCAGCAGCCCTGATTTACACTTACGGTATATTTGCCAACAACATTAAACAAGCTTGGCTACTTTTTTGGATGGTGTTTGTGATTTTTGTGGTTATGGTGGGAGTGACAGCCGTGGGAGAACTGCAAGGTAATCCCCTGGTTAATAATGCCTTTGGATTAGAACAGCCCAATTTGGAGGGTAAAGAAGTTCGATTTGGCTGGGCACAAACGGCATTTTGGGCAGTTATGACTACTGCTACTATGTCTGGTGCTGTGAATGGGATGCACGATTCTTTGATGCCCCCAGGAATATTTTCGACTCTTTTCAACTTGTTTATCCGAGTTATCTGGGGTGGACAAGGCACTGGAACAGCCTACTTATTCATCTACTTAATTCTTACAGTGTTCCTAACTGGACTAATGGCGGGACGTACCCCAGAGTTTTTAGGACGCAAAATCGAAAAGCGAGAAATCGTCCTCGCCAGCGTGGTGTTATTGATTCACCCAATTCTAGTTTTGATTCCCAGTGCGATCGCTTTGGCTTATCCCATTTCCCTCTCTGGAATTAGCAACTTTGGCTATCACGGTATTTCTCAAGTAGTTTATGAATACGCCTCAGCTGCTGCAAATAATGGTTCCGGCTTAGAAGGGTTGAAGGATAACACCCTGTGGTGGAACTTGAGTACTTTAGTTAGCTCAATAGGAGGACGCTACATTCCAATAATTGCTATCCTGCTGTTAGCTGACGGCATGGCTCGCAAACAACAAGTACAAGAAACCCCTGGCACTCTAAGAACTGATTCTCTAGTATTTACAGGTATCACTGCTGGAGTGACATTGGTTTTGGGAGTGTTGACTTTCTTTCCCGTTCTAGCTTTAGGCCCCATAGCTGAGGGTTTGAAACTAGCATCTGGCAATTAGAAAATCTATGAGTGATAAGTCTGAAATTAAGAGAATACCAAAAAATAAATAACTTATCCGGTTTTATAGGGAAACCAGTGCTGTAGAACCCGCAAGAAGGTTCGCAACACTCAATCTCAGAAACGCTACGCGATCGCTCTCCATTCTAAAAAATGGCTTGTATTAGCGATCGCGTAACGTGCCCTACAGGTTGGATATTATTTTTATTGGAAACTGCTAACAGACACAATTAATCGCGTCTCTCCTCCCATTATTTAATTCATAAATCAAGTGGCAACTAACTTCAAAGCTAGACGGCCAAATCCTCGTTCTGGCGATCGCCGCCAAGGACGTAAGAAGGCGAGGAAAATTACTAAATGGCTGTACTTAAGGGCAATTAGAGATGCTTTTGTCAAACTCAACCCTAAGTATGCAATCAAAAATCCAGTAATATTTGTGGTTTGGCTGGGGACAATCATCATCCTATTGCTAACAATCGATCCCAACTTATTTGGCCCAGCCTTGCAAAAAAAACCGCAACTTTTCAACGCCTTGCTGTCGGGAATTTTATTCTTTACAGTTTGGTTTGCCAATTTTGCCGAAGCAGTGGCAGAAGGGCGGGGTAAAGCTCAAGCTGATGCCTTGCGATTAACAAAATCAGAGGCGATCGCTAAAAAACTCGCTCCCGATGGCACACTTAACGAAGTTTCATCCATTAGCCTGAGACAGGGCGATACCATCTATGTCATTGCTGGCGATATCATCCCCGCCGATGGCGAGGTAATTATGGGTGTCGCCTCAGTAGATGAATCGGCAATTACTGGGGAATCCGCACCAGTATTAAAAGAATCAGGCTCCGACGTTTCCAGTTCCGTCATTGGTGGGACGCGGATTATCTCAGATGAACTAATTATCCGCATTAATACTGACCCAGGCAAAGGCTTTATTGACCGGATGATTGCCTTAGTAGAAGGGGCAGAACGTAGCAAAACACCCAATGAAATAGCCCTGACAGTATTGCTGGCAGTTCTCAGCTTAATATTTTTGTTAGTTGTAGTAACCTTGCCCGCCCTTGCTTACTATGTCAACAGTCCAGTCAGCGTGCCAGTTTTAATTGCCCTATTAATAGCATTAATTCCTACAACCATTGGCGGCTTACTCAGTACCATTGGCATTGCTGGCATGGATCGAGTTGCCCAATTTAACGTCATTGCCACTTCAGGACGAGCAATCGAAGCCTGTGGTGATGTCAACACTTTAGTTCTTGATAAGACAGGTACAATTACCCTCGGCAACCGTTTGGCGGAAGACTTTATCCCTATTAATGGTCATTCAATGTCAGAAATTGCTAACGTTGCGTGGGCGGCTAGTGTCTTTGACAATACACCAGAAGGTAAATCTATTGTGCGACTGGCAGAAAAGTTAGGCGCAAGGTTTGATTTCGACTCCAACCAGGCGGAAGGTATTGATTTTTCAGCCAAAACCCGGATGAGTGGAACTAACTTACCTGGTGGATATGAAGCCAGGAAGGGAGCCGTAGAAGCCATTAAAGAATTTGTCCGTTACCGCAACGGACGCGATACGCCAGAATTAGATGCTGCCTACGAACGAGTTTCTCGCCTCGGAGGTACACCTTTAGCAGTTAGCCTAGATAACGAAATCTATGGGATTATTTATCTCAAAGATATAGTTAAACCTGGTATCCGCGATCGCTTTGAGCAACTGCGACGGATGGGAGTGCATACCATCATGCTAACTGGAGACAACGAAATTACAGCTTCTGTCATTGCTAAAGAAGCTGGAGTAGATGACTTCATTGCCGAAGCCACAGCAGAAGACAAAATCAGCGTCATTAAAAAGGAACAAGCAGCAGGTAAACTAGTTGCCATGACGGGAGATGGAACTAACGATGCTCCCGCATTAGCCCAAGCTAACGTCGGCGTTGCCATGAATACAGGGACACAAGCTGCAAAAGAAGCCGCCAACATGGTCGATTTAGACTCCGATCCCACAAAGCTAATCGATATCATTAGTATTGGTAAACAACTGTTGATTACTCGCGGGGCTTTGATGACATTTTCCATCGCAAATGATATTGCTAAATACTTTGCAATTATCCCAGTCATATTTGTCGCTGCTAATTTGCAAAGTCTAAATATTATGAATTTGACTAGCCCTAATTCTGCTGTACTATCAGCACTGATTTATAATGCTTTGATTATTCCCGCTTTGATTCCCTTGGCATTGAAGGGTGTCCGGTTTAGGCCACTAACACCTAATCAGCTAATCCAACGCAATATCTTAATTTATGGCTTAGGTGGGGTAATCGCGCCATTTATCGCCATTAAGTTGATAGACTTACTGATTACACTTGTGGGTTTGGCTTAAGGAAAGCAAAAGTACAGACGCTGCCAAACAAGTGCATCTTCACCAAACTAAAATCATAAACATTTTTACTTTTACCTGTTGAGAGAAGGAAGCAAAAGAATATGAATAAACAGATCGATGTTTGGGAGAAGTTTCTGCCGATAGATATGATACAAGCGATGTCTTTGTTTAGTCGCAATGGCGTAAACATCACTTAACACTCGCTATTTTTATCCTCCTGTGCTTGAATGTGGTAATTGCCCCAGCTATTTATACTGTTAGCAACAGCATCTTTAAATTTCGTTCTGATTTGGTAAAAGAATTAAACTTAAAACTTAAAACTTAATTTTTAGTAGTAATTGGAAAACTTTTTATGGCTATTATTCGAGAAACTATCAGAGCAATTTTTATAACTTTAATGCTTTGGTTGTTGACTGCAATCATCTATCCTCTAATCATCCTGGTAGTGGGTCAAGTTTTTTTGCCCTATCAAGCCAACGGCAGCATTATGCTGAATCTAAATAATGAACCAATTGGTTCGGCTTTGATTGGTCAATTATTCACATCTGAACGATATTTCCATCCTCGTCCCAGTACGGTTAGATATAGTCAAGGGAAAAAAGCCAAGCCAACCGGCATATCTGGAGCTAGTAATCTTGCTGCTAGTAATCCAGAGCTACTTAAGCGGATTCTAGAAGAGGCAAATCAATTGCGAGACGAAAATCTCCAACCGATCGCTGATATAATTTATACGTCTGCTTCTGGTTTAGATCCGCATATTTCCTTCAAAGCAGCACGGCAGCAATTGACACGGGTTGCTGGTGCGCGGAAAGTAAAAGAAGATGAGGTAGTACGTTTAATTAATAAGTATACTGATGGCAGATTTTTATGGATTTTTGGTGAGCCGGGAGTCAATGTTCTCCGATTGAATTATGCTCTTGACTTGCAAGATTTCAATCGTCAGCAAAATCAATAAATTGGGGAATGGGGAATTGGGAATTGGGCATTGGGAGGAGAACAAGGGACTTGCAAATAAAAAAATATTCCAAAACTGAGGCAAAAATCCTCTTAATCTCTCCTCTCTCTGTGTTCTCTGCGCGGCAGTCGCTCATGGGGGAAACCCCCAAGACTGCGCTGCCTTGCCTCTGTGGTTCGTTTTTTGGGATAATTTATTTCTTAGAAATCCCTAATAACTCCTAACTCTTAACTCCTAACTCAGCACTCACCACTCACCACTCGATTGCGATAGATACCAAGAATGAAATGTCAGATAATAATACTGGTTCGACTGGCACTGCACCTTTAAATTCTGGAATTTACTCACTTTATCCCCCGCGACGGCGCGGTAAGCATAAAATATTTATTGGTATGGCTCCTGGAGTAGGCAAAACTTACCGGATGCTAGAAGAAGGACACGCACTTAAACACGAAGGAATTCATGTCGTCGTTGGGCTTTTGGAAACCCACGGGCGCAAGGACACAACAGAGAAGGCAGAGGGACTGGAAATTTTACCGCGTAAGCAATATCCTGGCGGTGAGTTGACGCTAACGGATATGGATACAGATGCTATTTTAAAGCGATCGCCCCAATTAGCCTTAATTGATGAACTTGCCCATACCAACGTCCCTGGTTCCCCACGCGAAAAACGCTACGAAGATGTAGAAGTAGTTTTGGCAGCAGGTATTGATGTCTACTCCACAATGAATGTGCAACATTTGGAAAGCCTCAATGACTTAGTAGCCAGAATTACTGGGGTGATAGTCCGTGAGCGAGTTCCTGACAGGATTCTGGATGATGCAGATGAAATAGTAGTAGTGGATGTCACACCAGAAACTCTGCAAGAACGGTTATTAGAAGGCAAGATTTATGCATCCGAAAAAATCCAACAATCCCTAGATAACTTTTTCCAACGCCGTAACCTGATTGCTTTACGGGAATTGGCTTTACGCGAAGTTGCAGATAATGTCGAAGGAAATGCGATCGCTACTACCCCCAATGGGCAATCGTGTAATATTCATGAACGGGTTTTGGTATGTGTATCCACTTATCCCAACTCAGTTCAGCTGTTACGCCGGGGTGCGAGGATAGCTAACTATATGAATGCCCCACTTTATACCTTGTTCATTGCCAATCCAGAACGCTTCCTCACCAAAGAGGAAAGCCTACACATCCACACTTGTGAAAAACTCTGCAACGAATTTGAAGGTACTTTTCTTCGTATTACCAACAGTAACGTAGCGAATGCGATCGCTGAAGTTGCCGAAAAATATCGGATCACTCAAATTGTAATTGGAGAGAGTCAGCGATCGCGCTGGCAAATGTTCCTCAAAGGATCTTTGACGCAAAAATTGGTGCGCTTGCTCAAAAATATCGATTTGCATATCATTGCCAGCGAAAAAATGGTTTCACCCAAATAGAGAATCAAATTTTCACAAAAACCTCAGAAGTAAAGCTCCCATGTAGACCATAGGGGATATGATGCTTGAGATGTAGCCGTGCTATTGTCCCTTTAGAGAAATCGCTAGCATCCAAAATTACCAAATCTGAGCGGTGATGGGCAGCATCATAAACCAAAGCTAATACCCAACCATCATCTTCCTTTTCGGAACCTGGACGCGGGACAAAAATCGGTTCACCGACAAAACCACGGGGTGCAGCACTCCAAAGTTGTCTTTCTCCAGACTCTAAATCAATTTTCAACAAAGCTTGTAGGGGAGCATTACCACTCTCTCCATGAGCCGCACCTATATATAGATATCGATAAGGGTGTCCCACATTCGCCGGATGGATGCTAGGAAATTCACAACAGCGACTATCAATCAATTCCCGTTTGACTGTCCCATCTTTTAAATTCAGATAAAATCGCCAAAGTTGCCCAGGTGAAGATGCCTCAAAATCAACTTGTCGAAAATCGCTTTTAGGTTCCACTTCTGGTAAATCTTGGTAGCAAATGGAGTCAATCAGAACTTCCCCTCCTACTTCAAAAGCATTAACGTGGTGGAAGACAAAACCCGACTGATTTTCCAGAGTTTTTACCTCTTCTTGCCCCTCTTTGGGGAAGCGGGGAATAATTAGAATTTTAGTTGGCTGATTTTGCTGAAATTTGATACATTCTCCCGCCGCACGTATTCCCAAGGCGAAAGGTATAGGGTTAAATGTGACAGGATTTTGAAAGAAGATGCAGTAATTGGGAGTAATCACAAAATCGTGAATAAAACAGAAACCTGGAATCTTATGAGCTTGCTGTCTGACAATTTCACCCACTGGGTTTAGCTCAAAAATAGTAATGGTAGTAGATAATCCCGGCTTAATCGAGAAATTTACCAGGCAAGGTTTACCCCCATCTTGTTCACAATTGTTTTCCAAGCGGGGATGTGCAGCGAAAGCTTCACCTACTGACAAAGCACCGTTAAAATATTCGTTCCCCAAAGTTTCAAGAGTGTAGGGTTCGAGACTATATGCTTCAGAAGCTTCCCATAGTGCTAGCAATTTTCCACCCCAATAGATAACATTTGTATTAGCGATATTTTTGAGTTTGAAGTCAAAGATATTAGCTAGCCAGCCGCCGGGTTTTTGAGTACCAAAAGTACCACGATAGAGAATTTTCCCCGCCTTTTGCTCTGCCAAATACCCACTTGTGTGGACAAAGCGGTTGCGAAAATGGGCACGACCATTAGTAAAGGTAATTTTGCTAATCATCCCATCGCCATCAAACGGGTGATGAAGATATTGACCATTCACATCCTGCAAACCAGGGCCATTTCTAAACAGCGTACCTTGTAAATCTGTAGGAATTTGCCCTTCTATATCATCAATCCAATAATCAAATTCTTGGGTGAGAGATTGATATCCTCCTTGCCAATCTGCACGAGTATAAGATTTTTTTGTAACTGGGCTTTCTTCACTTTTAAAACTCTGCATATACCTTGTTTTTTATTGTTATCTTGCAATAAAATATGTAGCCGCTAAAAAGAATTTTTTTGCAACTTTGCTGCAACCGGGAAGGCAGCATACTGACTCGACTTTGAATTTATTGCACTAGTCCACTATTTTTGACTCTGGTTCTCTCACTATCAACTCAGAGATCAAATTTGGCAAAAACTCTTGTTCCCCATCCGTGGATGTCTCAGTTTGTTCTTCAGCAGCCGGTAGCCAGTTGATAAATGGCAAGGGTAACAGCGTACTGAGGTTAGTAATTAACACTAATAGCCAAAGTGACTCAAAGTTAGTTGCAGTAATTCCCAGCCAATAGGTGAGTAATGCCCCCAATGCTTGAGAGACTGTTCCTGCTGAATTAAGTACCGACATCAACAAGGCAAATAACGTTGCTTCTACACCAGAGGGACAAAGCCTTGCCGCTAGTACCATCACTGGCATAAAGGTAATTTTCCCCATCACAGTCAGAATAAGACTATCACCCAAACTAAACCACTGGTCATCTATACCCAATAGTCTGTTTGTGTGAGTCACTAACAACAGCGTCGTCATCCCTAAAAGCGACGAAAGGACGGTACTCCAAGCAAAAATTACGCGAAAAGGGATGCTTTTGAGGAAACGTTGAAAAATCCAAACACCTGCTAAAGAAGCGAAACTTGTCACCAAGTTTACCCGCCCCAAAAATTCTGGTTCAAAGTGTAATTCGTTGGTGGAAAAGTAGAAAAAGGCTGATTCAGCATTTGGGGTAGCTTGCCAAATGAAGACAAACGCCGTTGGTAGCCAAATTGTTTTTTGGGTAATGGCTTGGCGTAACTGCTTCAGTTGATGTTTGATTGGTAAAGGGTTGGTGTGATTACTATCTTCAGCATCTTTGCTAACGGGAGACTCAGCAATTAACCAAGCTACCCCTGAGACGATGAGAGGAAATAACGCAGTAATTCCAAAGACAGTACGGGTACTAAAGTATTGCAGCAGCAGACCACTAAAGTATGCTGTTATTAAACCTCCGATCGCAGAAGCACCCCAACATAGAGATTGTAGTGAACCAGCTTTTGCTTGCGATTCGCCTCTAGCACGTTCCACAACCAGCGAGTCAACTATCACATCACTCATGGCGACAGAGAGAGAACCAAGAGCGATCGCTAATGTAGCTGCCCAGCTAGTATTAACTATTGTGGCCAAACTTACCCAGGAAGCAGTTCCCAGTATCCCGGATAAAATCAAGTAAGGACGACGACGATAGCCAAATATGGGCAAGCCATCAGAGATAAAGCCAAACACCGGCTTAATCATCCAAGGTAGGAAAACAATTCCCAATAGCGTCGATACCTCGACTGGACTCAGCAGCAGTTCATCTTTGAGGAAAAAGCTCACGGCTAGACGCGATAGCCCTAAAATTCCTTGGACAAAGTAAACAGTGAGAATTGCAATTAACTCCGCATTGGGTTCATTGCCCAAAAAGATTTTTTGTGTTAATGAGTCTTTGACCTTGGACAAGCCAGATGATTGAAACACCATTCGATAAATATTTTTTAAGTTTTATCTACTTTTCTATCATATCGATTCTTAAAATCTGGGCTTTAGGCGCTATCCCAAGTTAAGTCTGTAGGCCAATGCCCACATCTCCAAGCTGAAGCCAATCCGGGCATTGTCTAAGTAACGTGGATTAAATAAAATGCAAAACTTCATCCTGTCTCACGATCCCTCTCCTTTATAAGGAGAGGGATTGAGGGTGAGGTAAGCCAGGGACATAAACTGTATGTTATTTAATTCTTGTTCCCAAGTGGTGTAAAGTGGCTGTTGATAAAATAAATCGCAAAACAATTAGGGCAAGCTTACTTAAGTAAACTAGCCCTAACTCGTATCAAATATTGACTTTTAGTTAGAATTTCTGAAATCCTGCCTACGGCAGGCTACGCGAGGTTGAGCCTGGAAGCAAGGCATAGAGAGAACCAGGCAAATTTTACTGAGCTAAAATTGGTATCTTTAATAGCACTGCTTTAAAACAATGCTATTAAAATGGCGATCGCTTGAGAGTGACATTTCCTTAATGATTATCAGAAGTGCGGCTTTTAATCTGAGCCAGAAATCGGCTTGTTTACAAGCCATTACACTTATGACAATTGCAAAACTGACTTCTTATTAACTCGACGAGTCATAACTGAAGCAGCACCCACAAAACCAATCACAAAAATTCCTAATACAGAAGAAGACTCAGGAACTGCTGCTGTAACAATGCTACCGGTGATACTCTTATAGCTAGTGGCAACTGTATGATTATCTGATTCAAAACCAGTTCCGCCAACATTGGTGAATTGAACTTGATCAAAAGTTCCGCCAACATCGTAGAAGTTGATGAACGCATAGGGTTCTCCAGTATTTTGAGTTGGCGAATTAGGATTACCGTAGTAGCTAGTTTTATTTGGTAGCTTTGCGATATAACTAACCACATCAGCAGTGGTCATAGTTTGTACAACCTGACCTTGTGAAAGAAATGTAAGTTTGTTATTAGCGTCTCCCGCAGACCACCAAAGTCCAAAGTAACTTTGTGCGGTTGTCAAATTTAAGGTAGAAACCGTTTGCTGACCACCCGATCTGTTCGTATCTACATCAAAATATTTGCCTGTTCCACCAGCACCACCATATTGGTCTTGATTCACGATTAGAGTGTTCGTATAATTACCAACATTTGTTGTTCCATCAGCCCATGCAAAGCCTGTTGTACTGTAACCTGTTGTTAGTGCTGAAGCATCAAAATTTTGTACACGAGCATTAACAAGATTTGAGTAATTTGCAGTTTGTACGGTTGGATTTTCTATTGATACTGCAAAAGACGCAGCCATTGCAGGACGGGTAATAGTAGCTAAGGACAAAACAACACCAGAAGCGATCGCGGACTTAATTAAAAGATTTTTCATTTTGGAACCCTTTTTGTTTTTTAATCTTTCGTGTTCATAGCCTCATTGTGCGATGTGCTTCTAGATTCCAACATCAGAGGGATTACTACTTTTATGATTTGATTCTACCTAGATAAAAATGTAAGTTATTGGACTTTATTTAGAGGAGAATCACTGATGTTATCTTCTGTGATGTCTATCGCTTTATGTAGAAAGCGCGAAGTTATCAGTGCTAAATTGTAAACAAGCTTTATTTAGAAAAAGTGCCATTTTTGATTTGCAGGCAGTTTATATTTTTAGGGTTCTACGTCAAGAAGACATGAGGCTTTGTGCTATACCAATCCCTTGAAAACCTGTGCTTACCCCTTGGCTGAATAGGTTTTAAAACTCACGACCAAGATTATCTTGGTTATTCTTTAAGATAATTACATAACCTGCATTTTGCTGTGCGATCAACTTCACAATCTTTTTATGACAAACGATTGCATCAATTTTCCCAATACATGTAGATAGTTCTAATACACTTCATAACTCTGAAATTGCTGTCATTTCAAACGTAATTATTCTTTCTACGTTCTTTGACAGGTAGCTCTCAGCTGCCTCTCACCCCTTCCCTGACAATTCGTCTTTCTCCAGTCAACTATGCCACCTTAGTTTTTTTGACATCGGTAGTAGCATGAATTAAACTACCTCTTGCAATTAACAAAAGAATCTTGAGCAATGTATCCGACTGAAGAAACTGCTGTCCCTACTCGCGTTATCGGTTTAATTAGTGGCACATCCGTAGATGGCATAGACGCTGCATTGGTAGAGATTTCCGGTAAAGAATTGGATCTCAAAGTTGAGTTGCTAGCTGGGGAAACGTATCCTTATCCGGCAGAACTCAGAGAAAGAATATTGGCAGTTGGTGCAGGTGTTGCCATCTCAATGGCAGAATTAGCAGAAATAGATGATGCGATCGCCCAAGTCTTCGCCCAAGCCGCCCAAAATATCCAAATTGGTCATCAGCCAGCCACTCTCATTGGTTCCCACGGTCAGACGGTTTATCATCGACCACCTGGGGGAAGAGGGGAGCAGGGAGAGCAGGGGAAGAGAGAAATCTTAATTTCTGACTTCTCACGGGCTAAACGTCCCGCTACCGCTAACAACACGCTCTTGGGTTATAGTCTTCAATTAGGGCGGGGCGAATTGATTGCCCATCTTACGGGCATTACAACTGTGAGCAACTTTCGTGTTGCTGATATCGCTATTGGTGGTCATGGTGCGCCTCTCGTCCCCAGAGTAGATGCTTATTTGCTCAGTCATCTTGAAGAAGGGCGTTGTATTCAAAATATTGGTGGCATCGGTAACGTAGCTTATATTCCGCCTCAGCATGGCGACTGGCTTTCAAAAATTCGCGCTTGGGATACTGGCCCAGGAAATAGTCTGTTGGATCTTGCAGTTGAGCATTTAAGCGCTGGTGCTAAAACTTATGATGAAAATGGCAATTGGGCTGCAAGTGGTACTCCCTGCTATCCTTTGGTAGAACAATGGCTCAACCAAGACTATTTTCATCTACCCCCGCCCAAATCTACTGGTCGAGAGTTATTTGGTGTGACTTACCTGCATCAGTGTTTGAAAGATGCCCAAGCATATCAACTCAATGCTGCTGACATACTGGCAACTCTCACGGAACTGACAGCTGCTTCAATTGTTCATAGTTACCGCACTTTTTTACCGGAAATGCCACAACGGGTACTATTATGTGGCGGTGGTAGTCGCAATCTCTATTTGAAACGTCGATTAGAGTTGTTGTTGCCATCAATCCCAGTATTGACTACAGATGAAGTTGGGTTGAGTGCAGATTTTAAAGAAGCGATCGCTTTTGCAATTTTAGCCTATTGGCGGCATTTGGGTATTCCCGGTAACTTACCTACTGCTACTGGCGCACCTCAAGAAGTGCTTTTGGGAGAAATTCATCAAAGTTACTCCTGAGTCTTGAGACAAAAACGATCAGAAATTTCTTCATTCTTCACTCAGCACGGGCTAAACGCCACCTACCCATGTACACCACTGCTATAACTGTAGTCTTAGTAGCACTGAAGCGAGACAGGGAATATATAAGGTGGCTCATACTTTTTTATTGGAACCAGGACGCTGGGCAATGCAAGGAAATTGGCTGGAACGTAATGGTATGCCAATCAGCGTTAAGGGGATGACCTTGGTAGCTTGGAATCGAGATAACTGGTTCACTATGGCAACTAAGCTGATATTTCCTGGTAGCGATCGCTCAGAAATCTCTTTACAATACAAGGGACGACTGCATGAGGGAGAGCGTCAGTATACTTTTTTGTTACAACATAATATTTTGGGGCAAGTTGAAGGTGAAGGCTGGATTGGTCTAGACACTATTGTGCAGCGTTACTGGGTAATAGGCGATCGCCAGCGTCGTAGTGGCTTTGAAACCCTACACCGAATTTCAGAAGATAAATATTATCTCAGTAGTGGTATCTTGGCTGGTCATTTTTTAACTAACACAATGGAAGTTAGCCTAGAGCGTCAGTCAACCTAAAAGCAGTATTGCCTCATTGCCTTCAGGAGTGCTGAGTGCCCAGTTGTGAGTGCTCAGTAGCCAAGAGAGATAAATCTAGGGGATTGATCTTGGACGTATTAAATATACGCTACGCATCGCACTTCGTGCCGCTACGCTAACGAAATAAATATTTATTTTTTTTCCATGACTTTTAAGCAGTTGCTCTCAGACCTTTTGTGCTGTACATGGATAGCGGGGCGTTTAGCCCGTGCAATTATTACTTTTTTACTCAGCACTGTTTCGATGAGTCTAGATTGGAAGTCTTTCGTTTAAATAACTTTCTTTTAACGCACTAGTTTCTCAGCCTTCAATCAATGCCTCATACCTGAGCTTAACGAGTATCTTTTATTTTCATCGACCTTCTGAGTTATAGTTTTATATGTTCTATAGTATAAAAAAAGTTTTCAAATCATCGTCGGTATCTTAGCATTTGTACGCAACGATGTAATCTGGAGTTCAGTTTTATGAATCCTAAAGTCTCTGTGATTATCCCTGCTTACAATAGTGAAGCCTATATTGCGAAAGCACTACAGTCAGCCTTAGAGCAAACGCTCAATGATATTGAAGTTATCATGGTCGATGATGGTTCAAACGATCAAACTGTAGAAGTCGCTAAAAGTTTTACAGATCAACGTCTAAAAATAATAGTTAATCAAAAAAATCTCGGGGTTTCTGCTGCGCGTAATCGTGCCCTCATAGCAGCCCAAGGAGAATGGATTGCTATTCTTGATTCAGACGACTGGTACGATCCCAAAAGATTAGAAAAGCTTGTATTTCTAGCAGAAAAAAACAATGCAGACATGATTGCTGACGATCTTTATTTAATCAAAGATGGTGAAACATCTCCTTGGAGTACATTGATTCAAGAAAGTGGACAGGATATAGATAAAATTAACCAAATTGATCTTATTTATTTTGTAGAAACTGATGTTTATGGACAAGCAGGATTGCATCTTGGTTTAAGCAAGCCTATATTCAAACGAGAATTTATAGTTAAGCACAGCATTATGTACGATGAAACCATAAACATAGCTGAGGACTATTGGCTTGACATGAAATGCTTAATTAATGGCGCTCGTTTTTTTGTTGTGCCAGAAGCCTATTATTTCTACCGTTCACGCTCCCGATCTCTTGTACACGAAAGCCCATTGTTACGTCTAAATCAATACTTGATTACTACTAATTATTTCATGGAACAAGGAGTTGTGAGAACTAATCCAGCTTTAATGCGTGCTCTGTCTTATAATCTTGAAGTCTATAATAAAAATCTAGCTTACTATCAAATTGTTATCCCTTTAAAGCAAAGAAAATGGCTAACAGCATTAACAGAAATCAGGAAAAATCCTTACTTTTTTGCTGATTTAATTTCCCGATTGAAAAATATTATTCAACGTCGAATTCAATACTATATCATGGGTAATAAATTAGTTTTTGATATTTCTTATAATCTACAGAAAAAACGAGAAGGTCCTAATTAATAGGATCGCTCACAGGTTTCTAAAAAAATATATCTTTACCTATGATAAGGAGCCTTAACTGTAAAAATATAGTCAGATAATAATTAACTGATTTGTAACTATCCCTAACTACAAAATCAAGTTTTCATAATAATTCTATGCGAGGCTATTCTTTTAGCATTTTTACGGAACTATATAGCCTAAAGTTCAGTTTAATGAATCCTAAAGTCTCTGTTATTATCCCTGCTTACAATACCGAAGCGTATATTGCAAAATCAATAAAGTCTGCCTTAGAGCAAACCCTCAAAAATATTGAAGTTATCATCGTTGATGATGGTTCAAGCGATCAGACTTTAGAAGTCGCTAAAAGTTTTGCCGACCAACGTGTCAAAGTAATAGTTAATCAAGAAAACCTGGGGGCTTCTGTTGCTCGTAATCGTGCCCTTAGAGCAGCCCAAGGAGAATGGGTTGCTGTTCTAGATTCAGATGACTGGTATGCTCCTGAAAGACTAGAAAAGCTTGTGTTGCTGGCAGAAAAAACAAATGCAGACATGATTGCCGATGATCTTTATTTAATCAAAGATGGTGCAATATCTCCTTGGAGTACATTGATTCAAGAAAGTGGAGAACGTATAGATGAAATTATCCAAATTGATATCGTTTATTTTGTAGAAACTGATGTTTATGGGCAACCAGGATTGCATTTTGGTTTAAGTAAGCCTCTATTTAAACGAGAATTTTTGCTTAACCACGGCATCAAATATGATGAAGACATCACGATGGGTCAAGATTTTTGGCTCGACATGAAATGCTTAATCAAAGGAGCGCGCTTTTTTATTGAGCCAAAACCCTATTATTTCTATCGCTCACGCCCTGGTTCTCTTGTTTATCAAAGCCCATTGCCACGTCTAAATCAATACTGTAAAGCTACTAATTCTTTCATGCAACAAGATGTTGTGAAAAAAAATCCAGCTTTAATGCAGGCTCTGTATAATAATCTTGCAGCCTATAAGAAAAATCTAGCTTACTTTCAAGTTGTTATCCCTATAAAGCAAAGAAAATGGTTAACAGCATTAACAGAAATAATGAAGAATCCGCACTTTTTTTTTGTTTTTATCTCTCGATTTAACAAAATTATTAAACGTCGAATTCAATACTATATAATTGGCAATAAATCAGTTTTTGATATTTCTTATAATCTACACAAAAAACGAAAGAATTCCAATTAGTAGTGCAACAGTTTGATCAAACAATAAGTAGGTCGGTGTAAATAATTATTGTTTGGATAAGGTAGGTGCAGGAAGCTCTTAGCTGGAGGAAAAAGGCTTGAGCCTTATTTACTTTTCTTAACACAGTTTGGTTTTATTGTGCCAACTTACTTATAGCGATTTTCGTTTAGACACCAATGGGCACTGCCGTGTCCCTACACCTTGTAGTTTGGCATTGTACTATGATGTCCATCCTGAAAGGGCTGCACCTAGCATTTACCATACCCTCTCCACTTTACTGCTTGCGATCGCATAGCTTTATTATCCGGTTATTTGTCACCTTAACAGGGCTACTCTTATCATTCTAGAGTTATCTATTTACTCAAAATTGGGCAAACTAAAATTACACCACAATTAAAGTGCAAGATTATATGAAGCTTGATTATCTACTCTTTCTGCTTGTTTGGTTTGGAATATTACACCAGATGTAATAACCGAGTATGGCTTCAATCCTTTAAAAGAGGGCTAAAAAAAGCTAGTATAGACTGCGTAAATGCACTTACTATCTCAATTAACAAGACTTAGGACAAAATCCTCTTGTTAAAGGTAGGTAAGCTTCGGCCTTTAGTAGCACAGCACCATGTAGATAAAGCAACGATTGGAAATCCTCCAAAAGCCTAGTCTATAAGACTTTTGTCTTCTGAATTCCATTTTTGCCTTGTGGTAACAGGTCTAGAAATTCATTTCTAGGCGCAATAATGCCATATATTCAGTTTGAATGCACTTTTCTCCTAAACACTTACAACTTTCTCCTAAACACTTACAACCTGCTTTTGGATTCAAATTCTCTATGTCAGACCCCAACATTGGTCGCTTACTCAGCAAACGCTACCAACTCCAGGAGTTAATCGGTACTGGAGCAATGGGTCGAGTTTATCGCGCTAAAGATACTTTGTTGGGAGGTGTACCTGTTGCGGTTAAGTTTCTTGCTCTATCAATCCAAAATGAAAAGATGCGATTGCAAGACCGCTTTGAGCGAGAAGCAAAAACTTGTGCTTTGCTAGGACAAAAAAGTATCCACATTGTCAGAGTTATGGACTATGGCGTAGATGATAACGACACCCCGTTCTACGTTATGGAATATCTACAAGGACAAAGCCTAAACAATATTATTCGTCAGCAACGGCTTCCCTTACCAAGATTTCTGAGTATGGCGCGTCAACTCAGCCTGGGATTACAGTGCGCTCATGATGGTATCCCAGTTGATGGCGCAATTTGTCCAATTATCCATCGGGATGTCAAGCCAAGTAATATGCTGGTGATTCAAGATCCCAGTTTCGGAGAATTGGTCAAGGTTCTAGATTTTGGAATTGCTAAGTTGTTGCAGTCAGATGGCGACCATACAAAATTCTATTTGGGGACATTGGCTTATTCTTCTCCCGAACAGATGGAGGGTAAAGAATTAGACAACCGTGCTGATATTTATAGTTTGGGTGTGATGATGTTTGAGATGCTCACAGGCAAAATGCCACTGGTGGCACAAACTCATTCTTTTGGAGCATGGTATAAAACACATCACTATCAAAAACCACGTTCTTTTGCTGAAGTTGCACCTGGGTTAGAACTACCCAAAGAAATCGAAAATTTGGTGATGAGTTGTCTAGCTAAGGTAGCACGCGATCGCCCCCAAAGTATCACTGAAATCCTCAGAGTTCTAGCATCTATGGAAAAGCCTGAGCATACACGCAAAATTAAGCAAGATAGCTATGCCCTAATTCCTACTGCTACCACTAGTTCTGAGCTTGAACAGAAAACTAAAGCCGATTTGCGGGCATCCTTGTCTAACGATGAAATCGTTCGTGCGATTTCCTGGCCCCAAAATAAACCAATTGCCGATATTGTCTTTCCTCAGTCCATTCACACTAATGGGGAGATTTTACCAGCGCTATGGGTGATGCTACCCCAAGAAGAAATTCAGAAGCGCTTACTCTGTACCCGCTATAACCAATTTCTTTTCATCTCTATTCCCCATCCCATGCTGCTATGGATTACTGTCATCTATAACCGCAAACATGGTGCTAAATGGTTGCCTTACTACCTCGATCTCAAAACCAGTCTTGGTCAAGAAATTACCCGGTTACTACAGCAAACAGGTTATTACCGTCTGTTGTTCTTTGCACGAGAAACACCAAATCGCTGTACCCATATATTGCCTTCAAGCGTCGCTTCTGCCCAGCGCCAACGACTGCAAGAGTGGGTCGCAATGAGCAACACATTTATGTCTTCTGCTGACCCGCAAATGAGTAAAAGTTTACTCAAAAGCGAGTACGAAAAAATTAAGCCTCAAATTCTGGCAAAACTGGAAAGCATTGATACGGATTCTCCATACGATCTTTCCAGTTAGGAATAATTTCTTAATGCTACATGTCTTATATGTAACTAAAGGGTGCAAGCTCAAAGAATGTAAACTTTTATAAACAAAATATATATAAAGATGTAAGTTCTAGTTATATGTATAAAGAGTGAAATTACAAGCTAGTCGAATCAAGGCTATCTATATTCTCTCTGAATATTTTTGTGTGGATATTTAAGTCAGTTGTAAATTTACGCAGGTATCATTCTCACACTAAACGAAAGAAACAATAAAGAAGTTTGGTAAACTGAACAGCAATTTTAGCCCGCAAAGTTAAAGTTATGTATATACTTAAGCAGATGTGCTGTCGAAAAGTTTACTAGTTGTGAGTTGAATGCTTGTGTAGCTATTGTGGAATTGGTTATCGAAGTTGACGCCCCGACATCCCCAGCTCTTTTCCTCCTTGGAACCAAGCAAGAGAAGGAGGTCGCCCACTGCGACAGTAGAACGACTCTATGCCATAGTGGAACCGGAATCTAAGCCCCACTGGTGCTTAAGAAGCTCCTGATAAGTTGCCTCACGTACTACCATTTGCTCATAGAGTTTTACCAAAAAGTCTTTGGCTTGATCGTGGCTCATATTTTGTACTTGAGTGGCAAATGAGCAGATGCTGAATTGCTGTTCCAAGGATAGTTTCATTGGTTGGTTCATAGTTAACTCCGAAAAAACAACGTTTAAAGGTGATATCGGTTACAGAAGTCCAAGATGGGATAATAATTGGACTTATACCTATCCAACATTTGTTCCTCCGTATTAAGAAAGATAACAATTGTTTGACAGATTTGCCCACATCCTAAATGTAGGTTTTTTTGATATGATATCTTGCACCTAATCCTACTGATATACTACCCAAGTCAGTCGAGCAGTATTCCAGAAAATAGGCTCTGCTTGAACTAAGGTACATATAACTACCTCTCACCCCTTTCTGCTTTGCACAACTCTCTTTTGAGGAGATGAGCAGATTTGGAACTGACTTCTATAGTTCCCTGTTTGAGAAAAACAAAGATCGTGTCTCCCCAAATATAGAGGAAACTTCGGAAGCTAGGACTTTAAGCAGGTTGGGAATGAATGGTAATAAGCGTGAATTATAATCGCTCTACCTTACCCTGTGCAAGATGTCAATTTATCTATTTTATGCAAATTCAGCCTCATTAGGTCTTTTTAGAGGCTAAAAATATTTGTATCAAATTGTAAAAGTGAAAAATGCTCACACTGAACAAATTACTGAGTATATCTACCAGATTGTCATTTGTCAGTTGTCAGTTGTCATTTGTTTAAGTTACTCATCGACCAATGACTATTTATTCCAGTGAAACGATGACAACTGTGATGTTATCGTGCCCTCCCTGCTCCTTAGCAGCCTCAATTAGAGAGATGGCGGCTTTATCAAGCCAAGGAGCATCTTGGAGGCAGCTAGCAATCTTCTGTTCGACAAGTTCTTCTGTAAGACCATCACTACATAACAGTAAGCGATCGCCAACTTTTACATCTAGTGGTTGCACATCAACCTGATGCAAGTCTTCACGCCCCAAACAGCGCGATAATACATGACGAAAAGGATGCGATCGCGCTTCATCAAAGGTGATGTCACCGATTTTGATTGCTCGTGCAACCCAAGTGTGGTCTTCTGTTACCTGTTCTAATTGGGACTCTCGGAAGCGATACAGCCTGGAATCGCCAACATGAGCGCACCAGGGCGGCTCTGGAGAGCGAAAAATTACTGCTACAACTGTTGTACCCATGTCGGCGCGTTCGGGATGATTTTGCTGATCCTGCAAAATCGCTTCATTAGCACCCCACAAAGCTTGCTCTAGCAATTCTTGAGAAGATTTAGAAGATTCCCAATTTACCACCAAATACGCCTGAATTTCTTCAGTGGCTATGCGACTTGCTTCTTCACCTCCCGCATGGCCACCCATTCCATCGGCGACAAGGAAAAACCGCCCTTCTGGATCGACATGGTAAGCATCCTGATTATTAGAACGAATAAGTCCCGGATCGCTAAAACCCGTGAAATTAAGTTTCATAAATTTTTTTTGCAACAATTAATGCATACGATCGTAACGGTCAAGGCGTAAAATTAGTCTGATCAGGATCGCTGAAATCCCTAGTGCAATTAAACCAGGCAGGAGTGCCCACCATACATGATTTCCAACCACTAAGATCGTAGCTGAAAGTGTGAAACCACTAATTAACAGAGCATAGCTCATTGAGAGCTGAATACTGCTTTGCCGCCGCAATAGCCTTTCAGTTTCTATAGACCGAACGCGGAGGCGCATATCTCCCCGTTCTAGCTTCTCTAGCGTATCCTCTAACCTACGTGGTAGCCCAAAGGCAGTACTACTTACCTGAGCTGCTTGACGACTTAATTCATTAATAAAGGTATTCCCCTCAGAACCATTCATATCGGTCATAAGCTGCATTGCATACGGTTTGGCAACTTCCATAAAGTTAAACTCTGGATCTAAACCTTTGCCTACACCTTCTAGGGTAGAAAAAGCCCGCATCACAAAAGTGAATGTTGCTGGAAATCTAAATGGCTGATTATAAGCTATTTCATAAAGGTCGTCACTGATTGCCGCCACCGACTGATTTTCAAAGGGCTTATCCATGAAATTGTCCAGCATGTACTGGACGGAACGCCGTACTGGGCCCATGTCATCGGTTGGGGCGATCGCGCCTAAATCGATCAGAGATTGCACGACGCGATCGCCATCTTTTTGAGCGATGCCAAACAGTGTTTGCATCAGTCCTTCGCGCACGTTAGATTTAATCCGCCCCATCATGCCGAAATCGTAGAATATTAGAGCGCCACTTGCACTAATGGCAATATTACCTGGATGAGGATCGGCGTGGAAAAAGCCACTATTGAGTAACTGAAGTAAGTAGGCTTGAGCGCCTTGACGAGCGATCAACTTTCGATCCAAACCGGCTGCTTCTAAAGCTTCGTATTGGCTAATTTTAATTCCAGGGAGATATTCTAAAGTCAGCACTCTGGAACTGGCGTAACGCCAGTATACTCTTGGGACATTCACCCAATCGTAGCCGCGAAAATTCCGGCGAAAAGTATCGGCGTTACGACCTTCGTTAAGATAATCAATTTCTTCCCAAAGAATGCGACAACATTCTTCGTAAATACCTAACCAATCTCTTCCCCGTCCCCATTTGGGATGGTTTTGAAAGTAGCGGGTAATTCCCTTGAGAATTTGTAAATCTATTTCAAATAACTTCTTTAATCCAGGACGTTGTACTTTAACAACAACCGATTCTCCACTATGCAGCACAGCTTTGTGTACTTGCCCTAAGCTAGCAGCAGCTAAAGGAATCGGTTCAAAGTTATGGAATAGTTCAGGAATTTTTTTGCCTAATTCTTTCTCAATGGTCGCTTCTACTTGCTCATAGCTAAATGCTGGTACTTTGTCTTGTAATTTGGCTAGTTCTTCTACATATTCACCAGGGAAGATATCAGCACGGGTAGAAAATAGTTGCCCAACTTTAATGAAGGTTGGGCCTAAATCCAGCAGGGTATTGCGAATCCAGACCGCTTGGGTTTTGCGTCTTGCAGCTTGCTTTACCTCAGTCACGCCACCCGGATAACTCCAAGATTTGTTGTATAGCCAAAGTTTGAACAATAAGGTCAAGACAAAAGACCAAATGTCCACAAAACGCCGTCTGCTAGAGTATTTTTCCCGATTCCAACGGTATGCCTTCTCTGAATAACCTTGTTCCATATCCTTTGTGTACCGTTGGTTTGCAACCGAATCACTTGAAAGAAAAGACACTCTGATTCCTAAACTGTTTTTTCTTAAGTGTCATTTGTCATTTATCATTTGTAAATAATTTTTGACCAATGACCAATGACCAATGACTAAAATTTACGCAGAAGTTCGGCGATAATGTTGCAATTCTGTTCGTAGTAGCGCAATTTCTGCTCGTAATTCATCAATATCTGCTTGCAAGTCACCTGAATCAGAAGTGGTTTGTCCATTACCTGTAGTAGCTTGACCAGAATTAGCTGATTCTGCTGACCGATTTGCCCGCTCTAGGACTTCTTCTGTAAACTGGCGTAACTGCTCTCTAGCTTCTGCATCAAATTTGCCCAGATCGCTCAAAGCATCGGTCAAGGCGACTTCTAAACGCTCATTCACTACTTCGGCTACTGCTCTGCCTACGAAAAAGGCTTGTACTAGTGGGTTACTCATAAATTTTTGTTACGTTGATCCGCAAGAGAATTATAACTTGCCTGTATGCTTTACGGCTTCTGTTGGGGAGTTAGAGATTTGGGTTAGCGATATGCCAATTCAATAATTCGCAGAGTTTACAGGCATACAAAGAAGAGTTACACCGGTCTCTAATAACATATATTGTGACATTCCAGCAATTCTCGATAATATTGCTCTGGTGTACTTGGTAAATAAGTCGTCATTTGCAAGGCTTGCTCTTTCAATTTGAAACTTTGGGTAATATTAATCCGGCTAAGGAAATCTAGATCATGAGAAATTACCCAAATAGCTCCTTGGTAATCATTGATACCTACTACCATTTGTTCAACGGTTTCAATATCCAGATTATTAGTTGGCTCATCGAGAATCAGCAGATCGATTTCTGAGATGCTGATCATAGCGATCGCTAATCTTGCCAACTCACCCCCACTCAGCACAGACGCGCTTTTATGAACGTCATCATATTTAAAAAGGAAGTGTCCCAACTGTTGACGCAAAAGCTGATAGCTAAGATTAGGATTGGCAACTTGCATATTTTCCAAAATTGTGCATCGACGATCTACCAATTCGTAGGTTTGATCGAGATATACAGCTTTTATCGCTGGTGCAAGCAAAACCTCACCTGATTCTAAAACTGCTGTTTGGTTTTCCCTTCCCAAAATAGCCTTTACCAGACTCGATTTACCAGAACCGTTTGCGCCGATAATGGAGATGCGATCGCAAGAGGAGACATGCAGTTGAATATTTTGAATCAACAGGCGTTCTGATACCCTAAGATTTGCACCCTGGATATTAATTATATTTCGGCGCTTTTGATTTTTTTCCTCTAGCTGAATACTTGTGACTTTTGTAGTTTTGACCTTCGTCTCTGCAACCTTTTGATTAGCCTTGGCTACTGCAACCTCATGTTTCTTTTTTGCAGTTCCGGTAGACACCTCAGCTTTGGTTTTAATCAGTCCTGCTGCCATTCTATCAATACTACCATTCAGAAACTTGCCGCGACCGTTGCGGCTAGATTGGTCTGCGCGTTGCTGTTCTTGGATAGCCGTGGCTTGGGTACGTTTGAGTTCCTTTCTGGCGACTTCGTGCGATCGCAATGCTGCCTCTAATTCGATTTCTTTCTGTTCTCGATATTGAGAAAAATTTCCTCCATATACTTGTAAACCATCAGGTGTCAGTTCCCAGGTTACATCTGTCGCTTGGTCTAAGAAAAAAGGCTTATGCGAGACAATTACAAAAGCACCTGCAAAATCTTGAAGAAACTGCTTTAAGCTTTCTAACGCTTGCAAATCCATGTGATTTGTTGGCTCATCAAGTAATAGCAAGTTTGGTTCTTGAGCTAAACCGATTGCTAGAAATAGTTTAGTAAGTTCTCCACCACTCAAGTTAGTAATTGGTAGTGACAAGTCAAGGTTTGTGTGAAATTGTGTTTGTAAAATTTCCTCAATATTCCACCATTCATCAGAGATAGAAATCAAAAAATTAAGCACTGTCTCGGCTGTAATCTCTTGTCTGATAGTGCTGATTTGTGGCAAATAATAGACAATACCATTACGCAAAACTGAGCCTGTATTGGGGCTGAGTTGACTTGCAAGTATCTTGAGTATGGTTGATTTTCCTATTCCGTTGCTGCCAACCAAAGCGATGCGATCGCCCACGTCAATATTCAGATGAATTCCTTGAAACAAAGTTCTATCTAAGCTGAGTTTATATGCTAAATTCTCAGCTAACAATATTGATTTTTTCGGCATTATTCTCAAACCTCAATTCGCAAACTTCCACCCGCGTGTTTCCAAAAATCACGGGTAGATTAGACACAAAAAAACTCAGCCGCAGACACTCGTCAAACGGTTCTATATAGATAGGATTAATGACAACATTTTTAGTGCATGACTATGTGAAGTAACCCTGTCAAACTAGTTGCGTTTATTCTTCGTTGACATTTGTTGCTTTGGCACAACAGGTCTTTGGTACTACTTCATTTCTGCTATCTCGTTGGAGTTGTGATGAGGTTTGATATTGACTACAGTGTAGCACTAAGGTATTTCGGAAAGCGAGGATGCGATCGCTCTTTTCTATTTCCACACTCCCCAGTTGGGTGTGGCTGTGGTTGGGTTTGTGGGTGGGGCTGTGGTTGGGTTTGTGGGTGGGGCTGTGGTTGGGTTTGTGGGTGGGGCTGTGGGTATGGCTGTGGGTGGGGCTGTGGGTATGACTGTGGGTATGGCTGTGGGTGTGGTAAGGGATTGGGTTATAAATTTGGCTGAAGACTCATTTACAATTGTACTAATACTACTAACATTAGGATTTGGGGCTAGTGTAGGAACTGGGATAACAGTAGGCTTTCTCAATCCATTAGTTTTGTTAGCACTAACGGTAAGCAGTTTACCCGCACTTTCCATGCTGCTTTATTCTCCCCTGAAAAGAGGTAGGTTAATTGCTAAATATCGTCAGTCTGAAGAATCTTTAATCAAACCGTAATGAAACAGATCCCCGACTTCTTTGAGAAGTCGGGGATCTGATATTGTTTGTGAGAAAGATAAGACCGCACTCTCTTTTTTATGCCTAACTTGAGAATGCGATATCTGATTGATGAAAATGTCAATCCTATATATCCAAATCAAATTAGACTACGAGAACCTGAGATTGCGATCAAAGTGGTAGGAGAATCAGGAACTCCACCAAAAAGTACACTCGATCCAGAAATCCTATGTTGGTGTGAAGATAATAATTTTATATTAGTGACAAATAACCGAACTTCTATGCCAGTACATTTAGCTGACCATATTGCTGTTAATCATCACGTAGCAGGAATTTTTATCCTCAATCCAAATTTAAGTATTGGTGAAAATATAGAAGAACTTATAATAGTTGCTTTGGCATCAGAAGACGATGAATATCAAGACAAAATAGTTTATTTACCCTTACCCTAAAAATAGGCGATTACCTACGGTACGCTACGCGATCGCTACCTACAACTCTGTTAAAATCAACGTATAAATAACTGATGCCGGATTGATTCTATGACCATCACATCTGGATAGGTGTAAATCCGATAACGCTGTATCCACAATTTGACATCACCCATGTATATCTTATAATCTTTACCCCGCATCGTAAATTTAAAATTTGTGCAAAAATTCAGAGCAATTTCGTTGTGATTAGTTGTACCACCAGGCATAGAAGCTATTTCTCCATCTCTATATTCATTTTTGGATTCTGATGTCTCCTCTAGTTGTAAATATTCCTCTGGAGTGTAGTATTTTTTGTGTGTTTGTGTTTCCATAAAAAACATATCTGGGAAATATAAATTACTGGGGATAATGCTTGGCTAAAAACTCTTCAGCCTCAGCCCTATCTTTAATCACTCTATCCAAGGTGGCAGCAACTACATTATCTAATATTTGCCGATACTGTGGCCCTGGTTTGTAACCAAGTTTCTTTAAATCATTGCCATTCAACAGTGGCTGCACATTCGTCCAAACTGTTAAATATTCCCAAATTTGATGTCTAATCTCTCGCCGACTTTGCAAAGCGATTAAAATCAGCATTGGTAAGTCATACTGTCGAAGCAACTGTGCTATTTGACTGGGGCGTTGAAAAGTGGGTGAATATTCTACCACTTGACTATAGCTTTGGGTTAAGTTTTTCAACCTAGCAATGCTATCGTCTTGTAATTGCAGATTTTTTGCTACTTTAACCCGATATTCAGGTGCTAGGTGGGCGATTAATGCTTCTAAACGGATTTGCCAGTGAATGAGAGTTTGTTCAGCATCAAATCGTCGTAAACAACGTTCTAATAAACGTAATTGCCGCAGGAGTGACCCATCTAATTTGAGGGTAGGATGAATACATTGCAATGCCCCTAAGTTATCGAGTAACTGTAAAGCCGATTTCCAATAAGGGGCTTCTAGGATGTGTTTTAATTCTGTTTTTAGTCTAGTTTGCAGGGCTGGAGTTTTGCTATTCTCTTGAGCAGTGCGATCGTAAACGCCACTGTTGATGGCATAGCGAATAAACTCTTCAGTTTGCGGTTCAATTTCAAATCCGAAGCGCACGGCAAAACGCACGCCGCGATAAATACGGGTGGGATCTTCGATAAAGCTGTTGGGGTGTAAAACCCGAATTTGTTTAGCTTGTAAATCGAGTAAACCGCCAAAGAAATCGAGTAATTCGCCTGAGCGGGGAGAGGTGAGCCGCAAAGCGATCGCATTAATGGTAAAATCTCGACGATACAAGTCTTGACGAATGGAACTCGCCTCAACTTCTGGATTCGCCGCCGGGTAAGGATAAAACTCTGTTCTAGCCGTGGCAATATCTACCCAAAGAGAATCTAATTCTGGGTCTTTATGCCACAACAAAGCAGCAGTTTGGAAAGCCCCGTGGATTTCTAAACGAGCCGCAGGGTAAAGTTGTTGGAGTGCTTTTGCTAGTTCCACACCAGCGCCAACATCTGCTGATTTGTGAAAGCCATCAACTACTAGGTCAATATCTTTAATCATCAAGCTACCTGCTGTCTCAGCTAACAGCAAATCCCGCACCGCACCCCCGACAAGATAAAGATGCCAACCTCGTTTTTCGGCTTCTTGCGATGCGATGGTGAGTAATTGCCATAAATGAGGAGCAAGGCTATTTTGTAACTCAGTGCTGAGAGGAATTTTGAATTTTGAATTTTGAATTTTGAATTTTTGCTCTCCTCCGTCTTCATCCCTTTCCTGATGTAATTCGCGCAATACATCAGTACGAGTGACGATACCAACTAACTGCCCATTTTCCAATACTGGTAAGCGTCCAATATCATAAGTCACCATCAGCGATTCAATTTGTGGCAGTGTTGTATCTGGTGTAATCGTTTTCAGATTTCTTGTCATGTAGCCTTTGACTGGCGCATGACTAAATCCATGATGCAAGGCGATATCAATATCCCGGCGCGAAATAATACCTACTAGTTGCCCTTGAGTATCGACTACAGATAAACCAGAGTGCCCATAGCGCAATAAAATGCGCTGTGCCTCAGCAATTGTGGTTTCAGGTAAAATCGTGCGGACAGGAGATGACATCAAATCCCTTGCGGTGAGGGGGTGGGGAATTTGCGCTTTTAGCCCGTCAAGGAGTTGTTTTAATATTGCTTGTGAATCAACTCCTCTTAGATTTAGCGACGCGGCTTGCGAATGACCGCCGCCTTCTAGAAGTTGGAATAATAGGTTAAGATTCGTTTTGGGAATTTGCGATCGCCCAATCACACTTAAGCTTGAATCCCCTTTACCTAGATACTCATTAGCCAACAGTAGGGCATCAATTTCGGTTAATTCCACTAGTTGCGATGCCAGACTCGACAACCCCGGCACAAAAGCATCTGTTTTCAGAGTTACCCAAGCAATCGTATATCCACGCAGACAAAGATATTCTAAATTTTCCAACGCCTCAGTTAATAGTTGCTGCAATTGCAAAGACAAACCAGGATCTCGGTAGGTGGAAATTACCGATAAACTAGCACCTTGTTGCATCAACCAAGCCAAAGCTAAGGCATCCCGTGGGGTGGACTGGGCAAATGTTAAGGAGCCAGTGTCAACGTGAATACCTAAAGCCATTACAGTTGCTTCGGCAGAACTCAGGGAAATTTGCTGTTGTTGCAATTGCTCCACAATTAAAGTTGTGGTGGCTCCTACTGAAGAAATGTGCGATCGCGTGGCGGGAATATCTGACTCTTGTCCTAAGTGATGGTCATAAACTATAATTTCCCCAAGATGGGGTAAATCTAACCACTCAGCAGCTTTACCCAAGCGATCGCGCTGTTGCGTATCCACCACAGTCAGAGAGCGAATTTTTTCAGGATTCACCGAACGGCGTTCAATTAGTGGATATTCATCCCGATGCAATGCCAAAAAATCCCGTACAGGAGGGTGAGAACCACCAGTCAGCACAATCTTGCTTCCCGGTATTAGGCGCGTTAACCCCACTGCTGCCCCTAGTGCATCAAAATCTGCTGTCGTGTGGCAAAGAATTAAATCCATAGTATTAAGAGTCATTAGTCATCGGTACTTAGACAAAGGACAAATGACTAAAATGTTGCAATTTCTGCTAGCTTAAAAATAATAAGAAAGTGTCAGTGTCGCCCTTTAGGATATTCTATCCTTAGTGTTTCGCTGTATTGGGAGAAGCAAAAATGACCATAATATTTCAATTTGCCTTGATAGGTCTAGTCCTATTGTCCTTTGTCCTAGTTGTGGGCGTTCCGGTTGCTTACGCCACTCCCCAAAATTGGAATGAATCTAAAAAACTCCTCTGGGTTGGTTCCGGCGTTTGGATTGCTTTGGTATTTTTAGTTGGTTTGTTAAACTTTTTTGTCGTGTAGGCGACGGCTTCGCTCTGGCGCAGGCACATAATATAAGAACTAGAGGGGCAGAAAAGCCAATGGTCTTTGAGCAAAGGAGAAAAGAAGAAATTTTTTCCTATTTCCTTTTTTATGACCTTGCTTTCCTGCTCCTCTACATTTTAATAAGAAATGTATATTGACCAGAACTATAGTTGATTAAGAGGCAGTCATGGCAGTTTTCGAGGGAACTTTTACCCAAACGGAGCCTTTGCGGTTTGCAGTGGTGATTGGTCGATTCAATGACCTAGTTACCGGAAAGCTGCTAGAGGGATGTCAAGATTGCTTGAAACGTCACGGTGTCGATCCTAACCCCCAAGGTAGTCAGGTAGATTATGTTTGGGTTCCGGGAAGTTTTGAGGTACCTTTAGTAGCTCGACAACTAGCACTTTCCCTTCGTTATGATGCTGTAATTTGTCTAGGTGCAGTCATTCGCGGGCAAACTCCACATTTTGATTATGTATCCGCCGAAGTTTCTAAAGGAATTGCTGCCGCTAGCTTTCAAACTGGAGTGCCAGTAATTTTTGGCATTTTGACAGTAGACACTATGCAGCAAGCCTTAGAACGGGCCGGCATCAAAGGTAATCATGGTTGGGATTATGCCCTAAATGCCCTAGAAATGGCAAGCCTGATGCGGCAACTGCGTTCTAGTCTAGCAGAGCCATATTCTCGTAATAGCCAGTCTTTGCCAGCCTCGTTTCAAAGTGCCAGCATCGGCAATTTAACGGCCGAGTCAGAAGAACTCGGCTAAATGAGTGCTGAGTGATGAGTGCTGAGTTATGAGTTAAAAAACTCGGCACTCAAAACTAAATAAAGGGGTTGACAATAAGGGATAAATCTGAGATATTTGTATATGGCAATTGATTGCGGGTGTGGCTCAGTGGTAGAGCGTCACCTTGCCAAGGTGAATGTCGCGCGTTCGAATCGCGTCACCCGCTTCCAACTAAAACCTCTTGAAGTTAAAATCCTCAAGGGGTTTAGTATTTTTAGGGTGCATTGAAGTCTTTGGCGATTCGCGCTATATTCTTGTGAATCGCTTCGGATTTTTATAATATCGAAACTTATGCACGGATAGCTAAATCGTGTTTTGACGTTAAGGGATAACTGCTCCCATGCTCCCACTAAAACGTTAATTAGTGTGTAAATTTTCTGTAGAAGGAAAGTTTAAATAAGATAGTCAGATCCGGGGAAAGACTACAAATAGGAAACTCCGCACTAATATTAAAATTAGGATACTTAGAGTCAGCTGCATCTACTGTTTGCAATCATAGCGATATTTGCGTCGTTAGTCCATGTATACAAAGAGAGCAATATCTAGTAGCAGAAGCTTCTATTGCATTTACCAAAAGATTATATTGTCGTAGTTCGTGTAAAACACGCTCAAGTTACTAGAACGCTTGTGCAATCTCAAAAACCTGAAAAAATAGATTTTAATGCTGAATACCCCTGTCCCTGTCGCCGCCGGGGTCAGTTAGTTCCGATTACGTTGACAGAAGCATTTGGTTGCGATCGCTGTCAGCAAATCTTTGTAGTAGAAGATAATGGTCATGTCCTAGAACAGCTTTCCACCACCTATCCCTACAAACGGGCTTGGCGTTGGATGGGAAATAGTTGGCATGTTGTCCATCCCCGCTTGGGAGAAAGCTATCTGCCTATAGCACTTGGCATTATTTTCGTGCTAGTGATTATATGGCTGCCATTAGCACTGCGATTAGCAAATGGTTCCAGCATTATTGCTTGGGCAATGGTGGCGGTACTATTGGCTATTCTGCCAGCATTAATGGTCTGGCTTACCTACAGACGTTAACTCAATGACTGTTGAAGTTTTAGATGACCACCCCGAACCGATTACTAGCGCCCAACGAGCCTATCAAGCTTCCCTAAAGCTGGGGATCACCAAGGGAGCAGACCGGAGTCGTGCAGTATTGGCGATGGCACAAGCCCTTGAGCGCTCATTTGACGACATTCTAGAAGCCAACACGTTGGATTTAGAAGCCAGTCGAGAAATGGCAGTGCCAGAGTTGATATTGGACTGGCTGAAGCTGACTCCCACAAGGCTAGAGATGACAGTAGAGGTTTTACAACGGTTAGGGGAATTATCAGATCCGTTGCGGCGCGTTAGAACTGCTGATTATCAACTAGGAGATTCCCAGAGTTACACCCAGTTAATGCCCTTGGGAGTGATTGCATTTATTTATGAAGCGTTCCCGGATTTAGGAGCGATCGCAGCAGGTTTTTGCATCAAAACTGGCAATAGTATAATTCTCAAAGGCAGTACTGAAGCTAGCCATTCCAACGCCGTCATCGCTGAGGCATTGCAAAATGCGATCGCAGAAGTTGGACTACCTCCAGGCTGTGTAGAACTGATTGCAGCCGAACATGGTGCTTCAATTCGGGATTTAGTTACCCAAGACCAGTACGTGAATCTAGTTATTCCCTACGGACGTTCTAGCTTGGTACAGCAGGTAGTACGTCAGTCAACTTGCCCAGTTTTAAAGTCAGCGATGGGTAACTGTTACCTCTACTGGTCGCTAAATTCCAGCTTAGAAATGGTGCGCTGGATAATTCTTGATAGCCATCAAAGCGAACCTGATCAAGTCAACGCCATTGAAAAGGTACTCATTCATCGTCAAGCCTTGCCATCATCCTTAGCAGTTCTGTGGAACAGCTTGATGGAAAAAGGCTTTGAAATTAAAGGGGATGCAGAACTAGTAAAAGCCTTTCCCCAGTTGCATCTAGTGAAAGAGCGCGAATGGGGAAACCCTTATTTAACTAAGACAGTGGCTTTTAAACTAGTGGATAGCTTAGAGGGTGCGATCGCGTGGATTAATGAACACAGCAGTGGTCATGCCGACTCCATCGTTACTGAATCTTACCAAGAAAGCCGCCAGTTTGCTTTAGGAGTTAACAGCGCCTCTACCTACATCAACACTTCCCCGCGTTTTTCCCGCAACCCCTCACGGGGAGATTCAGTATTTCTTGGCATGTCTAACCAAAAAGGTCATCGCCGAGGATTTATCAGCCTAGAAACTTTGACCACCGTTAAGCACATTGTTCAGGGAAATGGCAGGTTTTAAATTGAATGGGGCATGGGGCATGGGGCATGGGGCATGGGGCATGGGGCATGGGGAGATGAGGGAGATGAGGGAGCAGGGGGAGAAAGAATAAATAACTAATACCCAATGCCCAATTCCCAATGCCCAATGCCCAATTCCCAATGCCCAATTCCCAATGCCCAATTCCCAGTGCCCAATTCCCAATGCCCAATGCCCAATTCCCAATGTTAAACTTAATAAAATCTTAATTTCTGCTTGATCATAGATTGCTAGGTTCCTAATATTTACATCTGGGTAGAGATGAATATGGAACTTATAGATGGCAAGGGCCTCCTAGCAAATCGGTACAGACGGCGGAGTTTTTTGTTGGGTGCAGGAGGATTCTTAACGGGGTTAACAATCGCTAGCCAATGGCATCCAGTATTAGCTAACTCAAGGTTTTCTGATTATCCGTTCAGTCTTGGTGTTGCCTCTGGCGATCCTTTGCCGGATGGTGTTGTTATTTGGACACGACTGGCTCCAAATCCACTTTCTGGAGGTGGAATGCCATTGGTAAATGTGCCAGTGCGGTGGCAAGTTGCCCTTGATGAAAACATGAGACAGGTTGTACGTCAAGGAACAGTGCTAGCAACGCCAGAGTTAGCACACTCAGTCCACGTTGATGTACGTGGGCTAGATCCTAACCGTTGGTACTGGTATCAATTTCAAACGGGTAGGGAAGCTAGCCCCATTGGGCGGACTCGCACAGCACCAGCATTTTATAGCTATACCCAACAACTAAACTTTGCTTTTGTCTCCTGTCAAGACTGGCAAAATGGCTACTATACGGCTTATCGGCATTTGGCTGATGAAAACCTCGATGTTGTGGTTCATCTAGGCGATTACATCTATGAATACGGGCCACAATCTGGTGGGCCACGCCAGCATAACAGTCCAGAAATCATCACTCTTGCAGATTACCGCGATCGCTACGCTCTGTACAGAACAGACCAGAGTCTCCAAGCTGCTCATGCTGCTTTTCCCTGGATTGTCACTTGGGATGATCATGAAGTTGACAATAACTATGCCAATTTAACCCCCGAAGATAACCAAACCGAAGAGGCTTTTAGGAAACGCCGAGCTAATGCGTACCAGGCTTACTACGAACACATGCCTCTACGTGAATCTTCGCTGCCGAAAGGCCCAGATATGCTGCTTTATCGGCGGTTCACCTTTGGTAATTTAGCTGAGTTCAATGTGCTAGACACAAGGCAGTACCGTACTAATCAACCTTGTAATGATGGGCTTAAGCCTCTCTGCCCAGAAGTTTTTGATATAAATGCTACCATGACCGGCTCAGAACAAGAGCAGTGGCTACGAAAAGGTTTAGACCGGTCGCGATCGCGCTGGAATGTGATTGCTCAACAGGTGATGTTCGGCCAGTACAATTTTAATAGTACTCCAGGCTCCGGCGGGGTGTTCAATATGGATCAGTGGGATGGCTACGTGGCTGCACGGAATCGGCTCTTGAGTTTTCTCAACCAACGTAAACCTTCTAATCCTGTGGTGATTAGCGGAGATATCCATTCTAGTTGGGTACACGATTTGAAGCTTGATTTTAATAACCCCAACTCAACAACGGTAGGCACTGAGTTCGTCGGAACCTCAATTACCTCTGACTTTCCCACATCATTTATTGCTCCAGTTCAAGCTGCTCTACCCAACAATCCCCATACTAAGTTCTTTGATGGTGCTTACCGAGGATACGTCCGTTGCAACCTTACTCCACAACGCTGGCAGACTGACTACCGCGCTGTATCAAGCATCGTTGACTTAAATGCCTCTGTCAAAACCCTAGCTTCGTTTACAGTCCAAAACGGACAACCAGGAGCGCAACTAAGTTAACGTCAGTTCTATCAACCTCTCCCTGACTTCAACTAAATTTCAAGTCTCTCCCTCTCCGACTCGGAGAGGGACGGCTTTACGTAGAAAAACCAGGGAGAGGTCTTTATTAGTATAAAATATTACTTTATAATATTCAACCGGCAAGCGATCGCTTGTTCAAGGTTACAGCCAATCAATTATTCTAAAGAGTTATTTGGGAATTTCTTTGCAATAGTTAACTAACTTATAATTAAAAAAAGTAAACATAGATTAACAATGATAACTAACATCATATTTTATTAAGTTAATCAGACTAAATTGAGAGTATGCTTAATAATTGGAGTCTAGTTAAGAAGTTAAGTAACTAGGTGTAAATAAACTTAAATTTTTGTTGAGATTTTTTTACTTTGCTATTTGTTTAAGTATTAAATGCTAAGAAACAAAGTTTATTTGTGCGAACTTCCTAACCAGTAGCCTGTTAAGTTTAAATTGATGGGCAAGAAAGTTCGTAGTGAGTTAGCGCAGTCTTGGGGGTTTCCTCCATAAGCGACTAACTTTCCCGTTGGGTAAGGACTTCAATCCTGATTTTCTAAGCATTAAAATGCTTACTACAAACTTTTTATTACTAGGTTATCGAGTAAGGCGGTGAAAATCCGACCTAAGCCAAATACTAACAGTGAAAACAAAAGTAAACTTAAAAACAATTACGTAAGATGATAAACAAAATTTTGCTGACTGTATCAGGATTGGGACACGCAGAAGAAATGCTCAAAACCCTGAGAGAAATCCCTTCAATTGAATCTGCAAAAGTTACAATTTTGCATGTTGTTCAGGCACAAAATACTGCTGCTACCATGACAACTAAATGGGAAAATGGTGGTAAAATTCTGGCTAATGCCATTCAAACTTTGAACTTAGATCCTAGTCAGGTTTCTTCAATTTTGCGCGAAGGCGACCCCAAAGATGTAGTTTGCCAAGTAGCTGATGAAATCGATGCTGACTTGATTGTTATGGGTTCACGCGGACTGAAGCGACTGCAATCTATTTTATCAAACTCAGTCAGTCAGTATGTTTTCCAGCTATCTTCTCGCCCCATGTTGCTGGTGAAAGATGACATTTATGTTAAAAGAATTAAGCGCATTATGGTGGCAATAGACAACTCTGATTCTGCAAAAAACTGCTTGAAATTGGCACTATTTTTACTGCGAGATATTCAGGGAGGCCAGTTGATTTTGGCAAATGTTAGTACAGATTTAGGCGGTAAAAAATCGGAAATAAGCGAGGTTAACTCAGATAAAAATCCAGTTTTAGCAGCCGCAGTTGCAGAAGCTCAAAAACAAGGCATAAAATCTCGTTGTTATATCAGCAGTGGCAAACCTGGTGAAGAAATTTGTCGGTTCGCAGAAGAGTTAAATATAGACTTATTATTACTCGGTTCTCCAGATCGTCGTCCATCTATCGCTAAGAGTTTTGTTGATATAGATCGACTCATCGGATCTTCGTTATCTGACTATGTTAGAGTCAATGCCACTTGTCCAGTACTGTTGGCGCGGACGATCGCTTAAACTCAGCCCTGCTTAGTTTAAGCGATCGTCCTAATACTTAACTTCACCTGGTTTTAGCGTGCCATAGACAAAAACCTGCACCAAATCAGAAAATTTTATATTTGATTCAAGCATCTAACGCGTTTATCGAAATGATTCTTGCCATACCTGAAACACTAGCAGTTCAGGCATAATTTCGCTGATGCTTCATTATATAAATCTGTGATTAGTTGACCTACAATATAGGTTAACGTATCGCGTAAGTCCCCATCTTCAAGTTACTCCTAAGATGGGGATTGTGAGCGGGGAATGAGGATTGCATCTGGAATTGATTTTTTACTCGGTAAAAAGAAATTCTAGATGTATGACGAATTCCCAAAATTTTCTGGTAAGATAACCAATGTCTTGGCCATCAATGCCGCAAGCGAAAACCAAGCTAATAGGTATATGTTGCAAGAGAAAGATTTGGGTCTTGGGAACCAGGACTCCTGCCCTTGGAGGGAATGTCAGACCAAAAAAACTACGGAGTTTTTGAGGCTATCCCCGATGAATTGGGAAGCTCAGACTTCAGCCTTGGGCAAGTCTGAGTAGTTCACTCTAATAGGTTGACATAGCAGGTTAACCTAGACAGACCCATTAGGAGAGTTTTTGGTGGATTCCCGATATAACCCCGCAGCGATTGAGGAAAAATGGCAAACAACATGGGTAGAACTTGGCTTAGATAAGACACCTTCAGCTAGCAACAAGCCAAAATTTTATGCTTTATCCATGTTCCCTTATCCATCGGGCAGCCTACACATGGGTCACGTCCGTAATTATACAATTGGTGACGTGATTGCCCGTCTGAAGCGAATGCAAGGGTATCGGGTAATATACCCAATGGGGTGGGATGCCTTTGGCTTACCAGCAGAAAATGCCGCCATTGACCGTGGTGTGCCGCCAGCAAAGTGGACTTATCAGAATATTGCCCAGATGCGCCAGCAGTTGCAGCGTCTTGGTTTATCTATTGATTGGGAATGTGAACTTGCTACCTGTTCACCAGATTATTACAAGTGGACACAATGGATTTTCTTGCAGTTTTTGCAGGCAGGGTTAGCTTACCAAAAAGAAGCAGCTGTAAACTGGGATCCTATTGACCAAACTGTATTGGCAAATGAGCAAGTTGATAATGAAGGACGTTCTTGGCGTAGTGGCGCAATAGTTGAGCGCAAATTGTTGCGGCAGTGGTTTTTTAAGATTACCGACTACGCCGAAGAATTGCTCAATGACTTGGATAAGTTGACAGGTTGGCCAGAACGAGTCAAGTTGATGCAGGCAAACTGGATTGGTAAATCTACAGGTGCTTATTTAGAATTTCCCATCATTGGGTTAGATGAAAAAATCGCTGTGTATACCACGCGCCCAGATACAGTTTATGGTGTCAGCTACTTAGTATTAGCACCAGAACATCCCTTAACAAAGCACGTCACTACAAAAGAACAACTTGCGGCAGTAGAAGTCTTTATTAAAGAGGTTTCTAATCAAACTGAGTTGGAACGTACTTCAGAAGACAAACCTAAGCGGGGTATCCCTACAGGTGGGGTGGCAATTAACCCGTTTACAGGGGAAGAAGTGCCGATTTTGATTGCTGACTATGTACTGTATGAATATGGTACTGGGGCAGTGATGGGTGTACCCGCACACGATGTCCGAGATTTTAAGTTTGCTAAAAATTACGATTTACCAATTAATTTTGTCATCGCTTCCTCAGATGATGTCGCAGGTTTTGACTTAACTCCAGCATCAGAAATTGATGGAGTCACACAATTCATCCAAGTTGATTATAAGCAGGCATACACTGAACCAGGAATTTTAATTAATTCTGGGGCTTTTACTGGCATGGCTTCCGCAGATGCTAAACAAGCAATAATTGAATACGCCGAAAAACAAGGTTTTGGTAAAGTGCGGGTGCAATATCGCTTGCGGGATTGGTTAATTTCACGGCAGCGTTATTGGGGCGCACCGATACCTGTAATTCACTGCCCCAACTGTGGAATAGTGCCAGTACCTGACAAAGATTTGCCAGTCCAGTTGCCAGAAGAGGTGGAATTTACTGGACGTGGTGGTTCACCTTTAACTCAGTTGGAAAGCTGGGTAAATGTGCCTTGTCCAACTTGCGGCACTCCGGCGAAACGAGAAACTGATACGATGGACACTTTTATTGATTCCTCGTGGTATTTCTTGCGCTTCCCTGATGCTAAAAATGAACAACAGGTTTTTGATTCCAGTAAAGTTAATGACTGGATGCCAGTGAATCAGTATGTAGGTGGTATTGAACACGCGATTTTACATTTGTTGTATTCGCGGTTTGTTACTAAGGTTCTGCGCGATAGAGGATTACTGAACTTTGATGAACCCTTCCAACGTCTATTAACTCAAGGGATGGTACAGGGTTTAACTTACCTAAACCCCAATAAGGGCGGTAAAGATAAATGGATTCCTTCTAATCTGGTAAATTCATCTGACCCCCGCGACCCTCAAACGGGTGAACCTTTGCAACGTCTCTACGCCACCATGTCTAAATCAAAGGGTAATGGTGTTGCACCAGAAGATGTAATTTCAAAATACGGTGTAGATACAGCGCGGATGTTCATCTTGTTCAAAGCGCCGCCAGAAAAAGATTTGGAATGGGATGAAGCCGATGTGGAAGGACAATTCCGCTTTTTAAATCGGGTTTGGCGTTTGGTGACGGATTATATTGCTGCTGGGGTATCTCGTAAGAAAGCCCAATCTGATTTAACTAAGGTAGAAAAGGAATTGCGGCGGGCGATTCATACGGCGATTCAAGCGGTGACAGAAGATTTGGAAGACGAATATCAATTCAACACAGCTATTTCTGAATTGATGAAGTTAAGTAATGCTTTAACTGATGCCGACAAAAATTCACCAATTTACGCAGAAGGTATTCGGACTTTGGTGATGTTACTCGCACCCTTTGCACCACACATTGCTGATGAATTGTGGCATTTGTTGGGTGAAAGTGATTCAGTTCACACTCAAACTTGGCCATTGTTTGACCCTGTGGCTTTGGTAGCTGATGAAATTACTTTGGTGATTCAAGTTATGGGCAAAACTCGCGGCGCGATTCAAGTACCGGCGCAAGCAGATAAAGCAGCGTTGGAAAAATACGCCCGTGAATCAGAAATTGCCCAGCGTTACATCGAAGGCAAAGAGATTAAAAAGGTAATTGTTGTGCCTGGAAAGTTGGTAAATTTTGTAGTCAGCTAAAAGTCAATACGGTTCGGTTAAAGTTAAAGCCGTTTATTAAACCACAGAGGCACAGAAGACTCAGAGAGAAGAGAAAAATGCTTAATACAGCGTATTGCGGGTAAATGAAGTACACGGGTAAGGGCACAACATGTTGTGCCCCTACGATGATCTGTACCTCACGCCTGTTGCAATCTGCTGTATTATGTCCGCATAATTGGATTCCCACATTCATTGCACCCCACACGCCTACGGTGTATAGACAAGTCTTTGGTGAAGCGATTTGCGGTAGCCCCTAAGAAACCTCACCCTGGTTTTACTACGTAAAACCTGTCCCTCTCCTTACTAAGGAGATCGTGAGGCTTTTGTTTTGGGTGATTTGATGACTTGTGTGTATACCGTAGCCCCGCTTGCGGGGTGGGGTTTTTGGGAAAGCGATCGCAATTACACTACTTGCCAATTAGTATTGCATCAGTCCTGCCTTTTGTACCTCACTTAAATAGCAAACTGCGGAGCAAATTGTTGAAATTTAGCGTCAGGAATAGATAATTAAATTAAGGTTTTAGTTATACCTAAATGCATAATGGTTTTAGAAGTAAGCTCCCACTACTACTGACATTCTGCTTATTTACAAGCTTTTTGCCTGCTTCTGGTTCAGTGTTATGTCCAGCTTTTGCCTCTGACGAATACTATAAAGTAGCCAGAAATGATGACAGAGATGGACGCACAGGAACCAATGGGCGATCGGGTAGAGATGGTAGTAGTGGTGACAACCAAAATATTTTTGTTAATGGTTCAACCGTTAATCTTGACTTGTCGGGTAAAGATGGTGAAGACGGGGAAGATGGGGAACATAGCGATCGCCCTGATTGTGGTTATCAACGCGATGCCTATGACGGGCAACGCGTCAGCCATAATATAAATGCACCAAATGGTGGCAATGGCGGTAACGGTGGTAAGGGAGGAGATGGGGGAAATGGTGGTTCCCTGACAGTGTATTACAGCAATTTGGCAGACTTACGAAACGTTTCTGTTCGCGCAATTGGCGGGAAAGGTGGACGCGGCGGTAGAGGTGGGAACGGAACGAAAGGTTGTCACTGTCGCAGGCGAAGTTGGGAAGTAAAAACTTGCAAAGGTACTCCCAGTAGCCCTGATTATAAGTGTACTGATAAGACTTATCGATGTAGCGATGGGCGAGATGGTAGCGACGGTAGCGATGGTAGGGATGGTAGCCAAGGACGCTTAGGAACTTTAAGTATTGTCAATAGTAAGGAAGCTTTAGCTGCTGATAATCCAACGGTGCAGCTAGCAATTTTGGAATTGGCAAACAAACCAATAAACCTGTCGAAGAACAAGTGGAATCAACGTATTGGGGCAACTTCTCTACTTGCGCCTGGAACTGCGATCGCAGATGATTATCGAGAGTTTGAACAACGTTTAGAAGAGGCTTTTCAAATAGTTTGGCAAGAAAGACAACCCATCACCAGCTTTGGCAATCAAGCTGTCACACTAAATTTAACTGACAAAAAACAAGTAGAAGTTACTTTTGCCGAGGAATTATGGGTTGATGGTAGCATCAAAAGTGAGGCTAACTTAACAACATTTACTGTTAACCATGCCATTCCCAAAAAAGATGTTACCCGGTTAGCTGTAGCAGATTTCGCCGAATCTGGACAAAACCTTAACTTAAAAATAGTTGATTTGGCAGCAAAATCTGATGCGATTAATACTCAGTTTCGCGTCAAATTTAGCGCCAAGGATAACTTGTATGGTTCTTCTAGCTACAAAACTGAATATGAAGGAGATATTCAGGGCGAACTTGTGACTCGTGACTACAACCGTTTTACTCTAGCTTTAGGGAAACTAAAAATTCCTGATTCAGCTTTACGCCCTGGTGTCAATGTTGATATTGAAGTCATAGCAACTCGTTCTTTGGGAATACGTTCTGCCAAGCAAACTATTAGCTGGCAGGGTACAATCCGCAAGCCCAGTTGAAGAAGAATTCAGAAGTCAGAATGGGCTAAACGCCCCGCTATCGCTAACAGGAGTCAGAATCAATCAGTCGTGTTGACCACCAAATTTAAAATTTGGTGGGGGTCTTAAACCCGTTTATTAATCCGCCACTCGTACAGAATTCATTCTGAATTCTGACTCCTGACTCCTGAATTCTGTTTGATAAAATTTAGGAAGATTTCTTCCCATCTGAAACCATTTGCGAGAGAATATAAGCTGCAAAATCTAGTAACTGATCCAGCAAAAAGCCAATAATACCAATATAAAGGATCACCTGAATTATGTAATCGGTATTACCAGCTTTATAAGCTTCCCAAAGGGTAAATCCAAGTCCTTTTGGCCCTGTTAACATTTCTATAGCAATAACTATAAACCAGGCTACCCAAATACTAACTTTCAAGGCATGAAATATATGGAAGATAGCTACTCGAAAGTTATTATTCTGTCTGCGAAAATGTTGCATCCCGATTGCCGTATTAATAATCATCGTCCAGAGAGTTCCTAGAAAAACTACTGTAGTAGCAGCCGATTCGCTCTCTTGAAACACTATTAATGCAATAGGTAGTAAAGCTATAGGGGGGATGCTATGTGGTATCTGAAATATCAGCCTAAATAGCTGATATACCATGCTATTCATACCTATTAAGTATCCGATAAAACTACCTAACACGGCGGCTGGAATGTAACCCACAAACAACCGTTGCAAGCTAGCTAAAATGTCTAAAAACATATATTCTCTCTGCCTCAGTTCTCATGGAAAACATTTAGAAAATACTGCGGCAATAACACCAACTAGCGAAGATAAAATTATCTTAAATTACACGTTGTATTTGAAGGATACAGGGTTTTTTCTCTCTTCTCCTCGCTGAGGATTAATCAAAAGTTTTAGGTATGATTACGATGTGTTAGTAATAAAACAAAGAAGAAGTTAAACTTGACTTTAGTAAACTTTATCAGAAAAATAATTCACGATTAGTAAATTAAATACAATTTCCAGATTTTACTTGATGATTGTCGTAATACTATAGAACTTACGCAAAATTATGATAAAACGAACCGCAAAGGACGCAAAGGACACAAAGTAATAAGAGTTTCAAAGAGTTCTTGCGTAAGTCCTGTACTAATTACAGTGAGGTACAGATCATCCTAGGGGCACAACATGTTGTGCCCCTACCCGTGTACAAATTATTGTCAGGTAGCCAGTGATTTTTTGCCAGTCAATTAGATGAGGAAGTAACCTCATGGCAGCGCGGCGATCGCCAACAAAGTTATCATCGACAAAATACACTGCCCCTAAATTGCCAGATTGTCGCATTGCATCTAACTCTGCAACTACTTGCTCTGGTGTTTTCATCCGGGGACTGTTGCCATATAATTCGGGAATATCACAAAACTCGCAGTGATAAGTAGCTTGGCGCGATCTTTCAGAAGTTTTTAACTGTTAAGATATAAAATTTCTCCTAGAAGGGCAACTGAATTAGTTTGCAAGCCACTGCCATGAATTTGATTTACTTTGTTTTGCGTTCTTCGTGGGGAATGGTAGCGATCGCGATCGCTACCGGGTTCCTGAGTGGCGGTAGTAGCGCTGGCTTGATTGCCTTAATTAGCCATGCTGCAAGTAGCACTTCTGATTCCCGTCTGACATCGATAATTTGGGGTTTTGCGGGGCTAGCGATAGTTGCACTGATTACCAGTATCATTTCTCAAGTGATGCTGATTCGTCTTTCTCAGAATGCAGTTTTGCAATTACGGATGCGTTTGAGTCGCCAGATTCTCGCTTCTGAGTTGAGTCATCTAGAACGCTTAGGGAATCCGCGATTATTGGCAACTCTCACAGAAGACATTCAGGCGGTTGCTAATGCTGTTTATCAGATGCCTTTCATTTTTATTAATTTAGCCATCGTCCTGGGTTGCATAGCGTACATAACTTGGCTGTCTTGGTTAGTACTGGTGATGGTGTGTGGAATTTCAGTAGTTGCGATCGCTAGTTGTCAGTGGCTACTCAACAGGGGAAATAAATTGCTGTCTTTAGCTCGTGACGATGAAGATCAGCTATTTAAAGATTTTCGCACAATTACCGAAGGAGTCAAAGAACTCAAATTAAATTATCGGCGACGTGAAGACTTTTTAGAAGCAAAACTGCAATCAACTGCTAATGAGTTTCGTCATCACAATGTTCAAGGACTGACCCTTTTTGCCATAACTTCCAGTTGGGGGCAACTCATATTCTTTTTTGCCCTTGGTTTTGTACTGTTCGTGTTGCCGAATCTGCTTACCATCAATTCTGAAACTCTTTCTGGCTACATTTTAACCTTCACTTACTTGGTGTTACCAATGGATAACATCATCAGCAAACTTCCCCTATTAAGCAAAGCCAGTATTGGCTTGCAAAAAATCGAGTCACTGGGTTTATCTCTAGCGAGTCGGACTGAAATATCAACTGTTCCACCTGCTCTGAAATCTGACTGGCACAGCTTAAAATTTAAAGGTGTTACCCACACTTACAACACAGAGCAAGAAGACAATAGTTTTATTTTTGGCCCTATCGATTTAACACTCTATCCTGAAGAATTAGTATTTATTGTTGGTGGAAATGGTAGCGGTAAATCTACATTAGCTAAACTAATTACCGGACTTTACATTCCTGATAATGGTGAAATTTGGTTTGATAATGAGTTAATTAGCGAACAGAATCGAGAATGGTATCGTCAGCATTTTTCTGTGGTATTTTCCGACTTTTATTTATTTGAAGAACTTTTGGGATTAAAAAACGCTGACTTGGATTCTCAAGCCAAAAAATATTTAAAACAACTGCAACTAGACCATAAAGTGAAAGTTGAAAATGGGCAACTTTCCACCACAGCACTTTCTCAAGGACAACGCAAACGACTGGCTTTGCTGACAGCCTACTTGGAAGATCGACCAATTTACCTATTTGATGAGTGGGCAGCCGATCAAGATCCAGTATTCAAAGAAATATTTTACACTCAGCTACTACCCGAACTGCGATCGCGAGGCAAAACAGTACTGGTAATTAGCCATGACGATCGCTATTTCCATTTAGCCAACCGAATTATCAAACTTGACTATGGGCAAATAGAGTCCGACAAAACCTAACCCTGACTTTTAAGGAATTGAAGTAATTACCGATATAGTTGGTTATAAGTTGGTATTTTTGGTACTATTTTACCTAACATCAATTTTATGGAAGAAACTTCTCAAACGCCTTTTCTATGAAAAGAAGACAAATTTTTGGCTTTTTAGGTATAGTATTTGCTGGCTTGTTGCTGGCAATTGGTTTACCGTTAGTTACTCCTTCTCCTGTAATAGCACAGTCAAACGCCACTATCCTGGTGTCCGCAGCCGCCAGCTTAAAAGAGGCGCTGGAAGAAATTAAACCTTTGTACCAACAAAGTAAATCAGATATCAGCATTAATTATAATTTTGGGGCTTCTGGTGCTTTACAGCAACAGATTGAGCAAGGTGCGCCAGCCGATATCTTTATTTCTGCTGGCAAAAAGCAGGTAGATGCTTTAGAACAAAAAGGACTTTTAGTAGCAGGTAGCCGTACTAACTTAGCAAATAACCGTCTAGTATTGATTGTGGCTCAGGATGTTGTTGGCATCACTAGTTTCTACAATTTAACAGATAGTAAAATTAAAAAAATTGCGATCGGTGAACCCAGAAGTGTACCCGCCGGTCAATATGGAGAGCAAGTCTTAAAAAAATTGAAACTTTACGATCGCGTAAAGTCCAAATTAGTCTTTGCTAACAATGTGCGTCAAGTTTTGGCAGCAGTAGAAAGTGGCAACGCCGAAGCGGGTTTAGTTTATGCCACCGATGCCAAAATTTCCAACAAGGTAAAAGTCGTAGTTACTGCTGATGATAAATTTCACTCACCAATTGTCTATCCAATGGCAGTAATTAAAAGCAGTAAAAATATTCCAGCAGCCAAAGAATTTATCCAGTTTTTATCTGATAGTCAAGCCAAGACTGTACTCAAAAAATATGGGTTTATTGTACGTTGAAGAATAAGGTATAGCGGTTCCCATTCAGATGCGGTACAAGATTAATCGAAAAGTATAAGGGCACGGCAGTGCCCATTGGTGTCAACTTAAGCTCAAAGCTTTGTCCCACAGACGTTTTACCCCCCTTAATCCCCCCGATATATTGGGGGGAAATGATATTTCCAGTTCCCTCCCCTTTATAAGGGGAGGGTTAGGGTGGGGTAACGCGGATCGTAATTAGTAGTCAGTAAACTCAACATTCAGTTTTTACAAGGGTTTCACGTTAAGTTGACACCAATGGGCACTGCCGTGCCCCTACGGGCATACCTCACTCAACCGATAACCGCTATAATATGCTTGACTTAAGCATTTCTTTCTTCTCTCTGCGTCCTCCGCGTCTTGGCGGTAATGCCTCCGGCACGCTCCGCGAACGTTGAAAAATTGACTTTGATAACAAACTGCTGTAATTGATATCTAAGAATCTGTAGACTGTAACTTTTCTAATCTTGCCAGCACTTCTGAACTGTGAACAGTTGGATTGACTTTGACAAAAGTCTCGCGCAACACACCTTGAGGATCGATAATAAAACTGTGGCGCATCGATAAGTAGCCGAGCCACGAACCGTAAGCTTTACTCACAGAACCATCAGTGTCAGCTAAAAGCGGGAATTTTAGTCCCTCTGAATCACAAAATTTGGCGTGAGAATCAATATCATCAGCGCTTACGCCAATAATTTGGGTATTTTTGCCAAGGTATTGAGGTAAATCTTGCTGAAAACGACGAGCCTCTATAGTACAACCAGAGGTGAAATCTTTAGGATAAAAGTAGAGGACTAGCCACTTACCGCGCAAGTCAGAGAGGGAAATTTTGCCATCACCTGTATTAGTTGGCAAAGTAAACTCTGGTGCGGGTTGATTAATTGCAGGAAGTTTACCACCAAGAGCATCAGCAACAGGGGTAAAGTTCAGCCAGCTGATGACAGAAATACAGCTGGCAAATAATATATTAAAAAAAGTGCGGCGAGAAATCATGGTGCAAACCAGAATCACAACTTTACACAAGTTTACAATTCTTGGTTGCAGCAAATATCACCCTGACTGAGATTCGGGAGATTTCTCTATGTTTTCGATGTATTGGCTATCTAGCAGAAAGAATCCCCTAGTGAAGCGAATACCCCAATATCCACCGGGACGGCGGTCAATAACTATACCCTCTTCACCAATGTGAATAACATCAGGGGGGCGCAGCATAGGCATAGGATCGGCAGTTTTGACGTAGGGCGGTAGTGCCACAACCCGCACTTTACTACCAATTGCGAATTCTTGAGACATTTTAATCAAGGTAGGAGGTTCAATAACTCATAACTCATAACTATCTTGAAAGTCTACCAAATAGGGCATCTGTCGTAGGGGCAATTCGTGAATTGCCCCTACGACAGATGTGATTTTTCAAACAAATCATATTTGGTCTTTTCTGTCAACGTGTAAGTCCTAAAATTAGCCCTTTCAAGGTGACTTGTAAAATCTCTTTTTTCTCTCTGCGCCCTCCGCGTTCTCTGCGGTTAAAAAATCTTTTATTTAACCGCAGAGGCGCAGAGAACACAGAGTTAAGAGGTTAAAGACGAGTCTATTCAACAAAATTTTTACTCACCTTGAAAGGGCTAGTCCTAAAATAGGGAAAGGGAAAGGGGATGAAGTTTTTCCCCTTTCCGCATCTTCTGCAAGAAGTCTGTTAATTTTTGACTGGGAAAAACAATGCCTGCACATCAGTCAAGGGTAAGTACCACAGTAATTCTGGTTGCCAAGTATCCGGGTCAAGTTGAGAATGACACCCGCGTTGGTATGCTTGCCAGAGTCTATCCCAGCTAAATTGTTGTTGAGAATTTAGGTTTTTATGGATGACTCGCAATAGTCCCAACCCCAGCATCAAATTAGTTATGCTAAATTTGGTTCCTAATAAAAACGCCTGTACTTCTGCTTCACCAATCAAGTCAGTACCATAGCCTGTAAGGACATGAATCCCATCATGGAGTTGTTTACGGCGACTACCAGTAGTAAAAGGTTGTAAATTTTGTTCATTCAGGAAATTTGCCCAAGTTCTGCCAAAAGTGTCAGTAGGGAGTAAACGCAATTTCTCAATTTCCACAATTGGGGGAACATCTCGCCCTTGTGCTACAGCCATGCCATCGATTAAATCTAAAATCTGTTGCAGGCGAGGAGCGGGATTCGGGGAAGCGGTAAAGGGTTGCATCATATATTTAGCGATGAGATGGGCAGTATTGCCCACCCCAAAGTTATTATTTTTTAAAAGATTATTGAGGATTGCCTTGCTGACGGCGTGAAGGAGCATTTTGACGGAATTGCTCTAATTTTTGGCGTTGTTCGGGGGTCAAGACAGCTTGAATCTGTTGTTTCTCAGACTCCTTGATTTCTCGCATTTGGGTTTTTTGTGCTTCAGTCAGATTTAACTCAGCAAAATGACCCTTATGTTGACGTTCGCCAGCTTGCCGTTGACCTTGACCTGTTTGCCCCTGAGCCTTACGTGCTTGCCACTCAGCCCGACGTGCTTGTTTCGTTGCTTCTAATTTTGCTTTTTGTTCTGGAGTCAAAACTGTTTCAAATTTAGTGCGGCTATCGCGGCGAATTGCCTGAATTTGGGTTTTTTGGGCATCTGTTAAATTTAAGTCTTTCCAAGGGCCCCTTTCTTTTTGTGGAGTTTGCGCCAGTAATAAGGGTGAAGGAGAGGCTGTTTGGGCGGTAACAGCAAAGGAGGTTGCAGTTAGAGTTAAAGCAATTGCTCCAGCGACTAGCGATAATACTTTGAGTTTCATTCTTGCTTGTGGGTTTTTCCTGGTTGGTTGTCACCATCATAAGAACTTATCTTTAGTAGTTACATGAGGAGAAAGTCATGGTTCTACCCATGACTTTAGTCATGATTGAATTTTGACAAATTTGATTAACAATAAATAGTTAGGAGTTAGGAGTTAAGAGTTAGGAGTTAGGAGTTAGGAGTTATAAATGATGGAGATTTTTATGATGATTGATTTATAAATCCTTATTTAGCTTATAGCGGTTCTTGGTTGAGTGAGATACACCCCACCCGTAGGAGCGCGACAGTGCCATGCCCTTGCACTTCGCTATTAATGTTGTACTGCATCTGAATGGGAATCGCTATATTGCATAATGTTTTTATAGCCTGCGTTTACTTATCGAAAATTTTAAACTAGGTAAGCAACCGCCAAAAAATTTTAATTACTAACTCCTAACTCATTCACAACTGGAGAAATATGACTGATGAATAGTCTAAAAATTAACAAACATCCTTTTCCATCTCTACTTTATCTAGAGTGGATACTACTAGCTATCACTGCATTGATAGCAGTTATACCACCTCCATTACGGCGATTTCGTCCCAAACCTCCAGAACCATCAATTTGTGGTACATTCCCAGACTTATCAATTTGCAATCTATTGCCAGAACTGTCAATTTATAGTCTGATTGTTTTTGCATTGATGGGCTTAATCTTACCTATTAAGAGCAATAAATCTAAAATCATATACACAGCTATTGAAATTGTGTTAATTTTAACAACTGGACTTTTTGGCGAAAGATTTGCTCGACTTTTCCCCTTTCTTTACATAATTTTAGTTACTCGTAGTTGCCTAATATTTAACTTACCTGGACGTTTATTTCTTACAAGTTTATCTTTTGCATTATTTCTATTGACTACACAATTAAAATATCAATTATTCAGTTTTCAAGCTTCCCTACAGGCACAAGATCGCTTTCGATTTCTTAGCTTAAATTGGTCGCTGGTATTCGGCTTAAGTTTGGTCTTTGTGTTGTTGATGATGAATGCAGTATTATCTGAACGGCACAGTCGAGAAAAGCTAGCGATCGCTAATGAAAAACTCCGTGAATATGCTATGCGAATTGAAAATCAAGCTACCTTAGAAGAACGTAATCGCATCGCTCGTGAAATTCATGATTCATTAGGACATTCTCTCACTGCTTTAAATCTGCAATTAGAAACTGCTTTAAAACTATGGCAATCTAACCCAGGTAAGGCTGAAACATTTCTAGCAACCGCAAAGGAATTAGGTTCTAAAGCGCTAAAAGATGTCCGTCAATCGGTTTCTACTATGCGTTCTAATCCCTTACAAGACCAATCTTTAGATGGTGCGATCGCTAGTCTTTTAGAAAACTTTCATCGCTCCAATGGTATTTTACCAATTTATCAAATCAATCTGGAATATCCTCTACCACCTGAAATTAATACCGCGATTTACCGAATTACTCAAGAATCGTTGACAAATATAACTAAATATGCTACAGCAACAGAGGTTAAACTAGAACTCACTACGACAAGAGGAAATTTACGATTGATAATTCAAGATAATGGTAGAGGTTTTGATTTCAGTCAAAATACTACTGGTTTTGGACTTCATAGTATGCGCGATCGCACTTTAGCACTAGGTGGCGAGTTTAATATTAATAGCGCTCCCGGTTGTGGTTGCAAAATCACAGTTAATATCCCGTTACTAAGGTTGAGATAATGATTAAAGTTTTGTTGGTAGATGATCAAGGTTTAATTCGTCAAGGATTAAGAGCGTTATTAGAATTAGAATCAGATTTAGAGATAGTGGGAGAAGCTGAAAACGGTGAACAGGCGATTAATTTAGTTGCTGAATTTCAGCCGGATGTCGTCTTGCTAGATATTAGAATGCCTATTATGGATGGAGTTGCAGCGACACGAGAAATTCAAAAACGTTTTCCAAAAACTAAAATATTAGTCCTGACAACTTTTGATGATGATGAATATGTATCAGCAGCGTTGCAAAATGGGGCAATGGGTTATTTATTGAAAGATACACCATCAGAAGAATTAGCTGTTGCCATTCGTGCTGTTTATAAGGGATATACTCAATTAGGCCCAGGTATAGTTAGAAAGTTGTTAACTCAATTTTCTAATCCTACACCAACCCAGTCACCTCCTGTACCATCAAGTTTAGCTGAACTTACTCCTAGAGAAAAAGAGGTTTTGCGGTTAATTGCTACAGGTGCTAGTAACCGAGAAATTGCTCAAAAACTCTACATTTCTGAGGGTACGGTCAAAAATCATGTGACGAATATTTTAAATCGGTTAAGTTTGCGCGATCGCACTCAAGCGGCGATTTGGGCAAATACATATTTATCTTATTTGAATGAGCCAAGTTAAATAATTCGTAATATTGACAAAGAAGACGAAATATGAATGATCTCAAAAACCATATCTGTTGTAGGGGCAATTCATAAATTGCCCCTACAACGCGGTTCTATAATCATTAGTGAGAAAATACTGACATTTAGATGTACTAATGTCGAATTAAATTACAGCCTATTTAAATAAATCTAAACATTCATTTTTTAAAATACCTTTGGTGACTTTGATATTCCTAAATGATTTAGCAATTATCTCTTCACAAGATAGATTAATTTGGGATTGATTTATCGATATTAAATCTTGAATTGAAGCACCATATACAATTTCTGATAAACCACTCCAAATACAAGCAGTTGCACACATCGGACAAGGTTCGCCAGTTGTATATATGCTATAACCTTCTAAAGAAAAGTTTTTAAGTTTAGCTGTTAAACTCCGAATAACGTTGATTTCTGCATGGGCTGATGGATCATTGTCTCTTCTAACAGTATTATGTCCTACAGCAACGACTTCGTTATCTTTAACAATCACAGCACCATAAGGCGCATCTCCTGCTTTTGCTTCTGCCAAAGCTAAATGCATAAAATATTCTGGGTTCATATAAGCTGATGTTAACATAAGGATAACAATTAATAATATCGTATTTCTAATGTTATAACTTGGGAATTAAGATTAGTTAACGGTCGAATATGTTACTGAGCAGACAAGAAACAGAATTCTACTTAAAAGACCTGGAAACACCAATAGGTAAAGCGATTAATTTAACCCTTGCCGCGATGGTGTTAATATCATCAGGAATTTTTGTCGCAGAAACTTATAATATTCCTGATTCTGTGCGGTTCCAATTAAACTTAGTCGATACTGCCATTGTCATCATTTTCGCGGTGGAATATTCACTTCGTCTATGGAGTGCGGAAAATAAAATTCAGTATATTTTTAGTTTTTATTCGATTATTGACTTAATGGCGATTTTGCCATTCTTTCTAGGAATGGTGGATATTAGCTTTATCCGCCTACTACGATGGTTTCGGATTTTGCGATTAATCAGATTTATAGATAGAAAATTTTTATTCGCCACTATCAGCACCGAAGATGGAATGATTTTTGCGCGAATTTTATTTACATTATTTGCAATTGTTTTTATTTATTCTGGTTTAATTTACCAAGTAGAGCATCCGGTTAATCCTGAGAATTACGGTACATTTTTAGATGCATTCTATTTCTCTGTTGTCACTATGACAACTGTGGGATTTGGCGATGTTATTCCAATTTCTGAATTAGGGCGTTTACTAACAGTATTGATGATTTTCACTGGAATTGCGCTGATTCCTTGGCAAGTGGGGGATTTAATTAAGCGAGTGGTGAAAACTGCTAATCAGATAGAAACAGTTTGTTCAGGCTGTGGTTTAGCTTTCCATGATGTAGATGCTGGGTTTTGTAAAAGGTGCGGAACTAAGTTACCTAGTAATGTAATTCGTAATTCGTAATTAGCAGTGCATAAGGGTGGTTTATTTACGTTGTGCTGTACTAGTTGCAAGGTTGATTGAGATGCGATGGGAATAGTGGGTTTTGCATACGCAACTGGGGTATATATAGGACTAGTATTTGATTTCTGAAAATATACGTAGGATGTGTTAGCGACAGCGTAACGCATCAAACCCTTGATAATAGTGCGTTACGAACTCCGTTCTAACACACGCTACAATACTAATTTTGTTCAAAAATTAAATATGATTCCTATAGTTCTAATTACCAGGTTGTTTGAGAATATAATCAATGCCTAACCTCAATCTCATTTCAGAATATAAAAGCTTTGGTGGCAAACTCGGATTTTACAGTCATCCCTCTTCAAGTTGTAAGGGTGAAATGCGCTTTGCTGTTTATCAACCACCACAAGCAACTCAAAAACCTGTGCCAATTCTCTATTTTCTTTCTGGGTTAACTTGCACTGAAGAAAATTTTATGGGAAAGGCGGGGGCGCAGCGCTTTGCGGCTGAGTACGGTTTGATGCTGGTTGTACCAGATACTAGTCCGCGTAATACTGGGATTGCAGGTGAAGATGATAATTGGGACTTTGGCACAGGTGCGGGCTTTTATGTTGATGCTACAGAGGAACCGTGGTGTAAAAACTACCAAATGTATAGTTATGTTGTCCACGAATTACCTGCTTTAATTACCGCAAATTTCCCCACCCAACCTGATAAACAAGGTATTTTCGGTCATTCGATGGGTGGACATGGGGCGCTTGTCTGTGCGATGAGAAACCCAGAATTGTACAAATCAGTCTCAGCCTTAGCGCCTATTGCAGCACCTATGCGTTGCCCTTGGGGTCAAAAGATTTTTAGTGGTTATCTTGGCAACAATCAAGAAAGTTGGCGTGCTTATGATGCTACAGAATTAGTCAAGCAAGTAGGATATCACAGTCAAATTCTCATTGACCAAGGGACTGCTGATAAATTTTTAGCTGAAGAATTACTGCCAGAGGTGTTTGAGCAAGCTTGTGCAGATGTTAAGCAGCCGCTAAACTTGCGTTATCAACAAGGCTATGACCACAGTTATTATTTCATCGCTAGTTTTATTGAAGATCATATCCGCCACCATGCGATCGCATTCGGAGTTAAGTGAGCAGATAATTTTAGTTATGATTCCCACAGTTACTGTGCTTTCTCCGATGCATTCTAGGGTGTACACAGAAGTCTTTGGTGAGACAATTTACGCTTAAGTCTCGGAAAACCTCACCCTGGTTTTACTAGGTAAAACCTGTCCCTCTCCTTACTAAGGAGAGGGATTAGAGATAGGACAGGGTGAGGTTTTGAGAAGTTTTGGGAATCGGATAACTTGTGGTATACCGTAGTTCCGAGTTGCTTAAGGTGCTTGCATAAAAGCCTGGGCTATAGCATTGCGGGCAAGTTTAGGTTGCAGGTTTTCATCGAAGGGAAGGGGACGCAGAAATTGCCACACACTTGGATTATCCCTATAGGTTTTTTTTGGCATCCAGTCGGGATGACGTATCCAGGTATGACGGTCAGTAATGCCCCATGTAATCACAGTATCAACGTCAGCCGCAAAGCAGATGTCAAGAAATCGCTTGTAACCGTCGGCTACCATCTGATCTAGCTTTTGGATACTATCGGGTAATGGGGTGTCAATGATAATATCTAATTCTGTAATTACTGGTTTGACTCCCAGATCGTTAAGCCGTTTTAAGACGGAACTAAATCCTGTCGCATCAAAACCATAAGCAGTAGAAAACCATAGGTGCGACTGGATACCTGCCCCGTCAATTTTAGCGCCGCTATTCTTCAGATATTCGACCATTTTTAAGAAACGGCTCGATCGCCATGTAGCGCCTTCGATGCCATAATCGTTTAGGTAAAATTTCTTAGTGGGATCAACGGAAGCGGCAAATTTAAACAAGTCTCGAATTAATTCTGGTTTTACCCCTCTACGCAAACCGTAGGTAGGATCATCAGTTTCATTTTCATTGTCAGCGATAATTTCATTGGCAATATCCCAAGACTTTAAAACGGGGCTATTGCGATAATGCCCCATAACTCCTGTAACATGCCGTTGGATCATCTCAAGAGTGGGGGGATAAGGAAGCCAGTCTGGGTTTCCCATGTGCCAGAAAAGGGTATGGCCGTGTAATGCTATATTATTTTTTTGGCAGAAATTAGCGATCGCATCTGCTGATTCAAAGGTAAATTTTCCTGGCTGTGGTTCAGTGGCATTCCATTTTAGTTCACCATTGGGTGTCACAATCGAACATTCACGAGCAATCAGGTCAGCGTAATCCTTTTCTTTGAACAAAAATTCACCATCAACTGCTGCACCATAACGCTTTTTTTTAGTAGCAGCTATTTGCCGAAGCGGAGAGTTTACATCTGTATTAGTTGCTGCAATATAATCCGTACTATCGTCTTCCTTCTGCTTATCCTTTTGTAAAAAACCCATAGTCAACAAGGCAGAAAGGGTTGTGTATCCTGCTCTTGTTAAAAATTTTCTCCGATAAGGCATAAATTTTACTTAATTAAGAAACACACGGATTATTATATTCCAGAAAAAATTATAATTCCTTTTGTTTACGTGAAGTACACCGTTAAGGGCACGGCAGTGCCGTGCCCCTACACTTCGCAATATAATCTTATACTGCATCTGAATGGGAACCGCTATATATGCAGATTGACGATTTTCTCCATCAAGATATTAATGGAAAAACGATCGCAGTTAATCTGGGATTTCGTGAACAAAAAGATTCCCGAACCCATACCCCACAAAAAAGAATAAATTATCTCAAAGCCTTATCTAATCAATACTTGGACTATTGAGTACATGATTAAGACATATTAATAGATGCGTTATTTCAAATGAGATATTCATATAAGCGATTCTCCGTTGAGTGAGATACACCCGTAGGGGCACGGCACTGCCGTGCCCTTACGCCTCGCATAATGTAATCCATCTGAATGGGAACCGCTACATACAGTATTTATTTAAACTGAAAAGCGCATAATAAACTGCTTGTTTGCCACTGCCTACCTGATTATGGCTATTTTTAAGTCTTCTATTTACGTGTTCCGATCGTGCAGTTGAAAGACGGGGAAAAAAATTAGATTATGAACAAAACCTTTGCAACCATTGATGGAAATGAAGCTGTCGCCCGTGTTGCTTACAAACTAAATGAAGCGATCGCCATTTATCCTATCACCCCCTCTTCAGCAATGGGTGAATGGGCAGATGCATGGTCAGCCGAGAGTCGTCCTAATCTCTGGGGTACTGTTCCCAGCGTCGTGCAGATGCAAAGCGAAGGGGGAGCCGCAGCTGCCGTGCATGGGGCATTACAAACAGGTTCTCTGAGTACCACCTTCACGGCATCTCAGGGATTATTGTTGATGATTCCCAATTTCTACAAAATTGCTGGTGAGTTGACTAGCTTCGTGGTTCACGTTGCAGCCCGTTCTTTGGCTACTCATGCTTTATCAATTTTTGGCGATCATAGCGATGTGATGGCGGCTCGTGCGACTGGTTTTGCCCTGCTGTGTTCCGCTTCGGTGCAGGAAAGTCAAGATTTTGCTCTCATCGCCCATGCTGCTACTTTAGAGACGCGAGTCTCATTTATGCACTTCTTTGATGGCTTCCGTACATCACATGAAGTACAGAAAGTCAAATTACTTTCAGAGTCAGATTTGCGATCGCTCATCCACGATCGTTTCATACTTGCCCACCGCAGTCGGGCGTTGACCCCAGATCGTCCAGTGTTGCGGGGGACTGCCCAAAATCCTGATGTTTACTTCCAAGGACGGGAAGGTGCAAACCCTTACTACAACGCTTGTCAAGAAATTGTCCAGCGCATCATGGATGAGTTTGGAGAACGCACGGGAAGGCATTATAAAATCTATGAATATTACGGTGCAAAGGATGCCGATCGCGTTATCGTTCTCATGGGTTCAGGCTGTGAAACCGTCCATGAAACAGTCGATTATCTTAACGCCCGTGGTGAAAAACTTGGTGTAGTGAAAGTGCGACTTTATCGCCCCTTTGATGTGCAAAGGTTTGTTGCAGCCTTACCAAGTAGTGTAAAGGCGATCGCAGTTCTCGATCGCACCAAAGAAGCAGGTAGCGCCGGGGAACCGTTGTATTTAGATGTTGTGGCTGCTATCCATGAAGCTTGGGAAATGGGGCATGGGGCATTGGGCATGGGGCATGGGAAGGGAGATTATCCTCTGCCCAAAATTATTGGTGGTCGTTACGGGCTTTCTTCTAAAGAATTTACTCCGGCGATGGTGAAGGGCATTTTTGATCATCTTGCCGAAGCGAAACCGAAGAATCATTTTACTATCGGGATTAATGACGATGTTACTTATACTTCTCTAAAGTTTGACCCCAAATTCTCTACAGAATCGGATAATGTTGTTCGGGCAATGTTCTATGGGTTGGGTGCGGATGGTACTGTTGGAGCTAACAAAAATTCCATCAAGATTATTGGTGAAGAAACCGACAATTACGCCCAAGGCTACTTTGTCTACGATTCCAAAAAATCTGGCTCAATGACTGTCTCTCACCTCCGCTTTGGGAAAGAGCCAATTCGCTCCACCTACTTGATTGACCAAGCCAATTTTATTGGTTGTCATCATTGGGGATTTCTAGAACGCATAGATATTTTGAAAGCTGCTATTCCTGGGGCAACTTTGCTGATTAACAGTCCATACAATGCAGATAGCGTCTGGGAAAATCTGCCGTTGAAGGTGCAGCAGCAAATTATCGATAAGCATTTGAAGTTATATGTAATCAATGCTAGCCAGGTTGCTCGTGAAAGTGGCATGGGTGGCAGAATTAACACCATTATGCAAGTATGCTTCTTTGCTTTAGCGGGAGTCTTGCCGCAAGAAGAAGCGATCGCTAAAATCAAACAAGCGATTGATAAAACCTATGGTAAAAAAGGCACAGAAGTTGTCCGCATGAACTTGCAAGCTGTAGACAACACCTTAGACAACTTGCATAAAGTAGATGTCCCACAAACAATCTCCATTCCCCACTCCCCACTCCCCACTCCCCACTCCCCACTCCCCATGCCCGAATTTGTGCGGGAAGTGCTAGGCAAAATCATGGTATGGGAAGGTGATGATTTAGCTGTTAGCACACTACCAGTTGATGGCACATTTCCCGTAGGTACTGCCAAGTGGGAAAAGCGTAACGTCGCCGAAGAGATACCTGTATGGGAGCCGGATGTCTGCGTTCAGTGTGGGAAGTGCATTATGGTTTGTCCCCATAGCGCCATCCGTGCCAAGGCTTATCAAGCCGATGAGTTAGTCAATGCCCCAGTCACCTTTAAATCAACTGGCGCAAAAGATAAAGACTTTGCCAATCAAAAATTTACCATTCAAGTAGCCCCAGAAGATTGCACCGGATGTACTATTTGTGTAAATATTTGCCCTGCTAAAGATAAATCTGAGCCATTGCGGAAAGCGATTAACATGGCGCAGCAGTTGCCATTACAAGAACAAGAGCGGAAAAACTGGGATTTCTTCTTGAGTTTACCTAATCCTGACAGGCGATCGCTAAAATTAAACCAGATTCGCCAACAACAACTGCAAGAACCCCTATTTGAATTCTCTGGTGCTTGTGCAGGTTGTGGTGAAACACCTTATTTAAAACTATTAACACAATTGTTTGGCGATCGCGCCGTCATCGCCAATGCCACAGGTTGTTCCTCAATCTACGGCGGCAATCTCCCCACCACTCCCTGGACAACAAACGCCGAAGGACGCGGCCCCGCGTGGTCTAATAATCTATTTGAAGATAACGCCGAATTTGGTTTTGGCTTCCGCCTCTCACTCGACAAACAAGCTGAGTTTGCGAGGGAATTGTTGCAACAGTTGGGGAGTGGAGAATGGGGCGAATGGCATGGGGAATTGGAAATACCTCACGAGTTGGTACAGTCTATTCTCAATGCCAAACAAAACACTGAGGCTGATATTTGGGAACAACGAGAACGAGTAGCGCTGTTGAAACAAAAGCTAGATGAACTGTTAGAAAAAAGGAATTACCACTCCCATTCCCCATTCCCCATTCCCCATGCCCAAATCCAAACTCTCAAATCTCTTGCAGATTACTTGGTAAGAAAAAGCGTCTGGATTGTTGGGGGTGATGGTTGGGCTTATGATATTGACTTTGGCGGCATCGATCATGTCATTGCCAGTGGTCGAAATGTCAACATCTTGGTGATGGATACAGAAGTGTATTCTAATACAGGCGGTCAATCTTCTAAAGCCACGCCACGAGCCGCAGTTGCTAAATATGCCGCCAGTGGTAAACCTGCACCCAAGAAAGACTTAGGGATGATTGCTATGACCTACGGAAATGTCTACGTAGCGAGTGTAGCCCTTGGTGCTAGAGACGAACATACCCTCAAAGCATTTTTGGAAGCAGAGGCTTATGATGGGCCATCAATAATTATTGCTTACAGCCATTGCATCGCCCACGGCATAAACATGACCACCGGGATGAATCATCAGAAAACTCTGGTAGAATCAGGTCGGTGGTTGCTGTATCGGCATAATCCAGAGTTGCTTAACCAGGGTAAAAATCCATTGCAATTGGATATGCGATCGCCAACACAACCGGTAGAACATTCAATGTATCAAGAAAATCGCTTCAAAATGCTCACCAAGAGTAAACCCGACGTTGCCAAGCACTTATTAGAACAAGCCCAAGCTGAGGTAGATGCACGTTGGCAGATGTACCAATATCTGGCAAAGCGGGAGATTCTTTGAACAAGGGGCCGGGGACTGGGGATTGGGGATTAGGGACTGGGGATTTAGACCCCAACCAAGTTTTATCCGTTGCGCGTCTTGTAGAGAAGAAAACTATTCCTAGTCCTCAGTCCCCAGTCGTGGAACCTCACTCCTCGTTCACAAGCAGTTATTGACCAGAACCGCCTGTAGTACTATCACCTGCGGTAGAAGAACCATTATTAGATTTACCGGTTGACTGGTCTACTCCTTGAGGTGGAGTAGTTTTTGAGGTATCATTTTCGGTACTTGGTGCGACAGTCTTAGTAGAAGTACCGCCTTTGTTTTCCAAAGTAGAAGTATTACTCGCTGGGCTTTGTGTCGCTTTAGGGGTTGGCTGGGTTGCAGAAGGCGCTTTTTCTGCCGCAGGCTGCTGAGGTGGAATAGTAATATTAATGTTTGGTTGACGAGATGCAGGCGGTATAACTTGCTGTTGTGGAACAGGTACAGCTACAGGTACAGGTACTTCCCTAGTTCTTTCGATTATCGTCGTTTGTGGTTGAGGAGATGCACTAGGAGTTGGACTGCTATTAGGAACCGAAACCGGCACAGTATTGTCAACTGTTGCCTTATTACTCTGGTTGAAGTACCATAATCCACCTACAATCAAACCAAGTAGAGAAGTAACGATAATACCCAACATCAAACCACTACTAGCATTGTTATTATCACGCTCGGCTAAATTGGCTTCCTGATATCTACGCTCATTATTTCGACCTTCTACATAACCGTTTTGGTAAGTATTCGGATTAGCTGTGCTTTCGTTGACTGTTTCAGTGGTTCGTGTTAAATCAGTGTGATTGTTACCATTAGTATCAGTGTAAGATTCTTGCTTGACTTCACTCTTTTTGCTTTCGTGTTCATTGGGAATAGACATAGCTGTTGATTTCACTCCTTAATACTATATTGAGAAACTAAAGCTTTGTAAGAACAAGAGTTTTTAATGAGTTAAAAGATGTATGTTGCTGATAAATATTGAGTTTTATTTGCTACCCAACTGTTGGTAATCATCAGAATAACCTCTGAGATCGCACAAGTGTCTCTATCTCTAGGGAGTTAATACTTAATCTAAAGAAAGAGCATCCCAAAGATAGATGTAAAGATTGATGTTATTAAACTGTTACCTAATGCATCAATTAAGCTAAAAAACAAGCATTAATTCATAATTCCTTCAATAAAAGCCTACACACTATTATCAGAGGGAGTTTTGGTAATTAGTAAAGGTAATGTTATGTATAAATATTTATTTAGATAATCTAATAATTAGGTATATAGGAATCATATTTGATTTCTGAAAAAATCTCGGTAGTCTTGTAGGGTGTGTTAGCGATAGCGTAACGCACCATCCTAAGCTGTTGGTGCGTTACGCTTTGCTAACGCACCCTACGTATATTTCAAAAATCAAATACTAGTCCTATAGATAAATTTATGTTCAGAAAAACTTTTCTTTTCGGAAAGATTGTATGATACTTTGAGAGTACGCTAAGTCTAGCGGTAAACCGTAGTATATATCTAGCATAAATAGATACTAGTCAAATTATTTGTCCGATCCCACAGATCAAAGCATTTCGCTTCCTTAGAACTCGAAAGAGTTGGCAACATCTTTTTATAAAGGGGAAAGCATTTCATGAGCAACTTACAACTTTACTTTGCCAAAGCCTCTACTTTCTCTCAACGCACCCGTGTCGTGTTGCTAGAAAAAGGTATTGACTTTACCGCGATTGAAATTGATTTACAAAACAAACCAGATGGTTACACGCAGATTTCCCACTACGGCAAAGTTCCGGCGATCAAACATGGAGATGTTGAACTCTATGAGTCTGCAATTATCAATGAATATTTAGAAGAGGTTTTTCCAGAACCATCGTTATTACCTCACGATCCCGCACAGAAGGCGGTCGCCCGCATCTGGATTGACTACGCCAATACTCGCTTTGTACCTGCGTTTAGCAAGTTCTTACGTGGTAAAGATGCCCAAGAACAAGAACAAGGGCGACGAGAGTTTACAGAAGCGCTGTTATATATTGAGCAAGAAGGATTAGCCAAGTTATCTGGGAATGGCCCTTACTGGTTGGGGGATCGGTTTAGTTTAGTGGATATCAGCTTCTATCCTTGGTTTGAACGCTTACCCGTTTTAGATCGCTTCCGTAGTTTTGCCCTACCAGCAGAAACACCCCGTTTGCAAACATGGTGGAATGCTGTACGCGATCGCGATTCAATTCAAGCAGTAGCAAATCCTGTAGATTACTATGTGCAGAGATTTGCCAAAGTTCTCGGTCAACCTACCCCCGTTGGTGCTGCCCAAAAGTAAGGCAGAAGGTGGGGAAAGGTGCATAGTTTTACACACACAAAGAATTGAAATTGACCTTTTCCCGACATTTATTAAAAGTTGGGTCAAATAATCAGGACAAAAACTATGAGCGTAGATAGCCAAGTTCTCGACAGACCGATTTCTCAGAATTTGCCATCGGTAGAGGCTAACCTCACTTACCTAATTCCGATGGCAGAAAAACCGATCAACTACACTTATGAACCACCAGCAGGGATTCCCCGCTCGAATGGAACTCATCAGACACACAAATTGCCAATCTATAATGCTCGCTCTATCTCTGAAAATATCTTGTTAGATCGAGAAGGATTTGCATTTACTAAGCATCAGACTAATGTCAGTAACTTTTATGACGAAGACCAACTACATCGTGTCTACTACCCAGAAGCAGAGCAATTATTAAAAGATGTGACGGGTGCAACTCAGGTGGTGATATTCGACCACACCTTGCGTAACGCTGGTCAGTCAAAGCCTGGTGAGAATGATATTAAAGAACCTGCCAAGCGCGTACACAACGACTTCACCGCTAAATCTGGCTACACTCGCGCCCGTCGAGAATTAGCAGCGCGGGGAATAGAGAATATTGATACTCTATTACAACAACGCTTTGCCATTATTAATGTTTGGCGAGCGATGTCTACGACGGGCTACGCCTACGCTAAACCTATTCAAGAATCACCGTTAGCAGTGTGTAATGCCCAAAGTATCGCCCCCACAGACCTTGTAGCTGGTGATTTAGTGTACCGCGATCGCGTGGGTGAAACATACGCGGTTACGTATAATTCCCAACATCAATGGTTCTATTTTCCGCAAATGAACAGAGATGAAGCGCTATTTATTAAGTGTTTCGACTCCGCCGAAGAGGGAATAGCACGTTTTGCGGCTCACACAGCTTTTGAAGACCCCAGCAGCCCAGCAGATGCTCCTCCACGGGAAAGCATTGAACTACGGACATTCGTTTTTTACCCTGCATAGATGCGCTCTTGTCTGCATAAACCAAATCTATAACTTGATTCCACAATAATAATACTTGGAGAAATACATATTAGGGACTTCTAACAAATAAATTATCCAATCTTGTGGGGTGGGCATCTTGCCCGTCCTAATATTGGGGACAGGCAAGATGCCCATCCCACAAGAAAATTTGGGATATTTTTTATTTGGAAGTCCCCTAGTATTTTATAGATTAGGGGCGAATGAAAACAGATGTTCCTAATGATACGTCATGGTGAGATAATGTTCGACATGTAAAGGGAACTCATACCAGCGCCGCCAATCAAATAATTTGGCAGCAATGCACGTCTGTGTATACTTACGAGGTAGTATCATCAATAGTTAAGAATAAGCGATCGCTCACCAAGCCTTAAAACCCCCTTTCTTACTTACCGCAAGGTATTGCCCTCACAACCTGTAGTTTTGCGTAAGTCATATACCACTGTGTAGTCACCTACGCCGAACGTCTCAAAGAGTTCTACCCTCTTGTTACACATCGCTTAACTTTTAGAACGCCTTGCAAATAAGATATGTTAGATTTATTTACTTATACTTACTTAACTTTTGTAAATCAAGATACGTTAAATGGTAGTTTAGTCGCAAAGGAACCAAAAAGTATGGCTATTAGTAGTCCTGAAGTCATCCGTCATATCTTAATCGGGTTGGGATATTTAGCCCCTGAGATCGATCCAAAGCCGGATCTGACTAAATTCGCTCCCTGGAAGCGAAATAACAACTCATTGACAGACGATCTTACTGAAGAGGCGATTAAAAAGTTTCAGAAACAGTACTCACAAAAACTTGGGGTAAATGGTAACGCTGATACCGAGACTCGAGCTTTAATGGAAGAGACAGTCAAAGGGCTTCAGAATAGATTGAAGTTTCACGGTTTCGCAACCCCTGCCGAAATTCCTCCAGATAAGCCTTTTTATGGGCCAGCCACTTATACAGCAGTCAAGAAATTTCAGAAATCTCAGGGTTTAACTGAGAATGGCATTGCCACTTTTGAACAGCGTCAAATTCTACAGCAAGCTAACCTAACAGATAAACCCCAGCCCCAGCCACAAGCACAACTCAAGCTGATAGATTTGTGCTTTCAATTTAAAAAGAATCCTCAAAATCCTTCTTACATTGCAGCGTTAAATAACTTACAACAAAACCTACCCAAGGACGTTTTACACAAAGTTACTAACAAATGGAGAGGGACGAACGATCAAAATCCTGAGATTGTTAAGCTGACGAATTTGTTCACTTATTATGATGACAACAATCAAAATCATCGTGATGCGCTAAATCACTTACAAAGTCAGATTACCCCGGCTATCTCTCAAGCATTTTTAAGCCTCTGGAATAAGAAGTAAATTTAAGTACATAGGTACGGAAATATAGGGTGGGCAAAACTTTGCTCACCCTACTAAAGTCAACTCAACTTAATGATGATGGTGGTGATGATGGCGATCGCCAGCGAGTTGGGGATTAACCGTCAAAGCTTGCTCTGACAACAACTCTGCAATATGAGCATCAGCCCATTGAGCCACCATTGACAAAAATTCGGGGCGATCGTTGACGCAAGCCATTTGCACGTAGTTCGTACCAGGATGCTGTTTTTCTAAAGCGTGGATGATATGGTGTACATCCAATAGAGTTTCGTGGTTTTCTGTGGCAAAGCCAATTGGCATAAAAATTACCACTTTTGCACCCAATTGAATCAGGTTATTTGCCGCTTGCTCTGCATTTGGCTGTGTCCAATCAATTAAGGGGGTGTCATGATTCAGCCAACCTACCGAGATTAACGGATAACGATTTATCAACTTATCTCGAACCAAATCGTACATTGCTTCACTTTCGGCAATCCCAGAAGTAAAGCCTTTGGCTTTATGGGGACAGCCATGATTCATTAACACAATACCGATTTGAGAAGGTAGATAAGCTGCGCCTAACTCAGCAATTTTTTCTTCAACTAGATGAGCCATCAAATCGATGTAAGCTGGTTCATTGAAGAAAGAAGGAATGTAACGCTGTGCTTTAACCCAGTGTTCTTCACCATCAGTTAACTCAACGAGAGCATTGTTAACTTGCTCGATCGCAATCCCACTAGTAAAAATAGAATCAACAACCAGCAACGGGTAGATTAGCAGCTTCTCGAAGCCTTGGTTTTTGATTTCTGCCAAGACTTGATTGGGTAAGAAAGGGGCGCAAAAGTTAAAAGCTTTGAAAACTTGAACATTCTCACCCCATTTTTCTTGTAAATGCTTCTCAATTCCAGCACGTTGCTGTTCAAAGATGGCATTGTGTGGGGAGATAAAATCGTGATGTGTGTGTCCCCACTCATGGCGGTCAAATAGCGCCAAAAGCTTTGCTAGGGGTGGATAAATCCAGGTTGGTACTGGTGCAAATTTTGCTGTCAGTAGATTTAAAGCCTGTTCGTTATAGTTGGCGAAATCTTCGTAGCTTTCGACTTCGCCGTAGCCCATGAGCAATACGGCTACACGGTCTTTACCTGATAGATGCTCGTGGGTGTGTTGTACTTTTTCCGGCGTGGCAACCACAATTAGTTCCTCAATATAACCAGAGTGCAGAGAAATATAAAGTTAGGGAATAGTTTGCACATTTTCCCTACTTGTAACTTATTATCCCATCCAGGGGGATAGGATAGGTGGGAAAATTCAAATAATACATCAAAAGTAAGACTTTCGTCTGGCATTAGGCATGGAAAATTGAATCAATGCGCCATCCGTATATAGGAATAGTATTTGATTTTTTCAAAAGTCTAAGTATATGTAGGGTGTGTTACGCTACGCGATAATGCACCTAAAATTCGAGGTGGTGCGTTAGCTTTTGGCATAACGCACCCTACGCAAAAGTTGCTGCCCAGATAGATCCCCGACTTCTTTGAGAAGTCGGGGATCTAAATTTTCAGGTACAAAGATTTATCTTCAAATGAGCAATTTTCAGAATAGAGAGATAAGTATAATTATTTGCCCTGGAATTCATGAACCAGAGTTAACTGAAAGCTTTAAAGTCGGATTATTAGATATGGTTGCTGATGGCGCGATCGCCTACAACTCCGCAAATATACTGATTTATCCTGGTAAAGATGTTTTAGTTTTATCAGCTTTGCACATTTTGCAGTTCTTGCGCGTTAGCGTAGCTCACCGCAGGTATCGCTCGATCAACTCTCTAAAATCACCAATTATATTTATTAGCTTTAGTGCTGGCGTAGTTGGAGCGATCGGGGCAGCGCATTTGTGGCAACTCTTGGGTGGTTCTGTCAAAGCATTTATTGCTATAGATGGATGGGGAGTACCACTACAGGGTAATTTCCCGATTCATCGCATGAGTCATGATTATTTCACTCATTGGAGTTCCTGTTTGCTAGGTTGTGGGCAGAATAACTTTTATGCACAACCAGCAGTCGATCATTTGTCTATGTGGCAATGTCTAACAAAAAACCCCTCTGCATCTACCCTCCAAACTGTACAAGGCTGGTGGGTAGATTCGTTAATTGAAATTTATCCACCCAAAGGTTATCTGACAGCAGCTGAGTTTTTGCTTATGCTGTTAAAGCGCTATGAAGCAAATTAGTCCGGACAATAGAATTATGAGTTAGGAGTTAGGAGTGTGGAAGGGAAGAGGTTACAGGTGACAGCGTACAGGGGACAGTCAATAAAAACTATACCCAATGCCCCATGCCCAATGCCCAATGCCCAATGCCCAATGCCCCATCTACCCAAATAAAGTATCTAATGTTTCCAACTGAACCGGCTGCTGTTAATAACGGGTTTGGCGCACTGCTAAAAAACCGTGGTTTTATGCTTCTGTGGATTGGGCAACTAGTGTCCCAGTTAGCAGATAAAGTCTTCTTTTTAATGTTGGTCGATCTGGTAGTAGACAAAAACAGTATCTACCTTCCTCCTTTGGGAGTAGGGAAAGAATCGATGTACCCGATTTTGATGGTGGCGTTTACTATACCAGCCGTTTTATTTGGTTCGGCAGGAGGCGTATTTGTCGATCGCATACCAAAAAAGCTAATTATGGTAGGCTCTGATATCTTACGCGGATTATTAGTCATCGGACTTGCCTTTTTACCAAGGAATTTCCATATACTTCTTCTCATTACCTTTGGAGTTTCCACCATTACCCAATTTTTTGCCCCAGCCGAACAAGCTGCAATTCCTTTACTGGTGCGGCGAGAGGGTTTAATAGCAGCCAATGCGCTGTTTACTAGCACAATGATGGGTGCTTTAATTGTCGGTTTTTTGTTAGGAGATCCTCTGCTGAGTTTGGCTGAAACTGGTATAGCTAAAGAGTATGGCCCAGAGTTAGTAGTGGCGTTACTATACCTGTTCTCGGCTGTAGTTATGCTCCCGATTCACTTTGGGGAGAAAAAATCGCCGAGTGAAGCCTTGGGCGATCGCATCGATCTTTGGGCTGATTTTAAAGAAGGCTTACGCTACCTGAAGAAAAACCGTTTGGTTTTAAATGCGATGCTGCAAACTACAGTTTTATACTGTGTCTTTGCAGCTTTAATGGTACTTGCGCTTCCCTTAGCAGAAAAGTTTGGTTTACAAGGCAAACAATCAGGACGCTTTATCGCCGCAGTCGGAATCGGTATAGTAATTGGTGCGGCCATTTTGGGTCATTTGGGGGATAAAACACATCACAAACCTTTACCTTTGATGGGCTTTTTAGGTATGGCGCTGATTTTAGCTTTGGTTCCCTTTAGCAATAGTCAAGTACTAGCAATCGGATTTTGTGTCTTATTGGGTGTGAGTGGTTCCCTAATTGGTGTACCAATGCAAACTCTAATTCAACAGCAGACTCCACCAATTATGCATGGTAAGGTTTTTGGCTTTCAAAATCATGCTGTTAACATCGCACTTTCCGCACCACTGGCGATTACAGGCTGGTTAAATCAAGAGTTTGGCTTGCGAATTGTCCTTATGGCAATGAGTATTGTGGTTGCAGTTGTCGGTGTTTGGGCTTGGAAAAATACCCGCAATGTCTTGCAAGATGTAATTTAATTAATGTAGGCTAATAATCTAGATTTATATTTAATATAAAAATTAATAAGATTTTGATTGAAGTTTTCAACTAAAATGAAATCTTAAATACAGAATTCAGCATTAACTTTAGCTATAGTCTGAGGTTTGACCGTGCGTTCACAAAGTGTCTCCGCAGGAGAATCGCTTTCCCCAATTAGTCTCACACAAACTGAGAATCACAAACAGTCTCGTGCTTCTAGTCCGCCAGTTCTGCCCAAACGTGCATCTGGTGGTTTTGCTTTGCTTGACAGCCTTCATCGCCACGGCGTTGATTATATTTTTGGTTATCCTGGTGGAGCAATTCTACCAATTTACGACGACCTGTATAAGGTCGAAGCAACTGGTGCTATGAAGCACATTCTCGTGAGACACGAACAAGGCGCAGCCCACGCCGCAGATGGTTACGCCCGTGCAACTGGGAAGGTAGGAGTATGCTTTGGCACTTCTGGCCCAGGAGCAACTAACTTGGTGACAGGGATCGCCACCGCCTACATGGATTCAATCCCGATGATTGTGGTGACGGGGCAAGTAGCGCGTCCGTCCATTGGTACAGATGCCTTTCAGGAAACCGATATTTACGGAATTACGTTACCCATTGTCAAGCATTCTTATGTAGTGCGTGACCCCAAAGATATGGCGCGAATTGTCGCCGAAGCCTTCCACATCGCTAGCACTGGGCGACCTGGGCCAGTTTTGATTGATGTCCCCAAGGATGTGGCTTTAGAAGAATTTGACTATGTACCTGTAAAGCCAGGTTCAGTAAAGTTACGCGGTTATCGTCCCACGGTAAAGGGAAATCCCCGGCAAATTAACGCCGCGATTCAGTTGATTACTGAAAGTCGCCGTCCTCTACTGTATGTCGGTGGTGGTGCGATCGCAGCTAGTGCCCACGAAGAAATCAAAGAACTCGCAGAATTATTCGATATCCCTGTCACCACAACCTTAATGGGGATCGGTGCATTTGACGAACATCATCCCCTCGCTTTGGGAATGTTGGGGATGCACGGCACTGCTTACGCTAACTTTGCCGTAAGTGATTGTGATTTGTTAATTTGCGTCGGCGCTAGATTTGACGATCGCGTAACTGGTAAATTAGACGAATTCGCCTCGCGCGCTAAAGTAATTCACATCGACATCGATCCGGCAGAAGTCGGCAAAAACCGCATTCCCGAAGTGCCCATCGTCGGCGATGTGCGTAACGTGTTAGTAGACTTATTGCGTCGCTGCAAAGAAACAGGCGTTAAGGTTACACCGAATCAAAACCAAGAGTGGTTAAATTTAGTTAACCGTTGGCGCGAAGAGTATCCTCTAATAGTGCCGCACCATGCCGACAGCATTTCACCCCAAGAAGTGATGGTAGAAGTTAGTAGCCAAGCACCCAACGCTTTCTACACCACAGATGTCGGACAACATCAAATGTGGGCAGCACAATTTCTCAAGAACGGCCCAAGACGCTGGATTTCTAGCGCGGGTTTGGGAACGATGGGTTTTGGATTACCTGCGGCAATGGGTGCGAAAGTCGCCTTTCCTGATGAAGAAGTCATTTGTATTAGCGGTGATGCTAGTTTCCAAATGTGTTTGCAGGAATTGGGAACACTTGCACAATATGGGATAAATGTCAAGATAATAATTATCAATAACGGTTGGCAAGGGATGGTGCGCCAGTGGCAGCAAGCCTTCTATGGTGAGCGTTACTCATGCTCAAACATGGAAGTAGGGATGCCAGACGTAGAGTTCTTAGCAAAAGCTTATGGCATTAAGGGAATGGTAATCAGCGATCGCAGTCAATTAAAAGATGCGATCGCCGAGATGCTGGCACACAAAGGCCCAGTGATCTTAAATGTCCACGTCACCAGAGACGAAAACTGCTATCCAATGGTAGTTCCTGGTAAGAGCAATGCTCAAATGGTCGGCTTGCAGAAGCGATCGCCGAAAGCAGCATCAGAGCCAGTGTATTGTAGCAATTGCAATGCAAAAAATGCTCCTACCCACAACTTCTGTGCTGAGTGTGGGACAAAGTTGTAACGCTTGTTGATCATTTTGACTCTTAAAATCTCTGCGTTGCGCCAGTTGCTTCAAGTCGGGGAACCCGCCCAACGCACTGGCTTCTCTGTGCCTCTGCGGTTTAAAAGCAATTTTTCTAACCACAGAGGCGCAGAGGACACAGAGAAAAGAGGAATATATTGTCCAAAGATTTTACCCACCTTGAAAGGGCTAGTCCTAGTTTCTAAGGTTCCTCCAAAAAAATCGGTTCTGCGGCAATATCATCTAAGTCGATGCTGGCTAGCAAATTTTGCCATTCTGCTTGCAGTTCTGTATCTTTAGGACTTTTTTGGCGTAGTTGAGCCAGTATTGTCAGTGCTTCGTACCATATCCCGTTTTGGGCATAAATAGCATAGCGCTTTAGAAGCTCTGTTGTTTGTAGCTCTTTGACTACGGCGGGGTTGAGTTCGACTCTTTGGATTACTCCTTCGACGAAAGTCGGGGGAGAATTTTTTTCTCGATCGGAGCTAATGGTTAAAAACCAGCGATATTGTTTGTTTAGCGGCAAGCCGGGAGCAGTTGTAGGCAAAGACACACGGATGACTCCTGGTTTATCTGGTAGAGCGATCGCTTTTTTATAAATCTCGTTAGAGTCTTGATCTTGCAGCACAAATTCAACTGCATAGCGCGAATCTTTGGTATATGGCACATAGAAAAACCAACTTGGGTGTTCTAGTGTTGTCTGTCCCCAGACATTAATCACTGAGTTAGATTCCTTAGTAAAGGGCACTAAAGCAGTCAGGTCATGTTTAGTAGGTGGAAAATCGCCACGCTTCGCTCCACCACGAACGCGACCCCCAGGAGGAGGGCCAGGTGGAATTGCCGGTTGATTAAAAATTTTGGTTTTAGCAAGGGGAATTTTAGCATTAGAGCGATCGCTAATTGAAAAACCAAGAGTTGGTTTTGCCACGACTGGAGTTAAGCTAACTAGTAAAGTGGTACAGCTAAAAGCTACTACTAAAAACAGTTTTATTGGTTGTGAATTTGACTTCATAAAAACCTTCCTTTATGTATGCAAACCTTGTAAGTTTATCTGCTAGATATTAAAAATTTAATCAAAAAAATCTTTCCCCAATTCCCAATTCCCAATTCCCAATTCCCAATCCCCAATTCCCTATTTCCCACTTTCCACCTGAACTTTTGTTGCTGAATTATAAATTGACATCAGACTAACGGTAGTTACCAGCGACAAAATAGACGGTACAAATGGAACCCAAGCACCCGAAATTAACAAACCAAAGCAGACTATATACAGAACACTACAGGTAATACTGACTGCCAATGCCAACCAGGGGAAAGAAAGCTTTCGCCAAGCCAAAACTCCCCCTACCAAAGACCAAGCCCAAATCCACGCCACCTCAGACCACAGCGACCAAACCCGCAGCAACGGCCGCCCATCCTGCACAGCACTGAGGATTTGGCTAATCATCTGGGCTTGTACTAACACTCCTGGCATTTGCTCATCTAAAGGAGCGCCATAAGGTGTAGGCCAGGTGTCTGGAGAATCTCCCTTTGCTGTCACACCAATCAAAATAATCTTGTCTTTGATCGCACTGGGGTTAATTGGACTAGTTAAAAATTGGGTTAGCTTCACCTGTTGCGCTATCTGTTTTGGAGAACGGTAGTTAAGTAAGATTTGACCACCATTAGCATCAATATCGTGATAGCCGCCAGTCCGAGATTTCAGATTTGGAAAAATAGTCTTACCGAGTTGCAAATTCCCTTCAGGGGTTAACTTTGGTTGAATTCCTGAAGGTTGCAGATAGAGAGAGGCCAGTTGTAGACTGAATGCAAAGGTAGCAGGACACAACGATGTAGGCTCCTGGTTCATGAACAGGAGATGGCGACGGATAACTCCATCAGGATCGTGAATAAAGTCACTGAATCCCAGATTTGTTTTAGGGATTTCTGGTGGCGGCTTAATACCTGTGATATTTTCTGTGCCGTCACTTCCTTTACATACACCAACCAAATTCTGAGTTTGTTGAAGACGAGTAATTAAATCTGGCTGTTTGGCATTAAAATCACGGTAGATATCTAAGCCGATGGCGCGGGGTTGGTATTGACTCAGTTTTGCCAGGAGTTTATTGAGAGATTTTTCGGAAATAGAAGCTCCAATCAAGGACTCATTATTTTGTCTTTGAATTGCCAGATCGTCATCGTCAATTGTGATTACCAATAGACGCGAATCTAGTCCTTCCGCAGGGCGCGATCGCATCATCTGGTCAAAAGCAGGAATTTCTATACTTTCCAGCAATCCTAACCATCTCACCCCATAAACCAAGGCTGTAATTGCCAAACTGGATAACACAGTTGTTGCTAATCTGCGTCTGATAGACAAAGCTAAATTCGGTTTATCTTCAGTTTTTGTTGTAGTCCTTAATTCCTCCCAAGTGGGTGGTATCTGCGCTGGATTTTGGCAAATCATTGGTAGCCATGTTGCACAGGGAAATCGATCCTCAAGTCCTTGCAATCGTTCCCGTGCTTGACGTACCGCTTGATATAAAGACTCCCCACCAGCAAAACCTTCGAGAAAATACTTTAAAAATTCCTTCGCAACCTGGTCTGGAACCGGTTCACGCATGATGATCATTTGAGGTATTTGCAAATCAGCCAATTCTCGTGCCAATCCCAATCCATCACAGGAGTTGAATATAGCTAGTTGCAAGCCATTTTCAATGGCTTTCCTCAGAGCGTATTTTAATTCGCCAATGGTGAGACTATCAGTTTTATTCAGGTAAATTCGTCCACATTCTCCATTTTTGTTACTGGAACTATGCCCAGCAAAAAAGAGAATATCCCAGTTTTTTCCCCAAAGATGCTCGGTTAATTCTTTGCGTTGTGGTTCTACCAGAAAACTGATTTCTGCGTTATTACACTGTTGGAGTAAAGCTTTATCGGCCTCGGTGTCAATCCCCTGACTATTGCCCACAATTGCCAAAATATTGACTAATGGATTTTTTGTGCGTGGCTTGTGAATGCGATCGTAGGATGGTGAAGAAAGGGCAATTTCAGTCTTGGGGTAGCGTTCTAACAACTCCCACAGATGCCAGGGTAATAGCTGCAATTGGCTATTTTCTGTTTGCAAAATTACTCGCACTTCTTCTGTGGACGACAATTTTTCTAACCATTTTTCCCTCAAAGGGCGAAACTCTTCTGCTCGCAACCAGGTATTAAAGCGTGCCCGCAAGATATGGGAAGTGTTTTCGCAGTCTTGAACCATCGATACATTCGTCACCTGCATTTTGTCAGCATGGAGACGATAACGATTGCCTATCTGCCGATAACTAGACTGCCAATGACTGTAATAGAGAGGCATTTCGGGAAATGAAGGTAGTCTTCCTGTAATTTCTGTTGCAGCCCGCTCGTGTTCTTCACCAATTTGGAGGGTAACAGCAAATCCTTGCTCAAAACTACCCTCTCCGAATTTCAGAACCACTAACTTACCCATAACTGTCGCTATCTCCCTGTGCAAAATCATGCCCTGTTCTAATGTCTCATAACAAGCTTCACAAGCTTTTACAGACTTTTCTCAAAATCCCCAAAAGCAGACTTTAATTTTTAATTTTTAATTAACCAATTAGCACTTACTAAATTACCGACAAAGAGGGAAGATAGCTAGATATTTCAAATTTGAAAATGTTCAGTAATACTATTATCATTAATGGCTACCCTAACGCTAAATTGCTCTGTAGGTTCACCGCGAAACTGTAACTGAATATAGTTGTCTGATTTTCTCGATTGAGCGTCTAGAAATACTTCTCCCGAACTATCTAGAACAGTGAGATGAACTCCTGGGGGTAAATAGATTTGATTTCCCGTAGCGTGCAATTGCAGATGAATAGTGGTTTGTTGATCCTTTTCTGGGCTGATTTCCACAATCAACATGACGGGTTGGTTAAGAATTTGGATACCCAAATCAATTAGTTTTGCGCGTTTAGTAATTGATTCTGGTCGATTGAGGGCATTAAGTTCCAGAGTTTCATTACGGCGAAAGGCATAAGCTGGTCTTAGTTCCGGCAAGTTCCACAACGATTCAACAGTCTGCCAACCTGTCTCAAATATACCAGCAAACCACTGACTTAAATTCACGAGTGAACTAACTGGGGATTGGCGTAGTTGATCTAGGTGGTCGATAAAGGCTTCTAATGGTTGCAGTTGTTTTAAGGGAAGTGTTTCACTTGTGACACTGGGAATAAAACCAAGCAGCCTTGCTTCTTGGAGCAATTCATCAAATTGAACAACTAAATAACCCACCCGTTCTTCCCAAGTTTCTGGAGGAATGGAACATATCTGCTGATGTTGATGGACGGGGCGACACTCCAGACGACCAACTGAGGGTACTTCTAAGTCAGCGATATTTCCACAGAGACGCATGATGGGGTTCCAACTGTCACTAGCCTGGAGGTTAGTAGGAATATCCATCATTTCTAAATAGTCATTGACTACCCATACAGCTAGCGTATTCAGCCGAACTTGCTCTCCTTTTTCCGAATTTGGCTGTTGGTTAGCAAATTCCTGGGCAGTTCTACGAGCTAATTGGGAAATCGGCAATTTTAAAGCGAAATCGTCTAGCTGATAGGCGTAGTTACTCATAAGTCAGTCTTTAATGATCAATGCTGCTATGTACATATCATCTGGATTCACTAAATTTATGCCACAAAATTGGGAATTGGGAATTGGGAATTGGGAATTGGGAATGGGGAATGGGGAATGGGGAATTGGGAATTGGGAATTTGCAAATTACAACCAGTTGCCAATCAACACATAGGCAGACCAAAAGCTTGGTGCTTTGTAGTTAGGATGTTTCAAAAGTTGTAGCTGGGCACGGTGGACAGCTTCGGCTTTGCTGATTTTGCCACTCTTGAGTTCTCGATAGAAGGCACTAACAAACATTGCTGTTGATTCATCATCAATCTGCCACAGGGAGGCTATGGTACTGCGTGCGCCGGCTCGTACAGCTGCTCCTGCTAAACCGAGTGTTGCACGGCTATCTCCTGCTGCTGTCTGGCAAGCACTCAAAACTAATAGCTCTACAATGGTTTTACTTTGGCTGCGGAAGAGAGTATCAAAATCCTTGACGTTAATTTGACCATCGAAATCCAAAATAAAAGTGTCTTCAAGGCGAGAACTAAACTGGCCGTGGGTTGCTAAATGCACGATGTTAAATGAAGCACCACTAATTTGACTCTCTAAATTTTTTTTCTTAAAATCTCCATCTAGTAAACTAGTTGTCGAGACTCCTGCTTTGGTAATGCCGTCAAATTCAGATTTGATTGCAAGCAACGGTGCAAACTCGGAAAAACCTGGTGGTGGCTGAGTCAGTCCTGCGGTTAGCGCTCTTAGCTGCTGTTGAACGAGGGGTTTAGGGTTGAGGAGTTGCAGACCTACGCTCAGAGCGATCGCATATTTCTCTACCAAGTATTGTTTACCATCATAGAGGGCTGCCATTGGTAAGTTGCGTAAGGGGCCATCCAGGACGAATACTAAGGTATCTACCCCACTTTTTTGCAATTTTGACTCAATGGGTTGAAGCAGCCAGTTGTAAACTTGATGCGCCTGTTTTTGGACGGTTTTCGTAGCGGTGGGGTTGACTAGATTTTTTCGTAGGTCTACTAAGAGTTCTTCTACTGCTGTGTGGGAAATAGGAGTAGTGTAGCTTTCTAGGGGGTGTTTGGGAATTTTGACTATTACCTGGAGTTCATTTTGAAGAATAATTGGATAAAGGATGGCAGCCGTGGGATTATCTTTGTCTACTACTTGATCGAGGGGTACTTTCTGACCTTGTAAACAAGCTTCCTGGAAAAAGTCGTCTAATTCTGCTAGTTGGAGTTCTTCAATCCTCTGGCGTGCTTTCTCTAAGATTTTTTGGTCTGATTTTCCTTCTTGGGATTTCAGCAATAACTCTACTGACTCGCGGTAAATGGGTTCTACGCTATCCCGGAAGTTGAATTGCAGATCCTGGTTTACTACATCTTTATTGACTACTAAATCTCTGCGGATAGATTGGAGAGTATCCACAGCAGCATCATACGCTGCGATCGCACCATTAATATTTTTTTGTACCCGCAGCAATCTACCTAACTGCCACTCTAAGGCGTAGGTAATTTCTGGTGCATTGCTGCTCTGTGCCAGAGCTAACCCTTTCTGGGTAAGCTCTTGCGCCTCTGACCATTGTCCAGTTTTTTCGTATAAGCTGCCTAAACTCTTTAGTGCGTAGGCTTCTGCCCGCTTGTCACCCAAACTGCGAGATTTCTGGATGGCACTGGCGAGTAATGTTGCTGAGTCGTGAATGCCACTTTTAAAGTAATAAATATTACTTGATGCTTGCAATACTCTTGTCTTGACTTTCGTCATACTTTGTGAGTAGTTGACTAGAGCGTAAATACTTGCACGACTAGGGGGGAGTTGGTTGAGTTGTGATTCAATCAATGGCAAAAGAGTTTGAAGCTTTGCCCATTGTTGATCTTCAATGAGTAGGCTGAGGAGATTGAGTTGCGCTTGAACTTTTATTAAGGGTGGGGGAGATGCTGCAATAGTTTGTTGATAATAGGCGATCGCTGTTGCTTTATTTTTTTCTTGACGGGCATGATTCCCCAGACTGAAGAGACTGGCGGTAATATCAACGGTTGATTGCAGATTTCGAGCAGTTGTCAGACTTTCTTCTAGTGCTTGATGTGACCTTTTCAAATCGCCTACTACTAAAAGGGCATCACCAAGCGATCGCAAACTCACTGTCTTTTCTCTAGAGTCTGGTTGAGATTTTAATGTTTGACTGACGCGATCGAGTGTTTTGATAGCGCGGGGGTAAAATCCTTGGCTTCGCCACGCCTGTGCTTGATTGATTAGCGATCGCACCACACCGCTTTGATTATCTACTTGCCTGTAAATTTCTTCTGTCTGCTGCCAAGTTGTTAAAGCATCCTCAGCATGTCCCGTTCTCAGTTGCAGACGACCTTGAATATCTAGTGCTTGAGCAAATATTTGGAGATTTTGGTTTTTATCTTGTGCTTTGAGTAAATTCAAGCTCTCTGTAATTACCTGCTGTGCCTGATTCCATGCACCGAGTTGCTGATAAGCTAGAGAAAGATTACTCAGTGTTGCTGCCAGTGGAAGGCTTTCTCCATCCTGTCTATATGCTTGGACAGCCTGTTCTAATACTTCTACCGCCTTGGCAAAGTTTCCCGTATCGTATAAAATTTTACCTTGATCTAGTAGTGAGGTCGGATCGGTGACTATAGCCAGCGATGTCTGACTGTTAATTGGTAATTTAAATAAGGGATTAATTGAGTTAGGAACCTTTGCCAGCACGGGTGAACCAAGGATGCATAGCAAAGCCATCAGGAAGTACAAAGGCAAACGTAAAAAGTGAGCCAGCTTATTCTTCTCCCAACGCCCAGATTGCTTTTGCCTTTTAGCTTTTACAGAATTCGCGCCAAAAATCCTAGTTGATTTAGTCATAAACATGACAAGAGGTAAATGATAACCAGGAACGTACAGGATTTACTGTAAATATTTGGGCTACCAGGGTAATGTTACCATTGGCATCCATGACTCATGCATGAGCTTTCATAATCTTAGGAATATAGCTATTGCGATCGCTCTACTCTACTGCTGCAAAACCCAACGGCGATCGCTACACCGAACCAGTCAACATTCAACCTCCATTATCATCCGTGAAGAACCTAACCCCCCAGCACCCTTCCCTATAAGCGAAGCTACGGTGTAGATACAAGTCGCAAAAACTTCATCCACCCAAGATTCGCGCTGCATTACGCTAGCGTGACAAAGCTAAAACACATTTGTTATTTCGGGGTATGCATTTGTTATTTCGGGGTATGCATTTGTTATTTCAGGGTATCCATTTGTTATTTCGGGGTATGCATTTGTTATTTCGGCGTACCCATTTGTTATTTCGGCGTACCCATTTGTTATTTCGGGGTATCCATTTGTTATTTCGGCGTACCCATTTGTTATTTCGGCGTACCCATTTGTTATTTCGGCGTACCCATTTGTTATTTCGGCGTACCCATTTGTTAT
>NZ_JBALDM010000030.1:0-211186 GCF_036917435.1 Nostoc sp.
TTAAAGCGTCGCTTTTCAACGCTTCGCTTCAGGCACTTATTCAATATACCGAACACATCTCCTCATGTCAACTATTTTTCCAAAATTATTTTGGAATACTTTTTTGTCCCCCTCTAACTCCCCACAATCCAGGGTTCTAGGCAACAATTGTTTATGCACTGTGTTGAGTAAGAAAGGGGGAAACGTGAATTTTCAATCCGTTATAGCTTTATTGCATCAGTTTTGGGGCGATCGCGGTTGTCTTATTGCCCAGCCTTACGATATTGAGAAGGGGGCAGGTACTAAGAATCCCCAGACATTTTTAAGAGCATTAGGACCTGAACCGTGGGCTGTTGCTTATGTTGAACCGTGTCGTCGCCCGACGGATGGGCGGTACGGTGAAAATCCTAACCGTTTCCAACACTATTATCAGTACCAAGTTCTGATTAAGCCTTCGCCAGATAATATCCAGGAGATTTATCTTGATTCGCTAAGGGCTTTAGGTGTTCGTCCTGAAGATCACGATATTCGGTTTGTAGAGGATAACTGGGAAGATGCGACGGTGGGAGCTTGGGGCACTGGATGGGAAGTATGGTTAGATGTGCGATTCGTTGGCTAGAAACCAAATCCCATAAGGATTTAGAGGATTAGCCGCAAGGTAAAAACCTTGACAACTGAATGACCATGTAGGTGAGAGAAAATATCCTAGAACACTCAATTCCTACCCCGTAGGTGCAACGGTGAAAGCATCGCCCCCAGGTTCGAGACTAGCCATCAAAGCCTGAAGCGGGGTGAAAAGGTGTTAATACTGACAGCCTAAGTCGGTAAGCATCGAGCAAAGTACCCATGAGTAAAGCCTCGGCTTAAAGATGCGTTTGAATCGTCGTTAGTACTAACCAGCGAAATAAGGCTTAATGCGCTGGAGCCAAAAGGCAAAGGATATTGGAGTTGGCAAGTATCTAATTGACCAACAAGCACTTCCACAAAACCCGGCGAACAGCATCACTCTAAAGGTACATAGTATGGTCATTCGGAACGAAGTAACCACTCGTATGCTCTCAGGTGGTCGAATCCCTGAGTAGGTGCTAATCGTATGCAGCGAGTAGGAGAGATTAAGTCAGAAGCGAATGTCTGGGGTAATGCCCAGAATATGCAGACAGACTTACGGTGATTTGGATGATAAAGTTTCAAGTAGTGAGTATATATGTCTAATACACAGTCTCAACAACTGATGGTGGAATGGCACTCTATTAACTGGCGTAAGCTAGAGCGTAGCGTGTATAAGCTCCAAAAGAGAATTTATCAAGCCTCTGCCCGTGGTGATGTAAAAGCATATCGCAGACTCCAAAAGACGCTGATGAAGTCTTGGTCAGCAAGAGCTTTAGCGGTTCGTAGAGTTACCCAGGATAACCAAGGGAAAAAGACGGCAGGCATAGATGGCGTTAAGTCGTTGACTCCGAATCTTCGTCTAGAACTTACTGGAAACTTGAACCTGAGTTCAAAGGTTAGCTCAACTAGGCAGGTATGGATTCCTAAGCCGGGAACGGAAGAGAAGCGACCTTTGGGCATACTTACAATGAAAGACCGAGCCTTGCAAGCACTTGTCAAACTGGCATTAGAGCCAGAATGGGAAGCGCGATTTGAACCCAACTCATACGGGTTCAGACCAGGACGCTCATGCCAAGATGCAGTAGAGGCAATATTTAAAGCAATCTGTCGGAAACCAAAATTCGTGCTAGATGCCGATATTGCCAAATGTTTTGACTGCATCAACCAGGAAACACTGCTCAAAAAATTAAATACATTCCCCACCATTCGACGAAAAGTTCGAGATTGGCTAAAAGTGGGAGTGATGGATAACAAGCAGTTGTTCCCAACATCTGTTAGCGAAGCGGGCGCGCGTACTCGCGCGACGGGTATGCCACAAGGAGGGGTAATTTCCCCACTATTGGCAAATATTGCCCTACATGGTATGGAAGAACGGATTAAACAATACGCTGAAACGCTCCCTCGTAAAATCGGTTACGAGAAAACGGAGAATAGTAGCAACTTAAGTTTAATTCGCTATGCCGATGATTTTGTGATTCTCCACGAAAACATAACCGTAGTCCAAAGATGTAAAGAGATTATCTCTGAATGGTTACAAGGCATGGGTTTGGAATTAAAACCTAGCAAAACGAGAATTACTCACACCCTTAACAAGTATGAGCAAGAAAAACCAGGGTTTGATTTCCTTGGCTTTTCGATACAACAATTCCCCGTAGGAAAATATCACTCGAAGCAGGGTTTTAAAACAATCATCACGCCAAGCAAACAGAAGCAAAAGGTACATTACGAACAAATTGCTAGGGTTATCGTAGACCATAATGCAGCACCGCAAGCGGCGCTAATCAGTCATTTAAATCCAATCATTAAGGGATGGGTTAACTACTACGCAACTGTGGTAAGTAAGGTAGCTTACTCAGATATCGATGACCTCACGTACCAAAAGCTAAGAGCTTGGGCAAAACGCCGCCACCCCAACAAGAACGGGGAATGGGTGTCAAGTAAATATTGGCATCGCATTGGCAGCAATAACTGGGTATTCGCAACCAAGAAGTCTGGCTCAACCCCACTTCGGTTACTTAAACATACCGACACTCCAATAGTGCGGCATGTGAAAGTCAAAGGCGAATCGTCTCCATACGACGATAACTTGGTTTACTGGAGTTCAAGAATGGGTAAAAACCCTGAAACGCCTAGTAAGGTGTCCAAACTCCTGAAAAAGCAAAAAGGAAAATGCACCCACTGCGATTTATTTTTCAGTGAAAACGATGTGCTAGAAGTTGACGATAAAATTCCAACATCGAAAGGTAGTAAGGATTTATCGGATAATTTGCAACTTATGCACAGACATTGCCACGACACAAAAACTGCCAATGATGGGAGTTCCGGCGCAAAATCCGGCTGTAATAGTGCCGAGCCTAAGCCCACCAAAATACTTGAAAAAGTTGAGGATAAATGGGTAATGAGGTATGCATGACAAGCACCAAGTTACTGAGGAGCCGTGTGAAGGGAAACGTTCATGCACGGTTTTGAAGACCAACGGGGTTGGCGACAATCTCGTTGAGTTTAATGGAATGGAAATTACTCAATTTACTTACTTCCAGCAGTGTGGAGGAATTGATTGCCGCCCTGTGTCGATTGAGATTACTTATGGTTTAGAGCGGCTGACAATGTATCTCCAGCAAGTGGAAGCAATTACTAAGATTCATTGGACGGACAATATTACTTATGGTGATATTTTTCTGCAAAATGAGATTGAGCAGAGTACATACAATTTTGAAGCGTCTAATCCTGAATTATTGCTGACGCTGTTTAATTTGTATGAGCAGGAAGCTACTCAGTTAACGGAGAAGGGTTTGGTGTTACCCAGTTTGGATTATGTAATGAAGTGTTCGCACACGTTCAATTTGCTGGATGCTAGAGGTGTAATTTCGGTGACGGAGAGAACTCGATATATTGGCAGGATTCGGCATTTGGCTAGGAAGGTTGCTCATTTATATGTTGAACAAAGGGAGAAGTTAGGTTTTCCGTTGCTCAAAGATTTGAAACCAGTCATACCTGGGCGAATGGAATGATACTGTTGGCGAATTGATGAGGGGTAAAGCTCATATAGGCAGAGTAGGCGCTCGTAAATTAGGATAAATTAGTGGGAGCAAGAGCAGCAAAGCGAGATAAGCCAGTAGAAGCCCAATTCCCAATCCTCAATTCCCAGTTCATTATCACAAAAATACCCCTAGTTCAATGAACTCTTCCCTCTATTTCAGATATAAACTAACGGGGGAGGGATCGATAAGAACTAGGGGTATTTTTGTGCGCCTGCTGACAACAGTCGCAGCTTTACGCTGCTATTTAACTAAACACTGCTCAGAAAAAGCGGTTACTGAGGATTTAAGACTAGATGAGATGACTGGCTGGTATCAAACGGCAGTCGGTCTAGTGCCAACGATGGGGAATTTGCATCAAGGTCATTTAAGCTTGATTCAACGGGCGCGGCAAGAAAATTCTACGGTGATTGTGAGTATTTTTGTCAATCCCCTGCAATTTGCTCCCAACGAGGATTATCAACGCTACCCCCGCACTTTAGAGCAAGACCAACAACTTTGCAAACAAGCTGGGGTAGATGCCATTTTTGCACCGAGTCCTGAAGAGATGGCAGTTCCCCAGAAGAGTATACAAGAATCAAAGGTTACACAAGTTATACCACCATCTGCTATGATGACAGGCTTGTGTGGTCGTTCTCGGCTGGGTCACTTTCAAGGTGTCGCTACGATTGTTGCCAAGCTTTTCAACTTGGTACAGCCTGACCGTGCCTACTTTGGTCAAAAGGATGGTCAGCAACTGGCAATTATTAAACGCTTAGTAGCTGACTTAAATTTGCCAGTAGAAATTGTTGGTTGTCCAATAGTGCGAGAAGTTTCGGGTCTTGCGTTCAGTTCTCGTAATCAATATTTGACTGCAACGGCAAAAGAGCAAGCGGCTGTATTATATCGCGGCTTGCAACGGGCTGAAGCTGCTTTCATTGCAGGCGATCGCAATAGCAACAAGTTGATAGCAGTGGTACAGCAAGAAGTGGCAATGGTCAGCACAATTTTAGTGGAATATATTGAATTAGTTGAACCGACTACGTTGATGTCTTTAGAAAAAGTTGAGGAGGAAGGAATGTTGGCGATCGCAGCTTGTCTTAATTCTACACGTTTGATTGACAATATCATATTGCGCGATCGCCAACCCATTATCGCCATTGATGGCCCAGCCGGTGCTGGAAAATCTACAGTGGCGCGGCAAGTGGCAGCAAATTTGGGTTTAGTCTATTTAGATACTGGAGCAATGTACCGTGCTGTCACTTGGTTAGTATTGGAAAAAGGGATTGCTATTGATGATGAGTGTGCGATCGCGGAATTAACTAACCTGTGTAAAATTGAACTTACTCCTAATCAGGATTTACAATCATCGGTGCGGGTTTGGATTAATGGTACTGATGTTACCCAGGTAATTCGCACTGTTGAGGTAACATCTCTTGTATCTGCGATCGCAGCCCAAAGCGCTGTCCGTCAGGCACTGGTTAAACAACAGCAAAGCTGGGGTAAAAAAGGTGGTTTAGTCGCTGAAGGGCGAGACATTGGTACTCACGTGTTCCCCGATGCCGAAGTGAAAATCTTTTTAACCGCTTCTGTAAGTGAACGCGCCCGTCGCCGCCAGGAAGACTTTAACAAACAAGGTCAATCCGAAATCAATCTAGAGCAGCTAGAACGGGATATCGCCGAACGTGACTGGAAAGATAGTACACGCAAAGTTTCACCTTTGCAAAAAGCAGTAGATGCGATCGAAGTTCAAACCGATGGTTTGGATGTATCTGAAGTCACAGCACAAATTGTTGACTATTACCAGCAGCGTTTATCTCAGTGGTGATTACCGCTATTCACTGTTAGCTTTTTAGTTTCAAAGGGTGGTGGGTGAGTTCATTATTCACTTACCATCCTAAAGAACGATTAGTAGCAGAAAATGACCATATTTCCCCCAAGGGTTTTAATGATCGAATTAACTGTAACTCTACCAGAAGATGGTGTCTATTATCTGTTAGCTAACACTTTTGATGCAGGAGAATCCGCTAGTTACAGCTTACGAGCAGTGATATCTCAGAAGTAATTTATAGCAGAATAAAGTTGTCAATTAAATTTTCTGACTACCTTCTCGTGCTAAATTGTTAAAGATTGGAGTTGGGAAACTCCGGTGAAATTCCGGGACTGTGCCGCAGCTGTGATGGGATCACCCAAGTCAGAATGCCAACTCTCAATCAAGATGTCTTCAAGACACACTCACCATCTACTCCCTGCGTTGCACGGGGAAGGAGTTCTAAGTTTGCTTTCTGGATTTGCCACTTGTCCTGGCTTATTTTACGCTACACCCGCCGCCGATGGTATATTATCTCGCATTAGAATACCAGGTGGAATTATTAGTAGTCAGCAATGCTGTGCGATCGCAGATATAGCAGACCAGCATGGTGGCGGTTATGTGGATGTGACTAATCGAGCTAACCTGCAAGTTCGTGAAATCAGCACGGGAATAAATGCTAAAGTTTTGAAGCATTTACAGGATATGGGATTAGGTTCTCACAATTCTTTTGTAGACCATATCCGTAATATTATGACCAGCCCAACTGCTGGTATCGACTCGCAAGAATTAATCGACACTCGCCCTTTTGTCCAAAGTTGGGATAATTATATTGCTGCACATCCAACGCTTTCGGGACTGTCGGCAAAATTTAGCGTTTGCTTTGATGGTGGTGGAATAATTCGGGTGTGCGATCGCTTGAATGATATCCTATTTGCTGCTGTCTTAGTCAATGCTGATGTTTACTTTCGCCTCTATCTCAGTCTCGGCGCAAAGGGCCAACCGCCTAGCGATACGGGAATTTTATTAACACCAGAGCAATGTTTACCCATCTTGGCAGCTTTAACAGAGGTCTATCTAGCTCATACTAATACTAGAAATAAGCCTCGGCTACGTCTCTTAGAGTTATTGAATACTTTGGGTTGTGATAATTATCTCCAAGAAGTTCAGCAGCATTTACCTTTTTCTCTTTTATCCAGTGAAACAGGAAAAAACCTAACTCCCCGGACTCCTTCCCTGCAAGGTAAGGGGGACGAATTCTCACATCTCCTTGTAGGAGAGGGGTTGGGTGAGCGATCAGATAAGAAATATCAGCATATTGGCATCCATCCCCAACGTCAGCAAGGGTTATTTTACATTGGTGTCGTCTTACCTTTAGGACGATTGGAGAGTAGACAGATGAAGGGTTTGGCAGATTTAGCAGCAAAATATGGTAGCGGTACTCTTCGGTTAACCCCCTGGCAAAATTTGCTGCTAACAGATATTCCTCAGCAATGGGTTGGTGATGTTGAAAGTGAAATTGCTTTTTTGGGATTAGATTCTTCTGCAATTAACATAAAAAGTGCATTAGTTGCCTGTTCTGGAAACAGGGGTTGTGTCTCTTCTGCTACGGACACTAAAAGTCATGCCTTGGCATTAGCAGAGTATCTTGAAACTCGCGTTACTCTAGATTGTCCTGTTAATATCCACTTCACTGGCTGCGAAAAATCCTGCGCCCAGCATAGCAAGAGTGACATTACTCTACTTGGTGTCAACATTGAGACTGACAGTGGAAGTGTGGAGGGATATCACGTTTATGTTGGTGACAGCAAGCAGAAATTCCGACGGGAAATATATCAATATGTGAATTTTACTGAACTACCTGCATTAATAGAGCGGATGCTAGATGTATATAAAATTCAACGCTTAAATCTGAATGAATCCTTTAGAGAATTTAGCGATCGTACATCGATCGCTAAATTACAACAGTTATTTAACATTATTCCTAAATCATTTGTGAACAATAAGATTCCCAACTTTTTAGAGAAGTCAGCAATCTGAGCTTTTCGATTTTCATCGGTCAATCCAAAATTTAAAATCCCAAATCCCAAATTGAATGCCCGACTACATCCGAGATGCCAACGAAATTTACCGTAATTCTTTTGCAATTATCCGGTCAGAAGCAAACCTAGATGGGCTACCCCCGGATGTAGCAAAAGTTGCCGTGCGTCTCATTCATGCCTGTGGGATGACGGATATTGTTACTGACTTGGGATATTCACCAACAGCAGTGCAATCCGCAAGGGCAGCACTAGCAGGAGGAGCTACAATTCTATGCGATTGCAGAATGGTTGCCGATGGCATTACCAGGCGACGGTTATCTGCAAACAATCAAGTTATCTGTACCCTCAACGAGCCGGAAGTTCCAGACATTGCCCAAGGTTTGGGTACTACAAGGTCGGCGGCAGCATTGGAACTATGGCGATCGCATCTGGAAGGATCAGTAATCGCAATTGGTAATGCACCCACAGCACTATTTAGACTCTTAGAAATGCTCGATGAAGGAGTTAAGAAGCCTGCGATTATCTTAGGCTTTCCAGTTGGATTTGTCGGTGCAGCCGAATCAAAAGCAGCATTGGCAGCAGATAGCAGGGATGTACCATTTTTAACATTACATGGTCGGCGCGGTGGAAGTGCGATCGCAGCAGCAGCAGTTAATGCCCTAGCAACCGAGGAAGAATGAATATGAAAACCAAAGGTCGTCTTTATGGAATTGGTGTCGGCCCCGGCGATCCAGAACTATTGACTCTGAAAGCGCTACGGCTATTACGTGCCGCTCCTGTGGTAGCTTATCAATCAGCCACAGATAAACAAAGTTTCGCTAGAGCGATCGTGGCGCAATATCTTCCTGGCAATCAAATCGAGGTATTATTTCACCTTCCCCGCGCTTTGGAGCCGGAAAAGGCCAAGTCTATTTATGATCGGGAAATTGAACCAATCGCCGAACATTTAGCAGCAGGTCGAGATGTCGTGGTGCTATGTGAGGGAGATCCATTTTTCTATGGTTCCTTCATGTACTTGTTCACACGATTATCTGACCAGTATGAAACAGAAGTTGTCCCTGGAGTTTCTTCGCTGATGGCTTGTCCGGTAGCCTTGGGTGTGCCTTTCACCTACTACACTGATATTCTTACCGTACTACCTGCACCATTGCCACCAGAAGAACTGACTACACATCTACTGATGACTGATGCAGCAGCAATTATGAAGCTAGGTCGTCACTTTACCAAAGTACGAGATATCCTGCATAAATTAGGGCTAGCATCACGGGCAAGATATATTGAGCGGGCATCAACATCACAGCAACGCATCATACCCCTGGATGAAGTTGATCCAGATAAAGTACCCTATTTCTCAATGATTGTGATCCCAACCAAAAATCGACTATAAAATTGTGACATCCTCAACCCACTAAATCGCCGTATTGATTAGGCTGTTTTGGTGAATGTATGGTTTAACCTATGATTTCGACTTTACCATAAAGAAATACTTCAAAAAAAATTGATGCCTTTAAATAGCACCTTCACTCCTGATGCGATCGCTGCTGGCTTTCATGCCCTGTCTGATCCCCTACGAATTCAGGTCTTAGAACTTCTGCGCTCTCAAGAACTATGTGTATGTGACCTGTGCGACCACCTGGGAACCACTCAGTCTAAACTATCTTTTCACCTCAAAACCCTGAAAGAAGCTGGTTTAGTTCGCGCTCGTCAAGAAGGACGCTGGATTTATTACAGTCTCAATCTGACCCAATTTGTTGCTTTAGAGCAGTATTTAGCAGAATTCCGCCGCTTTAGCCCAATATTAGCTATTCGTCCCCCCTGCGAAACTTAAAAATTCATCAATTTTTTTTATAATGTTTTGTTTATTTTTAGATAGATACGTATTGATAAATCAACTTTTTTTGAAATGATAGGAATATACTCTTGATACAACCCAACGAATTTTAGAATAAATTTAGTCAAATTACTCTGAGGAGTTGAACTATGAAACGTGTAATGTTTGTCTGTAAAAAGAATTCTGCTCGTTCCCAAATGGCAGAAGGTTTTGCCAAAACTCTTGGTCAAGGAAAGATTGAAGTGATTAGTTCAGGATTAGAAGCAAGTCAGGTCAGACCAGAAGCGATCGCCACTATGAAAGAAATTGGTATCGACATTACCGATCAACACTCCAAACCCCTAAGTGATTTCAAAGCACAAGACTTTGATGTAGTAATTTCTTTGTGTGGCTGTGGCGTAAATTTACCGCCAGAGTGGGTTACACGGGAAGTATTTGAAGACTGGCAGTTAGACGATCCAGCAGAACAACCGGAAATTTTTCCTAGAGTCCGCGATGAGATCAAAGAACGGGTGACTCAACTAATTGAGGCTGTAAATAAAGATTTTATACCTGCCTGATCGAGATTGTAACGTTAAAGCGCTTTTCAAGTAATTTCACTACACAAATCCCGATCTCAGTTGTGGCCTAAATATCTGAAAAATTCTGTAAATCAAATCCTACTACTAATCTGTCCATAAATAATTGATGGATAAATTTCCTGTAGATACGGCAATTTATCGCGTCTCTCTAACGAACCAGTGAGAAGCGACGAAATTTCTTGGAAATCCCTAAGCAATTACCATGACGACATTTGATCATCCCCCCAGAATTTTGTTTTTGTATGGCTCCCTGCGTGAACGTTCCTATAGTCACCTTTTAGCAGAAGAAGCAGCACGCATCATTGAAGAATTTGGCGCAGAGGTGAAGTTTTTCGATCCACGCGAATTACCAATCTACGGTAGCGTACCTGACACCCACCCAAAGGTGCAGGAGTTGCGCGAATTAAGCGTATGGTCGGAAGGACAGGTATGGTCTAGCCCAGAACTGCACGGTCAGATTTCTGGCATTATGAAAAATCAGATCGACTGGATTCCGCTTACTATCGGAGCCGTTCGCCCAACTCAAGGCAGAACCTTAGCTGTCATGCAAGTAAGTGGTGGATCTCAGTCTTTCAATGCCGTCAACACATTAAGAATTCTTGGGCGCTGGATGCGGATGTTCACCATCCCCAATCAATCCTCAGTGGCTAAAGCATATCAAGAGTTTAACGAAGACGGCACAATGAAAGATTCGCCCTACCGCGATCGCGTTGTCGATGTAATGGAAGAACTTTACAAATTTACTTTACTATTGCGTGACAAAGTTGATTATCTCACAGACCGCTATAGTGAACGTAAGGAAAAAGTTGCCAAAGAGACAATCAAAATAGCTTCTTAATCTGTTGAAGTTAACTCTAATAAAACAAATTGATTATTAGACATCTCGAAAAAAAAGATAACCTCCTGGCAGATTGAACCAGGAGATTTAAAAAAATTGATTCATCTTTACAAGCGTTGTAGCAAGCTCAAACCGTGGCTGTCAGTACCACAGGTATTGAGAAGAAAGTATTCATCAGCCAACTTTTGCACTTGTTCTGATTCCAATATGCTGGGTTGCCAAGGCTTAGGGTTATTGTAGGCGTAAAAAGTTTCCACACCATCGATCCCTTTTTGGGATGCAGCTGGAATTAGCTCAAAATGCGATCGCTTATAACGGGCTGGATGAGCCAGAACAGCTAATCCCCCAGCTGCATGAATAGCGGCAATCACGTTACTTGCCTGATATTCTTGGCCTGTAGTCGGCCTTCTTTGCAGATAGGGTTTCATACTAGGGTGTTCTGGAGCAAAAGCATAAGCCAAAATGTGAACTTCTGTATCCAGAAGGTTGGCATTGATTTCCACGCCACTCCACAGGTAAGGAGTTGTTGCACCAGAATTACTCCACTTCCAATCTTCTAACCAAGCAAGGGCTGCTTGATAGCCGATAATACCATGATGGTCAGTGATCGCTAACCCTTTTAGTCCAATTGCGATCGCCTGCTCCATCAATGCACTTGGCTGCAACCTGCCATCCGAGTAGATAGTGTGCATGTGAAAGTTGAATAACCTTGGGCAACTATATGCATCAATGTTCTGGAATACTTGCTTCAAAAGTTCTGCCGAAGCAGTAGTCCGGGCCAAATTTACAGCCATAACCCCCTCTGAATAAAAATATATACTTTTAACACACTAAAACGCCCCATTTACAGATGAGAAATTTCCAACACTGTAAATTAGTATTGGTGGCTACTTTCTCAGCTTTCTCAGAAAATTTTTCAATATGTTAAGACTACGTTAGCAAATCTTAACCTCAGTAGTCATGGGTAATTTGCACTACTTTAAATGTAAGTAGTAAAAAATATTGCATATTAAATTTTATAAGTACGCCTATAATATTTTTACTAAATGGCTAATTTTCAAAGAATTAGGAGATTAATTGTCTTTAATCAGCTTAAGACTAAAGATGTATTGTGTATCAAAAAAAGCAATTATCTAGATAATTACACTAATTTTATTTAATCTAGTAATGACTTTAGCGTAAGCGTAATCCGCCGCAGGCATCGCATGAGTAACTTTACAATAGTTGTAAGAAAACTAGCGATGTCTACGATGGGCTATGCCTACGCTTGCGGCTGATTATACTCCTCGAGCAATCCCAAAAGAATCTCCCTTCAACGTCACCCCAAGCGGTTCTACCACTACCTCACGGCTAAGGGACGCTTCAACCCTTCCTGCAATCATAGCCGTTAGCTGATGTTCTCTTGCGAGAATGACAATCCTTTCTGCATCCTGCTCCGACTCTGTATAAAATGCAAACCCGGCTCCGTAATTGAACACAGAAAGCATCGTCTCTGCGCCGCCCTCTAGATGACCCTCAACAAACGTAAATATCTCCGGCACTGGGAGCATCCTTTCGATAACATACCGGAGCGGCTTCACAGACCGCATCAGCTTCTGCCAACCATGACCGGTGATATTCTCCATCGCGGTAGGGCGAATTCCCTCGGCAAGCAGCGCCTGTACAAGGGGCGTGTAGAGATACGACGCAGCATTCATCGCTTCCCAAAACTCCTGCCCACTCGGAAGTTTTGTTCTATACCCATCAGGAAGAGACTCAGCAAGCTTTCGCAGTGGAGTAAAGCCGTTTTCATGGGGGCCAGAACTCTCAACAAGAACAATAATATTTCCGGCATCCAAACGTGAGCTATCAATGGGAGCGACACCAGGCGGCATAACACCAAAAACCGAACCAGCAATGTCGAGCCGACCTGGAATCATCTTAGTTTTTAGTTGAGGAGTTTCCCCTGAGAGATAGACACACCCCACTCGTTTGCAACCCTCAACTACTCCATCCAGAAAGCCATCAAGAAAAGCGGGAGTAAAAATCGTTTCAGGAGTACTTGATGGTAGATAAAGACCAAGAAGTAGAGTCTGCATCCCTGATGTTGCCGCATCGTTTGTCAGACATGAGATGATCTTGATACCGATGTTCCACCAGAATCGCCGAAGTTCTTCTTCGGAAAGGTCATCAGGGCGGGTATCGTCTGCGGTTCCTAGTCCTTCGGGGACAAGTGTTAGAGAAAGTTCTGGAGCGCCCACTTGAATAAATGGAGCGAGGTTGAAGCTGAAAGCGTTAGCACTTGCTCCAAGACCCGATGAGGGGACAGTACCATAGGCGCTTGCAAAGGTAAGTGTGCGTTTTGCAGCATCGATGAAGCGTCTTTTTGCGGCATCGAGAGTATCGTAATCGACTTGATCGAGAGCTTGAGCCATCAGGTTGCGTTTTAAGTTAGGAGTTAGGAGTTAGGAGTTAGGAGTTTGGAAAACTCATATAGGTGCGGTTCTCGTTTACGTGAGGTACATCCGTAGGGGCACGGCAGTGCCCATTGGTGTCAACTTAACGTGAAAGCCAGTCTATAAGCAGCTTTTAGAGATTGTCTCGTTATCTCGTTCCCAGTCTCCGACTGGGAATGTCTAATGTGAGGCTCTGCCGCCAATAGCAGTATTTCCAGCAAGAGGCTGTAAACTAGGTTTGAAAAGGGTTTGAGTTTAAGTTGATACCTATGGGCAGTACTATGGCCCTGGGTTTCGTGATGTAATGTTGTACTGCATCTGAATGGGAACCGCTATAACTCCTAACTCCTAACTCCTAACTCCTAACTCCTAACTTTAAAATACCTCATCTTCAATACCGCGCCACCATTCCCCCAAATTCATCAAGTCTTTGTGAATATCTTCTAATTCTTTGGTGTAGACATCGTTTGCAAGGGTGACTCGACGCTCTTGCAATTTCTTGAGGCGCAGTTGTACCAATAGCCAAGGTTTGGTGATGCTATTAGTTGCCTCAATATATTGCGCTAGCTCTTTGCTATCCATATATTTTGATTTTAATCTTACTACTTTTAAGATACAAGGAAACAGGATTTATCCTGCCCTCACCAACAACTACTGCGACTCAAACGAGCAAGAGTTTAAGTCACTGTGCAAAATCTCAGATTTGGTGGCTTGCAATTGGGGACTGACAAATAAAAAACATCCCACAATATGGATTATTTTTTGTCAGTCCCTTAATTGAGGGTCAAGGAGGCACTTTAGAGCAAGAAAAAGTCATCAGGCAAAGTAATTGTCAACTAAGAGAGTGTTGACCAGACCATCATCGGAATGCAAGTTACCTTTGCTACGGAGTCGGAAGTAAGTTGGAAGGCGGAGTGCTGCGACCATTACGACCAACAGATGGGATCTCAAGAAGCTCATCTGTAGCTTTTCCGGTGCCATCATTGGTAACGGAGGTTTCATTTCCTGGATGTCCATTATGAACAAACAGCTGCGGATGGTCGAAGGGCGCTTTCTCATAACGAACTCGCTCGTCAGTGAGTGCTTTCAGAAAAGCTACTAGGTCATCTTTATCCTGATCGCTCAGTTTAAGGTTCTCGATATCCGCATCTAGATTGGCAATGTTCTGCTCATGAAAGTCACCACCACGATTGTAAAACTCAACCACTTGCTTGAGGGTTAACTTCCCACCATTGTGAAAGTACGGGGCGGTTAGTTCTACGTTGCGAAGTGTGGGCACCTTGAAGGCTCCATCTGCGGCTATTCTCTGGTTGGGGCTGACTGTGATATTGGGTGTTGTGCCGAGAAGCTGCTGGAATTTCCCTAGTTGAGCTACTCGTGACTCCGAAAGCGGATTACCAAAGGGGTCTTTACCACCCACACCTAAGTCGTCTGTAGTGGGTCTGACACCAATGTTGTAAAAGCCGTTGTCATAGACGGCTTGTTGTCCATCCCCCATTATCATGTATTCGAGTCGTTGATCCTGAACGTTTTTCACGGAAGCGTTGGTGAATTCTGCCCCACCGTGACAGTTGATGCATTTGGCAGCTCCCTCGAAAAGCTGTTTACCCCTCACTTGCTCAGGAGTTAAGGCGTTTTGGTTGCCATCAAAGTACTGATCTATAGGCGCATTGTCAGATACTAGTGTGGACTCGTACAGTTGAATCGCTAGCCCAAAGAAAAGCGAAAAGTTGTACTCCATCAAGGTGTATGTCTTCTTGTTTGAATCGAGAATACTTCCCAAACCCAAGAGGACGGGTTGCCGACTACCGTTATTTTTATCAACCTGAATTGACCATGTGGAATTCCACCACTGTGGATCGAAGGCAGCCTGAATTAGCTGTTTATAGCTCTGATTCAGACCTTTTCCATCAAACGATCTATAAATACCCAAAACACTGTCGTCAACAGCGACGTTCTGTTGTCCGAGTGCTTTCAGATTAGGGGAAAGTAATTTTTGACCCATATCTCTCGGAAGCTTTAAGCCTGTGGGAAGGCTTTTGAAGATATCTATGATGCCACCTAATAGGCTTGGTGTTCCACCAACCGCTTTGTTACCGACATCATCAAACGTGCGGCCATCAGCAGACATCTCAAAGGAGCTAAGTGGTGGCCCGACTGCTTGAGAAGCTAGAGATGAATTCTTAAGCTGAATGCTGACTTCTTGTGGTGGAAATAGAGGAATTGGTACTTTGTAAAGTTTAGCGTTGGGATCTCTTTTGCCAAACGGATTAACCCCATTGAAGTAGTTCTGAGCTCGTCCATCCCAGAAGTTGCGGAAATTGTACACCGCATTGACCGTGGTTGGTGTGTTGCGTGGCTCGACCCGACGGGTTTTGACACCTCCCACGTTGAAGACTGGATCGTTGAGTTGAGTCACATTGTCTTGAGGATTACCAGAAGTGATACTCAAGAACTTGGTGTTGAAGACTCCTTCAGAAGAGGCGATATCGTTGATGTCAGAAATAACAGCAGAGTTACGGTTGTTTACATCTGCCAGTTTGTGGAATGGAAAATCTGTCGGCTTCAGCGTGTAGTTTGGCCCTCCGAGACTGAAAGTATTATCAGGATTCGGATTACCACTTGCATCCACACGCAAAATCCCTGGATTCAGCTGGTTTTTAATTCTGCTGTCTACTCCGGCTTTGAAATGACAAGTAGCACACGATGTCCTACCATCGCTGCCAATCTGCATATCCCAGAAAAGAGCCTTTCCTAGAGCGATCGCTTTGCTCTTATCTTTGACATAGCCTGTATAGTCTGGCCCCGGTATCGGCACGGTTTTTAGCGAAGCTAGTGGCTGAGAGGGTGGCGTTATCTGTGCCGATACGGTGTGTCCTGCTAGCACTGCGATCGCAACTAGTGCTGCGATCGCCACACCACTTTTCATTCTCCTTGACAACCTTGATGCCAGATCAGTAAGTCTGGCTAAGACAGCAACCACAAATGTGGTGCCAATTTGCATTTTTCTCATGTGTTCACATCAGCATTGTTATTCGTTGTCAAGGGTTAAAGCATTATTGCTCCACCTACTACTCGGATTTTTTTGTATTTCATGACACATCGTTGATTATCAAATTTTTAGGCTTCAATAAATTCTTTTTTACCAATTCTTTATTAAGTAGCTCACTATAACTTTATATTCTGTCCAGAAAGCCTCTGCTCTATATGCCTAGCCAATAAAAAACAGCGATGATGCTAATGATCGCTGCTGAGAGTATTTACTATTAACTAATTATTTTTAATTTATATATTTAGTAAAATTTATTGTCACAACCAGTTCTAATAAACAGTTTTTTAGTTAGGATTAAAAAAAATAATTATCAGTTATTACTAATAACTGATAATTATTTTAAAACTCCTAGTTGATTAAGCTTCAATAAGCTTGGGTAACACGAATGTTCAACCCAACCTACGGTTATCCTTAACCCAAGCGTATTGGATTAAGCTTGAGCCAAGTTTTCAGCAGCAAAGTCCCAGTTAACTAAGTTATCTAGGAAATTCTTGATGAACGCTGGACGGGCATTTTTGTAGTCAATGTAGTAAGCGTGTTCCCAAACATCCAAGGTTAGGAGTGCCTTTTTACCATGAGCTAGAGGGTTTTCTGCATTTGGTGTTTTGATCACCTTCAGCGTACCACCATCATCAATCAGCCAAGACCAGCCACTGCCGAATTGAGTTGTAGCCGCATTAGAAAACTCTTCTTTGAATTTGTCGAAGCTACCAAAATCTTTATCAATCTTGGCTGCGAGATCGCCGGTGGGTGCGCCACCACCATTTGGTTTCAAGGAATTCCAGAAAAAGGTGTGGTTCCAAACTTGAGCAGCGTTGTTGAAGATTCCCGCCTTAGAGGAGTCTTGGAAGGAAGTTTTGATTACTTCTTCCAGAGACTTATCAGCAAGTTCTGTACCTTCAGTCAGCTTGTTGAGGTTGTCTACATAAGCTTTGTGATGCTTACCGTAGTGATACTCGAAAGTTTCAGCTTTCATGCCATAAGGCTCTAAAGCATTAATATCGAAGGGTAGTGGGGCCTGTACAAATGCCATTGTGTCAAATCCTCTCTTTACCAGTTTCCAGTTTTAAGCTATTGCAGAAGCTTGGGAAATTAACAGCTTTTATTTTTGAGGTTTTATGTCTTTAATGATGAAACATAAAACTTAACATCGTTATTCTACTACCAAAGTGAAGCTGAAAACAAAGTACTTCGGTGATAAGTTAAATTGCTAGGAGTCCACGATTATAAATAAAAATGGCTAATATCTCGTAGACAAAGGCCAATAGATATCTCCAGAAATTAGGTTTTCACCTAGACAGGATAAGGGTTTGAGATTCTTTTTCGGAGATATCTAATCAATATAGTAATTAGCATTTGGGAATTAAAGGTAGACAATAAACCTAATCCTAGTTCTACTTGACTACTTCCTTTATCTTCGATAACCGTATTAATTCCAATTACTTGTCCCAGTGAGGTTTAAAGTTAAATTGGGTTGGCTAAAAACACAAACTCATATTGTAAAAAATCAGTCTTCTTTGGGAGAATATCAAACAATAACTCTTTTGTCTGCCTTGCTGAATATTCTCGTAAATATTTATGAGTATAATCAATTTGATCGTGGGCAAACAATGGTCAAGAATCTAACTTTTAGCCCAGACGGTAAAATTATTGCTTCTGGTATTAAATTATGGCATGAAAATGGAACTGCGATCGCTACCCTTTCAGGACATAAAGATAAAGTAAAAAGTATTAGTTTTAGTCCCGATGGAAAAATAATTTCTTCGGCTAGCCAAGACGGAACTATTAAACTTTGGCAGCAAAATGGGACTCTGATGAAAACCCCGTTTGGACATCAAAATCGTGTAATAAATACTACTTCTTTATCCAATAATATACTTATCTCTATCAGTAAAGATGGGACTGTCAAATTTTGGCAGTTAGATGGTACTCATTGGTCAAAAGTTAAGCTAAAAGCACTTTTGTCAATAAGTACAAATACTCCTATTGATCTGAGTAAAAAATTAAAATGTGGCGCTATTTGTTAAGGGGAGGGTTGGAAAAAAATTCTTCATCGAACTATGTAATTAAGCCTAGAATTCCTGCTTAATTGTTTAAGTTATTTTTACAGCGTATTGCGAGTAAATGAAGTAAACGGGTAGGGGCACAACATGTTGTGCCCCTACGATGATCTGTACCTCACGCCTGTTGCAATCAGCTGTATATGACTCCTTAGCTGAGGCGCTGTTGGATTTCTCCAGTCAAAATCATTTAGTCAATTATCTTAAAAGTATGCTGTGTCAATCGAATACAGAAGGTTAAGCGATCGCTATCACTAAGCACTTCTCAAAGCTACAATGGGGTCAAGTTTAGCAGCGCGACGTGCAGGAACGACACCAAAGAATAAACCAATACCACCAGAAACACCAACTGCCATACTAATCGCTACAGGAGAAAGACTCGCTTCTAAAGGAGTCAAAGCTCCTACTAATAGGATGCCACTGATACCAACCGCAGTCCCAACTAATCCGCCAGCTGCGGAAACTATCACTGCTTCAATGATGAACTGGAGCAAAATATCTTGCTCAGTTGCACCGATTGCTTTTCGCAATCCGATTTCTTGGGTGCGTTCGGTGACGGAGACTAGCATAATATTCATAATTCCAATGCCGCCGACAAACAATGATATCCCAGCGATCGCTGCTAGCATAATTGTCAATGCACCTGTAATTTGACTGACAGTTTGCAAAGCATCCTTTTGAGAACGAAGCGTAAAATCATCTTCACCATTAATTTTGTGCCGTAGGCGCAACAAATTAGTAATTTGAAACTCTGCTGCATCCACACTCTCGGAATCACGAGCGGCTGCAACGATGTAATCTAAAGAAATACCATAGGGAGAATTCTTTCCCACAAGTCGGTTTGCCGAGGTTGTGATTGGTATTAAAGCAGCATTATCATAATCTGCTCCCACACTAGAACCTTTGGCTATTAATGTCCCAATCACTTGAAAGCTGGTATTTCCAACTCGCAATTGCTGACCGATCGGGTTACTATTACCAAATAGTTTTTCTGCCAAATCTGCACCTAGCACGACGACTTGGTTACTTCGTTTGATGTCTACCTCAGAGAAAAACCGGCCTTTATCAGTTTCAAAATCGCGCACCGATAGAAAGCTGGGAGTTGTGCCAATGATGTTGACATCAGTGTTTCTGTTGCGGTATGTAACTACCTGTCTGGTGTTTAATTCTGGTGCAACTCCTACTACTGTTGGGACTTGAGAAGCGATCGCTTCCGCATCTTGTAAAACCAGAGTTTTGGGCACTTCAAAGGAGATACGCTCAGTTTCCTGATTACCTGGCAATACAAACAGCACATTTGGCCCTAGTGACTCCAGTTGTTTATTAACGTACTTTTGCCCACCTTCACCAATGCCAATCATTGCAATTACTGAGGCGTTACCAATAACGATACCTAACATTGTTAGGGCACTACGCAATTTATTTGACAGCAGAGTTTTCCCCGCCATTTGGACACTTTCTAAAAAATTCATGTCTTAATAATTACGAATTACTCTTTTCTTTCGCCTTCTCGATTTTGTAGTCTTTGGGTGGATTAACAAAAATGCGATCGCCTTCTTTCACTCCCCCTAAAATCTGAGTTTGATCTTTGATTTGCGCCCCGATTGTGATTTCGCGGAACTGGGGTTTATTTTTTGCATCTGGTATGAGTACACCAGTTTTGCCTTTTTCGGTGACGATTGATACCGTTGGTAAGACTAAAGCATTATTAACGCGATCGCCTAAAAAAGTCAGATCGACATTTAAGCCAGAACGCAGTTTATCAGTACCAGTATCAAGAGCAACCCGCACCTGGAAGGATGTCACACCTTGTTCTACCACTGCTTCAGGAGCAATCAGGCGCACATTTCCTTTAAAAACTCGATCGGGATAAGCATCAGCGACAATTTCCACCTGCTGTCCCTGTTTAATTCTGCCAATATCGGCTTCGGGAACTTGAGCTAATATTTCTAACCCGCGTGCTACGGCGACAATTGAACTAGAAGTTGCCGATGCACTCGTAGAAGCAGAAGTTGTGGGTGTTACAAAAGCACCTGGATCGGCGTATTTTTGCGTCACAATTCCCGAAAGAGGAGCGCGAATAATAGTCTCATCTAACTGCACTTGCACACCCTTTAATTGAGCCTCAGCAATGGCAACAGCCGCTTGACGCTGGGTAATTTCTTCAGTTCGAGTTCCATCTTGCAACAGTATCAATGCTGCTCGTGCTTCATTCACAGCCGCTTGACGTTGGTCGATTTCCTCAATCCGAGTGCCACTTTGAACTAACGACAATCGTTTTTTAATTTCTTCTAAACTGGCTCTGGCACTTTTGTCTTCGCTGATAGCTTGATCGAGTAATTGTTTTTTCTCTGCTCCCTCTTTATATAAGTATTGGTAACGCTTTACCTGTTCCCCGGTGTAATTCACCTTTGCTTGAGCCGCATCCACTTGGGATTGAGATTGAGCAATCTCTTGGGGACGATTACCGGCTTTCGCTGCGGCTAGCTGGGCTTGAGCTTGTGCTAACCGCGCCTTTGCTTGAGCTATTTCTTGAGGACGACTACCAGCAAGGGCTTGGGCTAGTTGTGCTTGACTTTGGGCTAAGTTAGCACGGTACTGGCTCCTTTGGGCTTCAACGCTGGCACTATCCATGCGAGCGAGAATTTGCCCTTGTTGAATGCGATCGCCTTGTTGTACATATAATTGCGATAACACTCCAGGGTTCTTGGGACTAATATTTACGCTCTGAACTGGCACAACTTTGCCACTAGCTGTAATCCGCAAAGTAACGTTTTGCGCTGACACTGGCACTGTTAATTGAGCAATATCATCTTTGTTTGTCCCTTGATTTATCAGGGTGTACGTTGTGAGTGTGCCAACAACCAAAGCACTCCCTGCTATTACCCCAACTAACCAGCGTAATGGATACTTAACTTTGCCAATAACTGGAATTTCTATATGAGTTGCCATTTTATTATATAAATGCCTGTAAGTATTGCTACTTGAAAGTATTTTTTAGTTAAAGGAAAAGTGCAAAATACATACTTGGTAAATTTCTGAGATCAAGTTTTTAACAACTAGATGCATAATTAAGCTTCATAGCTGCTTTATATTCCTTAATACTAGGCATTAGTTTTTATGTATGACTTCACCTGAATGGATGACTTTAGCCACTAGTGTGTAACATAGTTTGATTTGCTCCCCATCAGAAGCCAAGATCCCCGACTTCTCTAAGAAGTCGGGGATCTTATTGATCGCAAATGATTTAAAAATTGCTAGAGAGAAGGGGGGAAATATCTCAGTAAGTTGGCGCGAAAAACCAATTAAGCTGTCGTGCATTTAATTTGCACAGCTAGGGCGGGCAAGATGCCCACCCCACAAGAGATTTATTTTTTTGAGGATGCAAATTAAAGTATTTTCAGCTTATCAAGGAAAAATGACAGTTTTGCCAGTTAGCTTTAATTACGCCAACCTACTTAAGTAGGTTGGCGTAATTAAATATAAGATCAAACCTCACCCTGCCTCCGGCTTCCCTCTCCGATACTTTGGAGAGGGATTGAGGGTGAGGTTTTATATTTAATTTTATCCACCTACTTACTAGTACATGACGGCGGCAATAAACCACCCATTTAAAATCGCTAGACATCTTGCAAAATAAGCGTTCTTTCTTTTTACTTTTGCCTTTTGACCTTTGCATTGTTGTACTAGTGTAAAACTACTAGATTCAGAGCAAGAATTTTTCGCCATAGTTTTCTCTACTTGATTGCCAATCATAGAAACCAATCTCTCAAGATCGAATGGTTTTAGTAAATATTCTTCAAACTCTACATCTGGAATTAGGTCATGTGTACCTGCGGTAGATGTTGAAGTTACAATGATTGGGATATGATTTCCATTATCTGATTCCATCACACTCAATGTATTTAATAATGTATAAATACTTTCACCCAAGAACCTAATTTCACAGATTAGGATATTTGGTCTGAACCAACTGAGAATTTCTAAAGCTTCTTTTACTGAACCAGCAGTAATTACATTGGCACTTAGACCTTCAAGTAAAATTGCGTACAAATCTCTACTATCGCGATCGTTGTCTACAACGAGTACTTGTACACCTTTGAGTATGCCAACTGCCAAGCAAAAGCCATTGATTAAATTCATAAAAAGACCTGCCATTAGGCATTTCAGTGCAAAGTGGGCTAAAAAATCTGTAGTGGAAATGCAAATTTTCGCGTCTCTACATTAGGTCAAAAGGCATATTCTTTGAAAATGGGGCATGGGGTATTGGGAATTAGGTATTGCAAAAGAGATTTTGATCTTTCGTTGTAAGTAGGACTCATGGAGACTCTTGCAAAAGTAGCTTTTGTATTTTATTGCCCCTTCGCTTTACCCGACTTCTGCAAGAAGTCTATTGGAAACGTTTCCGTACCAATGGAAGCAAGCGACACGTCAGCAGAAGAGTAATCAACAAGGGAAAGTACCGAAAGAATTATTTTTGCTAGAAATCAAACTGAAACACTTTCTTTCTGTAATATCGCAAAGCGTTGTTTGATTTTGTAAACTATTTGATTAACTACGATACAAAACGTAATAAGATTATAAGGGTAAATGCTGAAAACCGTTGAGGAACTTCTTGGAGTGCAATTGCTCGGTTTTACGACAACTGCAAGAAGAAGGTTAAAGTTGACATCCTCACCGACCTAAAGGCGCGGTGATTCTGGAGTAATGAGTAAATACCCATTTTTCATCCACTCATTACTCCTTACTCATTACTTTAAAGCATTGCGTGAAGCACGGGGCTTCACGCAATGCTTTCGTGAGGTTTTATATTTAACTTGACCCACTTAGGAATAAGAATTTAGGACTAGTTTATGTTTCTGGCTTACCTCACCCTCAATCCCTCTCCTTATAAAGGAGAGGGAAGCCGGAGGTAGGATAAAATTCTCCTAGAAGTCCTTAATCAAAATAATTATTGCCATTCCCTATCCTCAATTTCCTTTTGAGGTAATAATAAAGTGGCTTCAATTTCCTGCCTGATAGCAGCCGTCACTTCACAATTGCTACGTAGACAATCGAGTAGTAACTGATTGGCATCGTAGTAGCGTTGAAGTACTTGCTCTTGTTCAGGGCTAAACTCCCACTGGTGATTAATGTTGCGATAATTAATCACCGTCATATTTAACTGTTTAGCCCAGGCTGAATAGTTTGTCTGCCACCATAGCTGTAGCCGTTCTTGACTTTGGCGAGAATTTGGCAATTGGTCAGAGAGTTGTTCCAGGGATTTATGGAGTCCTATATCTAGAACTATGCCCAAAATGTTAGACAGAGCATCTCCACAGGCGTGGATGTGGGCAAAGTCTTGGCTCCCATCAATTGCACACTCTATCAGCAGGTCATCTAAAGCTGCATCCAGAAACATTCCCTGGTCGAGGCTGCTGGCTAGGGCAAAGTGAGGAGCTATGTGAGGAGTCCGACTCAAGGCAAGGTAAAATGCTCGAGTTGTCGCATCTTTTGATTGGTTTGGAATACTGCGAGATTTTTGGCTAGCCCAGGTCAAAAATTCTTGTAAATATGGGTCTTGTCCAACCAGTGCATCAATCTGTTGCTTCATTAACTGTACCAGAGAGTCTGCACTTCTCAGCATGGTAGCTGTTAACAAAAAAATTTCGTGCCAATGCGGGTCAGTAATGTGACTAACTAATCCTTCTAGAGCTTGCTCAAATGCGTCTAGGTTGTAGCTGGCAACAATTTTTCTTGCTGTGAAGTATTCTTGAAATGCCAGATAGGAGAAAGAGAAAATTCCCCGCGCCCGTTCTGCTAGTAGCCCATGTTGAGCCTCGATTGCCCTTAGCGCTGCTTCGCTTTCTATTTCTAGTTCCTCTGCATCCATTGGCATGTTGGTCAGATTTTGAATATAGTCAGCAATGTATTGCTCAACCATGCGTTGCTCAAAAAAGTACTGACCTTTCTCAAATGTCGCTGCTGCAATCTGACTCAATAACTTGAGCTTTTGTGGTAACAAAAACCCTCGATAAACATTATCCCGTTCAATGCCTCTGGCTTCATCCCATTTGCCCAATAGAAGGTCTAGACCTTGCTTATAAAAGTCAGTCCGCTTAGTCGGAAATTTTTCTTGTCTGTGGAACACCCAGCAGGCAAGATGCAGAAATAGGGGCGTGACTATGAGTTGGCGAAATTGCCAGTTTTCATCTAAGTCCAACTTCTGAATAAACTGAACCGACTGCGCCTGACCATCTTGATTGTTGCTTTTGCTGAATGTCACAAACCATTTTTCGGCGAAGGCTCGGATTTGTTCTGAGGTAAATGGCGCAATCTCAACATCGGTAAAGCCTCGGAGTCTGAGCTTTTGAGATGCTGTTCGACAGGCGGCCACAAACTGATTTTTGTGATACTTTTCTGAAAACCTGCGAATTTCGCCTAAGACAACATTGCTCTGTTGATTAAGAATTTCATCCATGCCATCAAGCAAGAGTAACACTCTACCTGCACTAAGCAAGGTTTCTATGACTGACTGATCTGATATTCCAGATGTGAGAAATTCTTGATGGATGTAATTTAATAGGCTAAACTCGTTGGTGACTTTAGATACTTCAGCAAAATTTCTCAGTGTAATGAAAATAGGAACCTGATTTGCTGTAGATGCAGCTTGGTTACACTGAATGGCGAGATGTTGCAAAAAGGTGGTTTTACCTACGCCTGGTTTGCCTAGCACCCTGAGCTTGGAGTATTTTTCAACTGCCTGTATACCTGGTATTTGTTTCAGGGATACTTCACCTATTCCAAAGCGATCAAATTCTTCTCGTTCAAGGCTTTGGATGTCAGCGATTTCTAACCACTGTTGACTGACAATTTCCTCCAAAATATTCACATCTATATATATGTCATCGATCGCAACAGGACGGCTGATATCCAATAACTGCAAAATCCCACACTGGTCTTGAATTTTGTCGTAGCGTTGCGATCGCACTTTTTCCACTAATTTATCAATATCCACCACCGGGGGGCGGCTGTATTCTTCTAGTTCCATGAACTCAGCCGGCGGATTAGTAGCAATATCCCGCCAATTCAGATCCAACACCGAACAAATTTCAATAAATGTATGACGCTCAACCGCACGACCACTGAAAAACCGCCAAATCGGTTGTCTAGTCTTGAGATTGACTTCCCCTGCTAGATTCTCTTGTGTCCATCCCTTCAGAGCAAATGCTTTTTTAGCTTCTTGAATGCCAGAGAGTGATGCTTGGAGCGATCGCTTGACCATAGGACAATAACCCTGCTCCTCAAATCATGGACTTTAACTTTTCTTAATATCTGCGATCTTATAGCTTTTATTCTGATATCAACATTCTACTGCCTTAAAATTATACAAAATCTGAGCGTATGCTCTCAAATTTTTAAATTTTTATGACAAAATCAAACGTTATACCTTTACCTTATACATTTGAATCTTTCTACAATACCTGAATTCAAACACTCGCCTGTAAAGCTTAAATACAGTTGAAGTGTTACTTGCCAAATTATAGCCTGATAATAATATGGTGTCATTATATTTTTGTATCTATTAAAGTCTTCTTGATTAAAATTACTGAGTTACAGCACTTCCGCCTGCTATGAGGTACGCACACAGTCTCAAAAGTTAGGATAGGAAAGGGATATGGGGAAAATTGTGCTTCATAATAGCCGGAAGCGCTGTATCTCTATTCCTATTCATTGATTTATAGTTATTCACTCTAAAATCAATATAAAAATATGAGTTTCTTATCAATCAACAAAATAGATAACGTTATTGAAATTGCTGAATTGGTTTATGGAACAATGGAATCTGGTAGAAAAAATCAACCAGAAACATTTATAGATAAATTGTCTAATTATTTAGAGGATTTCAGCATTACAGAAATATATTCGGTAAAGACATTACACAAATATATTGAGGAGTTTTCCCAGGAAGAAAAAGCAGAGCTAATAGCTCTGATGTGGGTTGGCCGAGGTATAGCAGATGGACAGTTAGAAGACTTCCTAAATTTGGTTAAGCAAGTAATAGAGCTTATACCTCGAAATTATGCAACCAGTTATATTATCGAAAAACCCCTTTTAGCAAAATATCTAAGAAACGGGCTTCAAAAACTAGATATTTGGACTTCTGCTTTATCGTGAAAAATTGTCAGGACATCAGGCTGACATTGCTTGACTAGCGCAATGATATCTCTAGCTTCTTCTTGATATAAGTCTTCGACATAGCCACTTCTAGAAAGTTGTGCCTCTTTTTCACTATCAAAAGGGCCAAAGTAATAAGTACAGCGCGGAACAGTGGTATTAACTTCTACCCACCAGGCGAACTCTAATTGATTAGATTGAAGTAAATTCATGATAGATACCAATTATTAATTTAACTTGATTAAGGACATTCTTGATTTTGTTTTCTACACTGGCATTTCTTGATAGCAGTAGCTACAACGCCAGTAAGCTCTCCCTAAACTCGCGTGACGGAGTAAAACATTTGAACAGCAAACACAAATATACTTTACCTTCATAGATTGACTGATTTCTGTAAATATATGATTCTGAGTAGAAACATATATCAAATTATTTTGATGTGTAAATAAACGTTTCATTTTCAAAGCCTCATCTGTTAAATTTATGTAGCTGATATTGTTTTTACTTTGCGTGCAACTTTGAAGAAAAATATAGTGTTTCCTAATCATCCGAGATACATCATAGTCCCTTCTCTTTGAGTGGGGGGTGGGTTTCTTGTACTTCACTCAACCGAGAAAGGCTATTATAATGAATATTTAAATACTACTAAGTAGAGCAGCGTAAATAATTAAAAGTTTGTAGTGAGGACTTTAGTCCTCAGATGAGGGCTTCAGCCCTCACTACAAACTAATTTCAATATTTTTTATATTACTTAATCTAGTTTGATTTATTCTCGGCTACTTACTTAAGTTAATCCTAAAAATAAAATCTATAATTGGGTTTAGGAACGAAAACTAACCTATTAATATTCTTAAATAGGTAGTATTGAATAATGTTATTGTCTTGAATATTGCGTAAGTTAAACAACCTTAGAAAATATTAAATCTAGCTACCCAGTCTTGCTTACAGATAATTCAAAGCCTCTCTCCCAAGAGGAGAGAGGTCTAATATTTAAGAACAGTTAAGCTGCTTCAAATATATATAAACAGTAATGAGGTAATGACTATAAATAGTTTCTACCCAACAGATGTTATTCACTATCTATATATTTACCGAGGAATCAACAATGATGTGGATGACACCGTTATCATCAGCAGCATCGGATTTTGACGCTCTGGTTTATCATCTACATTGAAGTTATTGAAAGGATTAATTTTAAAACTTGAACCTTCAATCGGCTTTATGGGTATTATCTTGCCGGAAACAATGTGATATGTCAGCAGTTCCTGGATCTTATTAATATTGTTAAGCAATGTTTGTACAGTACCTGCTGGAAGGTTGTCAAATGCTTGACTTGTGGATGCAGAGGCAATAAACGAGTCAACCCCTTTGAGAGTATCTATCAGATTGGCAGCCTTGATCGCATCAACTAGGGTGCTAAAAGAACCGACGTTAACGGCAGTATCAATAATATCAGCCATTCATTTAACTTGCTTGTGTAATTTGCTTATTATTTTTAGTATGACATCCTAGTGTTACAAATCATGTTTGAGTAAGTGGTTGAGTACCGTATAAATTGTATGATTTTAGCTAAAAAAATTAAATAATTAAAATACAGCAGAATTTAGGAGGCAATGGAAAAATCTTGTTACCGACAATCTAAGATATTTTATCTAGTTTACGGTGCATTACATAATTTGTAAGAAGATTATACATTATTTTTAATTATTTGCATCTACCTGTTTATATAACAGTCCTAAATCACTCGTGAAAAGTTAGATCCCCGACTTCTCAAAGAAGTCGGGGATCTGGAGACTGCGAATTATTTCACTTTTTGAAAACTACATTGAAGGAATTTAAATACCCAGTAATAGTTTTAGCTAATGTCTTTTGCTGTTTTTTTGTAGTTATTGCCATTACTTGATATAGCCTTCCTTGGGCAATATACATTCTATTTATAGTGATTTTCCCTCCAGAATTGATGTACTCAATTTCTTTGCCAGGATGGTTGTTATAACTACGAATATTTCTTTGACTGATTAAATTACTTTTCGTAGTCTTTAAAGCCATATCTCGCGCATTATTAAGTACAGCTTGGGGATCAGTTATTTGACCATAACTATAAGGAAAATCATTGTAAGCAACTATGTATGCTACTTCCTGTTTTGGTGGTTGAGCAACAAATATTTCTAACATAATTTCCCCCATATAAGTTTTTTGGTATTCGGTGTTTCTGTTGGGGTTTCCCGGCATCAAAATACTAAAGCGCCCATCTGGGGCGGTGTATACCTTCCATTTTGGCTGCAATATTTTAGCAACGGTTGGCTTGACAACAGCCGTCGGGGTTTTGGGTTGACGTGCTTCCACTAAAATAGAACCACCACAGATAAAGGTGGCGGCGATTAGTGGCAACAGACTTTTAACTGTCATAAATTTTGCCTTTTGAGATGCTGATCTCACTGATGATGCTAGCTGTTATAACCTAGCAGCGCATAAAGCAGCACCTATTAGTCCCACTTGCGGGTTGAGGATAATATACACGGGGATCTCTTCGAGGAGGCGGCGCATCCTGCCTTTTTGGGTGAAGTTTAATAAGAAACCGCTATTTTGGATTAAGGGGAGAATTTTGGGCGCAATCCCACCAGCGATATATAAGCCACCATAAGGTAGGAGTTTCAGGGCGAGATTACCAGCTTCTGCACCATAAGCCTCTATAAATAATTGCAAGGTTTGTTCGGAAAGGCGATCGCGTCCTTCTAGTGCGGCTGTACCAATAACAGCACCAGGATCGACACTTTTCTCTTCTTGTCCGGCTTCTTGTTCCCAAGTTCTGACGACTTGGGCAATATCTGGTGATTCAGTCGCAAATTTGCGATCGCGCAGAAATTGATAAATTGCCACAATTCCCATTCCCGAAACCACCCGTTCCACAGAAAGGCGCTGGATATCATGTTTACCCAGCAGGTATTTCAACAGTTGAAATTCCATCTCGTTCCGAGGAGCAAAGTCAGCGTGTCCACCTTCTGAGGGAAAAATTTGATAGTCATTTCCCTGTTTAATTAAAAATCCTTGCCCTAACCCAGTACCAGCACCAATAATCCCAATCGGGGCTTCTGGCTGAGATTTGCCAACCTGCAACGTCAGCAAGTCTTGTTTTTGTAAACCTACAATGCCATAGCCAACGGCGGCGAAGTCGTTAATCAAAGAAATATGCGGGATACCCAACTCTTCTTGTAGACGTTCGGTATCCAAGAACCAAGCTAAATTGGTTAGCTTGGCAGTATTTTTGACAATGGGGCCTGCGATCGCAAAACAAGCCTTTTCTGGTATTGCTGTATTAGCTTTGACCAAAAACTGCTGCACTATGGGTACTAAATCGGGAAAATCAGCACTGTGGTAACTTTCCTGATAAATAGTATGTGGACTTGGCGAATCTGATGTTTCAACCAATCGAAGAATAGTTTTCGTACCGCCGATATCTCCTGCTAGTAATAAAGTCATAGAACTTATTCGGGGATTAATTACTTTTTTTGTAGGATATACCCAACGTAGCAGAAGCTATGAACACAAATATCTATCAGAGGTTTAAGCAAATCGAATCACTTCCTCTATATGGGTTAAATGGGAAGTATCTCCAGTTAGTTCTAGTAACCATTCTGGATCTTCGCGTACCACTTTTACCAAGGAACATAGAGAAGCCTTGACTTCTGTTTTAGCAATTTCCCCCACTAGCCCCATTGCTCCCCCCAACACAGATGCCCCATGTGCTACAAGCAGGATATCCTTTGGGAAGAACTCAGTAGCTAAACATCTAGCAGTTTGCCCAGAACGTTCTCGCACTTTTTCGTGAGTTTCAGGATATTTGGCAGCGATACGCGAAGTATAACTGGTGTCAATCCTGGGGAATAATTTTTCTAATGCTGGAGTTGAGAGTCTTTCGGGTTCTTCCGTCATCCAAGCTGGATTTAGCCATTCACTCAAACCTGTTTCGAGTTTGATCGGCAAGTTGAGCATTTCTGCAACTGCGTTTGCCGTTTGTACAGTTCGCAGGAAAGGGGAAGCGAAAATATGGGAAATCTTTTCTTTTTTCAATCGTCTAGCTAACTGCCGTGCCTGTATCATCCCATCATCAGACAAGGGTGGATCGTAGCGTCGTTCGGCGGTGAGAAACCAATCAGGGTTTACGAAATCGAGGCGGTTAGCGTGTCTTGCTATCCAGACTATTTGACTCATGGGTTTAATTATTCCGGTGAATAGAATTCCCCGCTAAACAAATATATAGATATCTGCAAGGAGGGCTGCAAATATTAATATAAGACATTATTTGTAATAATTTGTAATAATATCATGTATAAGCAAAACTTATTTTAGATGTCAATGTAGCTTTTATTAAAGCCTTTTGAGCCATTTTTCTAAAGCTACATCAACAAATCCATTTAGAGGTTCATATTCACCAAAATCAAATACAACATATCATTTCATTCCAACAGCATATCTTTCAATATCAACTCAGCTTCATTTGCAAATTCACAACTATTGCCTATTTTTATTAAATTCACAAAATCCATTATCTAACTCTGACTTCAGTAAATTAACACCTTTAGTATTCCTAAAGCTAGATATAAATCTATATAGCAGATTGCAACAAGCGTGAGGTACAGATCATCGTAGGCGCACAACATGTTCATTGGTGTCAACTTAAGCTCAAAGCTTTGTCCCATAGCCGTTTTACCCCCCTTAATCCTCCCTTATAAAGGGGGGTAACAGTAAATCCGGTTCCCTCCCCTTTATAAGGGGAGGGTTAGGGTGGGGTAAAGCGGATCGTCATAGGAAGTGAGTCAACTCAAGATCGTTTCTTCACAAGGGTTTCACGTTAAGTTGACACCAATGCAACATGTTGTGCCCCTACCCGTGTACTTCATTTACCCGCAATACGCTGTAATTGCTTATAACTTTAACCATCCAAATAGTTGCCCTACAGTTAGTTGAAGATCGCTAACTAAATCGGGAACTGGTAATATTTCTTGTTCTTCTTGTAAAAGTTCTGGTTGCTGCTTTGGTGGATAGACTAAAACAGAACGCTCATCTAGATCGATCAGCCAACCAAAGCGACTACCATGTTTTAAACAATGTAGAATATTTCCGGTTACTTTAGTCTGGCTTTGATCTGGCGAAAGAATCTCAATCGTCCAGTCTGGATAAGTATTGAAGACATTAGCGACATCTCCCCGTTCATCTAAAGGAATCCGTTCCCAAGCAAACACTGTTAGATCAGGTACAATTGAACGTCCGCCAAATGTACACCGTAACTCTGGAAATGCAAGGGTAATTTTTCGACTTTCAACTACTGCATTTATACCTGTGACTAAGTTACCCTGTAATTTACTATGTTTTCCCTGTGGCATTGGTTTTTGAGTAATTTGACCGTTGATGTATTCACTAGCTGGTTTTGTTTCTGGTAGTTTCAAAAACTCTTCTAAACTTAGGGATTTAGTTAGCGATTTTACCATTTACTTTTGCCTTACAATTATTCATATATAACAATAAATCATCTATAGCTTAAAAGCTCAGATCCCCGACTTCTTTAAGAAGTCGGGGATCTTGTTTTTCACGATTTACCCTAAATAAGCTTTTTTAACTCGCTCATCACTAATTAATTCTGATGCTGCACCTGATAAAGTGATAGAACCAGCTTCCAAAACATAACCGCGATCGGCAATTTGTAGCGCCAGATTAGCATTTTGTTCAACTAACAATATAGTTACGCCTGTAGCCCGGAGATTTTCAATAATCGAGAAGATTTCCCGGACGATCGCAGGGGCTAAACCTAAGCTAGGCTCGTCTAAAAGTAAGAGTTGTGGTCTACTCATTACAGCCCTTGCGATCGCTAACATTTGTTGTTCGCCACCACTGAGGGTTCCTGCTAGTTGATTGCGTCTTTGAGACAAACGTGGAAATAAGTCAAATTGACGCTGAATATCTGCTTTTATCTCCGCTTGATTGGAACGAATATAAGCACCCAAAAGTAAATTATCAAATACTGTTTGTCGCGCTAATACTCTACGTCCTTCAGGACAATGGGCGATACCAAGTTGTACGAGTTCGTGAGTTTGGCGGCGGTTAATATTATGTCCATTATAGATAATTCCGCCACTCTTAGGATTAACTACTTTAGATATGGCGCGAAGTGTAGTAGTTTTACCAGCACCATTAGCACCAATTAGAGTTACTACTTCACCTTTTTTAATAATTAAATTAATCTTTTTTAGAGCTTGAATACCGCCATAATTAACATCAAGCTCTTGAAGTTCTAGAATTGTATAATCTGGTCTACTTTCGGATTTCATCGGCGGTTTACATCCAGAAATGTTGATTCAAAATCTAAGATACATCAATCATACATTTCTTAAAACAGTGCGTAGACATTGCTTAAACTTAAAAACTAACGTCAGAATACTGCAATCTTTATGATGTACCATTAATTACTGAGAAATATATCAAGCGTCCTGTGGCAAAAGCAGCAGATATTGGTAGCAAACGATTAATTAATTTAGCTCCTGATGCATGGGTACAGTGGGTTACACAACTTCCTGAAGTTGTGGCTAAAGAAATTATCGGTTCTGAGTTTCAGTGGATTAGCCGGGAAACAGATGTGTTGGTGAAAGCATACAGTCCCACTCACGGAGATTTTCTAGTACTAAATGAACTACAACTGCGTTATACAACACACATGCCTCTACGCATGAGAGCATACGCAGCATTAGCACAAGAACGCTATCGATTGCCAACTTACCCAGTCCTCATTAACATTTTACCGCCTCCATCCACCTTAACTATTGTCAATAGTTACGAGCAGGAATTTCTGGGATTACGTGCCATCCAAGATTATCGCGTAATTAATTTGTGGGAAATCGATGCTGAAATAGCGTTTGAGCAACCACTACCATCGTTGTTACCCTTTGTGCCAATCCTGCGAGGAGGGGGAGAGGTATTAGTCGTACAACGCGCATTACAGGCGCTACAAGCAGACCCACAGTTGAACCAATTAGAATCATTGCTAGCATTTTTTGCTAGCTTTGTCTTAGACACGCCTTTAGTGCAACAAATCATGAGGTGGGATATGACAGTATTGCGAGAATCGCCTTGGTATCAGGAAATTCTTAACGAAGGTGAGGAACGTGGTCTTCAGCAAGGTCTTCAGCAAGGTCTTCAGCAGGGTGGACGACAACAGTTAATCCGAGTATTGCGACGACGTTTTGGCGAAATTCCTCATGAAGTAGAAGCAAGGCTTGAGGGTGAAAGTGTCGAACAATTAGAAATTTTAATGGATAGCGCGATCGCTATAAATTCTTTAGACGAATTTGTGAAAATTTTGTTTACATGAATTATATAGGAGATTTCAAGTTACCATAAATCTTACTTACTGAGTGTATCTATACCTTGATGACAAAGCCTGCTGATGTCAGTACCAAAAAATTAATCAGCCTCGCACCCAACAACTGGGCAAGATGGGTAACGCAGATTCCTGATATTGTCGCTGGAGAAATTCTAAATAGTGAATTTCAGTGGATTAGCCGGGAAAGTGATGTTTTAATCCGTGTCAATAGTCCGCAACATGGAGAATTTTTGCTTCTCAACGAATTGCAATTACGCTATAAATCCCAAATGCCGCGTCGGATGCGTGCTTATACTGCGCTTGCGGAAGAAAAATATAACTTACCAACATATCCCGTCCTCATCAATATTCTGAAAACTGGTAACAACGAAATACCCACAAGCTTTACATCAAATATTGCCGGATTACGGGCAATACAAGATTATCGGGTGATTAATCTGTGGGAAATTGATGTCAATATTGCTTTTCAACAACCCTTACCATCCTTACTGCCATTTGTACCCATTCTCAAAGGTGGTGAAAATGAATCTATTATTAGAGAAGCATTGCAAATTCTCCGTGCTGATGAACAACTAAACCAACTGGAAACAGTTCTAGCTTTTTTTGCTACGTTTGTTTTAGAGAATACGCTCGTTCAAGAAATCATGAGGTGGGATATGACCGTATTACGTGAGTCACCTTGGTATCAAGAAATTTTACGCGAAGGGGAAGCACGCGGAGAAGAACGCGGGGAAGCACGCGGGGAAATGCAAGGAATACTTTCTGCGATTGAAATTAATTTAGAGTTGAAATTCGGCGATCGCAGCTTAAACTTAATCCCACAAATTAAGCAGATTCAGGATTTAGAGCGTTTGAAGACAATTTTACGGAATATTGTCACTGCAAATACTATTGAGGAATTGCAACAGATTTTGTAATTCTCAAGTTAAGTTATCATTCATTATCCCAAATATGCTTCAATTACAGCTGGATCGTTCCTAACTACAGATGGTTCACCCAAGGCAATCAACTGCCCAAAATCTAACACGGCAATGCGATCGCACAAACCCATAACCAAGGGTACATGGTGTTCAATCAGAACGATCGTCAAATTAAACTGTTCTCGCAGACTGCGGATAAATTCGCTCAGTTGCTGCTTTTCATTGGGGTTCATCCCCGCCGCCGGTTCATCAAGGAGTAAGATTTGCGGTTCTAGGGCTAAAGCGCGGGCAATTTCTAGCCGACGCTGATCGCCGTAAGCAAAGTTTTTGGCTTTTTCGTCAGCGCGATCGCTCAAGCCTACCATTTCTAATAATTGTAAAGCTTTTCGCCGGCTTTTTTTCTCTTCCCGACGGGCTGGTGGTAATCCCAAAAGTCCTGTTAATAGATTACTTTTATTATCCAAATGTCGGGCAATTATGATATTTTCTAATGCTGATAATTCACCAAATAAGCGAATATTTTGAAAAGTCCGAGCAATACCTAAACCTGCAATTTGATGCGGGCGTAGTTGGGAAATATTAGTATCTTGATAACGTAATTCTCCACTCGAAAGGGGAATAAAAGCTGTAATCAAATTAAACAGTGTTGTTTTCCCAGCGCCATTAGGGCCAATTAATCCAAAAATCTCATGTTGATTAACTGTAAAAGATACATTATTCACTGCCACTAAACCTCCAAAGCGGCGAGTCAGTGATTTGGCTTCTAAAATAATTTTATTTGTCATTTGCCATTTGACTACTCCATTCTGTTTATTAACTTGTCTGCTTGGATGTTTTAGAAATTAACTTTATGAATAACCTTTTACACTGTTTTAAAATATCTGGAGTTATAAATCCTTGGGGGAAAAATATAGTTCCTAAGACGATTAATATACCATAAATAATTAATCTCCCATCTCGTAAAAATTGGGCTAACCAATTGGGTAATCCGGCTATATCGGCTATTCTTCGTAAAATAATTTCTAATAAAACTTTCAATACAATAGCACCGACAACCGAACCTAAAAAAGTTCTAGAACCCCCAATTAATACAATCGTTAAATAGGTAATACTAGCATCAAAAGTACCTTGTCGAGCATTCCAGGTATTGAGAAAATGAGCGCTGATTACACCTACAATTCCGGCAAGAATCGCTCCGAGAGTAAAAGCTAAAACTTTGTAATAAGTGGGGTTAATTCCCATTGCACTGGCGGCTAATTCATCTTCGCGGATGGCGATGAATGCTCTACCTGTACGAATGCGTTCTAATCGGTAAAATAATACCATACTAATTAACAGTAATGGTATGGCAATCCACAAATATTCTATTTGGCTTTGGAATGGTTGAGGAATACCAAAAATCCCGACAGCACCACCTGTAATATCTAAATTTAAGGATACAACTCGTAAAACTTCTACAAAAGCGATAGTTGCGATCGCTAAATAAATACCCCGCAACCTTAATGCCGGAATTCCAACTATTACAGCTAATATGCCGGAAACCAAACCAGCAATTAACATTTCTAATAAAAGTAATGGAATCGGAAATAAATTATTACTAGATGGGAAAACTTTTGTAGATAAAATCGCGGCAATATATCCACCTAAAGCATAAAATCCAGGACTAGCTAAAGACAATTGTCCAGCCATTAGTGGTAAGTAAAGCGATAATCCTAATAAAGCCTCCAATACCATGTAGACTATTGATGATTCATAAGTAGAGAAAAATTCAGCCATTTTTAGATTTTTTGATTAAGCTATCACTTTTATCAATTCTTAAGCTGTTAATATTTCCTCTGCTGTTAGCGCCAGTTCAGGAAAAGTCCGTGACACAATTCTTTCTGAACCTCTAAACTGTGTACGTTGATATTTACCCTCAGCATCTAGTAGAAAAACAAACACAGCCGGAACTTTGGGATTTCCCAAATACTCTCTTAAACCAATTGCCAAATAATCTACAATCCAATATTCTGTAATCCCTAAGCGTTGATATTCATCCAATTTATCAATGTAGTCATCTTCCCAATTAGTTGATGTTACCTCGATAGCTAACTGAATGGGTTCTTCAAGTGCAGAATAAGCAGAACGATTTGAACGCCATACATCTTTATCTATAACACTGACATCAGGTTTGCGTCCTTGTTCTATTCCATTGACAGTTATAGTTCTAAAGACTGCTGTATTTTTTACTACGTAATTCAGATTTAGACGTTTAATTTCATCTTTGAAAGAGTCAGCCGCAAAATCAGCTACATCATCATGATTTCTAGTTGCACGCACTTCTACAATTTCTCCATCCACAAGTTCATATAAGCCTTCCTCTGGACACTGTTCTAAAAAATCATCGAAAGTTAATTTTTGTTTAGTGTATGTTTTCATCGCGCTACGTCTCTTTAAACTTTCTGAATAAACCGACGACCTAGCAAACCTTGCGGTCTAACTAACAACATGATAAATAATATTCCATAAGCTACAGCTTCTTTGTAACCAGAATATTCCGCCGGCACAAAAGCTTCAACTAACCCAATGAGTAATCCTCCTAAAACTGCGCCGGGAATACTACCCAAACCACCTAAGACAATTACTGCTAAACCCCGCAATCCAAAAGCAATCCCGAAATATGGGCCAGCAATACTAACACTAGAAGCGACTAAAGTTCCTGCTAATCCTGCTAGAAAACTGCTGATGAAGAATGTTAAGATGATAAAACGATCGCTATTAATCCCTAACAAACTAGCTGTAGTAGGATCTTCTGCGATCGCTTGCATTGCCTTACCATACTTAGTCCGATTGATAAAATAGGTAATAATTGCCACAATCACAACTGATACAGCAAAAATTATTATCTGAACAGTACGAATGGGAATTTCCTTTTCTTGAGTACCAAAGTTAATCGAAGGTGGTAAATTCCCATAAGTATCTGCGGGATATGTGTAACTTTCTGCGCCTATTAAATACTGAATTAAGTTCACAATTACCACTGCTACCCCCAAGCTGGAAACAACAGTTAGTAAAGGATCAGATCCTTGACGGCGCAAAGGTTGAAAAGCAACCCGTTCCATCACAACCCCTATCAATCCTGCTAAGGTACTTCCTAAAATCAAAGCTACAGCAAATGGTAATTTGATTGGCAAGGCTGCATTAGCTAGTAAGCCATTAAATCCAAAGCTACCACCCATAAAAGCATAGGTGAAATATGCGCCCAAGGTGAAAATCGCACCATGAGCTAAATTAATGATGCCCAAAATCGAATACACTAAGGTATACCCTAATGCAAAAATTGCATAGATACTACCAATAGATAATCCGTTCAAAAATTGTTGCAAAAATAGAGTGATATCCATGTTGCAACTATTTTATAAATACGAATTTTCCAGTGTTTCCATCTTTATCCATCTTAATTCGGGCGACATAAAATTCGCTTTGAACCACATCGCCTATTGGTGTAAAACCGATCTTACCTAATGGAGTATCATACTCTCCAGTGAGTATTTCCTGGTTCAATTCTGTCCGCAATTTATCAAGAGGTAATGTGCTGATTTTAGACTTTTTATCCAACTTTTTAAGAGCTTCAACATACACCTGCACTGCCGTAAAAGCTTGACCAGTAAATTGGGCTGGTTCTTTCTTGTATTGCTCAATATAGGCTTGGCGAAATACTTTATTAATCTCACCAGGATATTCAGGACTGTAAGCTTGAGCAATCAGCACACCATCGCAAAGGGCTTTACACACCGATAAAACATTGGGTGTATTCAGACCATTACCACCAATAATTATACCTTTATAACCTAGTTCTCGTAGTTGCCGCACTAAGTTACCACCATCAGCAGCTAGTCCCGAAATAATTACTAAATCTGGTTTTAAGTTAATTGCATTAGTAGCTTGGGCTTGAAAGTCTGTATCAGTAGTTTGGAACTTTTGAACTGTTACTAATTCTAGCCCTTGTTCTCTAACTGTTTGTTGAAAAATTTCTGTTTCTGATTTGTTAAATGCATCATTTTGGGCGTAAAAAACTGCCACTTTTTTAATTCGAGGATTCTGCTTGAGTGCAGCTTTAACCGAATTAGGGGCAACTATAGAAACAGGCGCAGATACGCGAGCTACATAATTACCAATTTCTGGAATCCCTTTTGCGGTATTTGATGCTCCAATAACTGGAACTTTAGCACGTTCGGCTATGGGATCAGCGCTAAAAGCTTGCTGTGATAAAGTAGGGCCAACAATACCAACAACTTTATCTTTGTTAATTAAAGTTTGAAAAGCGTTAATTGCTCCAGCTTCATCACCGCTAGTATCTTGGGCTATTAATTTAATAGGAGTGCCATTAATACCACCTTTACTATTGAAATATTTCTCAGCAATTCTAGCTCCCACAAATCCCTCTTGACCGAGTAATGCTACGTTGCTAGTTTGTGCTAAAGCGATACCGATGGGAATAGCACCCGATATAGTCGTTGTCTGGGCAGTGTTAGTAGTAGTGTTATTTATACTACTGTTTGGAGTATTAGTTACAGAGCTACTGCCACCACCACAGCCTGTTAGTAGCAAAGCGCAAGTTGATAAGAATGCTGTTGTCTGAGCGATCGCGTTATTCATCGTTAAATAATCATGTAGTTATTAGATATTCTGCAAAAGTCAATAAGGTCTGCAAACTAATTAGGCAGTTTATATTTTTGCAAGAATTTTATTTTATTAAATCATTTTTATTTGCATAATCAAATAAAAACATTCCAAGTATTTGTCATTCAATTTATTAGAATTAATATAGCCTTTATTAGGTACGTCATAGCCCCCTCTTCGCTTGCGGAGAGGGGGTTGGGGTTCTTATCTACACTTTAAAACTTTTCAAACACCGCCTTATGACTACTTAACTTGTGTGTAATTTCATTTATCGTTCACACCGTCAAGGTTTCCGTATTGGCTATTAAATAATCCTAAACGCTGTTTGACTACCAAGTAAATCAAAGCAGGATTACCAAAGATATAACGCTTCCATAAGCGTCGAGGCTCTGTTAAAAGCCTAAATAACCACTCCAGCCCTAATTTTTGCATCCAAAGTGGCGATCTTCTCACCATGTTGCTAACTAATTCAAAGCTGACACCAATACCGACAGAAATCGGTACACCTAAATGCAAATAATTGGCAGCGATCCATTTTTCTTGTTTTGGTGCTCCCAAACCAACAAATAGGATATCGGGAGATGTTGCTGTAATTTTTGAATTGATTGAAGCTAATATTGTTGGCTGAGATTCAAACCCGTAGGGAGGACAATAAGTACCTACAATCTGCAAGCCTGGATGTCTGGATACAAGAATCTCTTGAGCTTTTTCGGCAGCACCAGGGCGACCTCCTAATAAAAAGACCTTCAATCCTTTTTCAGCAGCAATGGCGCATATTTTCTCGAACAAATCTGTACCATTAACTCTACCATTAAGGGGAGTTTGTAAGAACTTGGCCGCCCACAGCAGCGACACCCCATCTGGTACTACTAAAAAAGCCTTGCGATAAATTTCTCGGAAATTGGCATCCTTTTGCAATGATAAAATATGCATAGCATTAGGAGTAACTACATATTCTGGCTTACCCTTATAGACTACATGTTTCACGATTCTATCTACAACTTCATCAAAATTGTAGTTATCAATTTCAACTCTGCAAATGTTGATTTTCATTAGTAGTTCCAGCTTAATTCAATTTTGATAACGAACGATAGATATCTGCTAAACGAATAGAATAGTTTTTAATATCAAATGGTTCAACACTTTTTCTAGCAGCGCTTCCCAGAGAGAGCCTTAAAGTTTCATTTTCAATCAGTAATTGTATAGCTTCTGATAATTCCTCAATCTTTCCTTCTGTAACTAGCAGACCATTTTGATTTGAAATCACTAATTCAGGAATACCTCCTACAGGGGTTGAAATTACGGGTAATCCCCAGCCCATAGCTTCTAGAATCGCCATAGGCAGACCTTCATTGTAAGAAGGCAAAATAAATACATCTGCTTTTGACAACACTTCATCCCGTTTTTCGGAATTAATCCAGCCCAAAAAAGTTACATTGTTTATCAGGTTGAGACTAACTGCTAATTGCTGCGCTTTTTCGATTTCACCATCTCCTGCCAGAATTAGGTGGGCAGATTTTTTTTGAGAATCTGGTAAGTTAGCAAATGCCTGAATTAAATCAAATGCACCTTTCCGTTGACCGACTCGCCCACAAAAAACCAAAATGACTTGAGTCCGATTTTGGCGGTCAGGAACCTGTATAGGTAATTCGCAAGGATTAGGCAAGATAATAACTTGCTTCGGATTTAAACCTAGATTTAAGACATAGTAGTCATGCCAAGTTTTTGAAAGAACGATAAACCCTTGGCAACGCTGAAATACTGTATTTAAAACTTTTTGTGCTAATTCAGGTAGTTTAGCATAGGTTACTTGAAATTCTGCACCATGAGCATGTATCAAGAAGGGCTTATTAAATATAAAGGCAAAAACACAAAAAATAGCTTTTCGCACAACACTACCACCATCAGACATGTGAATGTGTACAGCATCTATTTTTTGAGTAAACATTATCTTTAAGAATTTTGCTAAAGCTTTAGCAAAAACAATTATTCTGTGATATGCTGTTCCCTCATCATGAGTGGTTATATGCTGAATTTCAATATCATCAACTACATGCTGAATTATCAGTTTTTCAACTGATGCTATTCCTCCATTTTGTTCTAGACTAGCCCCTAACATCAATATCTGCATTTGGTTCATTCACATCAACCTATGTAATTCTTAAGTAATAATTCAGGTCTAAAGCAAAAGAATTCAAAATGTAGCATGTTAAAAATCGCTAATAATGTCTTAAATAGCTTGTTAAAACAAGTCAATGATGTAACCTAGTTGATGACATAGCCGGGTAGTACCCTAAATAACTCAGTATAATGGCTGTAAGACCTTAAGAATTTTACTCTTTTTCCCAAATTTCTACAAGTTTTTACTCAAGTAACATCCACTCTTCATTTTTTGCCTGTATAAATTTGTCAGTAATGGCTCTTTTTTATATATCTCTGAGAAAAGAAAAATAAGATTCTGGGCTTGAATATTTTTTAAAGCCTTGCTCGATTGGCAAAGTTAAAGAAATCTTGTTTGGAGCCAAGCAGGGAGAAACAAGGTTAAACCCCTCCAAAATTATAGTAGAGCCTTTTTAGCTTGCTTCAATTGACATCTGCGATATAAGCACAGAAAAAGCTATCAAATCGAGAGCCTAACTAAACTTGGGATTTTTTCAATCCACAATAATTGGTTGCAAGAGGTATATTATTTAATGGGAGTAATATAAAGAGCGTTAAAGCTTATTTTCATTGCGAGCTAATTCTTTTGGTTCGTAGTGACGGCAACCGTTACATGGTCCGTCAGGATTGACAGCACAACGCATGTAGCCAGATCGAGCATTAAATTTGCAGCTGATGTCGCCAATCAGATAACCCACCCCTTCTAAATAATAGCGATCGCTCTCAACTGGTATAAGGTTTTGCCGTCCCTGCACCACTGACAAATTCATGGCTGCTTGCCTCATTCGTAAGCGCGATCGCGTATGGGTTTTACGGATCGCCCACAGAGAAATCAGGGACGGTAAAAAACCAACGGCAATTACTAAAAGTGTCTTTAACACCTTCTTTTTACCTCTTCTGTGCGCTGATTGATTGTGCCTGATGTTGCACTCTGCTTTACCGAAGTGCAAATATTAGGGCAGTTTTGTCTAATTGCAACCATAGTTGGCGGCCATTAGCAATGGCAGTGTAATATCTAGCAATTTTAACGAAGAAGTTCCTTCTGCCACTTCAATCAGCATAACTGTTACAACCCCAGACGTGAACTGCCGTTGAATGTTGATAATTTTAAGATTTGTTGACTAGTGCCTTTTTGCATAAGTGTCTTGTGTCAACCTCCGCCCCACTCTTGTTTTTTCTGTGTCGCTGCGATGCTAATCTTTTTTTGGTTTGCTGACGAAGTTGCTGTGCTAGCAGTGCAGCTTCCCTTTCAGCTCGGAATAAATCAATTTTTCGCGTTGTCAAAATAAATGATTCATCAGGCTTTCGTTTTACCCAAGGGACGCTAACTGCGAAATACTGACAAATGTGTTTGCCTATCTCTTTCTTCAATAGTGGGTAACATTTTTGACTATTCAGTGTGTTAGCGATCGCTTTCAACTCCAATATGGCTGCTTCTAACTCTCGCGCCATCTGATTGATGCGCTCAACTTGTGTTATCAAACGCTCCCGTTCACTGATGATTTTTTCCTGTTGCGGTTGCAATGGAACTATTGCAGTAGTTACAGATAGAGGCTGCAATAGCGAAACTTTCAGCAAAATGGGCTTTTTGTCCGTGTCTAGAATTTTTTTCATACTACCTCAAGTAAGGCTAGCTGACTTTTAAGGCATTTTAGCAGCAATTTAGTATATTTGTACTATGTATTCGATATGAGGTTTAATATGACGAATTATGCGGGCAATTAATGAAGAGTGCTGAGTTCCGAGTGCTGAGTTAAAAGATCGCCCACAAGGGGCGGGGTATAAACCATTGGTGTCAACTTAACGTGAAACCCTTGTGAAAACTGAATATTGAGTTCACTCACTTACCATCACGATCCGCGTTACCCCACCCTATCCCTCCCCTTATAAAGGGGAGGGAACTGGAAATATCATTTCCCCCTTGTAAAGGTAATTTATTCTTTCGACAGATTCAGTACGGCTACTCATGAGGGAACTGGAAATATCATTTCCCCCCTTGTAAAGGGGGGATTAAGGGGGGTAAAACGGCTGTGGGACAAAGCTTTGAGCTTAAGTTGACACCAATGGGTATCAACCTTCTCCCGGATACAAAGTCAATTCATAGTCAAAGTCAAGTTAAAAAATGTAAAAACCACCGCTAGTTTTTCTACAGTTACTAAGGTGGTTTTCTTCAATCCTTGATATATCAAGGCTTTTTACCTATTTAAATATGCCAGGAACCGGACTTGAACCGGTGACACGAGGATTTTCAGTCCGAAAGAATTTTGGCTTTGAGTCCCTGCTAGTAATCACTTCTTAGATTTTTATCCCGAAATTTTGCCTAAACCTTGCCTAATAAGGCTGCGATCTCACTACCAAGTCGTCTGATCAATGGACTCTTAATCTATTGGTTCTGAGTTCGAATCTCAGGTCACCCACTACTTCCAGCACTCTAAAATCATCCTTGACTAATTCTTGACTAAATCAAGTTTGCGGCACGCTCCAAAAGCCCCATTCATCAAGGGTAAATGCCACTAAAGCTTTGACTAGTTTGAATAAAAACGCCTACTAGAGTGAATCCCCAGTGAGTAAAATTAGTTAGCCCAGTAGTCTAAGGTAGGACGGCTTGTAGCGGGTTAACCGGTTCCGAGAAATCCTGGTTCAAATCCAGGCTGGGCTATAAATCCCCAATGCCCAATGCCCAATTTGTCTAGAGTCCCCATAAAAGTTTCAGTTACCCTGAATCCCCAGAGGATTACTCGCTTGCCTTGCCACGAATTAACCAAGCCTTGATTTCTCTAAGTTCATTATTCTGATCCGCCATTTGCTCATCTATGTCCTTGAAGCCGTAGGCGATATTTTTGGAAATCTCTGACTGATTTCTAACCAGGTGATCAAAATTGCGCTTATCGTTAAGGGCTTTCTCGGCATCAGTAACAGCTTTCTGAATTGTTTGCTGCCGTTTGCCGTTCCACCAAGCGACCCAGCCAGACAGAGAACCCACAAGAGCTAGTAAAAAGCCTGCCATAGCAGGATCAAATTTCATTATATTCCTAGTGCTATTTTTATCGCTGTTACATCATTTTCTAGCGTTGACGTATCTATTCCTTCATATTGATAAATAGCGACGTTTGCGCTAGTAAACCATTTAGGAACTTGAAGAGATAAGAAATAATTAATATTCAAGTCACTAAAAAATATTAAATTAAATTTGCCTAAGAATAAACTTTCTGGTTCACCTACAAAACTTGCACCCAAACCAGTTGTTAAACTACGGCGCAAATATCCGGCATACTTCCAAATCTTGCCTACAGGAACAGCAGTATTGACAGAGACGGCAATGATAGATTTATCGAAAACTACAGGAATATTTATTTCAGTTATTCTTTGATAAATTGGCTTTCCTGATGAATCGTTGAGGTAACTTACAGCAGGGAAAGACTCACTGTATTGCAAATGCCAATTACTTTCTATCCCTAGCTGTAAATTGCGTGTCATCTCATCAATAAAGCCATGTGTTCTTCAACTTCACCAACAAAACGAAAAGGGTCAATTCCAAAATGGTTCAGTAATTCAAAATAGCTGTAATCATCCAACGTGCCGTTTAGCCATTGACTAGCAGCACCATTGATAATAAGCATTCCTTGAACAGTATTATCATCAGCATCTCCCTGAACAGATACAGTTAATAAATCGCTGATGTCTGGCGGAACCCACAGCAAATTATTGTCAGATGCAATTGACATTTTTATACACCTTCTGGGACGAAGCGATATTTGCTAGCTAAAGCATTTTCGCTTCCAGTAAATAATGCATTAAATGCGGATTTGGCTTTAATAGCTGTAACTACACTGTCATAGGTATCAGCAGCTATTTTTTTTCCAAAATGGGCAGTAACAGAATCATTTTCATGTCTGTAATATTGTCTGCCTGTAATCCGAGAAGCTTCTTTAGTTGTTGATGTTTGTACCCGTTGGATAACCGTAAGCTTTGCAAACTTGAATTTTTTGACACTATCAAGAACGTCAGGAGTTGTTAAGGCTGCAACTTCAGTAGTACTGAAAGTAAATTCATCAACTATTCCTTTTATAGTTGTAGCAAGAGCCGATCCTCTGCCAGCTTGGGTGGCTGAAATTAATCTTGTAGGAAGATAAACAAGTCCCGATCCATTTTGATCGAATGGAATAATATAGCCAGGAACTCGTTCAGTTTTTACTCGATTGGCAGGGGTTGTAATAGCTGCATACGATGCCTGCCGCTCTCCTGTATTTTTGTTAAGCCACACTATATAATTTGCATGGTCTTTAGCTAAACTAACACCACGACTAATGTCTTTATAAGCCATTTTTTTTTCAATAAAACCCGACTGCAAATCAACTATAGCAACAGTTTTCGCATGGTTTGTTTTTCGGAAACATATATGTTTCCTTTAGTTTTTAGCGTGGTTTTAAATTTTAACTAAGGGAGTATATCTAGATGTCGTATCTATTAAAAATACTGGTTGTGGTTCGCCTGGAATTAATGCGTAGGCATACCGAAATCTCACATTTACTACACGTCGATAAGCACGTTTTTTACGGGTTTTACCCATAATTACTTGAGTTTGGGTAACAGCACCTACAGTACTTGGTTTTTTCGGATTACTTACAGTAATTTTTTCCTCATCAAAAGGGACATCAATTACATTGCACATTCTCCTATAAATATCAATTGCATCAGCTTCTGTACTACTTAATACTCTCCGCCCTATAGAGAATCCATGTTTTGGGTCTTTGTAGCCAACTGCCAAATTACCTTTAGTAAGGATAATTCCTTGTTTAGCATCTACAAATTGTGTTTTTATTTCAGTCGCTATCTCTACTAATTTAGAATGCAAGTTAGTAGAGGTATTTTCTAAATCCATTAATCTAACGCTGTATTCAGCATCAGCTTTATAATCTTGAGTAGCTGGTACAGACGCAGAATCTTGGGAAAAATAAAATACTATTTTTGGATGTCCTTCAACTGGCGGCTCAATATTTTCTATAGAGCCATAGTAGATAGCTAAATTTTTTCTGCCATATCCCAACAAATCAAACAATAAATGATGCCGCAAGTTCATCATTAATTGATTATCAGAGTCCTGCATTGTGCAGGCAACTCTTAAACTACTTCTAGCGGTTGCAATATTTGGTTTCCAATCTTCTCCCAAATCAGAGAAGTATCGACTTACTAAAATATTGTGTTGAGGTATGTAAATTTTTTGTAAATGTTCAAATGGATCGAAGCCATCGGGAAGAGAATCTTCTGGTGGCGACTTTGGTACGATTTCTGTCATCTAATCGCCTCCATCAAAAATATCTTCTAGCACTAGCTCAAGGAAATTAGTGCTGTCAGCTTTAGATTGATTTTCTTTCGCCTCTACAACAATTGGAACTGGTATCTCTAAACCTGGTTTGTAATGAACAACTTTACCCTCTGAGTCCAAGATTGGTCGTCCATATTCATCTTTAGGGTCAGTCTGTGAAATCTCTCGTTTGAGGTCAGCGACACTAGTATTAATTCCTCCAAGAGCTTCTTTAATAGCAATTGGTATTGCAACTACCATAGCAATAGCTTGGGCTTTTTCATTAGCATTGTTCAAGAAAGTAAAAAACTTCCCTTTTAAATTTGGTTGTGGGTTCATAAAGTTATAGGCTTTTTCGCCGACAGCACCCCACTTTTTAAGTGCATTACCAATCTGTGCGACATTACCAGCAACAACTTCTAAACCAGCCGTAATAATTCCACCAAGGTTAGTAATCTGATTAAATACATTTGACGCAGCTTGGTAAATTCTGTTTGCCTTTTGGAAATCTTCACTCAATTCTCTGTAATTAGCTTCACCAATAGTATCTGCAATTATTTCATGCGCTGCTTTACCTAGTACAGTGCTAAGGCTTATTGGTGTACCATCAATTCCTTTCGGCAACAAGAAGCCCGTCACTTGATCAATAATACTAATTAATGTTTGCCCAAGATTATTACTAAGCATCAAAGCATTGTGAATTGTTGCAGCAAATGTCATTACATTTAATGCTGCACTGAAAACTACACTACTACCTATCGCTGTAGTTAGTGCTGTCAGCGCTGTGAAACCAGTACCAACAAATGTTTTCAATCCTCCTATAGCACTTGCTGCACTTGCACGAGTTGTTGTATGTTGTGCTGCAATAAATCCACGTAATGAAGCTAAATCTGCTGGATTCATATTTCCGTCTCTTCCATTTACCCCATTCCTGCCAGGGAATCCTTGCCTTCCTGGTGCGCCGTCTCTACCAGGTTGCCCAGGCACTTGAACAACAGTTGTTATACCGTCTCTACCTGGAATGCCTTGTCTCCCATCAATCCCATTTCGCCCGTCCCTGCCGGGTATTCCAGGTATGCCCTGTAATCCGCGCAGTGCTTTGAATCCTTGGTAAAGTGCGATCGCTGTTAGTGCTGTAGTTAGTGCTGTACCTGCTTTACCCAGGGCATCACCAGCAATACTTTTGGCTTGTTCACCAATACCTTGGGCTTCAGTAGCTTTTTTGTATGCGGTTGTGGCGTTAGCGTTGGCTGTCGCTGCATTACGTACTGCGCCATCGGCTGTTAGTTGAGCTTGCAAAGCGTTGCTGTTTGCGGTGGTTCCAATCGCCTCTGCTCTTGTCGCTGTTACTTGCGCCGCACCTGCTTGCAATCGTGCAGCTTCACCAATGCCTTTAGCATCAAGGGCAATATTTTTTACTTCTCCGATTGTTGCTTCATTTCTTGAGATGCGATTTTGTAAACCAAGTAATTTACCGAGAATACCAGAGACATCATTCCCAAGCCTGACTATTGCATTTTCAATTGCATCAATACGATCGCCAAGTATTAACAAAGTTTGTAGTTGCTCTATGAGAGTGGCAATGGCCGCGAGAGCATTAAATATTTCAAGTACTTTTCCTGCCAATCTACCTGTAGCAGCTAATGCTTCACTACTTATACCAACCGCTTTTGCGGCTTTGGTAATTGCATCACCAGCCAGTTTTTCAACTTTGCCGATTAGTTCTCCTAGTTGATTTACTTTAGCGCCTATACCATTAATTATTCCCTTCAAACCCCCTACTGCATTACTAGCGTCAAGAGCTTCCTTCGATGCCCTGGCTGCCGTAGATATGGCAGTTGTGGACTGATTCACTGCATTGCCTGCCTTAAAATCTGCTTGATTAGCAATACCTTTTGCAAGTTCTGATTCCAGTGAAGCCGCTCTGGATATTTCTAGTGAGCTAGTTGACACTCTTTCAGCATTTAAGCTTTTATTTATAGCTGCATGTGATTCATCAAAGGCATGATTGGCGATAGTTTTGGCAGTACCTGCGACAGATGAAGCTTGATTAGCTGTAGATTCAGCAGATACTGCTTTTGTATTTGCTCCTCGTGCTGTAGCTGTGGCAGTTCCTGCTTCATTTTTGGCGGATAGCGCCTCATTTTTAGCCTTAACTGCTTCTGATATAGATTCTTCTGCTTTTCGCTTGGCTGCAAGTGAATTACTTTCAGCGTTTGTAGAGGCACTTTCAGCGCTAAATGCTTTTGCGAGCGCCGTCCTTGCTGTAGAAATTCCATTATCTATCTGTGGCTGTAGTTTCGTTGTTACTACTACAATTCCACCTGCTACTGCTGCGCTAATATCTGGCTGTAATGCTAATTTTGTAGTTTGTACAATTGTTGGTTTACTTTCATCAACTACATTTTGAGCTATTAATCTTACCTTCCCTTCAGTAATCAGCTTTGCATTGATAGCATCAATTTGAGCCTGTAATTTTGCACAACAATCACACTTACCAGCACAATTAAGTGCGCTTTGCAGATTACCTATAGTGCTAGAAGCGCTCACTTATCCACACTCCTTACTTCTAATTTGTGAAGCTAAACCTTCAATTTGCGACCAATCACTATTGCTGATACACTGACCACTACACCCAGTGCCGCAAGCTAATTCACAATCGCTCAAGGAAGCGTACAAACCAGGGGTATTGTATGCACTATTTTTTATGCAACCTCCATTTATGCAGTCGTATTTAGATGTGTCTGCTTGTCCGGCATCGGGTGTAAAAACAGAGCTTGTAATGTTTACAGTGCTAAACTGACCAGCAAAATAAGGCGGCTCCATATTGCGCCCATCACATGCAGATCGCAATATCGCTTGACCTCCTTCATTGCTAAAGAATGGGCTATCATCTTCAGTTGAATTTGGATATATAGCATCAGGCCGAGGGCTATCCCGAAAAGTATATGAGATTGTCCATCTACCTTTCCGCCCGGTGCAAGTCATTAGTAATCACCTGGGTTGATAGTCGAACCAGTGTCAATTTTGGCGAGTGATATTGTCTTTTGATCTTGCCGATAAGCAGTGTTATCAGTTCCTCTAGTTGTGAAGCTGGAAAAGCCATCTGTAACTATTAAAGATTGGTCGATGTTTGCATCGAAGTTAGTTTGAGTTAAATAAGATTCAGCATTTTTTACAATCGCTACTAAATGCCCTTCTGCTGTTGCAGTTGATGGTGTAGCTAACCCGGCTGCTGTCAGTGCGCTATCAGGAATAAATAACCCAGAGGTAGAAGTAGTAGCACCATTTGCTAATCTCGTTGCACCAGTTCCGAAGACTTGCACTAAACTTGGTTCTGACATTTCAAATAAAAGCGGATTTTATGAAGTGAATAAATCCGTTGTATTCGGTTTACAAATTCATGTAAATGTTCCAGTTTTATGTAGAAGTGGAACATCGAAGTATTCCACAAGCCTTACCTAGAGACAATTACAGCGAAATCACTTATGTAAGCATCAAAAATGTACCTGTTTTACCTTGTTGGGAGGCAAAACAGGAAGTTCAAATCAATAGTTGATTTTTAAAAACAGTACTTATTCGTAGTTAATTTTTATTGCAAATAGCGATCGCTTTTGACTTATCGTTTCAGGGCGAATACCCTAAAGTTCAAGTATTCACATGTTTTCGGCGATCGCACTCAAGAGAGAAGGGCGATCGCTTTTCATTGGGCATCAGGTATTGGGTTCACTGAGCTTACTGGACTTAACATAGTCAAACCTGCCAGACGCATACTCTATCTGCAATTCCCTGCCATTGTTTCTGAAACCGACAATCTTCACCAGTTCTCCGCCGTACATAGCAGTTCTTCCCGGTTCCGGCTTCCATGACAATGCCGTAAGGTCAGACAGCTTAACGCGGATTACTTCTATGTCGCCAGCAAGAATGACTTTAGCCTCTGCTTTGGTGACGATTATTTCTTGGATTTTCGCTTTTTTATTGTGCAGTGAGCAGTGACAGATATCACCTTTCAGTAAGACGGTAAAAGTAGGACTGGTTTTTGATGGTGAACATTTCTCAAATTCTCCAGCTAAAAAGCGTAATCCCGATTCAGTCTTGATAACTCTATCGGCAAGTCTATCAATAGTTTCTTCCCTTCCAATTAGTTCGGGTCTGCCAGGGCAGGCGGTGATACGGATTGTGTCTCTAGTTTTAAAACCAAGTTCCGCTAGTTTGGGCTGACGTACTACATCGCAGTTGTCCTCGATGGGAAAGTGAACTTCAATTTCAGATTTTTCCTCTATATAAGTTGGGGTTACATCAGCACTATCCGTCATCTCTTTATCTGGCAGGGGTTCTGACCCGTCACCTGACCCGTCACCTGACCCGTCACCATCCGTCACCCGTTTCATGAGTAAGTAATCGTATGTTGGGATGTGTTCATCTAAACAAGTCCTTAACCGTAGTCCCCTGAGAAACTTGCCAGTCTTGGTATGCTCTTTTTGGACTGGCCACTTCAGAATTGTCTGGCAAAGCTCTATTAAATCGGGGCTAAAAACCTTGATACTCTTGGGCGAATCGCCAGAAGCCTGACAATGGCGGTTATAAGATCCAAACAAGGTCTGAGTTTGTTCGCCATTTGCACCTTCGTTTCTGTCGTTCCCGATCGCAGTCACCGCGTTTGCATCATAAATAACTTTGTCATTGATCCAGGCGGCGACTGAATCACCCTTCATTTGGTTGTTCCAGAATTCTAAGGTACATTCTGGGATTTCTTTCTTGCCTCTGAGGACTGCGGTAACGCGATCGTCACTGATTGACAGCAAGTAGTTGGTAAATGCTGCTAATTCCGGCTCGAATATGTTAGATAACTGTTGGCGCTTCGCTTCGGGAACAGTGTTGTTACAGGGAACGGTGATGGTTCGACGTTTAGCTCGGCTGCTACTGCCACCACTGAAAACGGGGAAATTGGAGACTACTAAGGTCATTCCCTGGTAGTCAAAGTTGAAAGATTTCTGTCTCTTCTCTTCAGCCCTAACCTGGTCTTCACCAGTCAAACTGAGGAATCTGCCTATGCTTCCCCTGTAAGGATCTTCGTCTGGGAATATCACCAGTCGCTTACCGAAAGCATTCGCTCCCTCAAATTGATTGGTACACCAGATGGGGAGATTAGTTACCAAAACATTTTGCTTACCAACTAATTCAGTCAGTAATCTGGTGAATGTTCCCTTACCCGTTCCACCCAATCCAATGAGGTGAAGAAATTTCTGTAAGTCGTATCGACCTTTGATTACTGCGTTACAGTAACAAATCAGTAATTCCTTGATGTCAGCATTGCCAGCCGCCAGGTGTTCTAGGAATGTGTTGATACTTTCCCAGGTTCCACCAAGAGCAGAATAATCTCTTGGCAAGCACCAAGTCAGCCGATATTTAGGGTCGTGTGGCAATAGTTCACCCGTTTTAACTTCTGCCACGCCATTGAGGAACGGTAGAAATTCGCGGGATGAGACTTGGTTCCACTGACGCTCGACAAGCTCGTGCCGAAGGATTTTTACAATACCTGTGACATAATCGGGACCAAAATTGTAAGCTCCTTCCTCCACAATAATTTTATAGATTAGGGATTCCATGTATTCGGGGGATTCGTTAGACCAAACCCCGTCAAAGTCAGCTGCGTATCTGCGCCATTGCTTTGTTTCGTTGTCGAATGCGAACTTCTCGCGGTGATACGCGGCTATTCTTTTCGCCATCTGGTCAGGGGGCGGGTTTTTGTGTTTCTCTTCTTTTTCAGATGAGACATGACCACCTGGCTTGAATTGCTTCTCCAATCTGGCGATCGCTCGATTGTAAGCTGAGTCAAAAGCACCAAATCCTTTGTTAACCATCAGGTCGTCTACTCCTTTGCCATCTTCTGATGACCAGACAATATCTTCTCTGTAGGTCTTAAATCCATCCCTCTCCAAGACATTTCCTAAATCTCGTTTGGCAGCATTAACCCGATGTCTGGTTTTTTCTTTGCTGTCACGGTCTAGGGCAAACAGCCAAATTGCACTCTCTTGGTTGAATCGTCTCAGATCCGGAATTAGTTCTTGCCGTCCACCGGAGCTACAGCCATAGAGTGGGAGCGGGACATATCCCTGACTGAGCATGGATAGCCCCTTCTTACCACCTTCGCCAATAATACGGGGAAGGGGAGCGGTTTCAACCCATTCCCAGAAACTGCCGTCCATTGGCACTTCTACCCCATACCGGGAAGCAATGCGTTTTCTCGTAGATGGGGGAACTGGTGGGAGATAAACGCGATCGCCATTGCCTTTGGGAGCTAAATAACTGTAAGGTCGCTGACGGTCTTCGTCCCAGAGGGAGACAACGGCTTGCCAGACCGTACCATCTTCGTTCATAAAGAAAGCGGCGTACATTGGCTCTTTGACTTGTTGGGTAAATCGGGTAAACGTCCAATTTAATGCCTCATGAATGGGGGTAGTAACTTCTCCGCCATAGTCAAATTCTTGGTCTTCATGAAATTCAATGCAATATTTAAATAGCTCTGAATCAATGCCACTGCCGTCTATAAAGTTAGTTTCGACGAACTCTTTAAACTCGTTAAAGGATTGGAATCTGTTTCTGGGATTAGGCTGTTGATATTCAGCACTTAGCGCCGGAGATGCTTGCTGTGAGAGAGTTACGTTAATCATTTCTCCCTCCAAATATGCTATAATTTAATGAAATTGATGTTTTATTTGGCTGAGGAATGCTGTTACATTCACTCAGCTTTTTATGTCTGTTTTTCATGTCTTTCTCCTGGTAAAAATAGCTGTTTACTTAAAAAGGGATGCCATCAATGATGCCGTGGTCTACTTCAATTCCTTGTGTTTTCATGTAATTTATAAATCCCTGAACAGCAGCATGAGGAGCATTTGTAGCTACCCTTGTGGGGTAAACAAAGGACAATCTGATTACGAATAATTCATGTGCCCATTTTGGCAAGCGAATCACTAGGTTAAGGCGTACTGTTTCAATCTCGAATATGAAGCGATTGAAGTGGGGTGAGTGCATAGCACCCCACTGCCAAAATCTAAAAATTATCGCTGTTGGGTTCGGCTTTTTCATTGGTGACGGGTTGGTGACGGGTGAGGTGACGGGTGAGGTGACGGGTCAGAATCGTTGCTGTGTAAGGTGGTGACGGGTGAGGTCATTATTAGCCAATTTTTTAGGCAACTGCGATCGCACTTTACAAGTTCAAAATCCATCGGGACAATTGAGCTTGCGTTGCTCTTGCTCCTCTAGCAATTTGAGAATCTGTTCTGCTGCAAAGGAGCGATCGTAGTGTGGCAGCCCAGGGCTGGACATCGCCGCGAGCAAAAACTTAACCTGTTCCGGTTTGTCAATGTCTAAGAACGGAACCATGTTTAGAATTAACCTGGCATAAGCTCGTACTTCTCCGTGGGTAAGCTTTGCAGCTTCTTTGTTATCTTTGATTTTTCCAAGAAAATGAACGATCGCCTTATTAGAGTTGTCGAAGCCAAACATTTTGGTTAACTAGGGATTGGGGAATCGGTCAGTTGCAGGTAAAGCAGAAAGTTGTCTAACTCCTCTTCGGTCAGCATCAACCGCGATCGCTTCCCGTAATACTTCACCAAATGCTCTCGCCCCTGTTCTGTTGTCCAGCCCAATCGCTGCATTTCGGCATCTGTCTTGTTTATGAGGTTGTCGAAGTTTGGGTATGGTGGTTTAAAGGGCATAGGGCATTGGGCATTGGGCATTGGGCATTGGGCATTGGGTAAGAGCGATCGCACTCCCTTAAACAGCAGTGAAGTCAACGTAATAGTCAGTCCCTACAGAAAACTGAGCAGATGCCTCTGGGTTGGTAATTTGAAGTTCAATCCAACCGGCTGGTGTCGCTTTCCAAAAGGTCAGGTTTTCTTCGTTGGGTGGGTTGCTGGTTACTGGGGTGAGGATAACTGTTTCTGTCTGGGTTTCGTGGTTGAGAGTCTTTTGCTGACAGGTGAATTTAGCTCTGATCATTGGTTTTATTCCTTGGTGGTCTGGGAAAGATTAGGGAAGGCGGATCAAGTTTGCAGCTTGAGCCGCCATGTTGTTAACCGAAAGAGAAAATCTAAAAATGGAACTAAATCAAAATGACGTTGTGACGATGCACAGCGCATTCACTTTTAAGGCTGGAGAAACCTTGAAAGTAAGTCAGTTGCACGCAGCTATCAAAACTCATCTTGGCGACCCCCTTTGCATGTGGTTTCATGGAACAGGAATTCAGTGTGAGGTACTTCAAATTGAAGGTGGCGGCTGGCAGAAAGGTAAAATTCAGTTTCGGCTGGAGTTTATCCCGGATAACCCAAAAGTCCCTCAGCATAATCCTTCTGTAGTTTCTGGTGAGCCACGATCGCCGTTAGATGATCTCCGATCGCAACTCAATCCCGAATAATCACAGATGCGTCGCCTGCTGATGGCAGTAGGCGACATATCCATGAATAAAGCCGTCTACCTGGATAGGTAAACGGCTTTACTCTTGATTTTGAAGTTCCTCAGTAGAAACTAAATCATATATTTCTTGTTTCAGCGCTTGAACTGCTAGCTTAAAGACTTCTTTCTGCTTCTTAGCCTGAACTAAACGATCTTCTAAATGCTGCTGCTGATCGTCAACATAGTCAAGATAAGCATTCTCGATAAGCTCAAGACGCTCTAAGACTTTGCCAGAAGTAGTTTCTCCTTGTTTTCCTGACCTAGTGGTATTTCCCCTCTGCCTATCTTCGCTACCAGTTCCGATCTGCTCAATCCCATTGATTTGGCTTTGAACAGAAACAAATCCCAATCTTTCTCGCTCAGGTTCAGAGACACATTCTTTGCGTCCTCTGCTAACTTCCGTGGTCTTGCCATTTTCTTGTGTTTTCACAACAGTAAGCCTATTTTACATACCTCAAACTGAATTTCATACCGAAAACTATTGACTTTAGTTTTCGGTATGTTTAATATATCATTAGTTTCCGGTATGTAAAACTTTTTCATACAAGCCCCACCCCAAACCAGGCAGAGATAGCAGCCTGCCAGCACTGAGCAAATACCAAAGACCTGCTAGGGGAAACAGACAACCGATAACTGACAACTGCATTCACCCATAAGTCGTAGCGTCGCTGGGTTAGCAGCCATTAAAAATCCAGAGCAAACTGCCCTGGAGAACCCGATACGAAAATAAATCACATTGAAAGATGGACGAAATGAATCTAACAAAAATGAAGCGACTTGAGATCATTAAGTACAGCAAGAACTTTGACCGCGCCCAATCTTTGGGCTTGAACAGCCTAATTTTCCTAGCGCTGCGGGAACAGACCAGCGTTGCACACCAGTATGAAGAATGCGGATTCCAGGATATTCCCGAAGAACTTATTGCGGGCTGCGACGCACTCGAAAACGATGAGCTACTGGATCTAGCGGGGGAGATTACATTTCATTTATTAGGGGAGAAAATCACCGCGGCGGTAGAGGACGAAAACGCCCAATACCTTGCTGCACAAGCAATCCACGACCAAAATCAGCCCACATTATTGAGCGACTATTAACGCACTATGACCGACCAACAGACCACAGACAAACCCCTTAACGGGCGACTGACAAGCACCGTTAACAGCCGCAAAGGGCGAAAGAAGGAATGGAAGGACTTAACTATTGACCCACTCTCCGAAGGGTATGACAGCCATCAAGCCGACTATGTAGTGGGTAAAGCACCGATTACTTGGGCCTTGCTTGAAGTCGGTCAACTATTCTCGCGTTCCAAATCTGGAAAGAACTTACACGTCAAATTAAACGAAGGTCGGGCCATGTGTTTGGATACCCGACGACCAATTGAATTCAAACCGGCAATTCGCCAGTCTCAACAGGTTTGGGTCGTGACTAATTTCAACTCGACCAGTGCAAGTAAAACGGATTTTTAAAGGCGATCGCATTTTCCCAAGAAGCACGATCGCCGTTGTCATGCGGCCACATCAATGAAAACCACACACATTCAAGATTATGACAGAAGACATCAACAAATCCTACGTCCAGCGCTATGTTGCTAAAGCCAGGTCAACAGACGACGAAAACTTGCAAAATAATGCCCTCTACCGTGCCGGGACGCAGATGGAGGTTATCCCCTGTGACGGTAACGACAAACTGACCCCAGAACAGAGACAGACAGTACTAGATGCCGCCGACAAATTGCTAGGGGGGCAGTAGTGAATCAAGCAATGATATTAATTTGCACTGCTTCGGCTTTAGTAATTGCGATCGCTGCACTTCTGAAGCAGGAGAGTAATCGCCCTTTCTACTTCAAAATCGAGGTGCAGTGTGGCAGATGAGCAAAAAATAGTAGTAGAGGTTCCGAGCGAACGAGGGTATTCCCCAGTCGCTAGTGCAGTCGAACTATCCAGGCTAGAGGAATTCAAAAAAGGGTGGGTGAATGCGATCGCGCTGCCAGACAATCTGCCAGATTTAGTTTATGAACTTGCCTCTACCGTGGCGATTCCTGCTTTATTAAGCAGCTGTTGGGTAAGTATACCCATGCCTAATTTTATTCGCCTGGGGGTATTGGGGATTTTGGCGATCGCTGGGATTGTCCTGCTTTACTTGCGCCAAATCATCCCAGAGGTCAAAGATATTTTGCTGCTGCGAGTTGGGTTAGTCGCTGTGGGGGTACTGCTGGGAATATGAGCGGCGATTTACACCCTTCCCAATTGCATCAACACTTGCAAATGTACGCCTGTGCCAAGTGGTCGTTTTGGGGGAGCTTGGCTGTTAGCTGTGGACTGTTGTTTTTGGGAGCGAGTCAAAAGCCTGAATCAAAGCCGTGGATACTAGCGGCCTCCGTTGGTACTTTAGAAATCGGTCGCAGACATCGCCAAACAGCCAAACTCCTACAAGAATCACTTGGCGACATCGACCGCGCATCACGGATAAACTTTCAAGCTTTGGCTAGAACCCAAACACAGACAACTGCACAGCTAGCCTTGACTGTAGGCAGTTTTAACCAAGACTGGAAACCAGATAATTTAATCACTGACCCAGTTGAGTACGTCAACAAAGTACTAAAACACGTTGCCTTAGTTGGGGGAACCGGTGACGGTAAATCAACGCTGGCTCAATATTTCTCTACCCGCATCGGCGGTAAGGTCGTTGTCTACGATGTAGACAGCGCCAAAGGAGATTGGGGTTGGGTCGAACCGAGCGATCTAATCGGTGACGGTGGCTTGCCGGAAGTGCATAAAGCGATGCAGTCAGCGCTTGACCACTTAGAAAAGATGCGAGTGTACCGTAAGGAAGTTTCAAAAGACATTCCCCAAGAGTTTGCTCGATTTTATATTGCCGAAGAATTCCCGGTACTAGCTGACTGTGGTAATGCGCCACAGTGGATTAGGCAACACGCCAAGGTAGGAAGAAAGCGTAAACAGTTCATTATGGTTCTAGCCCAGAATGATACAGCTGCTAATTTCGCCCTTGAAGGTGACGCTGACATCCTAGATACTTGCTTTGTGCGTATTCGTTTAGGGAAGAAAGCCCAAGATTACGCCAAATCAACACTGAAGAATCCCCAGTTAGAACAATGGCTCAAAGCTGGCGGAAAGAAACGGTTTATGGTCGATGACTGCCCTTGTGAACTGGACTTAAGTAGTTGGGGTCAAAGTGCGATCGCACCTGTGGAAATCTCCGGCGGGGGAAATGATGAGGTGCTAGAGCAATCTTTAGTCATGAATGAGTTTGAGCAATTTATCCTCACCTGGGGACAACAGCACCCAGGAGAGGTTTTGAAAGCGCGAATCCTACTGCAAGCTAGCCGCCTATTTGAGGGGATGCAGCCGGACGAAGTGCGGATCATCTTCGCTTCTATGGCTGATAGGGGATTGGGGGAAGTAGAGGGAAATGGCGATCGCCTGGGCTGGAGGTGGTCAAAATAATGTCTACAGTTTGCCTACAGTCCGTCTACAGACTGTAGGCAAAGCTTTGCAGGTGGATTAATGAGTGATAGGAAGGAATTTTAAGTGCTGTTGCGATCGCTCTTAAATTCACCTGTTGAGGTTATTAAGTCCGTCTACAGCGTCTACAATTTTTTCAGAATAAAAATTCGGCTGTAGACGGCTAAAGTCGCCAACCAAAAAGGCTTTTGGCGATTGTAGACAAAATTTCTGGGGTTTAAAAAACTTAAAAAATCGAAACAATTTTTAAATCTGCAATGACTCAAACAAATTGTCCTCGATGCGATTCTACACGTCTACAGCACCAAGAAGATTACGGCTACTGGGAGTGTGACGACTGCGGTCACGCCTGGGCGCTGGATGCCGACGATCCAGATTATGACGAATCAGAAAATGATTGTCCGCGCTGCCTGGGTACAGGATGGGTAGGAATTCATGGCGCTGATGAATGTCCCGTTTGTGGGGGCTGTGGATACGTTTGACAGATGTCGTGCTTACCAAAATTAACGATCGCCTAAAAATTGCTCAAACAGGAGTGAGGATCGAGCAAATCAGCAATCGATTGTATCTCCGCGCTACCCTGCCGCCCAAACCAACCTCCACCAAAAGCAAACCCTACCAGCAACGGATCGCTCTAGGAATCTATGCCAGTAATGAAGGATTCAAGCGGGCTGAGGCTGAGGCGAGGCTTTTGGGTGGGTTAATCGCTTGTAAAAATTTTCAGTGGGAACCTTACTTAAAAATACCAGCCGTCGAATCACGTGAGGCTGAAACCATCGAAAACCTGATTCAAAGGTTTGAAAACTTTTACTTTGACACCAGAGATCGCAATCACCAAAGCGAAACAACTTGGACAATTGACTACTGGCGAGTATTTCAAAAACTGCCCCAAACCGAAATCCTCAACGCCGCGAACATTTTAAAAGCAATAACGGCGACAATTCCCGACACCAAGACCCGCAAGCGCACTTGTATGGCACTTTCGGCGCTGGCTCGGTTCGCCGGCGTGGAAATCAACCTCAAACCCTACAAAGGCAAATACTCTCCGCGATTGGTGACACCGCGAGATTTACCAACAGACACAACCATCGCCAAAGTTTTTTATGAGATTGAATCAGAGGCTTGGCGCTGGGTGTATGGGATGCTGGCGACTTACGGACTTCGTAACCATGAAGTTTTCCGCCTGGACTTGGGATCTCTTGCCAGTGGGAACTACATCATCAGCATCAGCGACAATTCCAAAACGGGTTCACGCCAGGTTTGGCCTTGTTACCCAGAATGGTTTGAGGAGTTTGATTTACAAAACGTGGTTTTACCAAAAGTCGATTTAAATCAGTCAAATCGTGCGATTGGTCACGTCGTCACCGTTTGGTTTAACCGCCACTCAATTTTTGCACCCTACAACTTGCGCCACTGTTGGGCGATACGTACCTTAGTTTTTGGGCTTGATATTTCTTTGGCGGCCCAGCAAATGGGGCATTCAGCAAAAGTTCACTCGGAACTTTACCACCACTGGATTAGCCAGCAGCACCACCAAAGGGCATTTGATTTGATGTCGGGTAAAAGAGATAGACCCCAAGTTCCGCAGATTTTGGGGCATCAAAAAGCAGTAAAATCTTCTGACTAAACCTTGCCTAGTTTCAATCCCTAATAGGGATTTTAGATTTTTAACAATCTGCCATGAAATTTAGTCAGAACCGCTTGCTACTTATTGATTTTTTAATGCCAGGAACCGGACTTGAACCGGTGACACGAGGATTTTCAGTCCTCTGCTCTACCAACTGAGCTATCCCGGCTGGGGCTTTTGTGAGCCACGATTAATAAATGTAGCAAACATCTCAGAATATAGCAAGCCCTTGGAGAAAAAAGATTTATGCAGCTTTCAAATTCAGCTTAAACCAGATGAAAACGGCTATAAATAGCAGGAATTGGACAAGAACAATACTTGGGCCAGAAGCAAAGTTGAAAATACCTGAGACAATAATGCCAGCAATGCTGCTTATGGAACCAACTATCACGGACATGATTAGAAAGCGGCTAAAGTGGTGACTCATCAGTTTGGCGGTGGAGGCGGGAATAACCAAAAAGGCGTTCACCAGTAAAACGCCGACAGCTTTAATGGCTACAGCAACGGCGAGTGAAAGCAAAACTACAAAGATGTAGCGGTACAATTGGACGGGAACCCCTTGAACTTGAGCTACATCAGGGTTAAGGGTCAATAAAATTTGCTGACGCATGGTTGATAGTAAAAATATGCTACCTCCTACAAGTACTAGCAGCGTCAAAATCAAATCTGTGGTATCGATCGCTAGAATATCGCCGAACAGCACAGCCATCAAGTTGCCACGATATCCTTTAATTAGGCTAGTGAGAATCACACCGATCGCTAATGCCCCAGACAGCACTATACTAAGGACGCTATCGCTACCTAAGTCGGTTTTATCGATGAAGTAGAGGACAATCACCCCGAAAACTAAGGTAAAAGGTAACAGCATCCAAGTCGGATTTATTTGTAGCAGCACACCTAACGCCACACCTACTAAGGCTGCATGACCAACGGCGTGGCTAAAAAAGGACAACTGGCGCAAGGTGACAAAACTACCCAACATCCCGCCAAGTATTCCCATTAACACAGCACCGACGATCGCACGCTGCATAAAGGGAAATTCTAGCAACTTGATCAAGTCATTACTACTAGCGATCGCAAGCCAAGTTATCTGACAATTATGGAAGAAATTCATACTTATGGGCATTAATGTTGGTGCTGGTAGCGACTGAAACCTGGGCCGTAGGTTGCTAAAAGGTTTTGCGGTGAAAGGGCAATTTCTGGCTTACCAGTACAAACAATGCTTTGGTTGAGGCAAAGCACGCGATCGCAATGGCGATTTACCATATCAATATCGTGGGAAACTTGCAATATCGTCCAACCCTCCTCCCGCTTTAACTCATTTAGCAAAGCGTAAAAATCTGCTGAACCTTGGACATCAACACCAGCAAAGGCTTCATCGAGTACCAACAGTTTCCGAGGCATTACTAAACAATAAGCTAATAAAACCCGCTTGAGTTGACCACCGCTAAGAGTACCAATAGCTTGATGCTGTAAATGATAAGCATTGGTTCGCCGTAAAGCTTTTACTACTGCTGCTGATTTTTCTCTATCTTGTTTCCACAGCTTGGAGAAAAATAAATCTCCCTTTTTTCCTTCCTTAGCCCATCCCAGTCCCACCAATTCGCTAACACAAATAGGAAAGCTGCGGTCAAAGATGAAATTTTGCGGCATATAGCCCAACTGGTGACGTAAACGCCCCAACTTTGCAATTGGGCGACCAAATATTTCAATAGTACCAGTACTTCGAGGTATCAAATCTAAAACTGCTTTTACTAAGGTACTTTTACCAGCACCATTAGGGCCAACAATGGCTGTATCTGTTCCTGGCAACAATTCAAAGGAAACATCTCGAACAGCTAGATAACTACCTTGATAGACAGTTAATCCTTTTACTTTCAAAATAGAAATGTTATTGGGCATTGAGAATTGGGAATTGGGCATTGGGCATTGGGCATTGGGCATTGGGCATTGGGCATTGGGCATTGGGCATTGGAAATTTGCGAAGGACGGAGGACAAATGACAAATGACAAACCTATTTACATGAAGTTTCTAGAATTTGCAAGTTAGCTTTCATCGCCTTGAAATAATGTTGCGGATCTGTTTCGCCAGTTTCCAGGGAATCCAGGGGACGCAAGGTTAACTTCAAGTCTTTTGAGAGGCTTATTAGCAGTTTGTTATCTACTCCTGGTTCACTAAATAAAGCCTTAACTTTGTACTTTTTCACAGCATTGACTGCATTTTGTACATCAGTAGGTGACAGTTGGTCTTCGGGAATTTGTACCACAGCAACTTGTTTGAGGTTATAGCGTTTAGCTAAATATGGAAACGCATCATGAAAGGTAATAAAGGTACAACTAGGAGTTTTTTGTAAAGTTTGCTGAAATTCACTATTTAAACTTTCTAATTCTTTAATATAAGCCGCAGCATTTGCTTCATAAGTAGCTTTATTCGCAGGATCAGCAGCAATTAAACCATCTCGAATATTAGCTACCTCTTGTTTTGCCAAAACTGGATCTAACCAAACATGAGGATTTCCTTGGGCGTGATCGTGGTCTTCTTCTTTTGTTGTTTTTACAACGGGGGAAATTTCATTTAAGGGTTTAATACCAATGCTTGCATCAATTTCAACTAGTTTGGTATTTTCAGCATTTTTGACAGTATTTTCTAGAAATCCCTCCAAACCTAAACCATTTTTTACTAACACATTCGCAGTTGCGATCGCTTTAACATTTTCTGGTGTCGCTTGGTATTCATGTACCTCCGTACCAGGTGGGACTATAATTTCTACATCTGCCACGTTCCCGGCTACTGCCTTAGTAAATAAATATATCGGCAAAAATGTCGTCACAACTTTAGTTTTTCTTAACTGCGCTACTGGGGTGGATACAGTCCCCTGTGCTGGCGGCGACTGTTCTGGTATTGTTCCCTGATTCGGATTCGATTGGCTACAGCCAGCAGTCATCGACAACATTAGCAGAGTCATCATGGACAAGATGCCGCTTCTTTGTCCGCCTGTTATCAACCCTCTGCAATTCATCATCACGGTGTTTTCTCCTCAAAATGGATGCAAGTTTATGAGACTTATTCTAAATTTTAGACTATAATAATTCTCATTCTCATTCAAAGTACATAATATCATTCTCAGTTTCCTGTGTAATGAGTAACAACAAAACTTTGTCAGATGGTAAAGCCCTCTGGGATTTAGTTTTCCCTAAATAATTAGGATTTCTTAACTTTTTTTGTTAAAAAGGTTGCTTATTCCTGATAAGATTACTGACAAATATTTGCATGAAATACACGTTAAAAAAACGTGCTTTAGGTGTGAAGTGGAGATCAGTGTGAGGATAAAAATGCAACAATTCTGTAAATATCTGCTAGTTAGTCCAGCAGTGTGCTGTGCAATTCTATTTGTAAATACTGCTGCATTTGCAGGTGAAATATCCAGTGCTTCAGAAATTAATCAACCGCAGGTTTCAGCTAGTCCAGATACAGAAACTCAGATAATGGGGCAAGTTACTTCTGTATCCCAATTTTCTGATGTACAACCGACTGATTGGGCATTCCAAGCATTGCAGTCTTTAGTTGAGCGTTATGGCTGTATTGCAGGATACCCAAATAGCACTTATCGCGGTAATCGGGCATTAACGCGATATGAGTTTGCTGCTGGTTTGAATGCTTGTCTCGATCGCGTTAACGAACTGATTGCTACAGCTACAGGCGATTTAGTTACCAAACAAGATTTAGCCACATTACAAAAGCTGCAAACAGATTTTTCCGCAGAACTGACGACACTCCGAGGTCGTGTAGATGCAGTAGAAGCGAAAACTGCTGAATTGGAATCACATCAGTTTTCCACTACTACCAAATTGAATGCGGAGGTAGTAGTAGCGATCGCAAGTGTCGTAAGTGGAAACACAGTTAATGGTCAAAAAGTCAACCAAAATACTGTCCTTGGAGATCGGGTGCGTCTGAACCTTGACACCAGTTTTACTGGTAAAGATTTACTCAGAACACGACTTCAGGCAACAAACCTAGACCCCTTCTCTAAAACTGCTACCTTTACACCAGAAGGTGACTTCCGATTTGCTGGTGGTAACAACAGTAATGGAGTTGTGATAGACGCGCTGTTGTATCAGTTCCCTCTCGGTAAGAAAACAGCAATCACCCTAGAAGCAAATGCAGGTGCAATTGATGATTTCACCAACACAGTCAACCCGTACTTAGATGGAGATGGTGGTAGCGGTGCTTTTTCCCATTTTGGGACTCGCAACCCAATTTATTATTTAGCCAATGGTGCTGGTATAGGAATCAAACACGAGTTCAGTGATAAGCTGGAACTAAGCTTGGGGTATTTAGGAAATGATACAGCTAATCCTCAGCTAGGCTCTGGATTATTCAACGGTGCTTATGGTGCGATCGCGCAATTAACCGTTAAGCCTACTAATCAAATTACCCTTGGTTTAACCTACCTTAACGCCTACAGAAATACTTTTCTTGCCAATGGTAGTGGCGGTAGCAATAACGCTAATAACATATTAGAGAATGCTTCTAGTAACTCCTACGGTATAGAAGCATCCTTCCAACCTAGCTCAAAATTTGTGATTAGTGGTTGGGCTGGTTTGACCAAAGCTCGTATCCTTTCGGTTACTCCTGGTGATGCTGAAATATGGAACTATGCAGTAACACTAGCTTTCCCGGATCTTGGTAAAGCAGGTAACATTGGAGGCATTATTGTGGGTATGGAACCTAAAGTTACCAGTGTGAGCAATTCTCTCAGCAATGCAGGTATCAACAAAGATCCCGATACATCTTATCATGTTGAGGCGTTCTACCAATACAAGTTGACTGACAATATTACCATTACCCCAGGAGTCGTTTGGCTAACATCTCCAGATCATAATAGTGACAACAATGATATTGTGATTGGCGCATTGAGAACCACATTTAGTTTCTAATTGTTCAAAACATTCAAAAAAGACGCAAATCTATGTTTTTGCGTCTTTTATTTTGTGTCTAATATCCAATCCGTTTATATCGCAATACGATTCAGTTAGAGCCAAAAACCTTGATCTACGTAGGTTGGGTTGAGGAACGAAACCCAACAAAACCCCGGCAATGTTGGGTTTCGCAAAGCCTCAACCCAACCTACAATTTTCCTTAACTGAACCGTATTGGTTTATATCGGAATTATTCCTTTTCCTTCTCTCTCTGTGTCCTCAGCGTCTCTGCGGTTTTTTAATCATTCAAATATTACCGGATTTGATATAACCTAGCCCGGTGAAGATATCAATACTACGCTTTTCGATTCACCTGTAACCAAATTTCTAAACTCACCAGTAACCAAAGTTTTACGCCATAACGACTCCAAGTATCTCCTTCATAATTTAACCAATTACGAATTGGTACCTGGTTTAAGTAAGGAGTGATAGCTGCATTCTGATTTAGCAATAAATCTTTGGCTTCTTGCTGCCAATATTTCCGAAATCCTAATTGTACAGGAACCATCATCCCACTTTTAGGACGATGAATAATTGCCTCTGGTAAAATGTCTGCAATTGCTTGCTTTAAAACTGCTTTTTCTTCCACTCCAGAAAGCTTATACTCTGGAGGTATTTTCATGCTTAAGTCTACTACTCGTTGGTCAAATAAAGGAGAACGACCTTGTAAAAGGGCTGCTTGAGTCAAGTTACTAACTTTAGTCAGAATTTGATCAGCGCCTTTAAATTTGATATTCATTGCCATCAAGCGATTCAGATAGCTGGCTTGGGAATATAAATCTTCTTCAAAAACCCAAGGTGCTGTTTGTACGGCTTTCCAAACTTCTGGTTTTAAAAGTTGCGGTAAGTCAACAGCACATTTTTGAAATGAAATTAAATAAGCTTGTAATGCATCCTGATTGGTGACAGAACCATATAAACTATTAATTAACATTGGCTGATTTTTTGGCCCACCAAAACAGGGGTCGCCACCTTCACCATTTAAAACTACTTCTACGCTTTCTCTCGCCAGTTTCCCTAGTAAAAGATTGGGAACAGTTAGTGGGTCGCCAATGGGATCATCTAAATAGGCCATTGTTTCCGGCAGGCGTGACCACATATCCTTAAAAGTAATTTCTAAAATGTGGTGTTGCGTTTGACAATGGGATGCAACAAGACTGGAAAATTCTAACTCATTGGGACATTCGGAACCAAAATGAATTGAGAAGGTGTGAACTGGTGCTTTATGGAATTTTGCTACTAAAGCAGCGATCGCGCTAGAGTCCAAACCACCAGAGAGAAAAACACCGACGGGTTCATTTGCTGGTGGTAAATATTCTTGAACAACTTGCTCTAGGAGTTTTCGCAAGCGATCGCCATGCCATGATAAAGGTTGGTCTATGGCTGTAATCTGTTCTTCAAGCTGCCAATAAGCTTGAACTTTATGGTTGGGAAATTCTAAAACAGTTCCAGGCCGCAGTTCGCGCACCTCTTCCCAAAGCGTTCTTTCGCCTGGAATAAAGGCACAACAGAGATAATCTCGCAACGCCACCAAATCTAAATCAGATGAACGATGAGGTGATAAAGTTCTCAATTGAGGTGCAATCCAACGAACCGAACCAGTGGTAGTGTAATAGAGGGTACGAACACCGATGCGATCGCGAACTAACCTCAAAACCTGTTTTTCTCTATCCCAAACCACTAGTGCAAACATCCCCACCAGTTGGCTAAGACTTTCATTACCCCATCGTTCCCAAAGATCAGCAATTAGTTGCAGAGAACTTCCTGAAAAGCTATCTGGTTCAATTCCCAACTTTTGCAGTAACTGCACTCGGTTAGTTAACCAAACATCACCAACAACAACAAATCGCCCTCCAGAACTGATTGCTAATTTTTCAGTCTGAAATTCAGAATCTGTGCGGGGTAAAATTACAGAAAATTTTTCATCTCGCCAAACAATATTTTCATAATTTACATCAACTGTTCCCCAAGCTACGCGCCAAGTTGGGTGAGTCTTAACGAATTCAATTTTAGGAGATTTACGGTTTTTAAACGCATCAAATAGCATGGAAAATTTTCAACGCCTAAACGATAAGTAAAAAATACAGCATATTGCGGGTAAATGAAGTACACGGGTAGGGGCACAACATGTTGTGCCCCTACGATGATCTGTACCTCACGCCTGTTGCAATCTGCTGTATTTGGATTAACTTTTAATCTTTAATTTATTCTCTAACCAGCCAATTGCAAAGTCAGCCAGTAATGCAATTACCGTCGCCGGAACTGCACCAGCTAAAATTAACTGATCGTTTACTACTGATATACCACTAAAAATAAAGACTCCCAAACCACCAGCACCAATTGCGGCGGCAATGGTTGCAATACCAATAGCGATTACCGTTGCTACTCGCACACCTGCTAAAATTACTCCCATTGCCAAGGGAATCTCAACTTGTAATAACAATTGTTTATCAGTCATTCCCATACCTCTGCCAGCTTCCCGAATCGCTGGATCTATATTAATAATACCTGTATAAGTATTACGAATTATCGGCAGCAAAGAATATACAGTCAAAGCAATGATTGCTGGAACTGTACCAATTCCGCCAATTATAGGAATAGGAATAAGTAAGCCAAAAACTGCCAAACTCGGAATAGTTTGGAAAATATTCGCTATAGTAAGAATTGGTTGGCGAAGGGAAGTTTTCCGTGTAATTAAAATACCTAAAGGAATGCCTATAATTATGGCGATCGCAATAGCGATACCTACTAAAAATAGGTGTTCTAGAGTATGCTGAAGAATTTCTGGGGCATACTTAACGAGAAAGAAATTTTTCATAAATTGTCTTGAAAAGGACGCAGACATTGAAGAAAGGCTAGACTTTCTGGGTGTTGCGATCGCATAAATTCATCTGTTGTCCCCAATACTACTAATTTTCCGCCATCCATTAAACCAATTCTCGATGCCAAAACTAAAGCTTCTTGAATATCGTGGGTGACAAACACAACTGTTTTGCCTAACTCTTGCTGCAAACGCCGAAACTCCTGTTGCAATTCTAAGCGCGTAATCGGATCGAGTGCGCCAAAGGGTTCATCCATCAACAATACTGGCGGATCTGCTGCTAAAGCCCTGGCAACACCGACTCTTTGCCTTTGTCCACCCGAAAGTTCGTGTGGGTAACGCCCTGCAAATTGTGCTGGTTCTAAACCCACCAATTTTAACAACTCATAAACCCGCGTTTTAATTTGTTTCGGTTGCCAACCTTCCAAAGCCGGCACTAAACCGACATTGCGTTCTACAGTGAAATGGGGAAATAAACCAATTTCTTGAATTACATAACCAATTTTTCGCCGCAGTTTAATTTCATTCCATTGAGTTGTGGGAATATTATCAAAAAAAACTTCGCCTTCTGTTGGTGTAAATAGGCGATTAATTAGCTTCATTGTTGTAGTTTTGCCGCTACCACTACGTCCAAGTAATACCAGTGCTTCTCCTTGGCGGATGGTGAAATTGAGATTTGATACTAAGGGGCGATGATTGCGGCTAAAAGTCACATTGCGGAATTCGACGGCGGTTTGGTTATTTTGCGGCATTAGTGGCTTTTAGTGGACGCTAGCTATATGTATTGTATTATCTGCTGATTTTGCTAGTGTGGTAACGTCCAATTTTACAATTTTAGTATATGTAAGAATCCGGTTTGATTTATAAAAAGATACGTAGGGTGCGTTATGGCGCTAGCCTAACGCACCGCAATATATGATAAAAACGGTGCGTTAGCCTTTGGCATAACACACCCTACTATGCTTTTATGCAGTTTTAGCATTTTCATCTAATGCTTGTTCTACAACATTTTTTAAGCGGCTCAATCTAACTTTGCGGGCGCGATCGCTATTGCGAACACCACCCGCCATTTCATACTCACGGCTGTCTTTGCCGTATTTGATTGCAACCACCATCAGCATCTTTTCTGAAAGCTGACTTAAGTCTTTCTCCATCTCATCAATTTCAGTTTTAGAAGAGTCAACTACAGAAAGAGCAGTATTATAAACATCAATTTTGTTTCGCAACTCATTGATTGACTCAATTAGTTTTTCCAGATTATAATCTTCATCAAATTTAATCTTTGGAATAATCGATTTCATTCCAGCCGATCTTAATTGAGCTTTTTCTAAAATACGCGATGTACGTTTTGGACGCGGCATCAGATTTTCCTTTAAAATGCTAATATACCCAGCTTGCCTCAATTAAAGGGTCTTCCGGTTCAGCAGAATTCGCAATTTTGCCTGATAAAATTTTCAGTTTATATCGGTAATTTTTCGGTTCTCCGAGAAGCCGCTCCGCGTCTAGGAGACACAGTAAAGCATCTTGCTCGCGCGGGCAAGATGCCCGCACTACAAATATTAAATTGTTCAACTTATTTTTACACGACTCTTTAACAACACCTTTTTCCTGTCGGGAAGGGGAAATTCAAAGCTTCCCGTTGTGAGTGGAGTCACTCCCGTTGTGAGTGGAGTCGCTCCTGTTGTGAGTGGAGTCACTCCCGTTGTGAGTGGAGTCACTCCCGTCGTGAGTGGAGTCACTCCCGTTGTGAGTGGAGTCGCTCCCGTCGTGAGTGGAGTTGCTCCCGTTGTGAGTGGAGTCACTCCCGTCGTGAGTGGAGTCACTCCCGTTGTGAGTGGAGTCGCTCCCGTTGTGAGTGGAGTCGCTCCCGTTGTGAGTGGAGTCGCTCCTGTTGTGAGTGATGCGTAAACGCAAAGCGATTTGTTGCGTAGACAGAAAAATAATAGGCGATCGCAAGCGGTTTTTATTCAGATGCTGTATAAGATTATATTGCCAGGTGTAGGGGCATGGCAGTTTCCATTGGTGTGAATTTAATGTGAAACCCCTGTAAAAACTGGATATTAAGTTTACTCATCACTCACTTACCATCACAATCCGCGTTACCCCACCCTAACCCTCCCCTTATAAAGGGGAGGGAACCGGAAATATTATTTCTCCTTTTTATAAGGGGAATTAAGGGGTAAAAGGGCGTGATGTCAAGACACGCCATATTTCTTAAACCAAGCTAAAAGACGTTTCCAACCTTCCTTAGCTTCTTTTTCACGGTAGGAGGGGCGATAATCGGCAAAAAAAGCATGGGGTGCATCGGGGTAGACGATGATTTCAGATTTGCTGTTGCTGGGTTTTAAGCGATTCTCGTTCCGAGACGCAAGGCGATCGCGCATTTGCTCTATTGTATTAAGAGGAATACTTGTATCTTTGCCGCCGTAGAGTCCAAGAATGGGGACTGTCAGTTTTGATGCAATATCAATGGGATACTTGGGCTGAAGTTTGGTAGCATCGCCTACGAGTCGCCCGTACCAAGCTACACCTGCTTTCACTTTGGGATTATGTGCTGCATACAACCAGGTAATACGTCCGCCCCAGCAAAAGCCTGTAATTGCTAATTTATCGGCATTCCCTTTAGCTGATTTTACAGCCCATTTTACCGTGGCATCGAGATCGGATAACACTTGGGCATCTGGTACTTTGGCAACAATTGGGCGAATTTCGTCTATACTACTTAACTTAGTGACATCACCTTGGCGGATAAATAATTCTGGTGCGATCGCTAAATATCCCAACTGAGCAAAGCGACGAGTAATATCTTGAATATGCTCATGTACACCAAAGATTTCTTGGATTACCAAGACAATTGGGAAATTTTCACCAGTGGCAGGTACTGCTCTATAAGCAGGAATTTCGCCATCTTTGACGGGAATTTTTACCGCACCAGCTACTAACCCCTTAGAATCGGTGGTGGTGACTTGAGCAGAAATGGGTTGTACCGCCAAAGCAAAACCAGTCGCCAAGGTGGTTGTAGCAATAAATTTGCGGCGTGTTATTTCTTTCATCATCTTTACCTTAAATTAGCGGAAATTTTATTGTTGGTTATCAGTACAGTAGTACAACAAGAAATATTACAATTTATTAATTAGTTTACCGTATTATTTATGTTCGCTTGATGTCTAAGCGTTCTTTATGTGGGACTGTTATCAGGAAGAAGTCGCACCTTTAGGCACATAAGAATTAATTTCTGTGTGTCAAATGCGCGGAAGGGTAGGTGTACAATTTACCCAGCCCCAAAAAAGTGCTTTTATCCCAGTTCTAGTAAGGCTTTCAAGCCATTAGTCATTGAATCTCATCCGCGCAATCTCTGAAATGCCTATCAAAAGACGATTTCAGCTTTTAAATTTTCCTGGTACTCTTTTCAAACGAATTCTGTAATGCTATGATTGCTCTTAAATCGCGCAACTGCACCTTGAAAACCAAATACAGCTTAGGTTTCAGCCTGCCGCTATTGCAATTCATCTAAATCCCTATTAGGGATTGAAACTTGAAGATTCCTGACTACAGACTCATTAAAATTCATTGCAATTCATCTAAATCCCTATTAGGGATTGAAACTCAGGATCTCCAACCCGCCCCTTAATTTCATCCCTCAAATTGCAATTCATCTAAATCCCTATTAGGGATTGAAACGTGCGTTCAATTCGCAAAACAGCGCAGTCTTTTCCGATTGCAATTCATCTAAATCCCTATTAGGGATTGAAACATTTAGATTACCTCCGATTCCAGTGATACTAGTAATTGCAATTCATCTAAATCCCTATTAGGGATTGAAACTAGGATTGGCAAACACTGCGACACTATCCCGCATTGCAATTCATCTAAATCCCTATTAGGGATTGAAACCTGGTGCAACTTCAACAGGAGAGATTGACCAACCCGCATTGCAATTCATCTAAATCCCTATTAGGGATTGAAACAAAGAGAAACCACTATAAGAAACTGTCAGAATGTCGCATTGCAATTCATCTAAATCCCTATTAGGGATTGAAACGTACTATTCTTGATGCTGCTGGTGCGCTTGAGAAATTGCAATTCATCTAAATCCCTATTAGGGATTGAAACATTAAAATACTACAATCATAAATAAATCCTGATAGATTGCAATTCATCTAAATCCCTATTAGGGATTGAAACAGTATTTAAAATCACTAAAATATTGCTTAGTGCTTCGATTGCAATTCATCTAAATCCCTATTAGGGATTGAAACTGAAGAATTCGACTTGCAAAATGTAGTGTTACCAAAAGTCATTGCAATTCATCTAAATCCCTATTAGGGATTGAAACGTAGGAATATTATCCCTAAATAGCCAGTCAGAGAAAACATTGCAATTCATCTAAATCCCTATTAGGGATTGAAACCCAATCATTGGAGAGAAAGTGACAGTTTCTCTGAAAGATTGCAATTCATCTAAATCCCTATTAGGGATTGAAACTGGATCGATAACGTTTGCACCCTCTAGTAATTTATCGAATTGCAATTCATCTAAATCCCTATTAGGGATTGAAACATTAACGTGTTACGTAGGCACTCAAGACAATCTAAATTGCAATTCATCTAAATCCCTATTAGGGATTGAAACGAAGCTTTGTAAATTCTGCCGTCGTCACTCTGCACCAATTGCAATTCATCTAAATCCCTATTAGGGATTGAAACCGGGCGTGTGTTGGAGCGGTGAGGGTGAGCAATTCTTAAATTGCAATTCATCTAAATCCCTATTAGGGATTGAAACTTTTTCTTTTGCTGGCGATCGCACCGCGAAGCCAAAGATTGCAATTCATCTAAATCCCTATTAGGGATTGAAACCTTGAATGTGAAGGTACGCCCGACGATTGGATCGGTATTGCAATTCATCTAAATCCCTATTAGGGATTGAAACTATGGAGATTATGGGCGAAGTCTCCAAATCTACGGATTGCAATTCATCTAAATCCCTATTAGGGATTGAAACCTTGAGTTTGGCTTGTAGTTTAGCTTTGTCGTCAAATTGCAATTCATCTAAATCCCTATTAGGGATTGAAACTTATCATTTTTCCTACAAGAATCTCCAAATATCTACAAATTGCAATTCATCTAAATCCCTATTAGGGATTGAAACACCGCCCGAATATTGGGAAGCTTTGAAATGACAGCATTGCAATTCATCTAAATCCCTATTAGGGATTGAAACTATCTTTGCCGTAGTAGTAGATTGAGTCATAGTTATTGCAATTCATCTAGATTACAACACTTAAAGCTTAACTCTTTATCAGGGTCAATTTTTTAACAAACCGCAAAGGGCGCAAAGGACACAAAGGAAGAGAAGAAAGAAATGCTTAACTGAATTGTATTGGTCTTTATGATGATTTCTCACATTTTGATGAGCTAGAATTTCCATCAAAAAACCTTAACCGAACCGTATAGCTTTTCCCGACCAAATAAGATATATCATAGCCCCCTCCTCGCTTGCGGGGAGGGGGTTGGGGGTGGGGTTCTCATATCTCACTAAACCGGAAAACGCTATATTGTCATCACTATTGAATCAAAATTATGCAAGATTGAACTTTGTTAGAAAGACTTTTTTGAAGCCCTTGCTCAACTTTGACAATCAGTTTGTCAAAAGCTTCTCGATCTGCTGTGAGTTGTTCTTGAATAACTTTCTCTAACTCCGGCTTTATTTGCTCACACATTTCCTCGATTTTTTTATCACTTAAAAAACTAGAACGAACCCAACTAGGTACATCCACATTTGTCTTGATTACTTCTTGAACACCTTTGCGATTTAGCTCCATTCCTGCCGCCATAATCGAAGCCCCATATACTAATGCAATAGGCCAGGTTAAATGTCCAGTTAAAATTAAAGTGATAATGCTAGCTACAGTACCTCCACCAATTACTACATTGACGATAAACGCCACTGTTTCAGCAAGGATGGCATCTCCAATTCTTAGTTCTGGGTTAACAAAATTTGGGTCAATGCTATCCTGAAATCTTAAGCTACTTCTAGGTATCTGAAACTTTTGACAGATTGGATCAGTTTGTGCGGCTAAATCTGGTTGTATTTTATTGCTAAACCAAAAAGCACATTGATTATTAATTATCTGTACAGCGAGTTCACTTTTGAGCCACTGTTCTGCACGACTGATTAAAGATGTTTCCAAATCTGCCAAAGTTCGTATTTTGTTTTTTTGCCAATCTTTTAAACCTGGTTTAACTGCGTTGACAATCAAACCATCTGTCAAAGGCTTAGTTAGCGATTTGATCAACTCCGGGATATGCTTCTCAATTAAACTTTTAAGCTGATTGGAAGTAAATAGTTTGTTGACTTCTTGCTTAAAAGCAGCAGCACGCAAATCCCATCTTCCGACTCGTGCTAAACCCAGTGCAATGCACCGTTCCGGTTCCGAATCGGGACGAAGTAGCGTTTCTGGTTCGGGAAACATTTCCTGACAAAGAATGTGCGTAAATTTCATTCGAGATGCACCGCCTGTCATCAACACAAGTTTCGGCACAACTCCAAGTTTTTCTAACTTTTCTTTAGCCCCATTTAAAGACTCGCTAAAAGTTTGAATCCAACTCTGAAACCCCAATTCAGCTAAGGGTTGGTTTAAAATTTCCTCCATCAGCAATTTATTTACTTGGGGAATAAAATAAATCTGTTCGTTAATCGACTCGAACCCACGCGCAAAGGATTCAGAATCGCTGTATAGCTGTTCGTTAGAAAAGTAATCTTCTTTGGCTTTGCGACAAGCAAGTTCACAACGAGCCTGGTGATGGGGATATTCTTTAAATACTTTTTCGAGTAATGTTTTTTGTTCGTGGTTAGCGAGAGTCTGGGCAAAAATAGCTTTGTCAATTAGGGATGCACCTAAAGTAGTACTCCCAAAATCTATGGGAATCTCTTCTAAGTTCTTAACCAGAGTAAAATCTGTGGTTGAAGAACCAATATCGATAATTAGCACCGATGCAACAAGTTTCTCATATTCCAGCTTCCCAGCTTCCTTGGCTTGCATGAAAGCAGCCCGCGATTCTGGTACAACATTTATTTGAGAAATGCCAGCTTCTTGGAGTAGCTTTTGATATTCTATGCGATCGCTAACTGACCATCCTGAAGGACAACCAATGTAAAAATAGCTACCTTCCCCACTCTCAATTTGTTTGCTTTCTTTCAAAAGGCGGTAGTAGGTGGCGACAAAAGTGCTAATTGTTTCCCGATATTTGGGATCGTTGTTGGGTTTTTGCTTGAAAGAAATTGTCAGTTGAGTCACACCAGCTTGAATTAATGCTTGTTCCCCCACCAGATAACCAAGTTTAGGATGCCAACCAAGAGCCGTAATTTGGTTCTTTTTGTTATTAATCTCCAGCATCTGGGGGGGTTCGATGCTTTCCACTACAGCTTTTGCTACAGCCGTCTCACCGTGCCCCAAATCAAAACCGATCGTTTCTAAAATTTCCATAGCCTTATTATCTATTATTCTCTAGAAGAGGAATATGCAGGCTCAATTACCCTACCGCGCCTAAGTAAGCGATCGCCTTTTAACAGAGCAGGAGTTAGTGTGAGATAATCTTTGGTATCGGGGTCAATACTTGGCTCAAAGTCAAAATATTTGCGATCGCTATCAGAGTCATTTGGTCGGTAAACTTGAGCGTTAATTCCCTGAGACATTAAAATCTGTGGCAAGAGTTTCGCCAGTTCATAAGCCATTTGGGGTTTATCAAGTTTTGATGCGCCCATTAATCTTTGCAGAAAATTTAATAGTTCTGGCAGTTCTTCTATTGCTAGATCGCCTTCATGTTTATTCGATTCTTCTACTCTAGCCACTGCTAAGTCAATTGTGTTCAGAGCATCACTAAGGCAATCTAAAAATACTTTACTATCAACCTTAAGAATAGGTTGAGGTAATTGTAATAGTTCTAAAGACATAGAATTTTGTTGGTTATTTAAGTCAAGTTGCAGCACAACTTCTAGCCCCAAAAGTATAAGAGTTAACAAGATTGCCATCCATGCACCTGGGGTATTTTTAGTTAGAGAGAACAACGAACTTAAGATACCTATATATATGAGTCCTCGTAGTAATTTCAAGATTACTCTGCTAGTAAAAAACTTTGTCCCTGGGTTCGTAATTTGTCTTTTTTCTGTAGGAACAACTTGAGAATAGTTAGCCGCAGCGAGAGTGGCAATAGATTGTCGCAGCGTATCTAAAAAAAAGGAAGCTAGACGAACTTGAGCCAGATTAAGTTTTTCAATATAAATTCTTTCAAAACCATCGATTCGGTTCTGAACCAGCTTAACTGTCTCCTCAATATTGGTTGTGTTTTCAATATCTGTCTGAAGTTGGTTGCGTTCTTCGCTAAAAAGTGAAATTATTGTTTTCATTGCGTTGGCTAAGACTTGAACGTTACGAATAGCAGTGAAATGAACAAACAACTGTTCCTTTCACACTGTAATCAGATAATGACCGAATAATTGATAATTCATAATTATCTAAGCTCGACTTTATCCAAAATTAGGAACTTGGTTCTCTTGTAAGTAGGTAGGCGTAATTAAATATAAGATAAAACCTCACCCTCAATCCCTCTCCTTAGTAAAGCGTGTATACACAAGTCAAATTACCCCCCTTAATCCCCCTTTATAAAGGTGGGAAACCGAAAAATCTAGTTCCCTCCCCTTTATAAGGGGAGGGTTAGGGTGGGGTAAAACCTTGATTAATCAGCTATTTCAGACTTGTGTATACACAGTAGCCTTAGTAAGGAGAGGGAAGCCGGAGACAAGGTGAGGTTTTATATTTAATTTGACCCACTTACTTATCAGCAAAACCCTAGCTTTGTGGTAAAAACTTTTTTGATGTCACTGATTCTTAGTGAAAACAAAAAAGTAAAACTAAGGATTAACTTATGCCCTTTTTATCCAAATTATTTGCATATTTGTAGGGACGCAAGACCTTGCGCCCCTACAAGGGGATATTTTTTAACTGGAAGTCCCTTAACACACCCACAAGAGATAATTTCTTTTTTGGAAGTCCCCAAAACCTAAAATCTCAAATTGGTATATCGAATCAAACTTTACTCAACCACTCATTTTCTTCTGGATCTTTGAACAGTGAGGTGCTGAGGTAGCGTTCGCCGAAGCTAGGTTGGATCATGACAATTAAACGACCTGCATTTTCTGGACGTTGCGCTACTTGAATAGCCGCGTATAAAGCAGCGCCAGTAGAAATCCCCGATAATAATCCTTCTTCTTTTGCTAGACGACGGCTGTAAGCGATCGCTTGCTCATCCGCTACCTGAATCACTTCATCCACCACATCTGGACGATAAATTGCTGGGACAAAACCCGCGCCGATACCCTGAATTTTGTGAGGCCCTGATTTACCACCTGACAAAACAGGGCTATTGCTTGGTTCAACTGCGATCGCCTGAAAACTTGGCTTCCGTTTTTTAATAACTTCTGAAATTCCCGTAATCGTCCCACCAGTACCCACTCCAGCTACCAAAATATCCACCTCTCCATCGGTATCATTCCAGATTTCTTCTGCGGTGGTTTCGGCGTGAACTTTCGGGTTAGCTGGGTTGCGGAACTGCTGCAACATATAAGCATTGGGCGTTTTAGCTACAATTTCCTCTGCATGAGCGATCGCTCCTCGCATCCCTTCTACCCCTGGCGTTAACTCTAATTGAGCGCCATAAGCTTTGAGCATCAATCGTCTTTCGTGGCTCATTGTGTCAGGCATCGTTAGAATAAGATGGTACCCTTTAGCGGCCGCCACCATCGCTAACGCAATTCCTGTATTCCCAGAAGTCGGTTCTACTAAAACAGTTTTTCCAGGGTGAATCAAGCCTGCTTCTTCCGCCACTTGCACCATACTCGCGCCAATCCGATCTTTCACAGATGATGCTGGATTCATGCTTTCTAGCTTCACCACAATCCGAGCAACCGCTCCTGAAGCTTGGGGAATTTTGTTTAATTGAACTAAAGGAGTCCGTCCGATTAACTCTGTGATATCTTTCGCTATCCGCATGTGAATACTCCGTGGTGTCTAAATATAATACATCGGGCTTTGCTGTGAGCGAGTTTTTCTTTCCTCGCATAAGTCTTGGAGTGTATAGCGACCTAAAACTTCAATTGAGGCAGCGTTAGCTTGCTCCCAAACCTCATAAACCAGAATCTTTTCTAGAGTCGAAGAGTCAGATGTATCTTTCTCTTTCCGTTCGCCTTCAACAAAAGTGACAATTTCTAGCAGTGTAATCTGCCAAGGTTCACGAGCTAAAACAAAACCTCCTTTCGAGCCGCGTTGACTCTGCACCACACCAGCCCGCCGGAGGTTAGTCAAAATTTGTTCCAGGTAGCGTTCAGGTATGGGTTGTTTGGCAACGATCTCGCTCATGGTTAGAGGAAGTTTTTTTCCGTGGTGGCTTGCCAGTTCTAAGAGTGCCAGCAGCGCGTATTCCACTTTGGAAGACAGATCCAAGAGAGCGTAGTTTTGGCTATTCAAGACTGTACTCAACATACTACGGTGAATTGGGGGACTTATCGCAGTTAATGCGAAATTAATTTTTTCAAAGAGTGGAATGTGATAGCATCCCACTTATTAGACACAAAAACACTATATTCTATCGACTTACCGTAGATTATTATCTTACACAATTCCCATAAATGACTCGATTTTTTTGTGGGAATTATCCTGAGTTTCTGTTTTCAGAGCCTCACTTACCAACGAAAACCTCAAGAGAGTATGCTACTAACTGATTTGCGAACCATTTTTGAGCGTGACCCAGCAGCCCGTAACTGGCTAGAAGTATTGTTCTGTTACCCTGGACTTCAAGCTCTAATATTCCATCGATTAGCACACTGGCTGTATAAAATTGGAATTCCCTTTATACCTCGTTTTATCTCTCATATTAGTAGGTTTTTAACCGGGATTGAAATCCATCCTGGAGCATTAATTGGCCAGGGAGTGTTTATCGATCACGGTATGGGAGTTGTGATTGGTGAGACTGCGATCGTGGGCGACTATGCCCTGATTTATCAAGGTGTTACCCTTGGTGGCACTGGGAAAGAAAGCGGCAAACGCCATCCAACTTTAGGCTCTCATGTAGTTGTGGGAGCGGGTGCGAAGGTATTGGGAAATATTCAAATTGGCGATCGCGTCCGTATTGGAGCCGGTTCTGTAGTGCTACGAGATGTACCCAGTAATACTACTGTAGTTGGGATTCCAGGACGTGTGACTCGTCAGAATAATTTGTCTACCAATGTTCTAGATCATGATAAAGTCCGCGACGTAGAAGCTGAAGTCATCCGCGCTTTATTTGAACGTGTCAAGGCTCTAGAGAAAGAGTTTGAACAGTTGCAAAAGCAATCAAGTTTGTCTCCAACCGAGCTTGGTGAGGAACAAACATCCTCTAAGAGCAATAAGTCTGATGGGATGATTGAAGATTTTCTTGATGGTGCGGGAATTTAATTTTGGGCATTGGGAATTTAATTTTGGGCATTGGGCATTGGGCATTGGGCATTGGGCATTTCTTCCTCACTCCCTCATTCCCTATTCCCCATTCCCCATTCCCTATTCCCCACTCCCCACTCCCCATTCCCTATTTAAAATGCCCAGATGCCCTTAGAACCTGATATAAATATAATACTACGGTTAATTTATCGGAGAATAGTGATATAAGTATGGTATATTTATATGCGAATTTAACTAGCTTAAACAGTAATAATACTAAGGAAATTAAGGAAATTTTTGCCCGTAGGTCATTTCTACCAGAGCATCAAAATAGTCTTTGGAAAATTGAAAGGGGTTTTGTCAGGACTTTTACCTATTTGGAAGATGGTACAACCGTCGCTTTGGGATTGTGGGGGCCTGGAGATATAGTTGGTAAGTCTTTGTCAAAATTAGAACCTTATCAGATGGAATGCCTAACGAAAGTAGAGGCGGCAGTCTTACCTTTACAAGAGTGGACTCAACTAACAGAAACTCTACTGACTCATATCCAACAGGCTCAAGAATTGATGGTTATTCGTAGCCATAAAAAAGTTGATACCATGCTGATCAAGTTGTTGGCATGGTTATCTAAAAAGTTTGGTTCGGAAGTTGAGAAAGGACGTTTAATAGATATGCGTTTAACTCACGAAGACTTGGCGGAAATGCTTGGTTCAACTCGTGTGACTATCACTCGTGTTCTTGGACAGTTTGAGCAAGAGGGCTTGATTGCTCGTCTCTCTCTACATAGAATTGTGCTGAAGGAAGAAGAAATTTGGTACTACGAAATTTAGATTGTTTCAGCAAAACTAGCTATGAATATGTGCATAGTTAATAATTTAATTAAATCATTATTGGCGAACAAAACAACGGGAGCATCTAGATCCCCGACTTCTTTAAGAAGTCGGGGATCTAAGCCGCTACCGAGACAAATCTAGCCAAATTGGTAGCCCCAATTTTTCTAAATAACTCAGGCTAGAGTAAAGTTGCTTGGTTCTCCCCCACAAATCTAAGTCAAACCAGCCGTCATCTTCCGTATCGGGTTGAAGTGTAGCACTGGTAATATTTACTGTGAGTCCATAACGAGAAACTAACTCGGAAATTACTGGCTCTTTGTAATAAGATTTTAAAATGCACAGTTGCAGGCGCAATCGATTTGTTTGGCCCAGAGAAATCCATTGCTGGAATTGTTCTTGCCATTGATTTGTCAGCGATGCAGAATCTTTGGGACTCACTTTGCTAACTGGATTTGGGAAAGGTAAAGATTGCTGTTTGGGTTGAATGTGGTTTGCGATCGCAAATTCTAGTGAATTTACTCCCAATCCTTGCAAGTAAGATAGGCTATTTGTCAGTTTTTGGGGATTTCCCGAAAGTTCCAAATCAAACCAACCATCGCTGTCACTGTCTGATGTCAGGGATGCGGCTTTGATATTGACGGTTAAACCATAACGAGACACTAATCGAGAAATTACAGGTTGTCTGTGATACCTCTGAGGTACGAGAATGCGGCTTTGGACTGAAGCCGGTTCTACAGATTTACTCTGAGACATCAGATTAATCCCCAATAGCGATCGCAATTTTTGGGTTCGGTAGAGAATCTTGGTATACCGTAACCCTAAAACTCAACTTTGCCTGGAATGTTAGCCTCATAGAGATTTTCATCTTTTTGGCTTTTATTAAATTACTTTAATTCGATACAGATACTGTATTTAATTGTTATGTAGAGGAACGTATCATAAAGACTGCAAAAAAACAACAAGTAAATTCACTTAGATTTAGCTCAACGAGCGATCGCACTTCTAAGCAAAAGTAACCCTGTAGGAACGCTAACGCACTTTTATCTTGCCACTAAGGAATGTCGATTAAATAAAATGCAAATACTTCATTTTATCTCTAGCTTCCCTCTCCTTTATAAGGAGAGGGATTGAGGGTGAGGTAGGCGAGGTACATAAAATGTATATTATTTAATTCTTATTCCTAACCAAGCTTGTAAATCAGCCAAGCTGGTAAAATCTAACACTGCTTCGCTCAACTCTTCCAAAACAGGTAGGGATAAACCAGCAATTGAGGAGCGTATTTCTTTAGAAAGTTCTCCAAACCGCTTAGTCAAAAGTCGGATAATCAGGTTACTAGCCTCTTCTCTTCGCCCTTCTTCCTTAATTTCGCGGTAAACCCTTGTTTCCTTGAGTGTGATTCCTAGCATAGACTCTACCTCCATCCGGCTTAATTGTTCAAATCTGTATACCATTATCGTCGTCACTAATTCCATTATGACGCTACTTGATGGTTGAGATTGTTCTTCGCGCGATCGCTCAAGTAAATATCTAGCTTCTTGTGGTGCTTGTTCTTCTTCGAGGGTAGTTAACACCATCAAAGCTACCCATAAAGGTAATTCACGAATATTCCCCAATTCATCTAAATATCCCCGATTTATTTGATAAATCGGGGATCTGGATACTCGGATTTTGACAAATCAGATAGGATTGCTATAGCTATTCCCTAAATCTGATGATAACTTTTTAAGCGGACACGATATTATTAAATGTTCACCCCGCTAGCCGATACATAATCACTTTTCCTTTCCAGTTTTCTTCTACAAATACCAGATACTCACCATCGGAACGCCGGAAAGCGCGAATACCGTAGGGTATATCAATCCAGCCACTTTCGCTGCCAACTTCTGGGCCTGGTTTTAACAGTTGTACTTGCACTCCTGTTTTGGCATTATAAACATATACCTCTGCGGTTTTGACTGTCACGGCAAATACACGATCTCCCGCTACACTCATGGCTGCTGTAGACACTTCGCGCTTACCAGTGGTGTCGTAGGGAATCACAATTCGCCAACGAGGAGTCCGATTACCTTTACTCCAATTGTCAAAACGGGCAATTTCAGATCCAGCAATTCCAGTATCGTCACCAAATGCAGGATGATCTACTGTAAAACCTGACAAATACATACTATCTGTTTCGGGAAAATATTCGATTCGCCGCAAGTCGTTAAAGATGTTGGGAGTAGTTTGCTTTTCCATCGAACTATAGTTATAAATGGGGTTGCCTTTAGCATCTATTCCCTGTAAAGGATAGTGGCGAATCCCATCTTTTGTTCGCAAAGCTTTCCAAACATCTCCTTTGCTGTCTACCCACCAGCCGCCGATATAGGGATAATCTTTGCTGGTATCATATTCGTTCTTTTCAAACTTGCCATTACCGTTGCGATCGCGCCAAATCCACTCGCCTTTTTGTGGTTGATAGGGTGGCCAATTTCCGGCGAGAAATGGTTTATCTGCGCCATTGCTACCGACAAACATTCCGGCTGGGATGGCAACTTTACCATCTGTAGCTGGATTAAAACGATATATTTGCAGAAAGCTGTTATACATATCTGTGAGGAACAAAAACGGCTTTCCTTGGATGCGGCGAACAAAGGTTCCATCGGGTGATGTATGCAGTCGGGGATCTTGAGGATATTTGAAAGGATTTAAGGTGTAGGCTTTGTAAGTCCATTGTTTACCAGCAGGCTTACTATAATCCATGAGATAGTGTTCTTGCTTGGTGAATAAATCTACACCATCAGTTTTAGGATCGGCATCTGCATTATCGACGAATATCAATCCTAGCGATCGCCATATTAGTTTTCCCGATGGCAAAAATTTCCGCAAATCTGTTCCCGATTTGTTGAAACCATTGCTATTTATATAGATATTACCTGAAGTATCTGCACCAACTCCGGTAAGTCCGTAAAGCTTCAAATCTTGAACTTCACCAGCAACTCCTGTATAGATACCACCCTTAGAGCCAAAACTACCCACCAGCACCGGCTTATCTTTGATGTCATAAACCAACATTTGCTGACGCGGGCCATTTTCTGCCACTAACAGCTTACCTTGACGATCGATTGCGATCGCAGTTGGTTCAACGATATCTGCAATCTGTTGGGGTAATTGCTTTCCACTTTGAGAATAATGTAAAATCTTGCCAGGCTTACTACTATTTTTGCTTTGAATAATCCACAGATTTTTTTGTGAATCGATAGTTATTGCACCTGGATTAGCAAAGGTAAAACTGCGGAGTTCCTTCATCGTATCAGTATCATAGACACGAATCCGATTAGCAGCGAAATCACTCACATATAACTCACTTCCTACAGTTGCTAATCCAGTAATTTCACTTTTAGTACTGGTAATTAACATACTTTTATCCCAGCCACGCCCTTCTGGAAACGGTGCAGGTTTTCCCGACAAATCATAGCGTCTAACGGAGTGCCAAGTTGTTCCTTCAGGGGGATAATCTTCATCGGTTTTGCCTTTCGATCCCTGAGTCATGGCAAGGTAAATATATTTACTATTTGCTGTTACAGCTATGCCACCTCCACGACTCCAGCCGTGAGTATCCCCAATGGCACTAATAACTTTACCATCTTTATATATAGCTGCCTCCATTCCGGCCTCATCCCAATGGCTATTAGTATAAACAGTGCCATCAGGGGCAACATACATTGCCTCAATATTATTTTGTACCCGCAGATTTCCACTGCCAATAGTGTTACCTATCCACGATGTTTTGTATGTAAGTGTGGATGTTTCAATCTTGTTTTGTACTAGCAGATTTGTACTCTCAATAGAATTACTTGTCCACGATGTCTTGTATGTAAGCGTCGGTGTTTCCGTTGTTGCCCAGTCTGTTGTAATTCCAAGGGTAGTAACAATGGCTCCAACAGTCAGACTTATTAAAAAGTTGAAAGTTTTACTTCTTTGTAAATATCTAAGTGTAGATAATTTTTTGATATGCTGATTAAGCTTGCGGCGAAGTTTTCCTAACTTCGCCATTAATTTATTTATCATATAGTTTTTCAGCTTTTAATTATTTATATACAATCACTTTTTGGGAAATCAGTAAAAAAAATAATTATTATAAATGAGCGATAATTTTACACTATCTTTATGAAAATCCTTTTATTATTTAATTTCTCAGGCAATATCTCTAAAATATTCTTGAAGGTATTAATAGCTACTGATTATTAACCAAAAATCGTAAATATTAATACATAATATTTCTATAATTATTAATTTATAGTGAATTTTGGCTCTCTCTATCTAGCATTCATCTCTGTTAATTGACAAGTATGATATATATCATAACCAGTGTTGTGTAGTTAATAAAAACACAAGGTTTCATCCCTTGTTGACGTTGACATATAAATAGTTTATAAATTGGTGTTCTATATAAAAATCTTATTCCAAATGTGGATTCAATATGGTTCTAGAAATTGTAGTAATTAATCTTTTGAACATTCTGTAGGTGCTTACAATTATACATACCTACTGTTTTTATATATTTATAGGAGACATATTAGTGAAAAATAAACCAGAAAATTTAGCTTCATCATCTGCATCTATTCTCACATTGGGATTAGGCTGGTTTCCCAAAACACCTGGAGGATTAGAAAGGTATATTTATGAACTAACTCATAAATTAGCAGCTAATAAAGACCAAGTTGAGTTATGTGGAGTTGGTTTACCAGAGACTGAACTAAATTCACCAATCAAGCTTAATAATTTAGCTTCACCTGATAGCGCAATTTGGCAAAGATTATGGTCGATTCGCAGTAATTTCCAGAAAACAAGAACAAGCAAACCAGATGCTATTAATTTGCACTTTGCATTATATAGCTTTCCTATTTTAGATATTTTACCAAAGGGAGTACCAGTTACTTTTAACTTTCATGGCCCTTGGGCTTCTGAGAGTCAGCAAGAAGTAGTTAATAAAAACCTTAGTCTTTTGATTAAGCATCATCTAATAGAAAAAAATACTTACAATCGCTGCGATCGCTTCATTGTTTTGAGTAAAGCATTTGGTAAAATATTACATGAGAAGTATCAAGTACCGTGGAGCAAAATTAATGTTATTCCTGGTGGAGTTGATATTAACTACTTTAAAGCAAATTTCTCACCGCAAGAGGCTTGTAGACAGCTAGGCTGGCCAAATAATCGCCGGATAATATTTACATCCCGCCGCTTAGTGCATCGAACGGGGGTTGACAAATTATTGCAAGCACTGGCTATAATTAAACCCAGAATACCAGATGTTTGGCTAGCGATCGCAGGTCGTGGTCACATCCAAGCTGCACTACAACAACAAGCTACAAAATTAGGACTAGACGACAACGTTAAATTTTTAGGTTTTCTCCCTGATGAGCAATTACCTATAGCTTTCCAAGCTGCGGAATTGACTATTATGCCTAGTCAATCTTTTGAAGGGTTCGGATTAGTAATCATCGAATCTCTGGCTTGTGGTACTCCTGTCTTATGTACACCAGTTGGGGGAATGCCAGAAATTTTATCAGAATTTTCACCCGATTTAATTACTACTTCAACAGAAGTCTCAGCTATTGCTGAAAAATTAGAACAAGCACTTTTGGGAAACATCCCCATCCCTTCACGAGAAGCCTGTCGCCAGTACGCCATCACACACTACGACTGGAATCAAATCGCCCAGCAAGTACGGAAGATTCTATTAGCTTAAACTGACGCGTAAGATTTAGCGTCTTTGTATTGTATTATAAGGAACTTTTATGAAAATTCTTTTCCTAGACCAAAGCGGTAAACCAGGGGGTGCAGAATTATGTTTAATAGATATTGCCAAACCATACTGCGATAAGGCTTTGGTAGGCTTATTTGCAGATGGGCCTTTTAAAATTTTATTACAGCAAAATAATATTCCAGTAGAAGTTCTCGCTACTCAAGCAATCCAAGTTCGCAAAGAAAGTAGTTTGGTGCAAGGATTAAAGAGTTTGGGACAACTTGCACCTTTGATTACTAAGGTAATTAAAAAAGCGAATGAATACGATTTAATTTATGCTAACACCCAAAAAGCCTTAGTTGTGGGAGCATTAGCAAGTTTTTTTAGTCGTCGTCCTCTGGTTTATCATTTACATGATATTCTTTCTACAGAACATTTTAGTCAAACTAATCTTCGCATTGCTATTAACTTAGCTAATCGTTTTGCATCATTAGTAATTGCCAATTCTCAAGCTAGTAAAACAGCCTTTATCCAAGCAGGAGGACGACGAGATATTATCGAAGTTGTCTATAACGGCTTTGATCCCAAAAATTATCAAACTGATGAGTCTGACATTAATAAATTGCAGGAAGAGTTGGGATTACAAGGAAAATTTGTAGTTGGACACTTTAGCCGTCTTGCACCTTGGAAAGGACAACATATTTTAATTGATGCCCTTGCCAAATGTCCGCAAGAAGTGACAGCCATTTTAGTGGGTGATGCCCTCTTTGGTGAACAAGATTATGTCAAACAATTACACCAACAAGTTGCGAATCTGGGACTAGAAAACCGCATCAAATTTTTAGGATTTCGTTCAGATATTCCCCAGTTAATGGCAGCTTGTGACTTGGTAGCACATACTTCTACTTCTCCAGAACCCTTTGGTAGAGTAATTGTAGAGGCAATGCTATGTGGAAAACCAATAGTTGCAGCAAAAGCAGGGGGTGTTATGGAATTAGTAGAAAATGGACTTAATGGTTTTTTAGTGACACCAGGAGAACCCCAAGAACTTGCACAAGTAATTATCACCTGTCTTCAGGAGACGGAAATCACTGCAACTATAGCCAATAATGCCAGGAATACAGCTAGTGGGCGTTTTGATGTGGCAATTATTAATCAACAAATTGCTCAACTATTGTCTCATATCATGTCCGCTTAAATAGATAAGCTGTCGCGTATTTAATTTGCACAACTAGGGCGCTCATGTTGCCCACCCCACAAGAGATTCATTTTTTTGAGGATGCAAATTAAAATATTTCTAGCTTAGAACTTACGCAAAATTACATCTGTCGTAGTGGTAATTCATGAATTGCCACTACGACAGATTTGCTTCATTAACCATCAAAGAGTGATTAATAAAAACCTTTAAACAATTCGTAATTATGTTTTGTCAAGGGGATTTAAAATCAGTGAGTTATTGAGCGATCGCTAATCTGGCTCTGAACTTAGCTAGATATTCCAAGCGATCGCTTATATTAAGCCGCTTCTCGCAGTTGCGGTTGTGACGGCACACTCACCTCTGGAAATGAAAGCGAGAGTTGTTCTGCTTGAGGAACTGCGGCTTGCTGCAAAACTTGAACTTCGATATTCACACTGACTAAATAACTGCCTGTATCAGCACCAACCGCTTCAGCAATTAGTCTAGCAATGTCTGGGCGTTTGGCAGTCAACGGATCGCGTAAAATACACCGATCCCATTCATGCTTGGCAGTCGGATTGAGGTTGAGAATGTAATGCTTCATCATCGAACTAACCCTTGAATCCATCTTCTGGAAGGTTTTCACACAGCCGTTAGGCATCTCGTTAGGCTTTGTGGACGCTATCCATATTATAGTATATTTGTACTAAAGTAGGCAATATCGGAGTGAGAAATTAGGGTAAGGGATCTGTCCCATTAATTTTGATGAGTTCGTAGTAAGCACTTCAGTGCTTAAAAATCCAGGACTTAAGTCCTGACTACCAAATTGTTCACCTTATAAAAACTAAGGTTTATAGCGATCGCATCCCAATTTTAAACTCTCTGATGTCAAACTACGTAAAAACACGCATTAAAAATTATTCTCCGCCGAAAGTCACACAATAAAGTTGATATACACTGAATTTATCTGAAAAAAAAATAAAAGTCCCGCTCAGTTTTGAGCAGGACTATGTGAAGTCTTATTACTAAAATTAGAAATTACAATTTTAGAAAAAGTTCATTATTGTAATCACACCAACACTGGTCAATACCATTAAAGCGCCCATAATTATAGACTGGCCTAATGGATTGCTGAATTTTGAATCGTTCATTTAAGTAAAAATCCTTATTTTTAATAGTTCCTTAACCATATCAAAATCAGTATAAATATCTATAAAAGCGCTGTAAAACTTAAATTTCCGTAAAGTTTCTCAACAAAAACTTAATCTGTATCTAAGTATCGTTTTTTACTTCAAACAAATTATCCTCATAGTCCCCCAATTCCCCATTCCCAATTCCCATAATGTAGTAATTTCCGAACAGAATAATTACCTAATATCCGAGCGGAATAGGAGTCTTTATGGGGTAAAATAAAACTTAATCAAGGTAAAAATATTTGAACAGAAGATTATCATGACAGCATCCACGGCATCTAGAAACCAAACGATCGCTTTTGACTTAGAAAAATTAAATCAGCAATTTGAAACTGCCACTCCCAAAGAAATACTGGCATGGTCTATAGAGAATATCCCATCGGGATTGGTGCAAACAAGCGCCTTTAACGTGGATGACATGATAATTACCCATATTCTTTACAGTGAACTGAAGCATCCCGTTCCTGTGATCTTTCTCGACACCTTGCACCACTTTGCCGAAAGCCTAGAATTAGTAGCCAAAGCTAAAGAAATCTACAACCTGGATTTGCAAACTTTCAAAACTCCAGACGTAGAAACCCGCGAAGCCTTTGAAGCCAAATACGGCGATAAACTTTGGGACAAGGATATTGCCAAATTCCACCATGTTACAAAAATTGAACCACTGTTACGAGGTCTAGACGAACTCAACAGCGTTGCTTGGATCACCGGTCGCCGCCGTGACCAAGCCGTAACCCGTGCTAATATGCCCATATTTGAATTAGACGCTAAAGACCGGCTGAAAGTAAATCCCATTGCTGCTTGGACACGCCAAGATAGCTGGGTTTACGTTGCTGAACACGGAGTCATCTACAATCCACTCCACGAGAAAGGTTATCCCAGCATTGGCGACGAACCCATCACCACCAGAGTGGGTGAAGGCGAAGACGAACGCGCCGGACGTTGGCGGGGAAGTGATAAGACAGAATGCGGAATCCATATTTAGTTATTAGTCGTTTGTCATTAGTATTAAACAAAAGATAAATGACTAAGGACGAAAGACAAATATGATTAAAATCCTCCATCTTTCCGACATTCACATGGGAAGCGGCTTCTCCCACGGACGAATTAATCCTGCAACTGGATTAAATACACGATTGGAGGATTTTGTCAATACTTTGTCTGTATGTATTGACCGAGCGATCGCAGACACTGTTGATATAGTGATATTTGGTGGCGATGCTTTCCCGGATGCGACACCACCACCTTATGTACAACAAGCTTTTGCTAGCCAATTTCGCCGTCTCATGGATGCCAATATTCCAACAGTGCTATTGGTAGGCAACCACGACCAACATTCCCAAGGGCAGGGAGGAGCGAGTTTAAATATTTACCGCACTTTGGGAGTGCCAGGGTTTGTTGTTGGTGATACATTAACCACTCACTGCATTGAAACCCGCAATGGCAAATTGCAAGTAATTACCCTCCCTTGGTTAACGCGTTCGACTCTGATGACTCGCCAAGAGACTGAAGGTTCATCTTTGGCGGAAGTTAACGAACTGTTAACGGAACGCCTGCGAGTTGTTATGGAAGGGGAAATTCGCCGTCTTGACCCCGATGTGCCAACTGTCCTTTTGGCTCACTTGATGGCTGACAATGCTACCTTGGGGGCAGAACGCTTTTTGGCAGTAGGTAAAGGCTTTACTCTACCCCTATCTTTGCTGACGCGACCTTGTTTTGACTATGTAGCGTTGGGACACGTCCACCGCCACCAGAACCTGAATAAATCTAATAACCCGCCGGTGATTTATCCAGGGAGTATTGAGCGGGTAGATTTTAGTGAAGAAAAAGAAGACAAAGGCTATGTGATGCTGGAATTAGAGCGTGGGAGGGCTGAATGGGAATTTTGTCCCTTAACAGTTCGGACTTTCCGCACCATTGAGGTAGATATCTCGAAAGCAGATGAGCCGCAAGGGTTGTTAATGAAAGCGATCGCTAAGTATGATATCGAAGATGCCGTAGTGCGGCTAATTTACAAACTCCGTTCCGAACAGATGGATTTAATTGACAGTTCCTCTCTACATACTGCTTTAAGTTCCGCTCACACCTACACCATTCAAGCAGAATTAGTCAGTCAACTAGCTAGACCCCGGATTCCTGAATTGAGTGCAAGTAGCAGCATCGACCCAATGGAAGCCTTGAAAACTTACCTGAACAACCGCGAAGACCTCAAAGACATAGCAACATCAATGCTGGATGCTGCACAGAAGTTGCTAGCGGATGATGTGGAAATTTGGCTAGAAACAGCAACTAGCGAGTAGGATAGATGCCAACTATATTTCAATATAGATTTATGTAGATATGTCAAGTTTAGCGTTATCGGGAAAAACCTCCTAATTCTCTTCCAGAGGCGGTAAGGGGAAATTTCAAAGTCTTTCTCCTTTTTGAAGAGAGATTTTCCAGATAACCCAAATAAAATTCTTCGACAAGGTGCTAGAACCCTTTGTTGAATTGTTCAATACAGGTTACGATAATCCATCAATTAGAGGAAAAACTTCAAACCCGCTTAATTGCGCTGTAACATGAAAACCACCCAATCATAAATTTGGGCAGGTTATCGAGGAGTTTGCTAATCTACTATCAACCGTCGCTTTTCTTCTAGCCAGAGGAAATTTTGTAATAAGTAAATAAAGTTATCGAGCCTTGAATAAGCTACTCTTTACAGGTAAATCTTTTCGTTTTATGGCTTTTGTGCTACCACTAATTACGTGGTGGGGATACAAAGAAGTACAAAACCAATTTGTACAGCCGCAAGCAGTTGTAGTTTTGGGTGGTTCAACAAGACGTTTAGAGCGAGAGAAGTTCACGGCTGAATTCGTTCGCCAGCATCCAAATATACCAATTTGGATTACTGGGGGTAGTCCACCTAAATTCACCCAACGAGTGTTTACCAAAGCTGGTGTTGATCCCAAACGTTTACACTTGGACTATGAGGCCGTAGATACAGTTACTAATTTTACTACGTTAGTAGATGATTTGCAAGCACGCGGAATCAAGAGTGTCTATTTGATTACTTCAGACTTCCACATGCGTCGAGCTTGTGTCATCGGCGAAATTATTTTAGGTAGTCGAGGTATTTATTTAAAACCAGTGCCAGTTCCTTCAGAAAAACCTTCTGAATCTATCCAAAAATCTATCCGCGATGGAGCTAGAGCAATAGTTTGGTTAGCAACTGGTTACACTGGTGTGGATGCAGCTAAAAATAAAAGGTAAATTATCAGTGCGAATTTGCACGATCTTGACGTAACTCAGTATAGGCAAATTAGGGCAATTAATGTCGATAATCGTGATGCTAACTAAGTAGTAATAGACACATAAAACTCCAATGATCGAAAAACTAGCGCAACATTAACCTTCAAGCAACACAATATAAAAATCAATTAACAATTTTTGCTCATTTAGTTGCTTAGTAAATACTTTACATCCACCAAAGTTTTGAGTGGTGGGTTGGGTAAATGCAATTTATCTGTGTAGTTCAGAGAAAAAAACGCCCCAACTTATCTCACAATTTGATACCCTAGCTTAAACAGATTTGAAAAAAAGTTAAAGCGTGGAAATTCAACTTGGGCGGGGAAAAACAGCTCGTAGAGCTTACGGAATAGATGAAATTGCTCTAGTTCCTGGTAACAGAACACTAGATCCCAGTTTAGCAGATACTAAGTGGCGGATTGGGAATATTGAGCGAGAAATCCCGATAATTGCCAGTGCTATGGATGGCGTAGTAGATGTTCGTATGGCTGTACGTTTGTCACAGTTAGGAGCATTAGGTGTCCTCAATTTAGAGGGTATTCACACTCGCTACGTTGACCCAGAGCCAATATTAGATCGGATTGCCTCTGTGGGGAAAGATGAATTTGTTGCCCTGATGCAAGAACTCTATGCTGAACCAATAAAGCCGGAATTAATTGAAAAACGTATTCAGGAAATTAAAGAACAAGGTGGCATTGCTGCGGTAAGCGCAACTCCAGTCGGTGCAAGTAAGTACGGGGAGGCAGTGGCGAAAGCTGGGGCAGATTTATTTTTTGTACAAGCTACAGTAGTCTCTACTGCACATCTGTCACCAGAGTCTGTAGTACCACTTGATTTAGCAGAATTTTGCCGTTCTATGCCCATCCCTGTGGTGTTGGGGAATTGCGTGACTTACGAAGTTACGTTGAATTTGTTGAAAGCTGGGGCGGCTGGGGTACTGGTGGGAATTGGGCCTGGTGCTGCTTGTACGTCTCGTGGAGTGTTAGGTGTCGGTGTACCACAGGCAACTGCGATCGCAGATTGTGCAGCAGCACGAGATGATTACTACAAGGAAACTGGCAACTATATCCCCATTATTGCTGATGGCGGTTTAATCACCGGTGGCGACATTTGTAAATGCATTGCCTGTGGTGCTGATGGTGTGATGATTGGTTCCCCCTTTGCCAGAGCTATAGAAGCCCCAGGACGAGGTTATCATTGGGGTATGGCGACTCCTAGCCCAGTGTTGCCTCGTGGAACCCGCATTCGCGTTGCCACCACCGGCAGCCTAGAGCAAATACTCATTGGGCCAGCAGGGCTAGATGATGGCACTCACAATCTTTTAGGAGCCTTAAAGACGAGTATGGGCACTTTAGGAGCCAAAAATATTAAAGAAATGCAGCAAGTGGAAGTTGTGATTGCCCCTTCCCTATTAACCGAAGGTAAAGTTTACCAAAAAGCCCAACAATTAGGTATGGGGAAATAGAATTGGGGAATGGGGCATGGGGCATGGGGCATGGGGCATAGGGCATAGGGACAAGGGAGATGAGGGAGCACAGGGGGAGAAAGAATAAATAACTAATGCCCAATGCCCAATGCCCAATGCCCACCATCAAATTCATCAATAAATCTTTCCAGCCCCCTAAACAATTGCTGGAAAAATTCTATATGTCGCCTACAATAGAGATAGCGGAGACGAATGTTTCCGTTCACTCCTCACACCACACTCCGCCCGGACTACTGTTCGGGCGGTTCCTTATGTTTGTAAATAAAATAAGAGAGCTTCTTTGCAAATGTACATCCTCGCACTCTCAAGCTGAGGTTTTTGCTATGGTAGAATTTTCACCAAGTTCTGATATTATTGGCGAAGGTTTTAGGCATGTCAACAGCCGCACAAGTTACCGATTCTAGTTTCAAGCAAGAAGTACTCGACAGCAAAGTACCTGTTTTAGTTGACTTTTGGGCACCCTGGTGCGGACCATGCCGTATGGTAGCTCCTGTTGTCGAGGAAATCAAAGAACAGTACGAAGGTCAAATTAAGGTCGTCAAAGTCAACACGGATGAAAATCCTCAAGTTGCTAGTCAGTACGGCATCCGCAGCATTCCTACATTAATGATTTTTAAAGATGGACAAAAAGTCGATATGGTGGTAGGGGCTGTACCTAAAAGTACATTATCTTCCACTCTAGAAAAGTATCTTTGAAACTCAATTGGTAACAAAACCCTCTTGAGTTATCCATCTTGTTCTAACGTTAGGTTAATTTTTATCAACAAGTTTGAGAGACGCGAATTTCTCGTTTTTCAAACTTGTTTACATTTGTATACAATTTAAGAATATTTTTAGGAGTTTTCTGGCTCAAAAATAATTCTTTAATTCCCATACTCCGAATTTCCACCGCCACACTAAGATACGGACTTTGTGATTTAGACATCAGCAACATTACCGTCATCAAAGTCCCCGGCCCCGCTAATAGTGGTAAAGCTACTGGAGTAATTGCAACATCTCGCCCTTCTTCAATAATTGGCTAATCTAATTCTCCCCGCAGCATTTGCAAAGCAATTAACAGTAACAATAGTCCTCCAGCGACTCGTAAAGAGCCAATACTAATTTCCGAATAATTTAGAATTACTTGCCCAGCAAAAGCAAATAGCAAAAGAAGTGCGATCGCAACGATAATTGCTTCATCAAACAGAATTCAGGAGTCAGGAGTCAGAATGGGCTAAACGCCCCGCTATTCGCGTACAGCAATGAATTCTTTCCGAGTGGCGGATGAATAAATGTTTGAATGAGAATAAATATATCCACAGCAGACAGCTTTTATCATGGTTCTATCACAATCTCATCTCAATCTTGCTCAGGTTTTTAGAACCTAGAGGAAAATTAAAATCAGCAATAAAACAAGTCTGTTAAAGAAAATCTTCGCTGACGCATTTCTAATTAAGTTCCACAGATGTTGAAGTAGCGATATATTTTGATAATCTATCTTCGATAAATCAACTGTTCGTTGTTGAATCTATGAAGTCTTATTTAGCCGCCGCTATTCAATTGACAAGTGTGCCCGATCTACACAAAAATTTGGCTCAGGCAGAAGAATTAATCGAGCTTGCCGTGCGTCAAGGTGCTGAATTGGTAGGCTTGCCAGAAAACTTTTCCTATATGGGAGAAGAAAAAGATAAACTCGCACAAGGTGATGCGATCGCTATTGAAAGTGAAAAATTTCTCAAAAAAATGGCTCAACGCTTTCAAGTTACGATCTTGGGCGGCAGCTTTCCACTTCCTGTAGACAATACAGGCAAAGTTTATAACACCACTCTACTCATCGACCCAAGCGGTCAAGAACTTACCCGTTACTACAAAGTACACTTATTTGATGTTGATGTCCCCGATGGGAACACTTACCGCGAATCCAGCACGGTTGTGGCTGGGACACAACTACCCCCTGTCCATTTCTCAGAAAAACTGGGTAATTTAGGGCTTTCTATTTGTTATGATGTCCGCTTCCCTGAACTGTACCGTCATCTGGCAGATAAGGGAGCTGATGTTATCTTTATTCCCGCCGCTTTTACCGCCTTTACTGGCAAAGACCACTGGCAAGTACTATTGCAAGCCAGAGCCATCGAAAATACCGCCTACGTCATTGCTCCCGCCCAAACTGGCAATAACTACGCCCGCCGTCTAACCCACGGACACGCCGTTATTATCGACCCTTGGGGTGTAATTTTAGCCGATGCTGGAGAAAAACCGGGAATTGCGATCGCAGAAATCAAGCCCACTAGGTTAGAACAAGTCCGCCGTCAAATGCCCTCTTTACAGCATCGGGTATTCTAGGGGTTGGGGATGAGAGAGATAAGGGGGAATTAATTATTTAACAAGTTTCTTCCCCAATGCCCAATTCCTTGGGAATTGGGAATAAAACAAAAAACCGGGTAAATACCCGGTTTATATCAATATTGAAATCCTCAATTTTTTAGGAGCATAGCAGCACTATGCACCTATTTATTTGTTGTCAAAATTAAACTTTAGCAGCAGCTTTGGTGACAACGTTGAGTTCACCTTTAGCATACTTAGCAGCAAAATCTTCCAAAGAGATTTGCTTAATCTTGCTTGCATTACCAGCAGTGCCAAATTGCTGATAGCGTTCAGTACAAACCTTCTGCATATATGTAATAGAAGGCTTGAGGAAGTGACGGGGGTCAAACTCCTCTGGTTTTTTAGCTAAAGCTTCACGTACAGCAGCAGTAATAGCTAAACGATTGTCGGTGTCGATGTTTACTTTGCGTACACCACTCTTAATACCTTTTTGGATTTCTTCTACAGGTACACCGTAGGTTTCAGGAATTGCACCACCATACTGGTTAATCAGTGCAAGTAAATCTTCAGGTACAGAAGATGAACCGTGCATTACCAAGTGGGTGTTAGGCAGACGGCGGTGAATTTCTTCAATGCGGCTGATGGCCAAAATTTCACCAGTGGGCTTGCGGGTAAACTTGTAAGCACCGTGGCTTGTGCCAATAGCAACAGCCAGAGCATCTACTTGGGTTGCTTCTACGAAGTCAACAGCTTCATCGGGGTCGGTTAGCAGTTGAGAGTGGTCGAGTGTACCTTCAAACCCGTGACCATCTTCAGCTTCACCAGCACCAGTTTCTAGAGAACCCAAACAACCGAGTTCACCTTCAACGCTGACACCCAAAGCATGAGCTACGTTTACAACTTCGCGGGTAACATTGACGTTGTATTCAAAGCTAGCGGGAGTTTTAGCATCAGCTTCTAAAGAACCATCCATCATAACGCTGGTGAAGTTGTTCTTCATTGCTGAGTAGCAAGTAGAAGGCGCATTACCATGATCTTGGTGCATGACAATGGGAATCTGAGGATAGGTTTCTACCGCCGCCAAAATTAGGTGACGGAGGAAGTTTTCTCCTGCATAATTACGAGCGCCGCGTGAAGCTTGCAAAATTACGGGGCTATCTGTCTCGACAGCAGCCTTCATGATTGCCTGAATCTGCTCCAAATTGTTAACGTTGAAAGCTGGGATGCCGTAACCGTTTTCAGCTGCGTGATCCAACAGCAGCCGCAGTGGTACAAGCGCCATAGATAGTCCTCCTAATGTGGTTGTCAGCTAATCGGTCTGAGAGAAGCGTAATCATTACGCTAAATCTTAAGAGTTTTTTCAACTTATAGGAAATTATAACTAGTGTCGTGTGTCTATGTTGAAAAACTTTACGCCATCGTTACTATAAATATGTTCTATACTGCTGTACTATCCGCTATAGTTGCTCTGTATTGCTGTACATTTAGTTACCCTACAGTTAGTAGCTCTGGTAGCGCACTATCCAAAATGGTTATCTCAAAGCGATCGCCTCAACTTAAAACTACTAACTTGTAATAAATGACACTGAACAAAGGCGTGTTAGCCAAAGCACAACGCACCTTACAAGATCAAGCGATCGCATCGAAAGCCATAGCTGTGATTATTTCACTTCATAATACCAGATAATTGATCCGTCTTTTTCTTGAACTGCCGTAGGCATCACTGTGAATCAACCACTAGACCTGATTTCTACAGAGATGGTTTTTGGTAGTTTATACCATTTATATCAAGCTGTTCTACGTGGTGACGCTGTTCTTTACCTAGTGGAACGTCAAAAGTTGTTTGGATTAGTTAAAACTAGGCGTAAGCGTCATCGACAGATCGACGCTTACACCCAACAGATTTGGGCTTTATCTTCTTAAGTTGACACCAATGAAATCCATTACACCCCTACAGCCGATTTATGATTCTGATCTATCTAAATCTTTGGTGAAAATGCAGCATATTGCTCTTTCGTTAACACTCCATCTCTAACATCAACTTTTTTAGGAATCAGCTTTAACTGATAATATGTGTCAGCAACTTTTTGTTGTAAGTCTATCAAATTATCATCAATTGGCACAATTCCAAAGCTCCTCCTATTCGTAGCTATTTTCATCGTCGCTATGTCAATTCCTAATACAGATGATAAAGTTTTTGCTACCTCTTCTCGATGCTGCTTAGACCATTCTTCTAAGTTTTGAATTTCTTCTAAAACGGCCTTCACTGTTTGGGGATTTTCAGTGACAAATTTACGGGTTGCCAAATAATATCCTCCCTGTTTATTAATTCCTGTCCCATCAATTAAAACCCTGGCTTTAGTTGCCTCTTGAGCAGCTGCATAAAAAGGATCCCAAATAACCCATGCATCTACACTACCTTTGACAAATGCAGCGCGGGCATCAGCAGGTGGCAAATATTTAGGTTCAATGTCTGTATATTTTAACCCCGCTTTTTCTAAAGCTTGGACTAACAATAAGTGGGCACTAGATCCTTTTTGAAAAGCAACTTTTTTGCCTTTCAAGTCAGTAAGTTTTTGAATTGAGGAATTCTGAGGAACAAGAATTGCTGAACCAGCAGGACTAACAGCAATACCAGCAACATAAGTTAATGATGCTCCTGCTGCTTGAGCAAATACTGGCGGCGATTCTCCTACATGTCCGAAGTCAATACTACCCACATTCATGGCTTCTAACAATTGTGGCCCCGCCGGAAATTCGATCCATTGTACAGATATCCCATCTGGTGACAAACGCTTTTCTAAGACACCTTTGTTTCTCAGCAAAATATTCGATTTTTGGTAGCCAAATCTTAATACTGTGGCTTTACTAGAAGCAGAATTACTAACAGATGTAGCAATAGGATTAGACGAATTAACAGTTGATGGTGATGAGCAGGCAGCAAATAGCAGACTCAGACAAAGACTGGTAACAAAAGCCCCCGCTATTGGTGAAGAAGAGAATAATTTATTTTGGTTGTTAAATGAATTCCTGATTTTGATCGAGGACATCCACTTGGCGATTAATCGGCGAAAGATATGGTTAACCATTAAAATTGATCCCTTTTAAATATATTAATACTATATATCTATAGGGCTACCGTAGTATAGTCATTGGGAAAAGTCAGAGGTCTGTGGGGGTTTCATCTGAGATAGCTGCAAAATTGAGATATATTGTAAATTTTTATAATACAAACAAAGTAAAACCCTTGATACATGCTTATTTCAAGACCAAACGTTACTTGACTCCTCCAGTTAGAGAGCATTTGTGACATGACCCCGACCTAAAGGTACGGGGCTTCTAAGAGTTACCCCAAAGATTTCCTAGTTGTTCCCTTACGGGCTTTCGACTTTGACCTAGACTGATATACATCAGCCCCCGGCAAACCGTCTGCATAGGCGTTTTGGGTTCCGACGTGTCCCGCCGTACTAATTAGTTCTATTCCTCTATTCCTGATTACAAGTCCACTTGCCACGTCCCTATCGGCAATGAACCCACACTCAAGACAATGATGCACTCTACTCAAATCTTTTTTAACAGTTGCACCACACTCAGGGCATTCTTGAGAAGTCCCCCTAGCCTTGACTTCCCCGAAGAATTTACCACGCTTCCAACACACGTACTTGGTGATAGTTCGGAATTGCCCAAACCCAGTCTCAAGCATCTGTTTGCCAAGCATCCCTTTGGCAAGAATCCGGTAATCCAAATCTTCCATGAAGACCATATCACCAGCATCACAAAGGGCGTGAGCTTGCTTAAAATGGAAATCTCTGCGGGTGTTATTAATGGTGTGGTGAAGTCTAGCAACTTTAATCCGTTGTTTCTCGTAATTACTAGAGCGTTTCAAATTCCTTGAAAGTCTGCGTTGCAGCAATTTCAGCTTGCTTTGCATCACCTTTAGGAACTTGGGCGACAATACACGAACACCGTCACTAGTTGCCAAAAACTTTTCAAGTCCAACATCCACCCCAATTGGATGACCATGAGGCATTGGATTAGGAACATTAACATCACATTGAATACTGATGTCAGCGTACCAAATATCCGCCTTGCTAATTATCCGAACTTGCTTAACCACAAATCCGGTTGGGATTGGGCGATGCAAGTTAATTGGAATCATCCCCAGTTTGGGCAAGGCAATGTGTACCCCGTCCACTGGATTCTGTTTGAATTGGGGAAACAACAAAGACTTGAATTGCCCAAACTTTTTAAATCTGGGGAATCCATACCCAACTTTTTGAAACCCATCCCATGCTCGGTGCAGTTGTTTGATGGCTTGCTGCAAAACTTGGCTTGGTACTTCACTCAATCGGGGGAATACTTTCTTGGCGTTTGGCAAGGCATTAAGCTGCTTCACTTCGCTAGGGAAAGGGCTGCCAGCAGACATGATGTACTCATGCACAATCGAGCATCTGTCAACCATGCACTTCCGACTATTACACCAATCCTTAATTTCTCGCAGACCATAGTTATAGCCAACGCGACAAACATCCATCCACTCTTTGAGCGACTGTTCTTGAGTGATGTTGGGATAGATTCGATAGCGGTAGTTCATGGTTAGCATTCCACTATTTTAGCCTATTTAGTGTTAACTTACTTTTCTTACCCGCACTGCGACAGAAAACCCGCAACATGATTGTTTCTGGTACAGAAAACCAAGGTTTTTTAGTAGAAACATTTCGGGGAGTACAAGTCTTAAAAACTACTCAAGCTACAGCCCAAGCTTAGGAAGAATATCAAGGAAATTTTGGTCGTCTGGCTAACTTGGGCTGGAGTACCATGCAATTAGGACTTTACAGCAGCACTATTACAAGTATTCTTTCGACATTTATTAATATTGGTATTCTCTGGATTGGTAGCTATTTAGTAATTAATCGGACTTTAACAATCGGACAATTAATTGCCTATAACGGCATGAGTAGCAATTTTCTCGGCTTTTTAAGTTCTGTTATTGGCTTAGTAGATGAGTTTATCACTTCCCAAATAGTTATTCAACGGCTGACAGAAGTTATTGATGCTACTCCAGAAGATGAAAATGATTTTAAAAAGCAGTGGGTAGAAATTCCTGCTAATGCAGATATTACTTGCGCTGAAATTAATTTTCACCACACAGGGAGAGTTGATTTACTGCAAGATTTTTCTGTAACTATTCCTGGCGGTGAAGTAATTGCTCTCATTGGTAAATCTGGCTGTGGTAAAAGTACCCTAGCAAAATTGATTCCTGGTTTATATACAATTCAATCAGGAAATATTCGCTATGGTTTTTATAATCAGCAAGATATCTCTTTAGAATGTTTGCGGCAACAGGTGGTTTTAATACCACAAGAAGCCCATTTTTGGAGTCGTTCTATTCTAGATAATTTCCAATTTAGTTATCCTCACCTTACTTTTAGAGACATTATTATCGCTTGTCAAATTACTGGTGCAGACGAATTTATCAGCGAATTACCTGATAAATATCAAACCGTCTTAGGAGAATTTGGAGCTAATCTTTCTGGTGGACAAAAGCAACGATTAGCCATAGCTAGAGCCATAGTTACTGACCCACCCATCCTAATTCTAGATGAATCTACCAGCGCACTCGACCCAGTGAGCGAAGCCCAAATATTAGATAGGCTTTTAGAGCATCGTCGGGGGAAAACTACTATTTTGATTAGTCACCGTCCTAGAGTGATCCGGCGTGCAGATTGGATTGTATTTTTAGAACAAGGAAAGTTGAAAGTTCAAGGTACGCCAGAAGATTTACGACAAGTTACTGGGGAGCATTTAGACTTTCTAGATGATGTCCTTTTGAGTCTTTCAGAGGCGAAAAATCGCGTCTCTATATGAGGTTTTTGTGGCTCAAATGAACTGCATTAGCTAATATCTTCACCTATTTTTCAATTTTGAAGTGTCTAACTATGCTTAACGTTCACAACACAGACTTTTTACAACCAATTCAAACAGATGAATTTCTCCCACCGATTAGTCGTTGGATTACCTTTGGTGGACTGTTTGTTCTCTGCATTTTGGCACTAGCGATTCCCGTCGCTACAGTCACCAAATATAAGATGACAGTCAAAGGACAGGGAGTTGTGCGTCCATCTGGGGAATTGCGAATTGTGCAAGCGGCAACTGAAGGCCAAGTTATGCAAATTCACGTCAAAGAAAATCAAGTTGTCAAAACCGGAGATGCGATCGCCATTATTGACGACTCCCGCTTACAAACTAAAAAAAGCCAACTGCACACTAATATTGAGCAAGCTAAGTTGCAGCTAGTGCAAATCAAGGCTCAAATTCAAAGCCTTGACAATCAAATTAGAGCCGAAACCGATAAAATTAACCGGATTATTAATGCAGCCTCGGCTGCATTAAGTGATCGCCAGCGCCAATATCAGGATAAAAAAATTACTGCTGTGGCTGAATTCCAAGAAACTCAAGCAAATCTCCATTCTACTGAGATGGCTTTGAATGCAGCGAAGTTAAAGCAAAAGCGATATGAGAGTGTAGCGGAAGGATTGTCTAGGGATAAATTAGAGGAAGCACAGTTAGCTACCAAACAGCAAGAACAAGCAGTATATGCTGCGATCGCTAAAAAGGAACGTGCGAAAGCCGCCTTAAATCCCAGTCATGCAGAAGTAAAAATTGCTAACGAACGCATAGCCCAAGAAAAAGCCGCAGGTTTAAGTAACAAAGCAGTTTTAGACAAAGAACTACAAGCAACGATCAAGCAACGAATTGAAGTAGAAAAACAGCTAGAGCGTGATACTAGCGAACTCAAGCAAGTGGAAATTGAACTTAATCACACCACTATTACTGCTACTGCTGATGGGATTATTTCTCAGATCAACTTGCGTAACCCCGGTCAAACTGTCCGTCCCGGCGATGAAGTCTTGCAGATTGTCCCCAGCAATGCCAAGCAGATTGTCAAGGCAGTAGTGGCATCTGAAGATAAAAGTAAGCTCAAAATTGGTCAACAAGTTCAAATGCGGGTTAGTGCTTGTCCCTACCCAGATTATGGCACTCTCAATGGTAAGGTCGAGGCGATTTCTCCAGATGCCATGACTCCCCCAACAAATAGCACAAATGGATCTCTTACTCATGCTAATACCACTCCGAAAGCGGCTGTCCCAGGTGCTTTTTATCAGGTGACTATTGAGCCGGAAAGTCTGGTTTTAGGTAAAGGCAAAAATCTATGTCAGATTCAATTGGGAATGGAAGGTAGAGTAGATATTATTTCGCGTGAAGAAACGGTACTACAATTTTTCTTGAGAAAAGCTAGGTTAATTGCAGATGTTTGACACTGTGTTGCTGTTCCTCAAGAGTTTTGATTGTAGATAATTGGTTTTTGAAGATGCGATTTATTTTTTAATTGTTAACGCGTCTGTTTTATAACCAATGCCCAATGACTAATTCAGGAAATCAGGCTCTTCACGGACAATCCTGGCGTAAAGCGGCTGGAAACCAAACCACCCACTTATACGTGAACCCACTTGAGTTTGTGTTAAACGGGCTGTTTCATGTTTGATAGTAGTTGGTCTACCCGCAGCTTCTGCCAGAAGTTGGGCTTGGCACGATCGCTCTAAGCTAATATACCAATAGGCAGCTTCATCTACCGTCTGTCCCACAGTTAAAATACTATGGTTACGGAGAATTATCGCTTTATTTGGCCCCAAGGCTTGCGCCAGTCGTTGGCCTTCAGAAGTTTCTAAAACCACACCTGTGAAATCGTCAAATAGGGCATGATCTTCGTAAAAAGCACAGGAATCTTGAGTCAAGGGGTCAAGGAGACGACCTAAACTAGACCAGGCTTTACCATAAATTGAATGAGCATGAGCCGCCGCAATGACATCAGGGCGAGCTTCATGAATTTGAGAATGGATGGCGAAAGCGGCTCGATTTACTTCAGCATCGCCTTTAACCACCTCACCTTCTCTGTTAACTAAGATCAGGTCAGAAACTCGGATATGACCGAAATATGTTCCTAATGGATTGACCCAAAAATGGTCTGTAAATTCTGGATCGCGAGCCGTAATATGCCCTGCGATTCCCTCGCTGAAACCAAACTTACCAAACAGCCGAAAAGCGGCAGCTAGGCGTTGTTTGCGGTGCAGACGTTCGTCTTCAACTCGCTCGAATATAGGGGGTTGTGGTCTATCGTATCTGGGCATGTTCTTTTTCTTCTTCCTCTTTGCAGGGAGCGTTGGAATATCCAGAGCGAAAGGATTTGACGCTATGAGATTCTGGGATGAACTGGTGACGCAAGATGCAGCCAGTATCGTTACCCAGAATATGAATAGATACAGATGCGCTCTGGGATGTAGTTTTGACGGCGTGGATGTCACCATCTGGGGGTAAAAGGCGGTAGATATCCCCTGGTTGAAGCCTACGCACTTCAGTTACTTGTAATTGTGCGTGTCCTTCAGCATCGCCGTTATCTACACGGCGATAGACTGTTTCTTCTTGATTGCCTTTGTATAAACCAATCAATCCCCAGGCTAAATGGTCGTGGACGGGAGTCGTGGAACCTGGGGGAATCACCAAACTGAAGACTGACAGGGAACGGTCTTTAGCGCGATAAAGTAGCCACTGACCTATACCGCCACCCATCTTGCTTTCAGGATTAATTTGGGCAAACTTTTCAGGTAGCCATTCCTGTTGGGCAAGCAGTTCTTTAAAATAGGGTTCTAATCTAGCGAGAGTTTGTGCGCGATCGCTAGCGGTGATAGCGCTAATTTCTCGCACTGTTGCTACAAAGGATCGTAGTTCCTGGCTCTCAATAAACCATTGATCTTCTGGCAATGGTTCCAAGATAATGTCGTTTGTCATCTATAAATTTCTCCGGCTGGGAGGCCACCAAGATTAACTAATTACGAATTAGGAATTACGTTAGTGAGTCATCTTCGTTGGCGCTAGCCTCTCCCCTTGGGAGAAGGGGAGATGCCAAAGCCGAACAAGCGTCATTACGAATTATGAATTACGAATTATTTTAATGCTAGGGTGAAGCTTGAAGCCAAGTTGTTCAAGTTTTAGATTAGATAAAGACTCCTTCAGAATGATAGTAAAGGGATATCGCTGGAATACGGCAGCTTTACCTTCTGATAATAGCAGCCTAGCACGGCTGATACGGACTGGATACAACGGTTGTTGGTTGGCATCGAGAATCAATACTTTAGTCATACTATTTTGAAATAATCAAATTATTTACAGCAGCTTTCAAATATTTGAGTGCTGAATAGTGAGTAGTTAAATTGTTTGAAAAGACTCTGCTTACTTGCGTTTTAAAATACTAAGATTTTACGCAAAGTTGTATTACAGCATTGAGCCATAACCAACTAGCACGCGATCAAAAACACCATTTTCATGTGCTTTAGCAAACTTGCGAACATAAGCGGCATCTATGGAACCGCCAGTAATTCCAACTCTCGGCTCATCTAACTCAGATATTTGTCGCGTTCCAATCATTCCAATAAATTCAATTGGCATGGTGCATCTCATTTGATTAAAGAAAAGATAAGAATGAGAGTCTAAAAGAAAATTCTAGGACTCTCGTTCTTACCACTCACTAGGGATTTTTAAGGAATAAATCGTCCAACCTTGTGAAGCAATCTCACAATAATTCGTTGGATATTTTTATTTGGAAGTCTTTTAGCTGTGATATTTATTTTTGTAAGTACGGTAAGTCAGTCGGATAACCGTTTAATTAACTACAAGCAAAAATTATCACATACAAATTAAAAAAGCAATAGGCTAGCTTTTAGGAAAGACAAAGCTATACTTTGATTCTTGTGGGTTCTTTTAAAAGGGCGTAATTGCTTTTAAATACAAGGTTTTCTTGAACTGTGGATGCTCGAAGCTAAGTTCCCTCGCGTGCAGATGTAACCGACTAGTAACTGCACAGCATCCATAAAGGCGATCGCCTAAAATAGTTATCCCAAGTCCTCGTGCATCAGCTGCATGAACCCTCAATTGATGGGTGCGTCCTGTTAGCGGCGTAAATTCTACGCGAGTGTAATCTTGTTCTCTCGCCATTACTTGGAATTGTGTCAAGCTGGGTTTACCGTGTTGCCAATCAACTTTTTGATAAGGGCGATTTTCAGGATCTCCCCACAATGGCAAGTCAATTACACCTTGTTCAGCGATCGCAACACCAGAAAGTATGGCTTCATAAACCTTGTGAATCTGGCGTTGCTGAAATTGCTGGCTGAGTTGTCGGTGGGTTTGGCGATCGCGTGCTAACAACAAAATCCCAGATGTTTCTTGATCTAGGCGATGCACAGATGCAAGTGCCATACCATCCGGTAACAGATGACGTAAGCGACTCAAAACACTATCTTGGCGATCGCTATAACGCCCAGGTACTGAAAGTAGCCCAGCAGGTTTATTTACAGCAATGAGCCATTCGTCTTGATAAATAATGGATAAAGAAAGGCTTTTTACTCCCCCTTCCCTTGCAGGGAAGGGGGCTGGGGGGTTAGGTATTAAACCTGAGAGTAAAAACCCCATCAATGGCTGACATCGTTCGGCACACGCGCCATAAAATTCTCCCTGAATTTTATCTTGATTTATTGAAGATGCACCCCACCAAAACTCTGCCATTGCCAGTGGTTTTAAATTGTGTGTTGCTGCATAATGCAGTAACTTTGGGGCACAACAGTCTCCAGTGCCAGTGGGTAAACCTGTCGGCATCAATTGCTGTAATGATAGCGATCGCCCCAAAAAATTAGTCAGGCTATAGGTAGCGTGCATCTGAGCTTGTAATTGACGGGATAACGCTTTACGCTGTTGTTTCAGTTCGCTAATTCGCGTATCCGTTGCTGCAATTAACTGCTGAAGGGGCTGTAATACTTCATTTTGCTGGCGTTTAAGTTGTCGTCGCTCAATTCCGTGCTGACGACTTTCTTCGTCTAGTTGTTCAAGGGCAATGGTGAGTGCTTCTGTAGTGAGTGTATTGCAGATTTGCTGACGTTTTTCTTGTCTTTGATGTTTGCAATGACGATGGCGATCGCTCATTGCTTGCAATTGTTGCTTAAATTCATCGGACAAGGTTTCATATTGCTGGCGTTCGCTTAGTTGCTTCAGGCTAAGGATTTCCTGTTTAATTGCGTCTAACTGTGCTAAAGTGCGGGCTTCCTCTAAAGCAACTTCATCTCGTCCTGGAATTGGTGGAACCCAGCCTGCAACTACGCTGCAACCATTCAAAAGACCGGAGAAAGCTTTTAGTACTCGTTGTTCGCCATTAGGCAGTTCAACCAATAGTATTCCAAACATCTTGCCTTCATGAGAATAACAGTCATTGTTAGCAAGCTGTTGCATTAGTCCGTGGGCGATCGCTTCGGAAATTGAGGTGCGGGGTAATCTTAGGCGATGGCCGCTTTCGAGACAACGCCCTTCGTACCAATAACTTGGAGATGAATCGCTGACAGCAAAATCGCAGTCGATGAAATCTGAAGGCGCGTACAGAACTACCATACAAAGTATGATTGCAAATTTAGCCGATCTTAAATATTGTAATTAGCGATCGTTGATTTATGTCATTTTAATGCCCAGCAAAAGCAGTATCTAAAGCTGCATATTAGCATTACTTTCTACTCAACCCGCTTAACTTCAAATCTTTGTAACCCTTCAGGGACTTCATACTCAACCACAACATCTTTAACCACAGCAGCAGGTGGTCCAGAATGACACCAGCGAAGCATATCATCTACAACCTCTCGCGCCCCTTCAAAGACTGCCTCTACTCGACTATCGGGGAGATTCCGCACCCAACCGGTTAATCCTAACTGTCTAGCTGTATCCACAGTGGAATAGCGATACCCCACTCCTTGAACTCGGCCAGAAATGAATACATGGGCACGGGTAATTTTTGGCAGTGCTGTAGAATTCTGCATAAACTGGTCTAATCTTTACGATTCCAGTCTAGCTGCGAACAAGGCAAAAGTTAAAAATCAAAAGAAAGAATCGTACTTACAGCAGATTGGAACTTGGTGAGGTACAGATCATCGTAGGGGCACAACATGTTGTGCCCCTACCCGTGTACTTCATTTACCTGCAATACGCTGTAATTCTCATCGTAAGTTGGCGCGAAAAAATTCATTCAAGTATGTGATGAAACGGAAACAGGCTTAAAGCCCTTACTAATTACCAATGATAAAGGACTAATGACAGCCCTCACCAGTTAGCTTTAACTGTTCACTCTCAACCTAAAACGGGAACCATATTCACCATAGCCCTTCCATTGAAATCGCTAGTTGAGTGGTTGCTGAGAACCTCTCACTCGATCTTCTCTTTTGTTCTTGCAAACTCGAACCCCAGATGCAACATTTAGCTTCTCTACTGTGCCAGTTTAGTAGTGTCCTGCTTACCTGTCTGATTTACACTCCCGTTCTCGCTCAAATTGTTCCCGATTCTACGCTTCCAGTAAATTCTCAGGTAACACCTGGCTGCACAAATTGCACAATTGAGGGAGGCACAATCAGGGGTGTGAATTTGTTTCACAGCTTCCGTGAGTTTTCCGTTCCCACAGGCGGCGAGGCGTTTTTCAATAATCCGGCTGCAATCCAAAATATCCTAACGCGGGTGACTGGAAGCAATTTTTCTAGTATTGATGGGCTGATTCGTGCCAATGGGATTGCCAATCTATTTTTGATCAATCCCAACGGGATTATTTTTGGTTCCAATGCCCAGTTAAACATCGGCGGTTCCTTTGTTGCCAGCACTGCTAGCAGTTTCAAATTTTCTGATGGCAGTGAGTTCAGCGCCACCCGTCCGCAAGCACCACCGCTACTAATCATCAACGTGCCATTAGGATTACAAAGGGGCACTATTCCATCCGGTTCTGCGATCGCTAATCGGGGGAATCTTACTGCTGGACAAGACCTGACTTTGGAAGCAAACCATCTCGATTTGCAAGGACAATTGGTAGCAGGTAGAGATGTCACTCTGAACGCTCAAGGGACGGTACAAATTCGGGATAATGTCACCAATCCATTTATCGCCAGTGCAGGTAGAGACTTAATGATTCAAGGGAATCAGGGTATTGATATTTTTACCCTGAATCATCCCCAATCCCAGTTTCATAGCTTCGGTAAATTGAGTCTAGTCAGCGATCGCACAATTTCAGGTGATGCCCATTTTTTTAGCGGTGGTGAGTTTCAAATCCTTAGTCAATCGGGACAACCCGCCACCTTTATCAGCCGATATGACCCCATTATTAGCAGTGCTGGAGATGTGGATATTGCGGGTGGGTACACTGGTGCATCTCTGCTAATTGAGTCATTGGGCAGTGTGAAGATTCAGGGGAATATTATAATTACAAACCCCGATCTAGTCTCCACCTTTACGGGGAGTGATGCCATTTTAAGCACCCATTCGGGGTTAATTATCCGGTCTGGGCAGACAAATCTGATTTATGGCGGCAGCAATCAAAACAATCCACCTGTTTACACAGGGAGTATAGTTCCAAGTGGAATTACGCTGATGGGCAATGTGGTGGTGCAACCGTTTAATAACGTTGGGGGAGTCGTTAGCCTGGTGGCTGGTAGTGGAGATATTAAGGTTGGGAGTATAGATGTGTCCAATCAAACCGGGGGAGATGGCGGGACAATCACTCTCTCTACCAACAATGGCAACCTCACTACTAATGGCCTTTTATACTCAGCATCAACCTCAGATGTTAGCAATAGTGGCAATGGCGGGGCGATCGCTCTCTCTACCACCAATGGCAACCTTACCACCAATGGCTCTTTGTACTCAGCATCAACCTCAGATGTTAGCAATAGTGGCAATGGCGGGGCGATCGCTCTCTCTACAACCAATGGCACTCTCACCAACAATGGCTTTTTGTACTCAGCCTCAATCTCAGATGTTGGCAACAGTGGCAATGGCGGGGCGATCGCTCTTTCTACAACCAATGGCACTCTCACTAACAATGGTTCCTTGTACTCAGCCTCAAACTCAACAACTGGCAACAGTGGCAATGGCGGGGCGATCGCTCTCTCTACAACCAATGGCGACCTCAACCTTACCACCAATAGTTTGTTGTACTCATTCTCATACGGTGGCAATGGCGGGGCGATTGCTCTTTCTACAACCAATGGCACTCTCACCAACAATGGCCAGTTGTACTCATTCTCATACGGTGGCAATGGCGGGACGATCGCTCTTTCTGCTACCAATGGCGACCTGATTAATAATGGCCAGTTCAACTCAGGCTCGAATGCCACGAATGGCACGAGTAGAACGGGAGGGGCGATCGCTCTCTCTACCAACAATGGGAATCTCACCAACAATGGCATGTTGGACTCAAGCTCAAGTGGTAGCAACAGTGGCAATGGCGGTGCGATCGCCTTTACCAGCACCAATGGCAATCTCACCAACAACGGTTACTTGTCTTCATACTCGATCTCAACAAATGGCAGTGGTGATGGTGGGGCAATCACCTTTACCAGCAACAACGGCAACCTCACCAACAATAGCTTCTTGTACTCATTCTCCTACTCATCAACTGGCAATAGTGGCAATGGCGGGGCAATCGCCTTTACCAGCACCAACGGTAATCTCACCAACAATAGCAATAGCCTCTTGTCCTCATTCTCCTACTCATCAACTGGCAACAGTGGCAATGGCGGGGCGATCGCCCTAATCGCACAGAATGGCAACGTCGCTACCAATAGCGATTTGTCCTCATTCTCACTCTCAAATGGTAATAGTGGCAATGGCGGCGCGATCGCTCTAATCGCACAGAATGGGAATATTACTGGAGGGGGAAGCAGCCTGTATACTTTTTCGGTTGCGCCCCAAGGAACCGCAAACGCTGGCGGAAATGTCATATTAGACGCAAAAAACCAGTTGTCTGGACTGCAAATATTGACGGCATCCTCCTCCGCACAGGCGGGGGCGGTTGCAGTGAATGGGCAGGCAGATTTGGCGATCGCTGATACCGTAATTTTGACTGGCAAACAGGTGACAATAGACATCCCACTTATAGGGGAAATCACAATTCCGGTTACTGGAACAGGGCGATCGGGCGATGTCAGCATTACCAGCAATGGGAATCTCACCCTCACCAACAGCCGGATTGCAAGCGACACCAAAGGCAGCGATCGCGCCGGCAATGTCAACATCACCAGCGCTGGTGATGCGACGTTCAACCAGAGTCAAATTCTCAGCAGCACCAGCAATAGCGGCAATGCAGGGAATATTACCGTTACCACTGGGCAGGGCATCAACCTCACCAACGGTAGCAGTCTTTCTGCCACCACCAGCAGTACTGGCAAAGCGGGCGACATTACCCTCAACAGCCCCACCGTTGTCGTTACTGGAGATGCACAGATTACCGCCGCCACTCAGAGCAGTGGGAAGGGTGGAACGATCACAGTGAATGCTCCCACATCTGTAAACATCGCCCAAATGCAAGGCGCTTCCCCGGTTGTTTCGGTAGCAACTACCGACGCGGGTAAAGCCGGCGATATTATCATCAATACTCCCAGTCTTAACTTGTCTGATAACGCCCGCATTGTTGCTACAGCAAGCGCCACGGCAACTAATACCGAAGGTGGTGGCAGTATTACGCTTAATGCTTCCCAAATGAATCTGGCGGGTATCGTTGGAGTTTTTGCCGATACCCAAGGACAAGCCCCTGCTGGCACGCTGCGGCTCAATCCCTACGCCAATGACCCCACTTTAAATGTGTTCCTCGCGCCTCAATCCCAAATCTCTGCGTCCACCAATGGTAGTGGTAAGGGCGGCGACTTGATTCTCACTGCTCCAGACACGATTAACCTGACAGGTGCAGGTAAGTTAACTGCCGAAACTAGCAGCAGTGGCAATGCTGGAAATATTAGCGTGGCGACTCGCCAATTTACTATTAATGGAGGTGTAGAACTATCTGCTTCCACTTCTGGTAGTGGCAACGCCGGCAACCTGATTATTACTGCCAATCGCGTCAACTTAAGCCAGGGAGCGCGAGTATCTTCTAATACTAATAGCAGTGGAGCCGCAGGAGATATTACATTTAAACTGACAGACCAATTGATGCTTACTGGTGCTGACACTGGACTGTTCGCCACCACAACTGCGGGTTCTACAGGCAAGGGCGGCAACATCACCGTGGCAGCAAAAACAGCTTTATTCCAGGATAAAGCAGCGATCGCAGTGGGGAGTTTAGGCAGTGGTGCAGGCGGCAATATCCTGGTTACAGCTAATCAAGTTAACCTTGATAAGAGCGCGTCACTCACTGCTGAAACTGCGAGTACTCAAGGCGGCAACATTACCCTGAATGTACGCGATCTATTGTTGCTACGGCGCAATAGCTTGATTTCGACTACCGCAGGCACTGCTCAAGCGGGGGGCGATGGTGGCAATATTACGATTAATATCCCCAATGGGTTTATCATTGGTGTGCTGTCGGAGGACAGTGATATTCGCGCTAATGCCTTTACTGGGAACGGCGGTAAGATTAGTATTACTTCTCAGAGTATCTTTGGACTCCAGTTTCAGCCCCAAAACACTCCCAATAGTGACATTACCGCCAGTTCGCAATTTGGTGTGAACGGGACAGTGCAGATTAATAATTTGGGTCTTGATCCAAGTGCTGGAGTCGTGCAGCTGCCTGTGAATTTTGTAGATTCTAGCCAAAAAATTGCGACAGGGTGCAATGCTCAAGGCAGTAGCTTTGTGGCTACAGGACGAGGAGGATTGCCACCCAATCCAAACGAAGAGTTAAGGAGCGATGTCTACGACGGGCTACGCCTACGCTCTTGGAAGGATATTCGTGATGTATCTGAATTTCAACGGCAAGCTAAACCCATCGCCGACAACCCAAATCCTCCCATCATCGAAGCAACTGGATTTATTCGCACAGCAACCGGAGAAATTCAACTGATAGCTGAGTCTGAATCTAGGAATACTGGGGTTGGCAATGTTGCTGTTACGTGTGCGAGTGCGATCGCTAAACCATAGAAATCGGTCAGATAATTGCCACAAGATTGTTAACAAAACATTTTTGAAAAAACTCACTACCATAAAAAGTAGTCAGGAGTCAGAATTCAGAATACTCTACCCATAAAGGGATAAAATTTGAATAAGAAATAATATTTAAAATTTGTTTCGCCCACAATTAGGCTTGGTTTTAAACCAATATTCACCACCCAGTCGTACAGAATTCATACCTGTTTTCTGACTCCTGAATTCTTCTTCATAAAAAGAGCCTTCTTTCCCATTCCATTGCCTTTTGCATTTTCCCTTTTAAACTAAATTAATCCAGAAATCAAAGCGTATTCCTCGATATGTCTGACCTGCCACCACTCAATACAGAAACAATTTGGGCAATTATTAATGATGAACTTGATGATGCCACAGTCAACCAGATGCTATGGCATTATTTAGGATATCGCTATGATTCCTCAACTGCACAATGGGATACTAGCCAAGTTGCACCAGAATGGCAAAACGAGTATCCACAACCACCAAATTTCATCGAATCTCGCTCTGCAACAGTTAAGTTGACTCGTTCTATTCCTCCTGAAAATAAACAAATGCTCAAAGAAAAACTAGGTTTCAAAGGATATAAAATCGGTGAATTTGGGCCTCGGCAAACTCGCAGAGCAACGGCGGCAAGTTGGTTTTTAAGTTATCTGCAACAAACTAACGGCAAAATTGACTAATCTGAAACAGCAGATACTCAGTAAATTAATGTTTGCTAAAATGACCTGAATGCATTAACCCTTCATACAAATGAGGGGTTTTAAAATATTGAAACTTTCAGTTACCCTGAAGTTCATTTTTTTAGTGATTTTAGTTTACTGTTTTAGTATGTGACAAAAGAGTAAACTTAGGTGACTAAAGGAGCCACTGCGGTGAGGCAGCCCCCGTCTTGGCGGTTCCTGTCGTTCGCGTAGCGTCTCCGCCAGGAGAAGGGGGACTGCCGTTCGCCTTTGGCGTGCCGGAGGCATACCCGGAGGGTCTTGGGGTTTCCCCAAGTGGAACAAGTGGCGTTCACACGAATCGCTTATATCTCAGGTCTAAAGACTCTGAGTTTTACGCTTACAGGGAATTTTATAAAAGCGATTACTGGATAAAACAAAAAATTTATATGACCTCAGTTTTTCCTCACAAAAAAGCCAAAGCTCTCAAACCTACTAGCCGTCGCCCTGCGAAAGAACTTTGTAGCGAGTGCGGACTATGTGATACATATTATATTCACTATGTCAAGGAAGCCTGTGCTTTTATTAATCAGCAAATAGGCGAACTAGAAGTTGAAACGCACACGCGATCGCGCCATCTCGACAATCCTGATGAGTTATACTTTGGTGTCCATCAAGACATGATGGCAGCGCGGAAACAGCAACCAATCGAAGGCGCACAATGGACGGGTATTGTTAGCAGCATTGCTATTGAAATGCTCACTCGCGGCTTAGTCGAAGGTGTCGTCTGTGTGCAAAATACCAAAGAAGACCGATTTCAACCCATGCCAGTTATCGCCCGGACTCCAGAAGAAATACTAGCAGCGCGGGTAAATAAACCAACACTTTCCCCGAACCTTTCTGTATTGGAACAGATAGAAAAATCGGGGATGAAGCGGCTATTGGTAATTGGTGTTGGTTGCCAAATCCAGGCGCTACGAGCCGTAGAAAAACAACTGGGTTTAGAAAAGCTGTATGTTTTGGGTACGCCCTGCGTAGACAATGTTAACCGCGCCGGACTGCAAAAATTCTTAGAAACAACTAGCCGATCGCCTGATACAGTTGTGCATTACGAATTCATGCAAGACTTCCGGGTTCACTTCAAACATGAGGATGGCTCATCAGAAACAGTGCCTTTCTTTGGCTTGAAGACAAACAAACTTAAAGATGTCTTTGCGCCATCCTGTATGAGTTGCTTTGATTATGTCAACTCCCTAGCAGATTTAGTTGTTGGTTACATGGGCGCACCCTTCGGCTGGCAATGGATTGTTGTTAGAAATGACACTGGTAAGGAAATGCTGGATTTGGTACAAGATCAGTTAGACACTCAACCAGTTACGTCTAAAGGCGATCGCAAAGAAGCCGTACAGCAAAGTATTCCTGCTTACGATAAAGGCGTGACTCTCCCGATGTGGGCGGCGAAACTTATGGGTGTGGTGATCGAAAAAATCGGCCCCAAGGGTTTGGAATATGCGCGGTTTTCGATTGATTCTCACTTTACTCGGAATTATTTGTATGTAAAGCGAAATCATCCAGAGAAATTAGAAGCGCACGTTCCAGAGTTTGCCAAGCGTATTGTTGGGCAATATAAGTTACCGGATTGAAAATTGGGAATTGGGAATTGGGAATTGGGAATTGGGAATTGGGAATTGGGAATTGGGAATTGGGAATTGGGAATTGGGAATTGGGAATTGGGAATTGGGCGTTTGGTTATTAATTCTTCTCCCCCTGCTCCCTACTCCCCATGCCCCTACTCTAGTTATAACTACTAGCTTGGCGAGTAAACATTAGGTGATACTGTCCGCCGAGTGCGATTAGTTCGTCATGAGTGCCGACTTCGATTATTTGACCGTGTTCTAAGACTACTACTCGGTCTGCTAGTTTTGCTAAGGCGAGACGATGGCTGACTACAACGGCTATTCTCCCCCTCGCTAGAGTACGCAAAATGTTGTAAATCTCGTGTTCTGTTTTGGGATCAAGATTTGCTGTTGGCTCATCAAGTATGAGTAGTTCGGCTGGAGACAGTCGCAGCAATGCACGAGCGATCGCTAATCTCTGCCATTGTCCCCCTGATAGATCGATACCACCCTCTAGCTGTTTGCCTAAGAGGGTTTCCAAACCACCATCTAGCTTTTCAATTACTCTCGCTAAACCAGCCTCGGCGATCGCTTCCGTAATCGCTTCGTCGTCCTGCATTTTCGGTAAATTCCCAAAGGCAACATTTTCGCGCACGGTAGTCGGAAAACGAGCGTAATCTTGCATAACTACATCAATCCGCGATCGCAATTCTTCTAAGGGTAGCGATGCCTACGGCGGGCTACGCCTACGCAAATCTTGCCCATTCCAAATAATCGCACCCTGACTAGGGTCATAGAGGCGACACAATAGCTTTGTTAAAGTCGTCTTGCCAGCACCATTTTCACCCACCAATACAATCATCTCGTTGGGGTGAATTCTCAGGTTGATATTTTTCAGGATGGGGCGATCGCTATTGGGATAGGAAAAGGATAGATTTTTGATGTCAATACCTGTCTGCAATTCTTCACCTGATAAATCTTGCCGATTCCCATTTCTTTGAAATTTCTGATTCTTAACAGCCGATTCCCTAACTTTTCCCCATGACTCTGAATGAGAACTGGATAATTGCGGCTCTAATTCCAAAAGTTGGAAAATGGGCGTTGTTGCCAGTGCAATATCATATAACTCTGACCCACCAGACATCAAATTCTCCAAACTTCGCCGCACTTCTAAAATTACCCCAGTGTAAAGCGCCAAATCTCCTAAAGTATGGGTTCCACCTAGCACTCCCTGGACTACGTATAAATATGGCAACGCAAAGCCTAAGCCACTGAGTAAAGACCAACTAATAACCGCCGTTGTCCCCTGACGGCGAATCTGTTCCATAGCTCTAAAAATTGTCCGGTAAAGTCCGTGCCAACGTTCTAGCAATAAGGGCTGCAAGCTAAACAAGCGTATTTCTTTGGCGTATATTTCCCCAGTTAAAACCGTTTTATATAAGTTCATTTCCCGAAGAATACTCGCTTGGGTTTTTTCTACACTCCAAACTTGCTTACGGTATTTCCTTTCTACATACATGGCAGGGGAAGCGCAGCTAAACAAAATTAGTGGTATCCACCAAGCAAGGGACACTGAAAGCAGTATGGCTGGAATGAAGATAAAAATTCCCTCTAACATCATTACCAGCCTGACACAAAGCTCTGGAAGTCGTTGCACTCCCTTTTCGGTCAACTGTAATAAATTGAGCAAATCAGGTGTTTCAAACAGGGCAATATCTTCAAAAGTGGCAACCTTCTCAATTACTTGTCCTTGGATAAAGCCTGTAATCCGATCGCGCAGGGAAGTATATACAAAACTATTGATATTAGCGATCGCATCACTCACCAAATTTACCACCAGTGAACCTGCAATACTAGAGAGTAGCACAGGTTGAGAAAGTATCAGGGCGATCGCATTCTGCGTTGTTCCCGTACTCAATAAGCGGGTAATTTCATCAATTATCACCTTGTTGAGCCAAATGGCGATCGCTGGCCCTGCACCACCCAGTAATGTCAATATTGCCACATAGCGTAGCTCCTTGGGAACTACCTGCATCACCGTCGTCACACTCCGGCGAAATGCTTGTAATGGAGAAATTTCAATTATTTGCATGTATTTTAAAGTAGCAAATAATAGCAAAATTCTCAGAGCGAAGTTGTGATCTCAATTTCAATGAGTAGGCAGCGATAAATCATCACAAAGACGGGATAAATCGTCGTCTCTACGAAAGACTGATTATTATTGTAGAGGCGGCGATTCATCGTGTCTCTAATAGCAGACATGAGCGTATGCCTAGCCCACCGTATCGCACAAGTGAGTGAGAGAATATTTTGATAATTGAGCGATAATTTTCCGAAATTGATAATCTAAGTTTGGTAGTAATTAGCAGAACACTAAATTATAAATAACTTCTATAACTAGCCTTGGGGGAATATGTCCCCGCAAAAAGCTGGTCTTCATGACTGGGTTTTTTGGCATCTGGTAGACGCTGACATGGATAAATTCATAATAATCAGAAGCGAAACTAAACTTTAAAAGTTGATTGTGACCGAATCATCCATACCAAAATACCTAAGATTTGCTCTACAGGAGGGATTAAGTATTCAGTTAAATCAATAGTTACAGTGCTTTCCTCTAACTTCATAAACGTCCATAGATTGCCACTACTAACACTACCGTAGATAGTAGCAATAGGTTTTTCGTATTTAGCATTAAACCTTTGGGCGGCAATCATTTCTGCAATACATTGCCCCAAACCACCTTTGAGATTTTCCTTCTTGGCTTCCACTATTACCACTGCTGGGGCTTCAACAAATAACTGTTCTAGCGAAAGACTAATCAAAAAGTCGCAACATCCCGCCAGTCCCACTTCTGGCTCAACATTAAATTCTTCTCCAGAAAAGAAACTGATTTGTCTATTCAGAATTTTTCGGATTTCAAACAAGATTGGGCTGATAATCAATTCTGATCTAGCTTTCTCAGAGCCCATTGCAATTGCTAGCTGAATACTTTCTGCTAAAAATTCAGCCAGCAGAGGGCTAGGTAAGATTGGTTCTATAGGAGGTAAAAATCGCCCACCTTCTACTAAGGTGAGATTAAAATCTTGTTTTACTTTTCTTAAAGAAAAATCTCTATAAGACATTAAATCTCTCCATTAAATCCCCTCTCCAATTCGGAGCTAGCGTGTATACATAAGTCTGAAGTCGTTGATAAATATTGGTTTTACCCCACCCTAGCCCTCCCCTTATAAAGGGGAGGGAACAAGATTTCTTATTTCCCCCCTTTACAAGGGGGGATTAAGGGGGGTAATTCGACTTGTGTATACACCAGAGTAGCCAATTCGGAGAGGGGTTGGGTGTGAGGTTACGCCGGATAAATCCGCAATCTTCTATTTGGTTCTTCACCAAAACTATGCGACTTGAGGCGATAGTGTTCTACCAACTCATGTTGCATTTTGCGGACTTGGGGAGAACGCGGTAATAACTCAACTGGCTGTCCTTTAGGAATGACAATTTGCTCAACAGCAAGTCTAGCTTCTTCCAAGGCATCCATCTCATCATCGCTACCATTGTGCAAAAATAGTTGCAATTCGAGGTCATCGGCCATTTCTGGATCGTCCATGTTCAGCAACCGCCGCAAGCCACGGGTAATTTGCGGAATTGTGCTGGACTTAATCATGTGAATGGGTACATGACGAGCTTTGGCCATTTGGCGTAATTTGGCGTGGTTTTTGACGTGCGATCGCAGTGCTAAAATAGCATCAGCACTATCTATGTCTTTTGTCAATGCCACGGGTAAAGTTAGCACGCTAATTACCTGTTCTAGTTGGTGGCGACTAACGCCATAAGGGTAAACGTGCAGTGGCAAATCTTCACCATTAGGCCCTGGCACTCTTGTCGCAGCATCTAAATCAATGCTCTCAGAATAATTGAAGGATTCATCCAGCAATCGATCGAACTCACTGCGTCCTGTTACCCGTTCTACAGGCAATTGCGGTAGTGCAACCATTTGTCCAGAAGAACGCCAGCCATTAGATGGTCGCGCCGGGGCGAAAGAATCTTCCACTGTGGCTAGCTGTCCACCGCGACCGTTGACAACAGCTAACTGCCTTGTAACCCCAATTTTGCCCTGATCGTCAACGGTTCTCGTTTGTGGGGTAGCCTGACGACCCCGCAGCAGAGTATCTACTGTGTCAGCAACACTTTCGTGTACTGTCCAACGTTGGCGTTCCAACATTTCCACAGCAATTTCAAAGGTAGGAGGGGCTTTCCGCTCTAAAACAGTCTTTTGAGAGCCTCGCCGTCTGGCTTCGTCGTCTCCCAGCGTCACAGCTTGGATACCCCCAACTAAATCAGCCAGGGTAGGGTTTTTAATCAGATTTTCGATCTGATTCCCGTGGGCAGTACCTATCAACTGTACGCCCCGTTCAGCAATGGTACGAGCCGCTAAAGCTTCCAGTTCTGTGCCAATTTCATCAATAACAATGACTTCTGGCATGTGGTTTTCCACTGCCTCAATCATCACCTGATGCTGTTGTTCTGGATGAGCCACTTGCATCCGTCTTGCGCGACCAATGGCGGGGTGGGCGATATCACCATCCCCGGCAATTTCATTGGAAGTGTCAATAATCACCACTCGCTTATGCAGATCATCCGCCAAAACCCGGGCTATTTCCCGTAAGGCGGTAGTTTTGCCCACGCCTGGACGACCCAGCATGAGAATCGATTTACCCGTTTCTACCAAATCGCGGATCATGCCAATGGTTCCGAATACCGCTCGACCAACGCGACAGGTCAAGCCAATAATCTTACCAGTACGGTTGCGGATAGCACTGATCCGATGCAAAGTTTGCTCAATTCCTGCCCGATTATCTCCGCCAAAAATTCCGACTCGTTCAATGCAATCATCTATCTGTTCTTGAGTAACAGGTATTTCGCTCAGATACTCAGCTTGATTAGGAAAGCGAGCTTCTGGGCGACGACCCAAATCCAAGACAACTTCTACTAAGCTATCTCGTTTGGGATGACTCTCTAGTACTTGTTGCAGGTCTTGGGGCAAAATATCTAATAACTTTTGGAGATCGTCTGTAATCGTCATGCTTTCTATGGTGACGGAAACAACAGTAAATCGATACTTTCAGCTTCTAACTGTTCTCAAGCGCTCATTCAATGCTCAAACCTCCTACCTTGACTATACAAACATAAATTAAACATGAATTACAGAACTTTTTATGACTAAGTAATTATGCTTAATTAATGCTCACTCTCCCTTCTCTGCTGTGACTTAATTTGGGAAACGAGAGAATGGGCAAGTTCTACAGCTTGCCAAAGTAATACTTCATCTTCTTCTAGGCGAATAGTTGCTTTCACATTGGTGTTACTTACCTCCTTATTCTCTAACTTTTCGAGAATTGGTGACAGCAGTACACGGGCGTAGCTACCGTAGGCGACCCCAGAAATTTTGGATTTTGGATTTTGGATTTTAGATTGTGAATTGGTGTCTTCTAATCCAAAATCTAAAATCGGCAATCTAAAATCGCTGAGTAGTCCCATTGCCTTTAACTTAGCAACGGTATAGCTATTTGTGCCGCCTGCTAACTGCACATATCCCGGTAATTTTGCTGCCAAAACTTTTTGCCCTAATTTCACTGCGGCTATTGTAGTGCCATCGCCAATATCACCGCTCATGGCACGACCGTCGGTTTGCCAGATTAAAGCACTTTTGAGTGGGGCAATCAGGTCATACACTGTTCTTAGGTAGTCAGTCATCCCCTCGCCATCGGGACAGCTGATAGCTAGAACTTTTAATTGATCGGCCCACGGTGAAATTGCCTGCCACAATCGCTGAAATTCTGCCAACCGCCCTACTTGTGTATGGATTTCTACGGCATCTACTCCTGTTGACATTACTAATGGCGCGATCGCTCCTGGCGTTGTCACATACGAAGCTGTATAAATCATACTGTATGGACAAATTGGGATGCAACGACCGCAGCCATAACACTTTTCAGAAACTACTCCCGAAAAGTCTTCTTTGATACTGTCAAAAACGATCGCTTGTGCTGGACAAATCCGTTCACAGGGTCTAGGGCAATCTTTAGGACATTCAGTAGCGTTAAATTCTGCTTTGCGAAAATGGGGGTCTTCTCCATCGTTTAGGCTGACCATTAAAAAAGGTAAGTTGCCTTTGTAGTCAAAGCCTCGCTTTTGGGCATCTTTAGCTAAAGTTTTAGCTGCTTGTAGCCCTGCTTGCGCTGCTGCAATCACTGCTGGATCAGCTGCAACATCTATGCAGTCAGCGCCCGCCAAGGTATAGGCTAAGGTTAAATTTCTGACTGCCGGCAAATGCTGGAAGCTGGCTCCGCAGATGAGCTTGAACCAGTTACCTTGTTTGAGAGATTGTAAAGGAACGAAGAGATCAGTCACTATTCTATTATGCGTTTATGCGACTAAAAATAGTAGTTTGTAATCAAGAAAAAGTCCTGATTTCCTGAATTAGATATTGGGTATTGGGCATTGGGCATTGGGTATTGGGTATTGGGTATTAATTCTTCTCTCCCACTCTCGCAGCTTTATTAGGAGGCTGAAATACATGGCAGTCAATGCAATAACTGTATTTTTTGTAGAAGACTCTGCTGAAGACAGAGCTTTGTATCGACGGTTCTTAGAGCGGGACGATCGCTACACTTATGATATTTATGAGTTTGAATCGGGAAATAAGGCGCTACAAGAATGCCTTGGGAAAATACCGGATGTAATTTTGTTGGACTACAGATTACCAGATTTAGATGGGCTGGAATTTATTTCTAAGCTACAAACGCGAACTTCCAGCAGCCAGATATCAGTAATTATGCTGACTGGACAGGGAGACGAAACGATCGCAGTCCAAGCTATTAAGAGTGGGGCAGATGATTATCTAGTTAAGGGAAAACTAACCCAGGAAAATTTTTGCCGAACGATTCATGGAGCGATTAAGCATAAGCAGCTAATGCAGCAGCTAGAACAGCAGCAGGAACAGGCCATTCAACAAGCCCAACTTTACCACAACCTCCAAATCCTTAACACCGAGTTAGAAGCCAAGGTACAAGAATGCACTGCTAAATTGCAAGAAAGCGATCGCCAAAAAGCAGAAGAAACTCTGCGCCAAAGTGAAGAACGACTACAATTAGCACTTGAAGCTTCTGGGGATGGTTTGTGGGACTGGAATATTCTCACTGGAGAGGTATATTACAGCCCCCGCTTTTTAGAAATGCTCGGATACGGCTTTGATGAACTTCCGCAGGATTTCAGTACTTGGAAGCGATTAGTTCATCCAGACGATCTACCTTGGGTTGAGCAAATCTTAGGAACTCACTTAAAGGATAGTTCAGTCCGCTACAAATTTGACTATCGACTCCAAACTAAGTCTGGCAAATGGAAATGGATTGCTGATTACGGTAAGGTTGTCATCCGAGATGAAGAGGGTAATCCTTTGTGGATGACTGGTACTCATCGGGATGTTAGCCATCTCTACGATGAGCTTCGCTTACGCAAACAAACCGAAGCAGCCTTAGCTAAAAGTGAAGAACAACTAAGGCTAACCTTGGAATTTAACCACATCGGCCTTTGGGATTGGAATATTCAAACAGGCGAAGTTATCTGGAACGACAACCATTTTCGTTTATTAGGTTTAAAACCAGAAACATCAACAAACTATCAGCTATGGCGCAATTGTGTTCATCTAGAAGATATCGATCGAATTGAACAGGCTGTATTCAATGCGTTGGCAGAACATACTAATTTTGAAGCTGAATATCGAGTAATTTACCCTGATGGTACTGTTCACTGGCTCACTGGGAAAGGGCGCGGCGTTTACAACGAAGCAGGCAAAGCTGTACGGATGCTAGGTATTATCATTGATATTAGCGATCGCAAAACTTTGGAGCGAGAACTAGCTCACAAGCAAAAGTTATTGGATACCTTTATAAAAATCGCACCTGTTGGGATAACCATCATGGATCGGGATCTGCGTTTCTTATTCATTAATGAAGCATTAGCAGAAATTAATGGCATTCCCGCAGCCGCCCATATTGGCAAAACACCGTGGGATATTGTCCCTGATTTAGCACCAAAGCAGGAGCAAGTCTTTCGTCATCTCTTGACAACGGGTGAACCAATTCTGGATTGGGAAATCAGTGGAGAAACTCCAAAACTGCCTGGTGTAACCAGAACTTGGCTAGCTTCCTACTTTCCAATTCAGTCTGAACCAGATGAACCTATTAGCATGGGCATTGTTGTAGTTGAAATCAGCGATCGCAAACGCGCTGAACAAATGTTAGAGTTGCAAGCCGTAATTACCCGTAACATGGCAGAAGGAATTTGCCTAGTTCGTACCACAGATGGCGTGTTTGTCTATGCCAATCCTAAATTTGAGCAGATGTTTGGCTATGAACCTGGTGAATTAATCGGTCGGCATGTGTCCGTTGTCAACTCCGAAGACGAACATACTACACATGAAGCTGTTAATCAGGCAATTTGCGCTACTGTTATTCAACATGGTGAAGCAAACTATGAAGTTGAAAATGTTAAGAAAGATGGTACTCCACTTTGGTGTCGGGCCACTACTTCCATCTTTGAGCATCCTGAGTATGGAAGCGTCCTTGTAGCTGTCCAACAAGATATCACCGAGCATAAGCAAGCAGAGGAAAAAATCAAAGCTTCTCTCAAAGAAAAAGAAGTATTACTTCAGGAAATTCACCATCGGGTGAAGAACAATTTAGGAATTGTCAGTAGTTTGCTGCAAATGCAGTGCCGACGGACACAAGATCCTCTGGTGACAGCTATTTTGCGCGATAGCCAAAATCGCATTGCCTCCATTGCCCTAGTTCATGAAAAACTTTACCGCTCTGAAGACCTCTCTGATATTGATTTTGCTCAATACATCCCAGATTTAATAACTCATTTATTCGATTCCTATAACGTCAGTTCCAGCCAAATTCAACTGAAGATTCAAGTTGATGATGCTAGCCTCGATATCAAAACCGCCATTCCTTGTGGCTTGATTATCAACGAATTGGTTTCCAATGCTTTAAAATACGCTTTTGTTGGTAATATTAAAGGAGAAATTGAGGTTAAGTTTTATCAAGAATTGGAGTCCACTTTGACACTCATTATTCGAGATAATGGTATTGGTTTACCTGCAAATTTTGATAGTAAAAAAGCTAAAACACTCGGTATAACGCTTGTTCAAGGTTTAGTCAAACAGCTAAGAGGAAAACTCGAAATTGCATCTCACCAGGGAACACAGTTTAAAATTACTTTTACAAACAGTCGGATATAAAAATGGTTGGCATCCAGTCGAACACCAAAAAGGAGACAGTTAGAATCCTTGTTGTTGAAGATGAATATATTCTTGCCATCAACTTACAAGAAAGTTTAGAATCTCTAGGATACACTGTTTTAGGTATTATCGATTCCGCAGAAGAGGCAATTAAAAAAGCAACTGAGTCACACCCAAGCTTGATTTTAATGGATATCAGGTTACGCGGTGAAATGGACGGTATCCAAGCATCTGAGCAAATTTGGCATAATTTGCAAATTCCTGTTATTTATCTTACAGGTCACTCTGACAAAAGTACTGTAGAGCGGGCAACGCTGACATCCCCCTTTGGATATATTCTCAAACCTGTCAAGGAGCAAGAACTTTATGTTGCCATTCAAACAGCACTTAATCGGTGCGATCGCGAACAATTTTTGAGTTCTGTGCTACGGGGAATGGGTGATGGGGTAGTTGTGGTCGATCTTGAGTTGCGCGTCAAGTACCTAAATCAGGTAGGTGAGGCATTAACAGGGTGGCGATGGAATGAAGCCAAGGGCCGGATGTTAACCGAGGTATTAAAACTCATTGACGAACAAACTCAACTCCCTGTCCAAAATCCAATTATCAAAGCTCTCCAACAAGAAACTACTATCTATCTAGACAGTCGGATTATACTAATTACTAGAGATGGGAAGACTATACCAGTAGCTGATAGTGCTACTCCCTTGAAAGACAACAGTGGCATCATTACAGGAGCCGTACTAGTTTTTCGGGATGACACACAACGACGGCTAACTGAAGAACGCAATCTCGAAAATAAACGTGCCCAACAACTAGAAATTCAAGTAGTAGAACTTCAACGGCTGAATAAGTTGAAAGAGGATTTTCTTGCAACCACTTCTCATGAAATGCGAACGCCCTTGTCAAACATCAAAATGGCAATCTCCGCCCTAGAAAATATTCTTGATCGGCAAGGTATCTTAGCGTTTGAATCTGTAGCCCGCTATATAACTATCCTACGCGATCAATGCGAACAAGAACTGGAGCTAGTAGACAATTTACTACATATCCGCATGATTGATGCAGATGTCTATCCATTAGAATTAACTTCAATTCAACTCCAATACTGGCTACCTCACGTTACCGAGTGTTTTGAGGAAAGGGCTAGAGCTAGGCAACAGACTTTGCAAGTTAATATTGGGCCAAATTTACCACCTTTAGTTTCAGACTTAGCTAGCCTGACTGAAATTGTCTCAGAGTTACTCAACAATGCTTGTAAATATACTCCGCCTTATGAGCAGATTATGGTAAATGTTCAGGTAATTTACACCCCAAAAAGTCTAATCAATAAGGATGCTGAATCTGGTGTATTAGGTAATTTTCAAGTTCCCTACTTTCAAATTACAATTAGTAATTCTGGGGTGATAATCTCCAAAAAAGAACAATCTCGAATCTTTGAGCCGTTTTACCGAATTCTTCAGAGCGATCGCTGGCAACATAGCGGCACTGGGTTAGGTTTAGCATTAGTAAAGAAGTTAGTAGAATATCTCCAAGGCAAAATTGAAGTTACCAGTTTTCACGGCTGGACAACGTTCACAGTTCTACTGCCGTTAAGCCTATGACACACGGATTAGTCAACGGTTAAAATCAAGGCATAATAAAATTCAAAGACTCAACAGTTATTTATGCCAGCAAAGGATATTTTTCATGATGCAGTAAAACACGCTTTAGAAAAAGATGGTTGGCTAATCACCAATGACCCCATCTTCTTACGTTTTGGGGGATTGGATATGTACATAGACCTTGGTGCTGAGAAAATTCTAGCAGCCGAACGAGACAAAGAAAAAATTGCTGTTGAAGTCAAAAGTTTTGTGAGTCCATCTGCTACAACAGAATTTAGTACTGCTTTAGGACAGTTTCTCAAATATCAACTGGCACTTGAAGAAGAGCAACCGCAGAGACTTTTATATTTAGCAGTTCCTTTTGATACATATCGTTCCTTTTTCAGTTTAGAACTACCGCGTTTGTTAATTCAACGTTACCAAGTTCGACTGATTATTTTCGACCCAGAAGAGGAGATAATTGTCAAATGGCAAAAGTAGAAGAATACCGTCAAATAATTCAAGAATTGTTGCAGGCTTACAGTCAGATTAAGTCTAGTAATGAAGAAGTCGAAGCCGAAGTAATTTTTGATCGTGAGCGCGATCGCTATCAACTTGTTCATGCCGGTTGGTCAAACAAACGCCGTATATATGGCTGTATTTTACATTTAGATATTAAAAACGAAAAAATTTGGATTCAGCACGATGGTACTGAAGGTGGTATTGCCAATGAGCTTACTAATCAAGGTGTACCTAAACAAGATATTGTATTGGCTTTTCATTCCCCCTTCAAACGACAATTTACCGAGTTTGCTGTTGGCTAACGCTCAGGTTGCTCGATGGGAATTTCGATCGCAAACTCTGCCCCTTGCCCAATAGAAGAATTGCAGGTAATATTTCCTCGGTGTTTTTGGACGATAATCTGATAGCTAATAGATAATCCTAGCCCACTACCTTTACCCACAGCTTTTGTAGTAAAAAATGGGTCAAATAAACGCGATCGCAACGACTCATCTATACCAGGGCCATTATCTGCGATCGCAATTTTGATTGTATTCAACTCTGTCACCTCTGTGTGAATCCTAATCTGGGGAGTAGGAAGCAGCCACTGCGGTTTTTGGGTTTCTCCAAGTGCAGCAACTGGTGTGTAACCGTTGTCAAGTGGCATTAGCGAATAAAGATTAGAAGATTGATTCCCCAATTTCTCTTCTATTGCATCAATAGCATTATTCAACAAATGCATAAATACTTGGTTTAATTCACTTGTATAACAAGTGACCAAGGGTAAATTACCATAGTCTTTCACTACAATAATTGCTGGACGGTCTGTTGCTTCCCTAAGTCGATGTTGTAACATCACCAAAGTGTTTTCGATGTCTTCATGGATATTTACCCGCTTCATCTCTGCTTCATCATGTCGAGAAAAGTGTTGTAGCGCCAGGACAATTTCCCGAATGCGATCGGAGCCTCTATACATTGCACCTATGAGATTTTGCAAATCGTTAATTACAAAATTCAGGTCTATATCTTTAGCTATTTGCTGAACTTTGAATGTAGGTTTTGGATATTCTTGTTGATAAACCTCAATCAGATTTACTAGGTCTTGCACATATTCACCAGCATATTGGAGGTTGCCATAAATAAAACTAATGGGGTTATTAATTTCATGAGCCAGCCCAGCCACTAACTGCCCTAGTGCTACCATTTTTTCATTTTGAATTTGTTGAACTTGAGCAGATTTTAAGTTGTCAAGAGCCTCTTGTAATAAAATGTTTTTTTCTTGTAGTTTAACTTGGAGCAAACGTAAATTAATCTGATTTTCAATTCTTAATATAACCTCTGCCCCATGAAAAGGTTTAGCAATATAATCTACACCACCAACATCAAAGGCTTTTACCTTATCGACAACATCATCCAGGGCGCTGATAAAAATTACTGGAACTTCGGAAGTTTTATCGTCAGCTTTTAGCTGTTGACAAACTTGATAGCCATCCATATCTGGCATATTAATATCTAGCAAAATCACATCTGGTAAAACCATTTGACACGCAGTTAGCGCCATTTTACCGTTTAAGGCTTTGCGAACTTCAAAACCTTGTGCAGTTAACATTGCCGATAAAAGCCGTAAATTATCTGGGGTATCATCGACTACCAAAACATTTCTTTTATGATGGTTAGTTTGATTAAAATGCATTATTATCAAAAGCTATGCGTATAGTTACTGAGGATAGTAAATGCTGAAATTATCCTGATATTTCTTGATTAATTTCACCAAAATAGTTATATTTATAGTCTAACTCTCACCGTGGCTGAGAGTATTGCCAACCATGAAAACTCTTGGACATAGATGAACTTTACGAATTTGATAGGCTGGGTATAGCAGTATATTAGATAGCATGTGTAAATTACAGCGTATTGCAGGTAAATGAAGTACACGGGTAGGGGCACAACATGTTGTGCCCCTACGATGATCTGTACCTCACCAAGTTGCAATCTGCTGTATCTAGCCGAGCGTCAATAAGAAAATTTTCAGCAAATAGCTACCATTGAGGTGCTGCGGCAAGTAACTTAATAGCTAATTGTTGTTCTATGGGTTTAGAAAATAGATATCCTTGAGCAAAATTACAATTTAAACTTCTCAACAGGGCTAACTGTTCTTGTGTTTCGACACCTTCAGCGATCGCACTCATGCCCATTGAGTTGGCAATGCCAATCATTGCTGGTACTAGCCCCATATTCTCTTTATTATCCTGCATCCGTTTGACAAAAGATTTATCAATTTTGAGTGCATCTAAAGGAAAGCTGTGCAGGTAGCTTAAAGAGGAATATCCTGTACCAAAGTCATCCATAATCAACTTTATTTTTCGATATTTTAGTTGTTTGAAAATTATTTTAATTGCATTAGTATTTTCCATTATTACACTTTCTGTAATTTCTAATTCTAAATATGCAGGATTTATTTTAGTTTCATAAATTATGCGATCGATTTGTTCTATAAAATTCGGTTGTAAAAATAACCTAGCACTCAAATTGACACTCATAGTTAGAGGTTCTGGTGTCACTGGATGATTTTGCCAGATGCTTAATTGATTACAAGCTGACTTTAATACCCAAGTATTTATAGCATTAATCAAGCCTGTTTCTTCTGCCACAGGAATAAATTCTGTAGGAGCAACCAAACCACGAATCGGATGTTGCCAGCGCACTAAGGCTTCAAATCCAGAAATTCTGCCTGTTGTTAAAGAAATAATTGGCTGATAGTAAACAACGAATTCTTGCCTTTGAACAGCCCTTCGCAGGTCATTTTCTAACTCTAAAAGCTGAATAGCTTCCTGATGCATCGCTGGATTGAAAACATGATATTTGGCTTTTCCTTGAGCCTTGGCTCGATACATTGCGGTATCAGCATCACGTAGTAAATGCTCTGGGCGCTCGTAATCTTTGTTACCCCAAGTTATGCCAATACTGGCATTCATAAATACTTCATATCTTGACAGTCTAAAAGCAAGTGATAGCTGTTGCAGAATCCTTTCAGCAACTTGGATTGCGATGTTAATATCTGTAATATTTTCTAGGAGAATTCCAAATTCGTCACCGCCCAATCGTGCTAGAGTATCAATAGGTATGAGACATGCTTGCAGGCGACGAGCGATCGCTATGAGCAACTCATCTCCCACCAAATGCCCAAGGGAATCATTAATAACTTTGAAGCGATCGCAGTCTAAAAAAAGTACCGCAAACTGATAGCTAGATTCTTGCTTTGCCCGGTTGAGAGTGTTCTCTAGTTGCCTCATAAACAAAACTCGATTTGGTAATCCAGTCAGTGAATCATGTAGTACTATATCTAGCAGTTGACTTTGCAACTTCTGGCGGGAATTAATTTCTTGCTGAAGTTTTTGCAGGGCTTTTTCTAGCTCCCCAGTTCGTTCCTTTACCCGATATTCCAGTTCAATATTTAGTTTTAATATTTCTAATCGTGCCGATCTCAATGCGAGTTGATTTTGCACCCGCACTAAAACTTCTTGAAACTCAAAAGGTTTGGTGATGTAGTCTACACCACCCACCCTAAAAGCTTTAATTTTGTCAAAAACATCATCTAAAGCACTAATAAAAATCACCGGAATATCGGCTGTTAGCTCCCAAGCTTTAAAGGTCTGACAAATTTCATAGCCATCTACTTCTGGCATCATAATATCGAGTAAAATCAGGTCTGGCAACAGTGTTTGAGTTGCTGTCAGTGCCATTTGCCAGTTTAAGGCTTTCCGAACGTTATACCCTTCCCTTGTCAATATTGAGGATAAAACCCGCAGATTATCCGGCATATCGTCAACGATCAAAATATCTTTTTTATTAGGGTCTGAATGCTCGTACTTCATTCTACGTTTGTTCTAGTCAATTCCATAATTTTCTCAAACTGGTAGTTATTTGCTAAATCCCTGAGAGCTTGGGCAATCTGAACATTATCTGAGGGAATTTGCTGGATTAACTCTAAAATTAGTTCATCACTACAACTGGCTGCGGCATAGTGGATCTTTTGCAGCCAATCAGATGGCATTTGCGATAAAAGGCTTAGGAGTTCAGCAACACTGACAAATATCTGTGTACCTTGCTCAGTAACTGCTATGTTAAGATTTTCTATTTGGTTGGTATACTTTACACCCAGATGTTGGCTTAGTTTTTCCAATAATACTTCCTGTGTGAATGGCTTGCGAATAAAATCGTCACAGCCAATGGACAAAATTTTCTGGCGCTCTTCTTCAAAGGCGCTAGCTGTGAGGGCAATAATAATTGTGTGTTTGTTGTAACAATTCTGCCATACCTCAGAGATGTCCGCAGGGAGAGCCAAGCCTGTTGGCGATCGCAAAGTAGATGCATCAGCAGTATCATTTTCCATAACACCACTCACTTCTGATGTTGGAGAGGCTTTGCATAAAACTTCACAGTCATCCGACTCAAATCTTCCGATAAAGTGCTGGCTGACTGATGAGGTGAGTTGTTTAAATTTTGGGAACCTCCGCAACCTATTAGCACCCCCATGTCCTATTTCTTTATCTTTAATCATTCTTGTTGCTTCATAACCATCCATCACAGGCATTCGCATATCCATAAAAATCAAGTGTGGTTGCCAAGATTCCCAATTGGCAACTGCTTCTTGCCCATCTGCTGCTTCCCTAACTTCAAAACCCACAGAGGTGAGAATTTTAACCAGCAATAAACGGCTTTCTTGGGAATCGTCAACTACTAAGATGCGGTATGCTTTTTCACTAGCTGCTAAAGCTAAAGTTTGAAATTTAATTTGGTGTGTCGGTATTTCTCTAGGGCAAGCTAAAGCAACTGGAATATTAAAGGTAAATGTACTACCAGTACCAGAAGTACTGTTCACACTAATATCTCCCCCCATAAGTTGCACGTATTTACGGCTAATAGCTAAACCTAGCCCCGTCCCTTGCTGCGATTTTCTGCCGATTTCGGTTTGCTCAAAAGCTTCAAACAGCAAGTCAATTTCTTGTAGGGTAATACCGCAACCAGTGTCTTGTACCTCGAAGAAGAGATGAGGGGGATGAGGAGGATTTTGCTCGCTCATCTCCCCCATCCCCCATCTCACCCGTAGCGTCACTCTACCCATATCAGTAAATTTAATGGCATTACCCAAAAGGTTGAGTAAAACTTGACACAGTTTATTTTCATCTGTTTCTATGTACTGAGGAATATTTTGTGGATATTCAAAGATTAATTCTAAATTTTTAGATGCAGCCCGCAAGTGCAACATCTCTTCTAAATTCTTCAATAGATGAATTAAGTCAAAGCTGCCAAGATTTAAGGTGATTCTGCCAGCTTCGATTTTGGACATTTCAAGAATGTCGTTAATTAAGTTAAGTAGATGTTCGCCAGCCCGATTAATAATTGCCAAGTTTTCTTGATGTTCCCTAGATAGAGAATAATCTTGACTCATGACTTGGGTGAAACCAAGAATGGCGTTAAGTGGGGTACGTAGTTCGTGGCTCATGTTAGCAAGGAATTCGCTTTTGGCGAGGTTGGCGGCGGCGCTTCTTGCGGCTTCCCGAATGGCTGCTTGTTGTTCCTGTGCAGCGATTTTTTGCGATTGAATCAGTTCTTCTTGGGTGATTTGCAGTTGCTCAATCACTTGCTGGAACTCTTCAGTACGTTTTGTGACTTGAGCTTCTAAGGTGCGATTATATTCTGCTAATAATTTTTCTGCTTGTTTGCGTTCGCTGATATCAAAAAAGGTAGTCATCGCAAAAGCCAGATTCCCTGATTCATCATAGATAGGTTTGCCCAAAACTTCAATGGGAATAATCTTGTCAGCATGGCAAATCTCTATATCATCAATCCTGGTGCTTTCCCCAAGCAATGCTCTCAAAATTGGTAGGCGATCGCTGGGGTAAACTTGATCTGTCCCTGCAAGGTAAGCTTGATATACCTCTGAAAATTGTTCGGCACTAACTTTTGCCATCGCTCCTTGACCAAGAATTTGCTGCCCAATATTATTTGTATAATAAGGTTCACCTTTAGTATCTATAATAAATACACCCACTGGCATAGCTTCTAAAAATTGAGTTAGCCGACTCTGACTCTCAGATAACGCCTCATTTAAAACTTGCATCTGAGCATTCTTTGCTGACAAAACACTGAAGGATGTTTGGAGTTGCTTTGCCATAGTTTTAAATGAGTTGGCTAGCTCCCCCAATTCATCGGAGCGTTGAATTTCTGGTGTTTGCTCCCATTCACCTTGAGCAATTTTTTTGGCTGATGTATTTAATTGTAAAATCGGCTCAATTACCCAACGAGCAGTCAAAATCCCAATTATTGTAGCCACTAAAAAAGCAACTATGCATAGCAAAATGGTGATGCGGGTATTAGCATTAATTTGCTCCATAAACTCGCCTTCGGGAATCACCGCTACAATTAGCCAATCTAAACCTAGTTCGTCCCTCCAATTTTTTACTTGTACAAAGTAATGCATTCTATCGGCGCTAAAAGTTAGCTGTTGCTTTCCCACAACAAACCCAAGACTACCAAAGCGTTTTTTTAAAGACTGGGTTGTGAGCCGAATTAAAGCATTTTTACTGTCTAATGCCGATTGACGTTTGATTTGGCCATTAATAATGTTGTATGGTGGCTCACTAGAAGAAGCCACTATTAACCCAGAACGCTCTAAAATAAAAGTTTTACCCGACTCTTCGGTGTTTAAGTTGGCTAAAAAGGTGCTGATTTGTGACAAGATTAAATCAACACTAATCACCCCAACGAGTTTTTGAGTTTGATTGTAAACAGGATAGCTGGAAGATATCGATAAAATTTCTGGTTTATCTTCCCATTGATAAATTTGACTCCAAACGGGTTTACCTGCCTTGACTGCATCTGCATACCACGCTTCTACACGAGGATCGTAATCTTTAACTTGCTGAAGCTGACGACGATTCCCCTTCAAGTCTGAATTATAAATAAAAAGTTTCCCGATACCATGCTTTTGGCTAACTTCATTAATCAACAGCTTGCCATTATCTAAACGTTCAATACCGATAAATTCTCCTTTGGGGTTGGCAAAGCTGTTGTAGCCAACATCGAAAACCCGCATTTGTTTCCAAAAGTAATTCCCGGTGGTTTTAAAGTCAGAAAGGTTGAGCAAACCTAGCTCAACCGCATCTAAGTTGATTTGATTTATTTGCTTCGGAGTTGTTAAATAGTTATTAAGATGCTGTTCAATGCGATCGCAGATTTCATTTTCTAATTGAGTAGCAAGCTCCCTCACCGCTTTTTGCCCATTTTGATACGAAAGATATCCTACAAGTCCCACCGCCCCAAAAATTTGCAATATAAAGGGGACAATCAGAACATACTTTAGAGGCATCTTGGCGTAAACTTTGCCAACTAAGCAATTAAGAGATTTGATGGGCTGAAGTTTGGATAACATTGTTGTTTAATTCTTCCCCAGCATATATTAGGGGCTTTTTTGCTATATCAGCTACATTTTATACTAGAAAATTTACGGTGTGTCATCACTTTGACTCTGACATTTTTCAATACTTCTTACATAAGTAATCTTTACATACAACCTCAACTCAATAATTTCGGAAAAACCCCCCTTACCTTTTCGGAAAGCGGGCTAGGGAGTCAGATTTTTTGATTTGATTACTGAATCGATTCTTTAAAAGTGCAATCTGGAAATTGATTTTAGAGAAAATGGTAAAGGATGAATTTAAACTCTTAGAGGATGTTTGAAAAGTCGCAAAGTATACTAAAGACCCCTCTCCAAACCTCTCCCCGAAAGGTCGATAGGCTTTGAAACCCCCATTCCCTTGTAGGGAAGGGGGCTAGGGGGGTTAGGTTTTAAAGGTTTTGGTGTTAGCAAGCAATAATACTTTTCAAACATCCTCTTACCCTTTAACCAAGAAGTATTGTGAAATTCCTGAAAAAATTGAGTATAAAAAAAGCATTAAGAATTTTGTTCGTATACTTGTCTGACTAGTTAAGTTTCTCAAACCCCCAATTTTAAACTTTGCGGTAGGCGTAGTCTGTCGTAGGTATCGCGGCTTAAATCTGCTTAGTTTTATCTGGCAATATATCAGTACATTTCGGCAGATAAACTAAAATCTAACCGATTAGGTACAGTATGCCATTCAAAAATTCAGGTTGCCATTAATACCCAATCCTAAATTTAATTTCTAATTGCTAAGGTCTTGATTTTTTGTTTCAAAACCTTTGGAATTGTACAAAAACCTATATTTAACTACAACAATTTTAAAATTGTCATGCAAATGCACAGTAAAAATAAAAAAAATCCAAGAAAATTTACTTAGTGTCGTTTATTGTAAATAAATGTTAATCTTATTGTATAAATGTGTCAACTTTATCGCCAATTCGTAAAATTTTTCCGGCTGAGGATTGGGGTAATTGGGTATTAACGCTCAATCTGTAAAAATGATTAAAAGGCGATGCCGCAACCCAATTAGGTAGAGTTCTTTGTCGTTGCGTTGCAAAGATTTTTTGAAAGTTTGGGTAAGCTTCGCCTAAGTAAGAATCGCGTGTTGGAACGATACAACGCTGGCATGGATTAACCCCAAAAAAATCCACATCTCCGACTCGAAAAGAGACTAAATCACCTTGTTCGCTAAATAGCCGATCTTCCCAAAATGCTGGTACACCATCAAGCTCAATATTGGCACGCATTCGACGGCGGATTTCATTTACACTTAAACCAGGAAACCAAGAAGTGACTTCTGCCAACGTTGCTGTACTAATTACCGTTGGGCCTGGTGAGTGTGTATCATCAGGAAAGCCCATCAGAGAGTTTTGCCTGAATGTGACAGCAAACTCAAAATAATTACTCAAAGTTGCTTCTAGGGCTTGCCGTTCGTCATCCAGATGAAAAGTTTGGTGTGAGTCAACGCCTGGGATTTGTAGCGAGATAGTTCTATTTAAGAGTGCAAATTGCACCCTTAATAAATGGATTTTAGCATGACGCTTACCATTAACAAATTTACCCCGTTCATCAAAAATAGCAAACTCGCGGTCATGCTGTAATGATCCACTGGCAAGAACTCCAGCCTTTTCAACTTCAATACAATCCAGTGATTTAACTGGATACAGTAAAATCTTGGCTAGGTAAGGCATCATAACGATTTTGGATTTTAGATTGGTGATTTACCAGTCCCAAATCTAAATAGGACTTACGCAAAACTATACACGGTAGGGGCAATTCATGAATTGCCCCTACATGGGAATCTTTGTTTTCGGGCATTGTTTGCGTAAGTCCTGTAAAGTCTAAAATTATTTTGTTACTAAGGAATAAGAATTAAATAACATACAGTTTATGTCTCTGGCTTACCTCACCCTCAATCCCTCTCCTTATAAAGGAGAGGGAAGCTAGAGATAGGATAAAGTTTTACATTTTATTTAATCCACGTTGCTAATTTTGTTAACTTATGGATATACTGGCGATTTATCTATTCCACCGATATGATTTACAGGCCAGAAGCGAAGTACGGCCCGTCCAATAATATTCTGGCGGGGGACAACACCCCAGCAGCGGCCATCATAACTATTAGTGCGATTATCACCTAATACTAGGTATGAATCATTTGGTATAGTCTGGAGTTTTGCCAAAAAAGGTGGCTGTGGCCCTGACTGGCAAACATCAATAACTGTAGTTTGACCAGAAGCCAGATAATTAGATTCTGGTAGCGCTTTGTTGTTAACATAAACTTTGCCATCTTTCAGTTGTACCTGTTCTCCAGGTAAGCCAATTATCCGTTTAATAAAAGCATCCTGATATTGTTCTTTTTGTAGCTCTTTCGTTGGTGAAAATACTACGATATCTCCGCGTTGCGGATCGGCAAATTTATATTTCAACTTATCGACAATAATTTTGTCTGCCTCCCACTGGTTTGGCGTACCATGCAGAGTTGGTTCCATCGATCCAGAAGGAATCCAGCGTGCTTCAGCAACAAAGGTACGAATTCCCAGAGCTAGAACAATACTTAATACAATTGTTCTACCTAGCTCTGCGATCCAAGAATTATCGGGTTGTTGACTAGAGTTATTATCAGACACTTTGTTTTGCATGAAATTACTTAACTGAAGGAAAGATGTAGGTAATTAACTGCCTAGTGAGACTTTATCTGTTAATCTTAACGAGAAAACTTTTATTTTCTAGTTATGTTTGCATCTTCGCTACCAGTTTTAGATTGTAGATTTTAGATTTTGGATTTAGGGTATTTTATTTGGGTTATAATTCGCCTCTGATGGGCGAAACCAATTTAAAATTCCCAAGCTGTATCTTTTCTAAGATAAAGTCAATCCCAAATTCCAGGTGCGACCTAAGATCCAAAATTGATTGGCGAAGTTCTTCATAGATTAAAAAATAAACTTTTTTGTAACAGGCAGCAAAAAAAATTTACCACTGAGAGCGCGACTAAGTTTAACCTAAAATCATAGTTGTCTGTAATATATAGCTCCCTGTATGAACAAAGTTAGTCCTATGTCATCTTCAAAAAGTTTACTGATTCGCCGCGCTCGCATAATTCTACCCAATGGTGAACTGATGATTGGGGATGTGTTGACGCGCGATCGCCAAATAGTCGAAGTTGCGCCAGAAATCTCCCAAACAGCACTAGCCACTGAAATTGACGCAGAAGGCTTAACTTTGTTGCCGGGAGTGATCGATCCGCAGGTACATTTCCGCGAACCTGGACTAGAACACAAGGAAGATTTATTTACTGCCAGTTGTGCCTGTGCTAAAGGCGGAGTTACAACATTTTTAGAAATGCCTAATACGCGCCCCTTAACAACGACACAGCAAGCTTTAGACGACAAACTACAACGCGCCTCACAAAAGTCCTTGGTTAATTATGGCTTTTTTATTGGGGCAACAGCAGAGAATCTCCCAGACTTGCTTTTGGCCAACCCAACACCGGGAATTAAGATTTTTATGGGGTCGATGCATGGTCAATTGCTGGTTGATGGTGAAACAGCACTGGAGGTTATATTTGCTAAAGGTAATCGCTTGATAGCCGTTCATGCTGAAGACCAAAGTAGAATTAACCAACGCCGCCAAGAATTTGCCAATATCCACGATCCAGCCGTTCACTCGCAAATTCAAGATAATCAAGCGGCTTTATTGGCAACCCAACTGGCATTAAAACTGTCTGAGAAATATCAACGTCGTCTGCATATTCTCCACATGTCAACAGCCGAAGAAGCAGATTTGCTGCGTCAGAATAAACCTAGTTGGGTGACAGCAGAGGTAACGCCACAGCATTTGTTATTGAACACTAGTGCTTATGAAAAGATTGGTACTTTAGCACAGATGAATCCACCTTTGCGATCGCCCCACGATAACCAAGTCCTTTGGCAAGCTTTGCGCGATGGTGTGATTGATTTCATCGCCACAGATCATGCACCCCACACCTTAGAAGAAAAATCTCAAGAATACCCCAATAGTCCTTCAGGAATGCCTGGGGTGGAAACTTCCCTAGCTTTGATGTTAACTGCGGCAATGGAAGGAAAGTGTACTTTTGCCCAAGTTGTAAACTGGATGTCTAAAAATGTAGCTGTAGCTTATGGTATTCCCAATAAAGGAGCGATCGCACCTGGTTATGATGCCGATTTAGTGCTTGTAGATTTAAACACATACCGTCCAGTACTGCGAGAAGAACTTTTAACCAAATGCCGTTGGAGTCCCTTTGAAGGCTGGAACCTTACCGGCTGGGCTACAACCACCATTGTCGGTGGTGAGATAGTTTATGATAAAGGCGAAGTAAACACGCACGTGCGGGGTCAAGCTTTAACTTTCTTGTAGCAAATATTTATTTAATATTACGTAGTAGACAAATAATTATCCATCAAAGCCATACTTGAACGGGCAAGATTTTCATCTATCCAGAGTCAAGATTAGACCACCAGATCCGTTGTAGGGGCAATTCATGAATTGCCCCTACGACGCGGATCTATTTACCATCAATGAATAATTAATAAGTAAGTCGGTCAAATCAAATATAAAACTTCACCCTGCCTCCGGCTTCCCTCTCCTTACTAAGGCTATGGTTGTACACACAAATCGAATTACCCCCCTTAATCCCCCCTTATAAAGGGGGGGAAACCGGAAAATCTTGTTCCCTCCCCTTTATAAGGGGAGGGTTAGGGTGGGGTAAAACCTTGTTTAATCAGCTATTTCAGACTTGTGTGTACACCGTAGCCTTACTAAGGAGAGGGATTGAGGGTGAGGTTTGATCTTACATTTAATTACGCCTACCTACTTAAAAGCCTGAAACGGTATATTTACGTTGATTCACAACATGATGTTTTTGTACAGTACGTAAGTCCTAATAGCTATAGAAATAATCAAGGAGAATTGCTATGTCCTTCAAAATTTTAGCTTTAGACGGTGGTGGTATTCGTGGAGTCATTGCAGCAAAAATACTTCAACAAGTAGAACAAGAAATTAGAAATCAAGGGAAAGGAAACTTCTTACACGAATACTTTGACCTGATTACTGGCACTTCTACTGGTTCAATATTAGCAGGAGGGATTGCAGTAGGAAAAGAGAGTGATGAACTTATTAAACTGTATACAAATAGAGGTAAAGACATATTTCCGCCCGATAGAAAAGATCGTTATAAAAACTTCCCATCTACTATCCAATCAATTATTGAGGTATTTTCAGAATCTAAATATTCTCATGAGGGAATTATTAGCGTCCTTAAAGATGCGTATAAATCCACAAAAATAAAGGATATTGAAAAACCTATTATCTTGATTCTTGCTTACGATACCCTATATCGGAATACAACCTTTTTTACAAACTGCCATCCTGATTTAGGAGACAAATGGTACGATGATTGTTATCTATGGGAAATATGTACCGCTTCAGCCTCAGCCCCTACTTTTTTCCCACCATATAAATTAGAACCTCTAGATAAAGATAAATTTGGTGATTGGGAATTTCCCCACATTGATGGAGGAGTTTCTGCTAACAACCCTTGTCTGGCAGCATTGAGTTTAGTTATGAGAATCAGTCAATCTTCAGTATCTCCAGAAATTAAACAAAAATATAAACTGGATAATCTGCAATTAGACGATATTTCTATCCTTTCTATTGGTACAGGTCAAACCGGTGAACCATATCAATATAAGCAAATAAGCAAATGGAGAGGCTTAGACTGGGTACAAAATCTGACTAATATCTTTATGGAACCGACATCTGAAATTGATAGTACGATTTGCCGACAAATAATGGGTGGATATGAGTCTAAACGTTACTTACGTCTTCAATTTGACTTAAATGAGAAATTTAAGCCTAAGCCAAAAGAGACTTATAAAGATCCTCGCATTGTATTACCTCCAGAAGACCGAAAAAACCGATTTACAGGCAAACAAGTCACTGAAGAAATAGATAACACTAGTCCAGAGATTATTCAGCAGTTAATAGATACTACCTCTGCATTCATTGATAAAGGTCTTACTTACTATAGCAGAGACGATTCTGGCTATCCAATAAAAGAAGCGATCGCTTCTTTTATTAAAGATAACTAGTGCATCCACTTATGTGGATTAATGTCAACTAAATATAGGATAAAACATCTCGTATTTCTACGAAAATTATGTAGAAATACGAGATGTTTTATTTAAAATTATTAACATCAGTATTTATTACAGATGTCTAAAATTACTTAAATTGATTTTTAGACATTGATAAATCAGTATTATTGTGTATAGATTATGACTTTGGTTCGGGTATATTGAGTATAAGGAAAAGTTAGACGTTGATGTTGTTTAACTTTTCTGTACTAGCTTTGGCCGCTAAATAATCCAGATTTATTCTTTTAATGACAGTAAAGAATTAATCCGGTTAAACCAAGCTGACTAAGTTCGGTAAAACTCTCATTAAACCCAACAACAGGTTATATTTTCTTAATTCATCCACTATCTAAATCAGTTTTCTAACTGATTATTGCAGCAATAAAGCTACTGTTACAAAAATTTTCATTTATTTTGGTTTTAGATAACAATGTTAGTGATTGACAGTGGTGAGCGTGGTAGTGGTAGATAGAACGAGGATGGATTTATCACTCGACTATTTACAGAAATTTTATCGTGCTGTGTTCAATAAAGTGGGATTTCTCGTACTTTAGTCGGGAGATGAGCTTAAATTGCAGCAATGATCAAATAGTTGCTAATTCGTAATTCGTAATTTGTAATTGAAGAATACAGAGCAATTTTATTAATCATTACAAATTACTTTGAGTTCGTTAATGACACAATTGAATGTTGTGAGTTCGGCTTGACGAGTGCCTCCATCCTCATAAGTTAAACTCACACTTAGATAACTATCTGGCTTGTAGGGCAATCGTTCTGCCCATTCAAGCGCCACAATTCCTGGTATGACTTCAACGCCTTCCCAATAACTTTCTAAGTTTAGGGCTGCAACTTCTTGTGGTTCTAAGCGATATAAATCCAGGTGATAAAGGGGGAACCGTCCTTCAGTATATTCATTAATCAGGGTGAAAGTGGGGCTGACAATAGGTTCAGCGATTCCCAAACCCTTGCCAATACCTTGAACTAGGGTAGTTTTACCAGCGCCTAAATCACCTTCTAGTAAAATTACACTCCCAGGAGTCAGGGATTCACCGAGAGTAATACCTAAGCGTAGTGTTGCCTCTGTATCTGCAAGAAAAATTTTCATAACAAAATTATTTTAGTCATTGGGCATTGGTTATTCACAAATGACAAATGACAAATAACAAATTTTCATCTTCCTTAATTTTGAATTTTGAATTTTGAATTTTGAATTCCCCGAAGGGGCTGACCTCTACCGTACCACCGCAACAACACTTGTGCTAATTTCTGCGGATTGTGACGGACAAAACCGGTTTCATCTTCATATAAAACATTAGCTGCAACAATCCTTCGCCCTAGTTGGGTTACGGCTTCTCTATCTAGAAAAACTGGATGGGAGTTTTGTTCGGCATAGCGGATGAGTGATTGTTCTGAGGGGGATTTTTTGTGGATTAGCACAGCATCAAATAGCTTTCTTTGCCCACAAGCAGCATCAATTGCTCTAATATGATCTGCAACAGTGTAGCCTTCAGTTTCTCCTGGCTGAGTCATGATATTGCAGATATAAATACGGGGGGCATCTGTTTGAGCGATCGCATCGGCAATTTCTGGTACTAATAAATTAGGAATGAGACTTGTATAAAGGCTACCTGGGCCAATAATGATGTAATCAGCTTCTTTAATTGCCTTAATAGCTGCTGGTACAGCCGGAGGATTCTCAGGAATGCAGCCAATTTTGACAATCTTCCCCCCAGCTTTCGGAATGCTAGACTCCCCGTCAATGCGACGGCCATCGGCTAATTCTGCCCAGAGGCGAACATCACTGAGAGTTGCTGGTAGCACTTGTCCCCGCACGGCTAGCACCTTAGAACTAGCTGCAACTGCTTGTTCTAAATCTCCAGTGATATCACTCATTGCCGTTAAAAACAAATTGCCAAAACTGTGACCCGTTAACCCATCTCCAGCCCGAAAACGGTATTGAAACAATTCTGTTAATAACTTTTCTTCATCTGCTAGCGCAGCCAAACAATTACGAATATCTCCTGGTGGTAGCACTCCAAATTCTTGACGCAACCGCCCAGAAGATCCACCATCATCGGCGACAGTGACAATAGCAGTAATATTAGCGCTGTAGGTTTTCAGTCCCCTTAACAACGTAGAAAGTCCAGTTCCACCACCAATTACCACTATTTTCGGGCCTCGGTACAATCGATGATGTGCTAGCAAGACATCAATGAGTTCCTCTCCTCCTTCTGCCCTTAGTACCTTAGTAATTGAACTTACAGTGCGAGTTTGCCCCCAAAGCACCAACAGTAAGCCGCCAAGCAGCACCAAAGGGCCGCTGATATAGTTGGGTAAAATGTTGGTGATTACTCCAAGGAAACCCCTAACCAACTCAAACATCCAAAAAATCGGGGTCAGCTTAATCCAAATAGCTAACCCCAAAGTCCCTAGCAGTACACCTCCAACACTGATTAACAACCAACGTTTTACCGATAGTCCAGGGGATAACCATTTGAACCACTGGTTAACCCGATAGGAAGTACGAGAACGCGACTGCTTTTGCAGGGCGTTGAGGGCTTGTCTGAGAAAACCAATTGACATACCTGATTTACAGCAGTGCTACAAACAATAATTAACAGAAAATGTACACCACTTGGTTTAAAACACTAGGCGTGAAACTATTATATTTGTCTATCCCATTAGACTAAGAGCTAGTGGTCAAAATTGCCAGTAAGTAAGTGGGTCAAATTAAATATAAAACCTCACCCTACCTCCGGCTTCCCTCTGCTTAGTAAGGAGAGGGATTGAGGGTGAGGTTTGATCTTAATATTTAATTACGCCTACCGACTTATTCCTAGTTAAACAATACCCTGGCTTTGTAAAAGTGAATTGAATGGAAAAACGAATTTTAGGATTAGATCCCGGACTGGCAACTTTAGGGTTTGGGGTGATTACCTACACACAAATTGCCAAGAAAGTGCCAGAGACTACAGTAAATATGCTGGATTTTGGGGTAATTAAAACGTCAGCAGATGTAGAAATGGGACTGAGGCTATGTACCTTGTTTGATGATTTACATACTGTGATGGAGGAATTTCAACCAGATTTAGTTGCGATCGAAAAATTATTCTTTTATCGGATGTCAAATACAATTCTGGTTGCACAGGCGCGGGGTGTACTGATTTTGGTGTTGGGGCAGCGTCGCCTTCCTTATGTAGAGTTTACTCCGGCTCAAATTAAGCAAGCTTTGACGGGGTATGGTAATGCAGATAAGTTAGATGTGCAAGAGGCGGTAGCGCGGGAGTTAGATTTAGATGAGATTCCCAAGCCGGATGATGCTGCGGATGCTTTGGCGGTGGCTTTGACAGCTTCGTATCAGCTGTAGGTTTGTACGCAAACAATAAAGTTCTTTACTGGTTCGCCTCCTGAAGATATTCAGTGGTTTGATGTTCAATAGACATCTCCAGAAAAGGCGTAGGGACAATTCATGAATTTTCCCTACAAAGGGTTCCAGGTAATGCATATTTTATTTTCGGAGATGTCTATTGTAGAGTGTGTTAGAACGGAGTTCGTAACGCACTATTATCAAGGGTTTGATGCATTACGCTGTCGCTAACACATCCTACATATAAGCTGTTCTGCATTTAATTTGTATTTGTATAATTAGGGCGCTCATGTTGCCCACCCCACAAGAGTTTTATTTTATTTGGTTATTCAATTTAGATGATTTTCAGCTTATTTTCTCTAAATCAAACCGGATTCCTATATTAAGCGAAATAAACTACTGACTACAATAAGCCAGACTGCTTAATCCAGGAGTATTTACTAAGTCAGTATTGGCTATCCAACCATTACCGGATAACTCTCCAGGGAAACTTCTAGAAAGGTCGATTTCTACCCAAATGTAATTTTCAGATTTGTATGACTTAACTACATTACCTGTAACCAAGTTCACAAACACAATTATGTTTGGATAAAGTGTCGTAATAAAATCTCCTTTTGTACTTGGTTGGCGACGTATAGTTTCAGTTTTTACAATTTGCCGACATACACTGCCAATAATAGGTTTATTCCACAGGTTTTGAGCGTTGTTATTCGTTTGACAAAATTTCAACACAGCAGTTTGAATAAACCCTGAAGTCGGAGATTTAATTCTGACAAATTTATCTCCACTAGCTGGTATATATGCTAGAGAAATATTTGTTTTTGCTGACAATATTCTGATAGCGTTGGATGATGTTGAAGGTTCTTTGAAAATTGGAGTATCTACTTTAGTTACACGACAACTCGACTGTGAAGAATTGGAGGAAATCTGTGAGATTTGAGCGAATATAGGAACACTTAGAGCTAGGGTAGCAATGTTTACTAAGGTAAAAACATACAATAATTTCTGAAATTCCACTTTTTTTCCTTAATATCACTTACGAAAGACTGCACATTAGATTCGGAACTTATAACCCCTGACGTTAAAAGAGCCTAAAAAATTATTTTTAACCATTAAACTACCATATAATGACTGATTACTAAGTAAGTGGGTCAAATTAAATATAAAACCTCACCCTCAATCCCTCTCCTTAGTAAGGAGAGGGAAGCCGGAGGCAGGGTGAGGTTTGATCTTATATTTAATTACGCCTACCTACTTACTAATTAGACATCTCCAGAAAAGGCGTAGGGACAATTCATGAATTGTCCCTACAAAGGGTTCCAGGTAATGCATATTTAATTTTCGGAGATATCTAATTGTTATTTATGAAACGATTTTTTGCTACTGCTACTAAGGAATAAGAATTAAATAACATATAGTTTGTGTCCCTGGCTTACCTCACCCTCAATCCCTCTCCTTATAAAGGAGAGGGATTGAGGGTGAGGATGAAGTTTTGCATTTTGTTTAATCCACGTTCCAACGATCGCAAGCAAGGTGAGCAAATTCTGATGGATGAATGGTAACGGCTAACCTACTGGCTTCAACTTGTCGCGGCATAAGCGTTGCGGTAGCGATGTTCGCTGCTTCGGGACTGGGGACTGGGAAAAGTTTTTTAAAATTTGGTGGTGGTTAAAAGTCCCGTAAATAATTTATGGAATGTTTAGTCTGCCAAATTATTGGGAAATATTAGATTTGTAAGCTTCTAGACATTTTAACTTGACACTATGACACTGGCAGCAATCCCCTACTCAAATTCATTGCCGCACCTCCCTGGTTATGCCGTTGTTGAGGAACTCTATGCAGGTTCTCAGACAATAGTTTATCGAGCAGTGCAGGAGTCAAGTCAGCGTCCAGTGGTGATTAAACTATTACAGCTAGACAACCCCACCTTTAACGAATTATTACAGTTTCGTAACCAGTATACAATTACCAAAAATCTCAACATTCCTGGCATAATCCATCCCTTAAGCCTAGAACCCTACGGCAACAGCTATGCCTTAGTGATGGAAGACTTTGGTGGCATTTCCCTACAGGGTTATACCCAAAATTATTCCCTGTCTTTACGGGAAATCTTAGAAATTGCTCGACAAATTGCCGATATTCTCCATGATATCTGCCAGCATCAAGTGATCCACAAAGATATCAAACCCGCCAACATTCTGATTCATCCAGAATCGCACCAAGTTAAGCTGATTGACTTCAGCATTGCCTCCCTTCTCCCGCGCGAAACCCAGGAAATCCAAAATCCCAATGTTTTGGAAGGAACCCTTGCCTATCTTTCCCCAGAGCAAACTGGACGAATGAATCGCGGCATTGATTACCGCAGTGATTTCTATGCTTTCGGGGTGACATTGTACGAACTTTTGACTGGACAATTACCGTTTCAGTCTAACGATCCGATGGAGTTAGTACACTGTCATTTAGCCAAGATCCCACTCGCCCCACACAGCATTAATCCAGAAATTCCCGCGATCGCTTCAGAGATAGTATTGAAGTTGATGGCAAAAAATGCCGAAGATCGTTATCAGAGCGCCTTGGGTTTGAAGTATGACTTAGAATGCTGTCTCAATCAATGGAAAGCAACGGGTAGAATAGAAACCTTTGTTCTCGGACAACGGGATATGTGCGATCGCTTCATTATCCCCGAAAAACTCTATGGGCGAGAAACAGAAGTTGCAACTTTGCTCAAAGCTTTTGAACGCGTCGCTAATGGCAGTTCAGAAATGATGCTAGTAGCAGGATTTTCCGGGATTGGTAAAACGGCGGCGATCAATGAAGTCCATAAACCAATTGTCAGACAACGCGGTTACTTCATCAAAGGCAAGTACGATCAATTCCAGCGTAATATTCCGTTCAGTGCCTTTATGCAAGCCTTTCGTGATTTGATGGCACAACTGCTGAGTGAGAGTAATGTCCAATTGGCAGAGTGGAAAGCGAAAATTTTAGCTGCTGTGGGTGAAAATGGACAAGCGATCGTTGATGTGATTCCTGAACTAGAACGAATTATCGGTCAACAGCCACCAGTCCCGGAATTATCTGGTAGTGCTGCCCAAAATCGTTTCAATTTGCTCTTTCAGAAATTTATCCAGGTTTTCACCACCCCTGAGCATCCACTGGTGATGTTTTTAGATGATTTGCAATGGGCAGATTCGGCTTCTCTGAACTTGCTGCAATTATTGATGAGTGAAGCCAATTCTGGATATTTACTCATTCTGGGTGCTTATCGAGATAATGAAGTGTTTCCGGCTCATCCGTTGATGCTGACGCTGGAACAGATTCAGCAAGCCCAGGCTACCGTCAATACAATTACCCTAGAACCCTTGGTGGAAATAACGGTGAATCAGTTGGTGGCAGACACCTTGAGTTGTCCCAATGAACTGGCTCAACCCCTGACAGAATTGGTATATCAGAAAACTAAAGGCAATCCCTTTTTTACAACCCAGTTTCTCAAAGCACTGCACGAGGAGGGTTGCATTCAGTTCCAGCCAGAACTAAGTTACTGGCAATGTAACTTGGCTTCGGTGCGGCAGTTAGCATTGACCGATGGAGTGGTAGAGTTTATGGCATTGCAGTTGCAGAAACTTCCGGTGGACACACAGGAGATTTTGAAACTGGCGGCTTGTATTGGCAACCAATTTGATTTGAAGACCTTGGCAATGGTTTCTGAAGCCTCACTTGTTGATATAGCGACCAACCTATGGATAGCGTTACAAGAAGAGCTGATTCTCCCAATTAGTGAAACCTACAAGTTCTTCCAATCAAATAACTCAGACAACATCGAGCCTGGTACTGAGATTATCGTTCTTTATAAATTCTTGCACGATCGCGTCCAACAAGCTGCCTACAGTCTGATTCCAGAAGATCAAAAACAGTCTGCCCACTTCAAAATCGGGCAACAACTGTGGACAAATACGCCTGAAGCAAAGCGGGAAGGGAAAATTTTTGAAATTGTCAATCAGTTAAATTACGGTCTGAGATTAACATCTCAAAAAAGTTCTCCCGAATTATTGAATGCACAAAATGGTGACGATATCTCCAAGCTGCAAGAATTAGATCTAGCTCAACTAAATCTGCAAGCAGGACAAAAAGCCAAGGCAGCAACCGCTTATGAAATGGCAAGTAAATACTTCACAGCAGGGTTGGCAGCGCTCCCAGAAAACGGTTGGGAAGATGATTACGACCTCACCGTTGCCCTTTATACAGAAGCGGCTGAAATTGAGTACCTGACTGCCCATTTCCAGGAGGCAGAACAGCTTTCAGAAATTGTTCTTCAGCACGCCCAGGATTTGCTGCAAAAGGTCAAGATATATGAAATTAGGATTTATTTCTACATTGCTCAGAATCAAATGCTGGCAGCGATCGACACTTCTCTGCAAGTGCTAGAGTTCTTGGGCGAACCTCTATTTACCGAACCCCCACTGGAGTTAGCGATTGAGGATTTAATTAACCTACCGGAGATGATCGATCCGCACAAGTTAGCAGCCATGCGAATTGCGATCGCTATGGTAACTCCCAGCCTGAACGCTAAACCAGATATGTTACCAGTGATTGCTTACACACTAGTGAACTTATCGATTCAATTTGGCAACTCGGCATTTTCGGCATTTGGCTACGCCTTTTATGGTCTGGTTTTATGTGGTAGCCCGACCGGAATTGAAAGAGGCTATCGGTTTGGACAATTAGGATTAAAATTGCTGGAGCTATTCAACGACAGGAAATTGTATGCAAAAGTAATTAACATTTTTGATGTGTTTGTACGGCACTGGCGGGAACCCGTTCGCCAAACGATCGCTCCCCTACGTGAAGCTATTCAGATTGGATTAGAAATGGGTGATATAGAATATGCCTGCTACAACGCCACCTCTTACTGTAACTATCTTTTCTTCGTCGGCGAAACACTGGAGCAGGTGAATCAGCAACAGGAAAAATACATCGATCTGTTGTTGAAATTCAAACAAGAGTATCAAATTTACTTCGCGCAGATTTGTCGTCAGCTGGTGTTGAATTTGATGGGAGTAGCAGAAGATCCCCTAATACTCGTTGGGGAGAGTTTCGATGAGCAAGAAATGCTGCCGATTTTAATTGAAACTCAAAACGGAACTCTCCTGTTTCTGTTGCATCTGGCAAAGACAATTCTTCTGTTCATTTTTAAGGACTATCAGCAAGCACTTATCCATGCTCAAGAAGCTGAAAAATACCAGGGAAACATGGTTGGCTTCTTGCAGTTTGCAGAACATAATTTCTACTACTCCCTCGTTCTTTTGGCGACCTGTTCAAATGGGAATGAGGTAGAGCAACAATCGGCACTAGAAAAAGTTGCAGAAAACCAGAAATTGATGAGTCAGTGGGCGTTATACGCTCCTGCCAATTATCAACACAAATATGATTTAGTTGAAGCAGAACGGGCAAAAGTTTTGGGTCATTTAGACGCAATAACCTACTATGACAAAGCCATTCAGGGGGCAAAAGAAAACGGCTATATCCAAGAAGAAGCACTCAGCAACGATCTGGCTGCCAAATTCTACCTCGCTTGGGGCAAAGAGAAGGTGGCCGCAGACTATATGCAACAAGCTTACTACTGCTACGCCCATTGGGGTGCAACGGCAAAAATCGTCGATTTAGAACAAGAATATCCGCAATTACTAACAGCCATTCTCGAATCGGCTAATCTTGCCATGACATCTGCGACAACTATCCCCTTAACTTTGATGAGAGGTGTAACTAAAAGCTCTAGCAACCAAAATTTATGGTTAGATTTCCAAGCGGTGATGAAAGCCGCACAAGCCATCTCTCAAGAAATTGAATTAGATAAACTGTTGGCAAACTTAATGCAGATTACGATCGCCAATGCTGGCGCACAAATTGGTCATTTAGTTCTTCGCCAAGATGAACAATGGTTAGTTGTCGCTCAAGCCGATCAAGAACAAGTGAAAACCTTAAAAATTCCCCTGGAGCAATACTCAGAAATTCCCCAAAGTTTGATTAATGCAGTCTCAAGAACTCAAGAGATGGCTGTGTTTGAAGACTTGAGTAATGCACTGCAATTTACAGGCGATCGCTACATCATTACTCACCAGCCTAAATCTGTTTTATGTACGCCAATTAGTCGGCAAGGAAAACTCATCGGTATTTTGTACCTAGAGAACAACTTAATTTTAGGCGCTTTTAGTGGCGATCGCATCGAGATTCTCCAACTCCTCACTAGCCAAGCCGCCATCTCTGTGGAAAATGCCCGTCTGTATCAACAAACCGAAAACTATTCTCAAACCCTAAAAATAGAAGTAGAACACAAAACCCAAGCTCTCAACCAAAAAGCCCAAGATTTAGAGCAAACCTTGAAAAAATTGCAACAAACTCAAGGACAATTAATACACAGTGAGAAAATGTCATCTCTCGGTCAATTGGTAGCTGGTATTGCTCACGAAATTAACAATCCTGTTAATTTTATCAAGGGTAATCTCACCTATACAGAAAATTATATTGCAGACATGATGAGTTTGCTGATGCTTTATCAGCAGGAATATCCTCAACCTAGTCCAGCTATTAAAGATAAGCGGGAAGAAATTGACCTCAATTTTCTGTTTGAGGATGCCAATCGAATCTTAGAATCTATGAAAGTTGGTAGCGATCGCATCAGCCAAATTGTCCAGAGTTTACGCAACTTTGTTCGCTTAGATGAAGCTGAAATCAAAGCTGTAGATTTACACAGTGGTATTGAAAGCACGCTGTTAATTTTGCAACATCGCTTACAAGCTTCTGAAAATAAACCCGAAGTGCGCGTCATTAAGGAGTATGGCAATCTACCTCTGGTAACTTGCTATCCTAGTCAGTTGAATCAAGTCTTCCTGAATATTATTAACAATGCCATTGATGCGATTCGAGATAATCCCCAAAGCAGCGAACACCCAGAAATTCGGATTTGTACTGGAGTGATAGATCGTGATTGGTTACGAATTGCGATCGCCAATACAAATAGTACGATTCCTGTAAGTCTGCAAGAGCGGATTTTTGAACCGTTCTTCACCACAAAACCCGTTGGTCGTGGTCAAGGTTTGGGGTTATTTGTCTGCTATTCCATTATCCAACAACATGGCGGCACTTTAACTGTCCGTTCCCAGCCCACCGAGGGAACTGAATTTGAGATTGTTCTTCCTATTTGTTGAAGAATTCCCAGAAATAAATCTTTTTTTTCTTCCATGCTGGAGGTAGAGGCAACTATCGGGGACGCTCCGTGAACAAACCTTTTGTGCTGTTAGCGGTAGCGGGGCGTTTAGCCCGTGCAATTTATTTTACTTTTTACTCAGCACTCGTCACTCAGCACTCAACACTGTTTTGGTGAAAAATCTGATTCAATAAAATTGGCTCAGATTTGTGAAACAGTTTTTACAAAAATACTTGGTAGGAGTACATTTGTCTAGATCAGTTACTACCACAAAAAAAACTGTCATATTTGCAATCAGGTAGACAAGCACTTGAGAAATATATTAAGAACAGCGATCAAATAATTTCCCCATACTGAAGTATTAAATTCTATTAGAAATTCAAATATTTTTTTAGAGTCAATAAGGGTAAAAAATGTGAGCTAGACTTTTGATGGATTTTCTGGTCTTATGACTGAATTTGTTAGATTTTATGTTAAAAATAACAGTACTCATTTTTGTTTTCTTGTCTATGTTTTATATTCTAGTTTTAAAGGAGGCTGACGTGTCTATGGTTTATATGCTTGGTGCAATAGTTTGTGCATTATTATCAATAAGTAATAAACTCTAACGTAGAAATTAATTTGACCAAAAAATATTTACTTAAAATAACCATCAAGACATTTATTTAAAATAAATTTATTCAGGAAATTGCTAGATAAGCTGAAAATACTTTAATTTGCATCCTCAAAAAAATAAATCTCTTGTGGGGTGGGCATCTTGCCCGCCCTAGCTGTGCAAATTAAATGCACGACAGCTTATACAGCGTATTGCGGGTAAATGAAGTACACGGGTAGGGGCACAACATGTTGTGCCCCTACGATGATCTCTACCTCACCAAGTTGCAATCTGGTGTATATATAAATTTATACTATTTTAGAAGTTTTTAAGGTTGAGGTAATAAAACTAGGACTTAGGCATTGACAGGAGAGATTAAATATGGATAACTCGAAAAATCACATTTGTCGTAGGGGCAATTCATAAATTGCCCCTACAGCGCCGGTTATTTACAAGTTTGTTTGCTGCAAGGAGTGCAAGCGGTGGTAAATTCCTTTGTGGCGCAAGAGTTCATCGTGATTACCAATTTCTACAATTCTACCTTTATTCAGAACCACAATTTTATCTGCTTCCCGTACTGTACTCAGACGGTGGGCAATGATAATTGTAGTACGGCTTCCCAAAATTGAGCGCATCGCTAGCTGAATAGAACGCTCTGATTCGTAGTCTAGGCTAGAAGTCGCTTCGTCAAAAATTAGCACGTCTGGTTCCACTAGCAACGCCCTAGCAATTCCTACACGTTGTCTTTGTCCACCAGACAATCTCACACCCCTCTCACCTACGACTGTGTAATAGCCTTTGGGTAGATGTTGCACAACTTCATCCAATCGGGAGATTCTGCAAGCTTCTTTAACCTGATTAAAACTAGCATTGGGACTGCCATAAGTGAGATTATCAAGCAAGGTTCCGTTAAAAACATCAACTTCTTGGTGAACTATCGCTAACCTTCGTCTATAGCTTCCTACATCAAGGCTAGAAATATCTTGACCATCAATCAAAATTTGGCCTTGTTGAGGTTCAAAGTAGCGTAATAGCAGCTTTAGTAAGGTAGATTTACCAGAACCAGAATAACCAACTAAGGCTAATGTTTGACATGGCTCAATTAGGAGATTCACATCTTGCAAAACTGGACGTTCTGGTTCATATCCAAAATAGATATGTGAAAACTCGATTTTCCCTGTAAATTGATAGGAATTGTTTGAAGTGCTTTCTTCTTCTAAAAGTCTAACTGCATCCACTTTCGTTGGAAGTTTGAGGAACTCATGAAACCGCATCATAGAAGGATAGCGACGGGCAAAAATCTCTGCTAAGGCGGTAAAAGGCTCTAACTCTGCATAAGCCATGCTAGAAATCGTTAAAGTCATAATAAAGTGACCTAAAGAAATTTGACCTTTTATTGTCTCCGCCAACGTCCAACCTAACACTGTAAACATACAAAACTGAACCACAGTCTTTTGCCAAGTATTGAGCTTTACATAACCTTTGTGGATACGATGCTCCCTGACCATGAGTTCCCGATTTAAGCGTTGTTTTTGTTTCTTTAGTTCTTTTCCCTCAGTTGCAAATGCTTTTACAGTTTTAATATTAGTAATGATTTCGGAAGTTCGGCTTTCTGTGTCTTCCATGTATTTATTAATGGGATTATCAAGCAATATTAACTGCTGCAATTTCCGTAAAGTAAAGCCAAGGATAATAATAAAAGAAATTACATAGAGAACTGCAATTCGCCAATCAACAAATAAGATAAATACAAAAATTCCTAATAAGCGGAAGAGTTTAGGAATTAACTGTCCAGCAATTTCTGGATATGTCCAAATGTGGTTAGTGACACCTCTTGCGACTTGTCCAGCAATGCGTCCGGGATTATTTTCGTCATAGAATTCTAGGGGTAGAGTAAGAATTTTTTCGATCGCCTTTTGACTCTGATCGCGACCAGCTTTTAAGGCTATATCCCAGTGAAACCAATTGGTTAGCCAAGGCTGTATCGGCGCTTTCAATACGGTGATAATAAAAACTAAAACTAGCAATACACCTAATTCAAGAGTTTGATTGACTGAGTTATTGCTGAGGTTTGAGATTGTGTTGATCGTTTTTTGAAGTGGTTTATCTAGTGGTTGACCAGACACAACGTTTAAAATCTGTCCAATTGCATAAGGGACAAATAAATCAATAATCTCGTAAATGCTGGCTGCTGCGATACTGAAAATACTTAGTAACCAGTAAGAACGGAAATAGTTGAGAATATCTCGAAAATTTGTCACGATGCACACTGCCCTATGAACACAAGCCCATAACTATAAACGAACCTTATTAGACGCAGAAAACACAGAGAGAGGAGAAATAGAGAGGATTTTTGCGTTAGTTTTGGGATATTTTTTATCAAACAGAATTCAGGAGTCAGGAGTCAGAATGGGCTAAACCATAGCTATCCGCTAACAGTATGAATTCTGTACGAGTGGCGGATGAATAAACGGGTTTAAAACCCCCACCAAATTGAAAATTTGGTAGTCTTAAATCAGTGGTGGATCTGAATCGCTCACTGATTTATTCTGACTACTGAATTCTTCTTCAATTGGAAGTCTCTAAAGGGGTGGGACATTATCAGGCTGGTAAAACTCATAACGTCCGGGGGCTAGAATGTTATTCGGGTCTAAAACCTGTTTGAGTTTATTGAGGAATTGGTTGTAATCATCTTGTGCTGGAGGCAAAGCTTGCATAGAGTGAGTGCTGAGGCGGTAAGGAAAATAGCCTGCCTGTATTAATCTAGACCTCATCTTCTCATAGCAAGCAAGGGCACGCTCATCTTCTCCATTTACTTGTCTATCATAGACAATAGCGGCTGTGATATTGATGTTTCTTTCAGTTATACAATTTAAGCCGATATTAGGTTCAAAAAAGTAGGCATTTGTTGTTTCTTCAATAATTTTTACAGCTTTCCTAACCTCCTGCCCTTCAAATGGAACGGCTGGGGAACACCAGATAAGTCCACAACCATCCCTGTCTGGGTTTATGTCAGAGGATGGCCGGGGAGAATACTTTCTCCAGTAAGTCATACTGAGAGCAAGTTCTGTAGGAAAACCACGCTTAGGGTTTTCGTTATAGCACTTGAGCATCTCATCGGTATCAATATTAGGGAACATTTCAGTCAGCGTAGTTTTGGGCATTTGAGCAATGGCATCGTCAAGAAAATAAAGCCTGTTAACCACCTTACCCAAAGTTTCTTTAATTAATTTCCACACGACTTCACCATGTTCCTGATTAGCAGAATACAGCGCTACTTCGCCCCCCCAAAGTCCTCCTCCCCATTGTTTTCTTAACTGGTGTCTTAAGTCCAATGGTAAGGGCTTTTCTCCCCCAGCCTCTTGCCAAGGATACTGCTGTTGGTAAGATAGCATCCTGATGTCATTGTTGATCACAAAAGCACTGGGAATCAGCCCTTGTAATTTCAGGTAGCGCACAGCATCAACCAGATCCTCAAGACGGGTATCTTCATCAATTGCATACCAAAAGAGTTGGAAATACTTGGGAATTGGAGTTAACCACAAAGTCATTTGAGTGACAACTCCCAAGTTAGACTGAGTAAACAGACCATCCACGTATGGCCCTACACCCCAACGGTTCACCCGTACAGCGCGAGCGTCAGCAAAACGTCCAAATCCAGTATGAATGCATTCTCCCGTTGGCAAGACCACTTCCAGACCGCAGACATAATTAAAGCGATCGCCATAAAGTCCTTCACCCAGTCCCCTTTCCAAAATATTGCCAATTAAGCTGGAATCAGGTGTACTACCGGTGACGCTCATCCATAGATTCGATTTTTGGGACTGAAGGTACTCAAATAGCTGACGTTGAGTTACTCCAGGCTCTACAGTGACGTATGCTAGTTTCTCATTGTAATCAACAATGCGATTCAGACGAGCCAGCGACATAATAACGCAACTATCTTGGACGGGAACACTCGATCCGTAACCCCAATTTTTGCCAGTGCTAATGGGATAAATAGGGATTTGATATTGATTGGCAATTTTTAGACATTCTTGTACCTGGGCGCGATCGCTAGGTCGGATAATGGCTAGAGAACGCTGTGTTGTCAAAAAGGTTGCTGTGTGTGTTGTTTTTAAGGAAGCTTCATCGGTAATAACGTGTTCCAGACCAAGGATATTTTGCCACGCAGAGAGCGCTTGTTTTAGATTACCTTCCATAATGCTGGTATTTATAGCTATCCTTAACTAATTTTTACTGCAAAAAAACTGGAAATTGGATTGCCAGCATCGGCTAATTCCCTATTCCCTACCTACGCAAATAAGTTCAAAAATCAAATCAGATTGCTCTATTTTTATCGCAAACTTTTATTGCTTTGAGTCGTTATTTACAAGTCTAAAGCGCCAATTGACTATATCTTCTAACTCTTCATTACTCCAGTGTTGGTAATATCCATTTTTAGATAGTTGTTCAGTGGCTTCGTTCAGTTTTTTAAGCCTTTGGACAAACACCAATACGTATTTCCCATTGGTCGCGGAGCTACGAGGTAAATCGGATACGGTATCTGGATGATCTCTTAAAGCAACCAAATTTTCTTTAGCTAATATTGTCTTATTTACCTCCGTGATTAGATCATTTGTATCGTTGTAACTAATGTTTCTGGGATCGGTAACTAAAATCATCACCTCAATATCGTCACTCCAAGTTTTTGCTATCTCAGTCAAAACTTGTAACAAATCCGCTCCCTGAAACCATCGAATTTCAAAGCGGTTTTCCAGCATTACCTTTCTACTGTAAGGGCAAGGTGGAAAACCAGCTAAGTCAGGATTAGGCACATTCAAATAATTATTTACCCAATCCCAGATGTACTCTTTCACTTGATTAATATCGGTCATACTATATTTGGTTCTGTATGGTAAAAGTATGATTTGAGGTCAATACTTGATGCAATATCTAATAGTCTGTCAAGTCAACTTTGCCGAGTAAACCGAGTTTTATAATCTTTCTCTCTGTGTTCTCTGTGCCTCTGCAGTTCGTTGTTTTATCCTACAAATTTAGCTGATTTATTTGACGCACTCACCCATTGAAGGGGTGAGATTCATGCATATAATTCAATACGGTTCAGTTAAGGTTAAAACTCTTTGTCAAAATCAGTTTTTTTAACAACCCGCAGAGGTGCAGAGAACACAGAGAGAAGAAAAAAATGCTTAACTGAACCGTATTTGCGTATAACCGCATGGATTATGTCAAGCAATTTCTACCTATTCGACTACTTAATAAAATTAAGTAAAATAATCATCCAGCGAACCTTCTCTAACTGTGTCTAGGGTAAAACAATGAAAACCCCCTCCAAAAATTCTCCGATGTCTGTGTTGGACTGGAATTGGCGTAAAGCCATTTTTTTCCAATGTTTTGATCAATTCTGGAAATAGCGAGTTAACAATCACCTTATCCTCATCGATAGATAATACATTCAAATCAATATATTTAGTTGTCAAAATCAGATCGTCCGATTCGTATTGAGGAAAAATATTATCAGTTGGTTCTGGAGGATAAATAATGTCCCACTTTTGTAAAGCTGCTGGTAACTGATCGAGAAATTTGGGATTTCGCAATAGCAATTTTCCTGGTTTTAGAGGGATGATAATACTATCAATATGGTTATCAGCAAACTGATGGAGCATGTGGAATCTAAACTTATTCTCAAAATGTCGTTCTAACCATTTAAAACTCAACAGATGATTCTTGGTGGCAACATTAACCAAAACATCTTTACCAAAACGGATGCATTGAGCCGCATCAAACATCATTTCATAACCAATATCAAATTCTGACTCTTTCTGAGTGTAAACTTCCTCAATTGCAGGTGTATTCTGACCCGAAACATAAGAAGTATCGAAGGAGTAATCAGTCATAATCGGTTTGGGCATTGTCGTCCATCGCGCTCCTTGGTAGAAGTAATTATAAAAGATTGGCTTTAATAAATCGTTCTCAAAGTACCTTGCCCTGACTTGTGGTGGTGTTTCTAGTATTTCGTTGCCGAAGATTATCGCTTGATCTCGGACATTTAAAGCTGGAATACAGGTTGATTCCCAGTAAGGGGTCTTAAATTCTAAGGCTCGATTTAAGGATATGGGTCTGTGAACCTTTACTTCTAACTTTTCTAAAGTTTTTACCAGTTCATCAACATCCTCAGCTAATTCTTCGAGATATTGTTTGTTAACTTTTTTAATACAAGAATCCTTCTCAATAGTTATTGTATTTTCCTGTCCACTCTTTCCATAAGAAGGATAACAAAATGAAGAGTAAGCGACATCATGGAAAAATAGTTTAAAAGATAATTCCAAGTCTTGTGCTTCGTAATTGATTGGTGAACCAACAATTACTTCTTTCAATGAAGACCATTCATCAAAGCTATTTACGATCATTGCAACTCCTTGTATAGGTTTTTATAGTGACTGAAAACGAATGAATAAAAAATCTATCCGTATTTCGAGTCATTTCACTCTTATCTGGAAAACCTCTCTCTAAATCTCTCTCCTAAAAGGAGAGAGACTTTGAATTTCCCCCTTCCCGTGTCGGGAAGGGGGTTAGGGGGTTAGGTTTAACGCGAGCTTTTCCATATAATGTGAATTGTCAGTTTCTAGTTCAGCTATAACCTGAGCCAGCGTACTCATTAGAAACTGTATTTCTTCTTCGTTGACGATCAGTGGTGGAGTGAGCTTAATGGTAGAATCCTCAAACCCACCACAGAAGAAAATTAAACCCTTTGCCATTGCTTTTTTAGTAAAAGCCTTTGCTAATTCAGGTGAGGGTAAACCTTGGCAATCCACACAATCAAATCCAATCATTAGTCCTTCGCCGCGTGGAGCCGATATTAGAGAGCTATTTATTGCTAATTCTTTCAAGAATTCTACAATCAGAGTTCCAGTTCTCCTAGCTTGTTGCCAGGGCATAGTTTCTAGCATGATATCCAGTACTACGCTACCTACAGCACAAGCTAGGGGTTGACCTGAAAATGTCGAAGTTTGTATGCCTGATGGTAAAGCATTAATTACAGCAGGATTGCCAATAGTTGCAGAAATAGGTAATCCATTTCCCAGAGCTTTACCAATAACCATTAAGTCTGGTGTTATTCCTGGCTGGGAAGCATAAAATGGAGTACCGCATCGACCAAAACCAGTGTAAATCTCGTCAAAGATTGTTAAACATTTAAATGATTTAGCGATCGCAATCACACCTTCCAGAAACTCTCTACCTGCTGGTAAAATACCTTCAGTTACCTGGATAGGTTCAAGAAGTATAGCAGCAGGTGGATATCCGATATCAAATGCTTGCTGTATAGTTTGCTTTAGAGCCTCTAGACAAAACTCTGTAGAGTGATTCTGATTAAGCGAGTGCAGAATGGGATAGGGAGAATGCAGTATGCCATTTTCAGGTAACACGGAATACGCTTTCAGTTCCTCTCGCCAAGTAGCCATCAGTGCCCCTGTAGTCTTCCCATGATAAGACCTTTCAAAGGCAATTACTAACTTTCTCTCAGTATAAGCACGAGCTACTTTCAGAGCAGCTTCAATCGCTTCTGCACCGGTGACTGTGAATAACACTGCACATTGTTTATAGGGTGAGAAAGTTCCTAATTTAGTAACTAGTTCTCCTCGAATGTCAGATTGTAATTTGCAACCTGTGTGAATGAGTTTTTGAAGTTGAACCATTGCTGCATCAATGACTCGTGGATGCTGGTGTCCTAAGTTGATAGCTCCACTTCCACCAGTAGCATCAAAAAAGCGTTTTCCAGAAGTATCAAATAACCAACAACCACTTCCACGGCTAAAAATAGGAGTCTCAGAAAGCATCTGTGAAATGCCAGTAGAATCAGCCTCGATCGCCACATTTTCTAATTGCAAAAAGTTTCGCATAAACTATTACAGTTGGATAGCATTAAGATTCAAACTATCGATTATCCTTTCAATACAGACTGACTAGAGGCGATTAGTGACTGGATGACTTCTACAAAACTTTGGGCTAACTGCTTAACTATGGATTGTTGATAAACTTCAACGCTGAAAGTCCAATCAAAATGTAGTCTCCCACCGATAATACTTGCAGTTATTTCCAATGAATGGCTTGGTCTGCCGCGTATAATTTTGATAGACTCCTGAGCTAGTCCAAACAGAGAAGAGGCTGGGAGTACCCGATCGAATTGACCAAGATAGTTGAAGCTTACCTCGGCTTGAATAGCCGCCATTTTTTGGGCAATATCTACATCTCCATGCAGAAAGCGGAGCAAGCCATAACCAATACCTTGGTTAGGAATGCCCTGTAGCCGATCTTTGACTAGAAGCAGCGCCTGTTCTAAAGAGTGAGCTTCTCTAATATCTATTAATACTGGAGTTACAGTGGTAAACCAACCTACTGTCCGGGACAAATCGACATTTTCAATGATAGCCTCTCGTCCATGACCCTTAAGATCGACCCGCAAATAGCGATCGCCTGTCCATTGCGAGAAAGACTCTACCAAAGCAGTTATCAGTATATCATTGATTCTAGTACTGTAAGCCTTAGAAACATCCTGGAGCAACGCCTGAGTTTGTTCAATTGTAAGTGAAGTTGAAATATCACGAGTCACTGTTAAGGCATTAGCACTTAGAGGAGTGGCTATTGGTAGACGGTTGACTTCTATTGAGGCGGCTGTCTGCCAATAGTCTAATTCCGGCTCCATAGCTGTTGACTTTGCATATTCCTGTAGCTGTTGAGACCACTGTTTCAAGGAAGTGGTTTTAGGAGGTAATTGAATAACTTCAGCCCGACTGAGTTGTTGATAAGCTGTTTGTAAATCCTCTAACAAAATTCGCCACGAAACTCCATCAATTAGTGCTTGATGAATAACTAGTAATATCTGACTTGGTTGATTGCTACCAAAATTCAATAAGGCAAACTTAAAAACTTTTCCTTCTATTAAATTCAAACTTGCTGTCAGGCTAGCTACTACTTTATCAAGAGAAGATTTTTGCTCAGATAAATCTATCATTTCCACCGAAGCTGTAACTGAATCCGGTTCAGCAATGATTTGTTCCCATTTGGAATCTTTTTGATGAAATCGAATGCGTAAAGCATCATGATGCACAAGTAGTTGCTGTAAAGCTTTCTCTAAGACAGCTAAGTTTATAACTTGACGTACTTCAAGTAAAATAGCTTGACTCCAACGATGAAAGTCAACAAAATTCTGTTCTAAAATCCAATACTTAATAGGTGTTAACTGTACCAAACCAGTTACTGGTACTTGCTCAACTTGATGAGTCGAATTCGTATCTATAATTGCTGCCAAGTCAGCGATTGTTGGGTACTTGCGTAACTGCCTAATCGTCATTGAAAGCCCTGTTTTTTTAGCTTTAGCAATGACTTGAAAGCCAAGGAGAGAGTCTCCACCCAGATCCAAAAAATTGTCATGGATACCTACTTGTTCAATATTTAGAACTTCAGTCCAGATGCCAACCATTTTATCCTCAATCGTAGTGCGAGGGGCAACAAATTCTCTTTCTAGTTTTGGTCTGACAAAATCAGGTTCTGGTAGTGATTTACGATCTATCTTATGATTAGGTGTTAACGGTAACGCTTCTATCATCATAAAGTGAGCAGGCATAAAATAATCTGGTAGTCTTTGTTGAAGAAAACTAAGAAGTTCGCTAGTAGTTAGAACTTGCGATTGGTTTGGAACTACATAAGCTATCAGACGCTTCTCACCAGTTATGTCCTCTCGAACCATAACTACACTTTCCTGCACCTTTGGATGTTGACTCAAAGTGCCTTCGATTTCTCCTAGTTCAACGCGGAAACCTCGAATTTTCACTTGGGAATCTTTTCTTCCAGCTATGGCAATGCTACCATGTGACTGTCTGTATCCCAAATCTCCCATTCGGTAAATTATTTTATTTCCACCATTGGGATCTGGCTGAAATTTAGTCGATGTTATTTCAGATTGCTTCCAATAACCGAGAGCAATATGAGCGCTTTTAACTGTAATTTCTCCAACACTACCAGCCTCAACTTCTTTACCTTCGTCATCAAGTAATAAAACCTCTGTATCATCAACTGCATAACCAGCCGGAAGAACATTGTGAGTAAGTTCTGTTTGCTTATTCAGAAAGTATTGCAAACAAGTTGTTGATTCTGTGGAACCATAAGCATTGACAACAATACTCTCATCAGAAAAATGTTCTTTGTATAAATCGATATCTTTTCGATTAATTAAATCTCCTCCCAGAATTAGTAACCGTAGCTTGGCAAAATTTTCTACTTTGGTAAGATTTCTGGCAAATTGACGATACAGAGGTAATGTAGAGTGGTAAATCGTGATCTCATCAGCAATCAGCAACTCAGACAAGTTTTCTATACCTTCATTTCTAATATCTATTGGATGAACAGAAGCACCATTTAACAGAGAACCAAAAGTATCTTGAACTGCTGAATCCCAACCATAAGAAGATAGCAGTGTTAATTTATCATCTGCACTAATGCGAAGGCTATTAGTCCAAATTCTCATGTGATGCAAAACATTACGATGGCTTTGGATAACTCCTTTAGGCTTTCCTGTTGAACCAGATGTGTAAAGAATATAGGCAACTTCATCTGGCGAAACTGATAGACAAATATCATCGATAGCTTCATTGGATGATATTAAATGGTCAACATTAATAATGTGAACGTTGCTTGTTACTAAAGTCTTAAAAGTCTTAGCAAATTCAAAATTAGTAGAATCAGTTAAAATAACACTAGCTTGTGAGTCTAAAAGTATATAAGATAGCCTTTCTGTCGGAAACGATAAATCTAGAGGGACATAAGTTTTACCTATCTTTAAAACTCCTAAAGTAGATGCAATCATCGGTGCATTATGGTCGAATAGTAGCGCGATTTGTCGTTCTTTTTCGCCACAAGATTTTATAAGCTCTCCTGCTATTTGATTAGCAATTTTATTGAGTTGCTCATAAGTCCACTTGTATTTATTTGTTTTAATAGCGAGATTTTGACTATGCTTTTTAACTTGTTGGGCAAAGCGACTTGTTATTGACTGCTCAATTTCTGCTTTAGTAAATTCAACAAAGCTATTATTTGGATGAACTAAATTCTTACCATCTATTGCGATCATAATTCTAGTCTCTTTTGTTTGACTTTTTTATGTGCGTAGCAATCACACACAATTGATGAAATTATCTTTAAATCAATACAGTTCAGTTAAGCGTTTTTTCTTCTCTCTGTGTACTCTGCGCGGCAGTCACTCATGGGGGAAACCCCCAAGACTGCGCTGCCTTGCCTCTGTGGTTCGTTTTTTGGAATAATTTATTCCTTGGAAATCCCTTAACCCAAACGTATTACTCTTTAAATAGGATTGTTATAGTGCAAAGTCACACCAATTACACTGTCAGGGCTTTTAAAAAGCTCGTATGCAGTTAGTGCATCATCAAATGCAATCCGATGAGTGTGAATAGTGTCGAGGCGTATGGCTTGATCGTGGATCAATTGCACACAGGTTTGAATATTAGAAGATACTGAGGCTTCACCATCTGGTGCTGGATAGTCCAAACGACCATGTGTATAGTCATCATCTCGGTATCCCGATCCACATCGCGCTGCGTATCGAATATCTACATTTCCCATGTCAACATTGAAGTTGATATGGGCATCGAAGCGACCTACACAAACTAAGGTTCCTCTTTTTTGACCATCTGGCGCAGTTGTGATTACCTTGATAGAGTCAGCAATCACAGACGTTGCTTCTCCGGTATTACAGAGAAAAACTGTATTGACTCCTTTTCCTTCTGTTGCTGCTAAAACTGAGTCTACAAAAGACTTTTTATTGCTGTTGAATACTTTCTTTACACCTGCTGTTTGTGCAGCTTTTAGGCGACCTTCTAAACAATCTACCATGTATACGTCAGATGTGTAAATCTGGGCGCATTGCGCTACTAGCTGTCCTATTAACCCTCCTCCGATCGCTAAAACCCGTTCACTCCCCGATAATTTGGCTCGATGGATGGCATGTAATGCTGTAGCAGCAAGGTTAGCAAATACTGCGTCATCGAAAGGTAATTCATCGGGAATAACAGTACAAAGTCGGTGAGGAACGCAAATCCGTTCTGCGTGAATAGCATATCCCCAACCCATTGCAATGACGCGATCGCCAATCGAAAATCCTTTTACGTAATTCCCGACTCTTTCCACGTATCCACTAGCACAGTAGCCCAGAAAATAGTGGGTGTTGTTTTTTAAAGCTTCCTTGGCATAGTGCAATTCGGTTCCAGGGCTAATCAAGCTACAAGTTGTACGAATTTCTATCTGTCCATCTTGCAACTGCGGAAATGGAAATACTCTGAGCCGAATCAGACCATCTTCCTCAGCAATAATTGCTCGCATCGATGTTCATCCTCTAATCTTTACTCTTTTGAAAAATGGATATTTAGTCCAAGGGTGTGCATTAATTCCATAAACTCTGGAAAAGAGACTTTGTAACACTCTCCTTCTAAGATGCGTGAGTTACCAGAGAGTGAACTAGCAAGGGCTACAGCAGTCATGGCAATCCGATGATCGCCAAAACTCGGTATTACTCCAGATTGCAAAGCTTTCCCACCAGTGATATGTAGAGCATCTCCTACAACCCTCGCTTGTCCTCCAAAAGCATTCAGCATACTGCTAATGGAGAGCAGACGATTAGTTTCTTTAAATACCAATTCTTTAGCGCCAAAAATAGAAGACTGACCTCGAATTTGCGTAGCAAGTGCAGCTACTAGAGGAATCTCGTCAATCATGGAATGGAAGCGAAAGGGATCGTCAATTTGAAAAGGCTGAAGTCGGTCAGGAACTTTACCAATGGCGATCGCTCCAATTGGTTCGCCAAAAGCTTCGCAGACATCTAAATAGTTAACTGGTATTCCACACTCTTTCAAAACCTCAAAAAACCCTATTCTGGTAGGATTGAGGCAGATATTCTCCAGAATTAGCTCAGTCTTTCGCTGTTGAAAGACATGGACTGCGGCTAAGAATGCTGCGGCAGAAGGGTCGCCAGGAACATAGTATTCTGGTAGTGCTTGCGGTACTGCACCAGAAACCTGTATTCCTTCAGGGATGTATTTGATCCCAACACCGATGTGATGCAGTAGTCTGTCTGTATGATCCCGCGATCGCACCGGATGGAGAATGTTAACTTTCCGCCTAGCCCCAAAAGCTGCAAAAAGAATAGCTGAACAGGCTTGAGCGCTACCAACCTGCAATTTCACCTGACCATCTCGCAAGCAACCACCCCTAATAGCAACTGGAAGACAGCCAGGAGTTGCCAAATAGTCAATTTTTATACCGAGTTCCCGTAACGGATTCACAACCCAGTCCATAGGACGCGATCGCAACGTTTCATTCCCGTCTATAACAGCAGGTACTCCTAATCCAGCTAGTAATCCTAACAATAAACGAGCCGCAGCACTAGACGGGCCTAGATCAACTCGGACTTCCTCTGGAGTCCACACATTATTTGTCGGAGGAGATACCGTTGTTACAGCTCCATCCGAATCAATCTGAACTCCCAAAGTTTGTAGGGCTGGAATCAGTAAACCGACAGCACTTCCTTGATTCAGATTATGAATCTTTGTTGGATTTGGGGTTGCTGCACCTACAAGAAGTACGCGATGTGAAATAGATTTATCACCAGGAACTCCTGAAACTTTTAATGGTGTGGTCGGTATTTGCTGATTTGAGACGATTAAATCGCGTACAGATTTACTAGTAATTAATTTAGATTTTTGGGTAGTTTCAATCATTTTTATTTAGCACTGGGATTAATTGCTCATCGGGGATAACATCTATCATTTCTTGATATCCAGGAATAGGACTCTCAGGAACTAAATCTTTAAGACCTTCATAATAAGCACGACGATTGCGTTTACGTTCGAGTCCTAAGTTAACACCACTAACTGTAGTAGGCCAGATATTTAAAGCATCCGTTTCTCTAGCCCACTCCAGCACCTTTGCTCCAGTTTCAGTACGGACAAAAATGCTTCCATGTTTAGCAAAATGTGAACTTTCTTGTTGACTAGATTTAAAGATATTTGGATCGCCGTCACACACGCTGATATCTGCAAGCCCTGACATCCAGTCTCCGCAAGACAAGCATCGATAGGTTTTATGCTCTTTAAAGTGTCGAACTGCTTCCCAAAGTGAGATTGATTTTTTCTCTCCGTCTTTGGTATGTACGACAAATTCGCCAGGATAGTTTCCTTCTCTATAACGGACTTCTTTCACATCATCTAGAGATATGCCCATCGAATCAACAATCAGAGTTTCAGTTCCAGATGGAGATGTACTAGAAGAACAGGCAATTTCAATCGTAAACAAGATTTGTTTCCTGGCAATTTCTCCCCACTGATTATCTATACGTTGTAGCTTCCGAAGTGCTTGTATATGACACGCTATGCCTACAATACCGATGCGTAGAGAAGGATTTTCACGGAACAAATCTTTCAAGATACTCAAATGTGGAAAGAGTTGATAAGTAGATTGAGCAGCTTTAGACAGTTCAGCAGGGTCATAAAAAACCATCGGTGCAGCTCGCCAAGGTCGTTGGTCATCTCTACCTGCAACTACCACACAGTCTAAATTTAGGCATTTCATTGCTGATGCCAATAAAGTTGTTACACTACCGCCACTAGCTGAACGCTCAAATACAGCCGAGTCAGTTGCACATCCACCATAGATAGAAGTATAGATTCCTAACCACCGTTCTTCTGGTTGTCGCAACCTGCCAAAAAGTTGCTTTTCAGATTCAGGTACTCCCGTATCTAGACCAGGACAGACATTTAGGCAATCTGTACATTCACCACAAATTTCATCTGTTGTTGTTGTGAGTTTCGGGTACAGATCATTTATCTGAATCACATCAGATGGACAAGCTAATTGACATGCACCACAAGAAGCACAAAGATTAGGTGATAGGATAGTTTCTTGTAAATTTTGAAAGGACATTTGCTAACTTACCTCCTTTGAAATGTAGTCAAAGCTCTTACTTGCAATATGCAAAAAAATTCAAATATTTGAGTGTTGATTCTGATAATGTCTCGATGAGTATAATTCGAGCTACTACAATTTTAAAAATCAAACTTTACACAACACACTGGTTCCCCATGTGTTTGTTCCCATTGCCATTAACAACAAAAAATTTCCTGATTCTGTAGCATAATTGCTAGAAAAATCACATAAGTTGATTAAAATATCAGATGCAAGTGCATGAGCAAATCTGGGTATATTATCTTGAAAAATCTTTTCTATTTCTACATCTAAATATTTACAAACTGTTTGTGATACTGATGAATTAAGGTTCATTGTGATGATTTTTTGAAAGTCTTTTGGATTCATCCTCATATCTTTCATCGTCTTATCTAGAATCTCCTTCATTCCTTGGTCAGAAGCTTTTAAATACTGTTCTATTTCCTCCATATCTTCGAGGGTAAAAATATCAGGCATTGCTGTATCTATTTGCTGAGTTGTATACAATACTTCAAACCCTTCTTCTCGCTCAGAAGTGAGTATACAGCTTGCAGCAGCATCACTAGATATTGATGTATTTGGTGGAATTATTCTCGTATCATTATCAGATATAGTATCAGAAGATACAACCAAGACGTTTTTCCATTCTCCTGCTTTAATAAAATTAGATGCAATACGTATAGCTGTTAACATACTGCTACATTCAGAAAAAAAGACTCCGACTGGATAGGCATTATTTAAATCAACTTCATAAATTAAACGGCTAATTTCTTTAGTAGAGGAAAAGCTAGGATTCCAAAAGCTACTAGTAACATAAACTAAGGCATCAATATCGCCACTTTTTATACTTGCTTTATTTAATGTAATTTCGATACTCTTTTTAGCTATTTCTAGGGGAGATAATCTGGTTTTAGCGTAGTTCTCTAACCCAACTTCCAGTAAAGTTTCTAAAATTTCTTCTTCTGGCTTGATTGTTAATTCTTTTATTTCAGAGATTGGGCAAGAATCACCCAAATGATAACCTAATGCTGTCATATAAACTTGGACTTTTGCTGACACTATTTATCTCCTTCTCATTCAAATTCATACTAAGCAAGTGCATTGATAGCACTATCTTTTGAGTAATTGCAGACTTGTACTCAGATTATCTCTAAGAGATTTTTGATAGACTCTTGATTTCAACAAATAAACGCCTTATCTCATAACTTTGTACAATTGCCTCAAAGGTTTTAAATAAATAGATATTAATGTAAGCAAAGCGGCGTAAATAATTAAAGGTTTGTAGTGAGGACTTTAGTCCTAAGATGAGGGCTTAAGCCCTGACTAAAAACTAATCTCAAGATTTTTTATATTACTTGATCTAGTTTGATTTATTCTCGCCTACTTACTTAAGTATTGGATGCTTAGGGACTTCCAAATAAAAAAATATTCCAAAACTGAGACAAAAATCCTCTTAATCTCTCCCCTCTCTGTGTTCTCTGCGTCTCTGTGGTTCGTTTTTTCGGATAATTTATTCCTTTCAATCTTGTGGGGTGGGTGGCACAAGCGCCCGTAGCCAAGGGCTGGATATCCACCCTACAAGAAGTAGTTGAATATTCTTTATGTGTCAGTCCTACATCTGGAATCGAAAGAAATATATCCCGCCAAAATCCTGATACAGGCTCCACTTTTATGGTTGCATTTAGGGCAAATTCCTTACACTTCTCGAAAATTACATTTAGGCTAATTAAATTAATTTAATTTACACATTTCGTAATTTTTTATTGATGTGGTAATAATTGGCAAGTCAGGCAAAGCAAACCTTTTACCCGTATTTTGTTTCATTCAACAACTGGGCATAAGCTCCTACAGTTAGGTTAAATATTTTATTGACTTGTGGTTTAATCCAGAAAGTTTTTCCTGCCGTCCTATTTTGTGATAAATCTATGACTATGATTCCCACCCAAGGAGCAATAACTTCGCGCCAAATAAATAGGTAAAGGGCTTCGCCAAGCTTCAGATAATCAACTGGATTTGTTTCAGCCGATCCTTTCCCTTCTCCAGCCAAACAGTGCCAAGTAAACAAGGATTCGTTGAGATATATATGTTCGTAAGTGTGCTGATTACCGTAGGTATACTTAATCCGTTTCCCAACCAATTCCTGGGTTCTGTGGTGAACTTTTTGCTTTATTTCTCCACCAATACCCGCATGGGTGATGCGTACTTTGACTGCGCTTAAATCATTATCTTTCCTGATTCTCGCATCAAGATTAGGTATAGCATCTTCTGGGTTAGGGAGTACAGACCAAACTAAAGTTGCTTCTTGGGCTACTAAGTCCACCACCAAGGAAATGGATTGGTTTGGATCTTCATGGTACACCCAGTCTACAAAGAAAATATCTGGACGTACTGCGATCGCTTCATATTTCTCTTGTTTAGGAGACTCATTTGGCTTCCTCCACTCTAACTGAGATGAACTCTGGAAATCGATCAAGAGTTTTGTGTTGTCTTCCAAGTACAGTTCGAGCTTTTTTCCAGCCAGCACTTCTGTTAATGACAACCTATGCCCGTCGAGTCCTTCCTGCAAATAATCGTAGTCCAGGTAAAGGGCTATCAAATCTGCATATTCGCCTTTCATATCTACCTCAACTGCTGTGAATAAGGGTGATTCCTTGATAAAGGCGATCGCCTAACTATCTACTTTCTCGCATCTAGCCAAACGGATGCTTTAAATTTGCCTAACATATCGGGCAAGGTATATTATTCGTTTTTAACACTGATAGCTTCCATCACATTTTTGTGAAAGTTAGCGATTACCTGTTGAGATTTAGATGTTTGATGTCCGTTTATGTTGCTTAACTGAGTGGCGTTATAAGCTCGAGATTTGACTGATTCTTGTACCTTGCGACACACAACAAAGTCTTCTTCCATAAACTGATCGTAATCGGCTTGTAAATTAGTTTCAAGGGGAAATAACTCTGCTTGAGTTGAGGTCTGACACATGAAGACTTCGATCTTAGTACGTTCATAGTTAATCGGTATAAACTGCCAAATCTCAACTTGACTTACATCCACGACAATTGCTAGATTAGGAAAAATATAAAAATCGGATCGCGTCTCTTCTGGCTTATTTTTAAATCTAAATTCAAGTTGACAATTACGATCCGTCTGAGTAACGTCTAAGTGATTTTGAATATCTACTCCCCATTCTTTAACTAAAGTTTGAGGATGTACGAATGGAATATGGGAGAAATCTAAATAGTTCTCAACAAGTATCTTCCAGTTAATAGGCTGATCGTAAGAGTAGCGAGTGACTTCTATCAGTTCTTTCCCCGGCTGGTTATACTCCTGGAAGTGTTCTGGCATACCTGCCAAAAAATCTGTTAATGATTCTCCTTCTGGGCTTGGGGAAACGAAGATCAACCCGCCCCAAGTCTCGACTCGCCCTTTTAGTAGATGAATAGTAGACTTATCTAGTTCTGGAAACAGTTGTGGTTGTGTAATTTCTGTAAGTTTACCTTCTAGATTGAAGTTCCAGAAATGATATGGACAACGGATAAATCTACAGTTGTCTTGTCCTTCAAGAAGACGCGCTCCTCGATGAGGACAGACGTTGTGCATTGCTTGCAGCTTGCCATCAAGCTGACGAATAACAAAGATGGGTTCTTCTCCAATCCTGCAAGTCAGATAATTACCTGGGCTTGGTAAGTTTTTCTCCCAGCCAACAAAATGCCAGGTATTGCGCCAGATAGTCTCCATCTCTAGTGCAAACACATCAGGGTTGGAGTAATAATAACCTCCTAACCCTAAATTTTTCGTGTAGGCTACGCTGCTATGAATCACTTGACTAACCATTCCTTAATTTTCAGAATTAACAGTTACTCAACTACGTGTGACATCCAAAGTTATACTCTACTTTGTTTATCTTAGTAACTTAAAAGATGCTTTTATGCTGGTGCTTAATTCAGCTTTTTGCTACTTTCTGCGTCTATTGCGTGACGAACGCTTTCACACCAATTGCTAGCTTACAGAAAGCCCTATACGTCAGCACTTGCTTTAAGTCGAGAAACCTCCGCATGAAAGTGTCTTTCTCTGCGTAAACTTTTATAGCAGCAAAATGATTCTGCATTTTTGCCTAATAGTTAATCACAGACTTCCATTGCGTGATTTTGATAAAAACTAATCTACCTTCTTGGTCAGAATTGGGACTTCAGCCCCTTGTTCTATCCAATCTTATATGTAATCAGTATTAGAGCAATCTTATGTGAATTATGTGCATCACAAAACCAAAGAAACTAAACTTATTCCCGGTTTCCATAAATCATTAAAGATTGCTGTATCACAATAATTTAACGAGGGTTGCCAGTTGGCCAATATTCTACCCAATTCTCGACTTTAAACATGCTTTTAAGTGGAAGAGAAGACACATAAATATTTTGATATTGTTGTCTAAATTCTCTAACCAGACCATTAACTACAGAAATTAAAGCATTACAATTCATTTGAGCCAGTAAGTTCATTTAGTTTTCACCACATATTTAGACTTCCTAGTTAGTACACAATTCATTGAAGCCATGCTTAAATTTTTTCCTCATTTAAGGTAGTACAATGATGAAAAAATATACGAACTAAGTACACTGACGAGTTATGCAATTTTTGTAAAAGTGCTGCTCATTCAGTCTCTTCTCAATGCCTACGGAGTTAGCTAACGGACTAGGGCCAAGAGATATCCTTTCTCTAATAAAAGATTAGCCCCTAAAAGTGGTTCCTCCGTTCTAAATGTACCAGCATCTAAGTTTTTTTAGATGTGTTGGAAATTTAGATTATGCTGACTTTTAATCCAAGATTAAACCTATCATTCTTTTTTTTATTTGTAAATCAAAAAAAGCTAAAGTAAATCAGATAAACATTTGGTTTATATCAAAATATATAGATAGATATAGATTCAGTTTAGAGAGTCTTTGAAAAGTTTTCAGGAGTCCAATTTTATGCCCGTCGCCTCACCATAATACGGATCGTGAGCGAGAACGTAGCACCTGAATAACTGTTGAGGAACGAAACCCAACATTTTTCGGGGTTGGTTGGGTTGAGGCAATGCGTTACCCAACCTACGAATATTCAAAACCTACGCAGTATTGAACTCTGTCCTATCTTTAATCCCTCTCCTTAGTAAGGAGACGGACAGGTTTTACGTAGTAAAACCAGGGTGAGGTTTCTCAGTGGCTCTGAGACTTAAGCGGAAATTGCCTCACCAAAGACTTGTGTGTACAGCGTAGCTCCGAGACAGAGAGAGATTTGGATAAGAAATATTTAGTATATTTTACGACTTTTAAAACATCCTCTTAACTACTTGGCTAAAAAGATTCAATTTGATATTATTGATTATCATATCAAACTGATATATTAAAATGCTAAAGCTATCAGTATTAGGTCTATTGCAGCGAGAGCCATTAAATGGTTATCGGCTCAAACAGCAATTAGAGATGTTTATGAGTTGCAGTATTTGTGTTAATTATGGCGCAATTTATCCTCTTCTGAAGCGCATGGAAGAACAAGGTGAAGTGATGCTATGTGCAGAACAGGTACAAGAAACTGGACAGTTTAGAAAGATATATGAGATTACATCCCTCGGTAAAACCACTTGGTATCAAGAGATGCTGGCATATCCTCACGAAAGTTGGGTGAATGCGCGATCGCGATTCTTAATCAAATTTTTTTTCTTTGGTCATTTATTGCCCGAAGAGCGAGTGCAGTTAATTGAGCATCGATTGATCTCATGTCAGTTACGTCTTACAGAGAAAAAAGCACTTGAGGTTACTGATAATTTATACCAAGTAAAATTACAAAAGCGTGTAATTGAAGTTATCCAATCGGAGATTGAGTGGCTAATTCAGCAACTCCAAATAGAACAACTTCAATTAGCTCAAACGCCAACTTCGGTAAAACAGCTTTAACACAAAAACCTTTTGAAACAAGCGTAATTATCTATGTGGATCGTCAAAATTGCTCTACGTCTTCCGTATACATTCGCGATCGCAGCTTTGATGATTGTGATCCTGGGTATAGTGACTATACTTAGTACGCCAGTTGACATTTTTCCAGCAATTAACATTCCGGTTGTCAGCATAGTTTGGACTTACACTGGTACGACATCAGAGGAAATGGCACAGCGAATTGTCACAATTAGCGAACGTGCCATGACAACAACCGTTGGTGACATCGAACACATCGAGTCTCAATCCTTGAGCGGTGTTAGTGTCGTCAAGGTTTTCTTTCAACCCAACGCTAATATAGCCTCAGCAGTCGCTCAAATTACCTCTGTCAGCCAAACAATTCTGCGCCCTTTACCACCTGGTATTACACCACCATTCATCATTCAATACAACGCTTCTTCAGTGCCGATTATTCAGATGAGTGTCAGTAGCAAAACCTTGCCAGAACAAGCGCTCAACGACTATGCTACTAACTTCGTCCGCACCCAATTAGCAACAGTGCAAGGGGCGAGTGTACCTTTGCCCTATGGTGGAAAACCTCGGCAAATTATGGTTGATATCGATCCGCAAGCGATGTTGGCTAATGGCGTTTCTGCCCAAGATGTGACTAATGCTGTCAGCGCCCAAAATCTAGTCTTGCCCGCAGGCGATATGAAGATGGGTAGTCGTGACTTCGCCGTACAAATCAACAATAGTCCAGATGTGGTGACAGCCCTCAATGACTTACCAATTAAACAGGTTAATGGTACTGTTATCTACATTCGTAATGTCGCCCAGGTAAGAGATGGCTTTGGTGTGCAGTCTAACATTGTACGCCAGAATGGGAGACGATCGAGCTTACTTAGTATCCTTAAAAGTGGCAACGCCTCGACTATTGATGTGATTGAGCGGGTAAAAAAAGCTTTACCTCGCATCCAAGCCACCTTGCCCCCAGAACTGAATTTAGCGTTTTTGTTCGACCAATCTGTATTTGTGAAAGCTTCGGTTCAAGGCGTTCTCAAAGAAGGATTGATTGCTGGGTGTCTCACTGCGCTGATGATTTTAATTTTCCTGGGAAGTTGGCGTAGCACTTTAATTGTAGCCGTATCGATTCCCCTCTCGATGCTGGTTTCGATTATTGTGATGAGTCGTTTGGGACAAACTTTCAACATCATGACTTTGGGTGGTTTATCCTTAGCTGTTGGTATTCTTGTAGATGATGCCACAGTAGAAATTGAAAATATCCACCGAAATCTCGGACAAGGGAAACCAATTAAGCGAGCAATCTTAGATGGAGCGCAGCAAATCGCAACTCCAGCACTTGTAGCAACATTATGTATTTGTATTGTCTTTGTGCCGGTCGTGTTTCTCAGTGGAGTAGCAAAGTATCTATTTGTTCCGCTAGCGATGGCGGTAGTGTTTGGTATGCTTGCTTCTTATGTGCTATCTCGGACTGTAGTGCCGACAATGGCAAGCTATCTCTTACCATCCGAAGCAGACTGGCACAGAGAAAGCGAGGATCATAATAGTAACAACAGCCATCATTTAGATTCGCCAACCCAAAACAATAATGGTAACAATAACCATCATTTAGATTCGCCAGTCCAAAACAATAATGGTAGCGACAACCATCACCAAACAGAAGAGGCAAAAACGAAAACTGCCAAATCTGTTAAAAAAGATTGGATATGGCGGCTACACCAAAGATTTAACCGACAATTTGAGAAATTTCGCAGTTGGTACTACAATGTCCTAACGTCAGCATTGAATCATCGCCGCATAGTCTTTGTACTGTTTGGTGCTTTTATCGTCAGTGCAGGAGTTTTATTACCATTCGTCGGTCAAGACTTTTTCCCTGAAGTCGATGGTGGCCAGTTTAGCCTCCACGTTCGAGCTTTACCTGGGACTCGTTTGGAAGAGACAGAAAAAATTGTCAGCCAAGTTGAAGGGGTTATTCGCCAGACTGTACCGAAGGAAAATCTCTCTCTGATTTTAGATAACATCGGCTTACCCAACAGTGGCATTAACCTTACTTATGGCTACAACGGTGCCACCATTGGGCAGGCTGATGCTGATATTCTTGTGTCTCTAAAAGAATCTGGTTCAACTTTTTCTTACATCAAGGAACTCCGCCAGAAATTGAAAGCGACATTTCCCAACTACACTTTCTTTTTTGAACCGGCTGATATTGTTACTCAAATTCTCAATTTCGGTTTGCCTGCTGCTGTTGACGTGCAAATATCTGGGCCTCTGAAAAACTCAAAGGGCAACCTTGAAATTGCCCAACAAATCCAAGCACGGATGAAGCGCATTCCCGGTGCTGTAGATGTACATCTCCAGCAAGTTGTCGATGCTCCAAAGTTACGTCTTGATGTAGATCGCACCGAGGCTCAACAACTGGGTATGACCCAGCGTGATGTTGCCAATAGTGTCCTGACTTCCTTAAGTTCAAGCGGTCAAGCCGCAATCAACCAATGGCTCGATCCTAAAAAAGGTGTTAGTTATACCCTTGCCGTACAAGTTCCACAGTATAAAATTGACTCTATTGATACCCTGAAAAACACGCCAGTTGGCAACGGTCAAACCGCACCCCAACTTTTAGGTAATTTGACTAGTGTCAAACGCGACACAGTGATGCAAGTTGTCAATCACTATAACATTCAGCCAGTTTTCGATATCTACGCTAACTCTTCTGGTCGTGACCTTGGGGGAGTTGCCAGCGATGTGAATCGCATCATCGCTGATTATCAGAAAAAATTGCCTAAGGGAAGCCAGATTAACGTTCGCGGGCAAGTGCAAACGATGAACTCTTCGTTTCTGGGACTTGGTTTAGGACTTGTGTTTGCAATTGTGCTGGTTTACTGCTTAATGGTGGTGAACTTCCAATCTTGGCTCGATCCCCTGATTATTATGATGGCACTGCCAAGTGCCTTAGCAGGTATTGTTTGGATGCTGTTTGTCACCCGCACTACACTTAGTGTCCCTTCGTTAATGGGTGCAATTATGAGTATAGGTGTAGCGACATCAAACAGTATTTTAATGATTACCTTTGCTAATGAGCAACGTTTTGAAGGGCAAAATGCTTATGGTGCATCCCTAGCGGCCGGCTATACAAGGTTGCGTCCTGTGTTGATGACTGCCTTAGCCATGCTCATCGGGATGGTGCCAATGTCTCTCGGTCTTGGTGAAGGTGGTGAACAGAATGCACCCTTGGGTCGCGCTGTAATAGGTGGCTTGTCAGCTGCAACAGTCGCTACTCTAATATTTGTACCTGTGGTATACAGCATTATGCGGCGGCAACCACCTCGTCCGATTGATGAGGATGACGATTTAGATTTCTCAGATCCACAGACTGCATACTCTTTGTCATCATCTCCAGGCAAATCATAAGCAATTAAAGGTTCAAAATTGTCAAAGCCAATGATGGTAATAACTCTGCTAAATTTCTGCAAACTAGATAATATGGGACAGTTTACCTATGGATTTTCAGTATCCTCCATCTCCTGATTCTCAACAAGAAACTACTCCCAAAAAACAAAGACGTGGTATTGGTGGAATTGGTTGGGCTGCACTTGGGATTGTGTTTTTTGGTAGCCTACTGCTGATAGGTATTCTGCCTCGGTTAGGCCAAAGATCGGAATTACAAGCAGCAGTTAAGGAAGCAAGCACCATTCCCTCAGTTAACGTGATAACTCCCCGTCGCGCTGCTGCTACTACCAATTTGGAACTACCTGGTAGCGTTGTAGCCCTTAACCAAACGACTATTTACGCTCGCAGTACTGGCTATTTGCGGCGGTGGTACGCAGACATTGGCGATCGCGTCCGATCTGGTCAGTTGTTAGCAGAGATTGATTCCCCAGACACCGATCAGCAAGTTTTGCAAGCGAAGGCCGAATTAGTGCAAGCACAAGCAAATGTGCTTCAAAGTCGTGCTAGTCTAGCCAAAGGTGTTTCTGATTTGAAGCAAGCCCGCGCTAATCTAGCAATAGCGCGTCTGAGTTGGGAGCGTTGGAACGTTCTTGTTAAGCAAGGTGCAGTAGCTCAACAAGATGCAGATACAAAATATGCCACATATCAAGCTAATCTTGCCAACGTTGAGGCAGCACAAAACACTATTAATTCTGACTCTGCCAACGTCAAAGCAGCGCAAGCAAATGCCTACGCAAGTCTTGCAAACTTCCAACGTAATACTGTATTACAGTCTTATAAAAAAGTTACTGCTCCCTTCGCCGGAGTGATTACTGCACGTAATGTCAATACAGGTGTTTTAATTTCAGCAGGTAATGGCAACACCAGTACCAGCAACACTACCAATACCAGCCTTTATACTATTGCTGCTTATGACAAGCTAAACGTGAATGTGAATGTTCCACAGAGTTTATCACAGTCACTTAAGACTGCTCAAACAGCACAAATTAAAGTCACAGAGTTACCACAACGAGTATTTAAGGGTAAAGTAGTGCGTACTAGCAATGCAATAGATCCAAATACTCGCACTTTGCTGACACAATTAGAAGTGCAGAACTTTGACGCTATGCTGCGACCTGGGATGTATGCCACTGTCAAATTTGCCATTGACCGCATTAATACTCCCTTTGTTGTGCCAGATAGTGCCTTAGTTGTGAACGCCGGAGGTACTCAGGTAGCAACTGTAACTAAAGACCAAACGGTGCATTATCAAAAAGTTGCAGTTGGGCGAGATTATGGTACTGAAGTAGAAATTACATCAGGTCTAACGGGAGACGAATCGCTTATTGCTACTCCTACGGTTGATGAGACAGAGGGTTTACACGTGCAGCCAGTTCTACAAATCAAGTAGACTGTCCAGATTCGGTAGAACAAACGAGCCAGTTTGTGTGTAGTAGCAGTGATGGCTTTGGGTGCGTTCAAGCGAGAACATAAACGATGATAAAATGCACCCAGAGCAGAACCCTGGTGTAGTTTTGCGTAAGTCCTATTACTGATTTTAGCGATTTTTAAAGGATGATTTAAGGCTTTTATATCAAAAGGAATATATCTCTAGTTAATGCAAGCTTAACCAGGTTACAAGTATTAAAAATGCTATGTTAAAGGCAAGGTCATTTGCTCAATTTTTGAGGAAAACGCTATGACTACAACGCTTAAAGAGGCTAATTCTATTGAGTCATTGCTAGGTAAAGAGGCTGAAGACCTGCTTACTTACAAAGCAAAGGTTTCTCAGGATTTACTACATTTGCCTGGGTCAGACTTTGTAGATCGAATCTGGATCAACAGCGATCGCAATCCTCAAGTATTGCGTAATCTCCAGTTACTTTATTCTACTGGTCGTCTGGCAAACACAGGTTATCTATCGATTTTACCAGTAGACCAAGGGATTGAACACTCGGCAGGTGCGTCTTTTGCGCCCAATCCGATTTACTTCGATCCAGAAAATATTGTTAAACTAGCGATCGCCGCAGGTTGCAATGCTGTTGCTACTACTTTGGGGACATTAGGGATAGTTTCGCGCAAGTATGCCCACAAAATCCCCTTTATTACCAAAATCAATCACAACGAATTGCTAACTTTTCCTAATCAGTTCGATCAGGTATTGTTTGCTGATGTAGAACAAGCTTGGAATTTAGGGGCGGCGGCGGTAGGTGCGACAATTTACTTTGGTTCAGAGAATTCTACTAGACAAATTCAGGAAATCAGCAAAGCTTTTAAACGCGCCCATGAACTAGGTTTGGTAACTATTCTCTGGTGCTATCTGCGGAATAACGCCTTTAAACAAGATAAAGATTATCACCTTGCGGCTGACCTTACCGGACAGGCGAATCATTTGGGTGTGACCATTGAAGCTGACATCATCAAACAAAAGTTACCCGAAAATAACAATGGTTATGGTGCAGTTGCTAAAGCCAGTGGTAAGAGTTACGGCAAAACCGATGAGCGGGTTTACACAGAATTGACCACGGATCACCCAATTGATTTAACTCGTTACCAAGTACTGAATTGCTACTCTGGGCGTGTAGGGCTGATTAATTCTGGTGGCGCAACTGGTAAAAATGACTTCGCAGAAGCAGTTCGCACCGCCGTAATCAACAAACGCGCTGGTGGTTCGGGATTAATTTCTGGGCGCAAGACTTTCCAACGTCCCTTTGAAGAAGGCGTAAAACTGTTTCATACCATTCAAGATGTTTATTTATCTCCAGATGTGACGATCGCTTAGGGAGTGGGGGACAAGGGGGCAGGGGGACAAGGGGGCAGGGGGATAAGGGGATAAGGGGACAAGGGGACAAGGGGACAAGGTGACAAGGTGACAAAAGTTTAGAACTTACAACAAGTCTTTCCCCTTGTCCCCAATTCTCCTTGTCCCCAAGTCCTCTTTTCCATTCCCCATTCCCCATTCCCCATTCCCCATTCGCATTTCATCTAACGTTTCTCAATAAAAAATCTGGTTGACCACAACTTTTTTGCGATCGCTTCAAAATCTCGGCGCTACAAATACCAGGTTCACCGTTTTTGGAATAACAAAAGAAGACTTCTTGCAAAAATCTTCCCGAACCAGAACAAAAAGGTGCTACACCATCAGCAGTAATTTTATTATTCGCACTCACAAAGGAATTTTTAAAATTTGTAGTTGTGGTACGCACGGGTTGAGTAGGACGATTATAAGCTGCGGGAATAGCGATCGCATCTTTTAACTTTTTACTCAATGCCAAGTATTCCGCAGGAGTTTTCCCCGAACAAGTCCCATGTTTTTCCCATTCATGATCGCGAAGCTTATCACTGGGAAACAAGTTCGGAAACTGCCGCTTCACTTCCGATGGTAATTTTTGCGTGGAACAATTAGCAGGATAACCAGTTTGGTATTGTGGCCACAAACCATGTAGTACAAAACCGAGTTTTCTTCCAGAACCGCACTGTTGTTGATCGCGGCTAGCGTTTGCTGCACAATAATCCGGCGACCAAGATAATGTCAGTACATAAAAATCAAATTTACCCGGAGTACCGCGATTTTGAGCAATGGCACTATTAGGTATAAAAAAAGCAGTAATTAACAGAGAAGATGCGATCAAAAGTTTCTTTAATTGCATATAAACAGTTAGTTTTCTTTCAAATTAAAACATTACATATATTAAATTGTTGAGAGTCAACGGTCAAGAATCAGTAATTATTCGTAATTCCCAGTTCTCAATCCTAACCAGGGCAAGTGCATCTGAAAGTTGCAGACTTATCTAAACCTTGTTTATAAAAAAAGACTAAAACCTCTATTTAAAAACATTTTTACACCTGATGATTAAACACACCGTGTTTAATCATCAGGTTTAATCGCTGCTAGCAATGATGCAAAAACTATGGATTAGGTAAATTTGCTTGAACTGCTGGTAATAGATCGTTATTTTCCTCTATCCTTAACATTCTTATATCTCTTACTGATACTGGAAACCAAAGTAATCTTCTAGATAAGTCTTGAACAGCTAAAACACAAGTAACAGCATTAACACTTTCATTACCAAAATAAACACTTCCTTGTTGTCTAGTAAAACCGTGTGAAGAAAGTACTTTTTTAATTTCACCATAGGCATTGTTGTAAGGATCGCCATAGGATTGTCTCAAACTTTCAATATCCATATCAAAAGAAATTGGATACATTCTTACATTACCTTGCGGAAATTTATCATCATCGATTGTAATGTACGAATTGGCGTTAATCTTTTTATTTTGAAGACTATTTTTTGATTTTGTATACATGATTTTACTCTAAATTTTGTTATCTAACTCAATTTTAACCAGTGCTGACGTTCTAGACCGTACCTTGAAACTTAGGACTTACGCAAAAAGGCAGTAAAAGCCTTGATTGACTGTAGGGGCAATTGATGAATTGCCTTCAGTTCTTGTTTTATTGACAATACATTAGATTCTTCTGAGTCGTTGTGTCAAGCTTAGTTGAGATGATCTTACCCTGCAATCTCCAACGAATTTAGAAAAAGCAAATCTTGGTAGGGATTCTGGGATATCCTTAGAACAGTGAAAGATTTGCCAAAAAATAGTAAGAATGAAGCTGGCAGCAAGAGTAAGTCAGGTAGCACCTTCATTAACCTTAGCGATCGCAGCCAAGGCTAAGGCACTGAAGGCGGAAGGAATAGATGTTTGTAGTTTTAGCGCTGGAGAACCAGATTTTGATACTCCAGCGCACATTAAAGCCGCAGCAGTCAAAGCTTTGGAAGAAGGCAAAACCAAGTATGGTGCAGCAGCCGGAGAACCAAAGTTAAGGGAAGCGATCGCCCATAAGCTTAAAATTGATAACGGTCTTGATTACAAGTCAGAGAATGTCATCGTCACCAATGGCGGTAAACATTCTCTGTACAACTTGATAGTGGCGCTAATCGATCCAGGTGATGAGGTAATTATTCCTGCACCCTACTGGCTAAGTTATCCCGAAATGGTGACTTTAGTCGGTGGAGTTTCAGTAATTGTCCCTACAAATGCCACGACTGGTTATAAAATTACTCCCGATCAACTCCGTAAAGCAATCACGCCGAAAACGAAGTTATTTATCCTCAACTCTCCATCTAATCCTACGGGGATGGTTTACACGCCAGACGAAATCAAAGCACTGGCGCAGGTAATAGTTGATGCAGATATCTTTGTCGTCTCTGATGAGATTTACGAAAAGATTCTCTACGACGGTGCAGAACATATTAGCATCGGTTCTCTTGGGAAGGAAATTTTTGACCGCACTTTGATTAGTAATGGATTTGCGAAGGCTTATTCCATGACTGGTTGGAGACTTGGTTATTTAGCAGGGCCAGTGGAAATCATTAAAGCCGCGAGTACCATCCAAGGGCATAGTACATCTAACGTGTGTACCTTTGCTCAATATGGTGCGATCGCAGCGCTACAAAGTTCCCAAGATTGTGTCGAAGAAATGCGTCAAGCCTTCGCCAAACGCCGACAGGTAATGTTAGACAGACTCAACGCCATTCCTGGATTGACTACCGCAAAACCAGATGGCGCGTTTTATCTGTTCCCTGATATCAGCAAAACCGGTCTAAAATCCCTAGAATTTTGTGACACTTTGCTAGAAAAACATCAAGTTGCAGTCATTCCCGGAATTGCTTTTGGCGCTGATGACAATATTCGCCTTTCCTACGCCACAGACATGGCAACGATTGAAAAGGGAATGGATAGATTGGAGAAATTTGTCAAGTCGCGTATTTAGTTAGTTGTCATTCGTCATTTGTGAGGAGAATTTATTAACTCTCCGACTTCTTAACTCCACCTTTTCGATTCCGAACGGGTGGAGTTCATTTTAAAACCTGAATTTCGGAGTTCTAAGCCTCAAGTTACGTTATGGTGTTCTTGATGCGTTCCAATAAAACGAATAAAAATAATTTTGATATTATAACTGCGGGTTTTATCATGGCTGAACGTCACCGTCCTCCGATACTTAAACCAAATGAATTCTATACATTCCGCAGCTATTTTCAAATGAAATTTGCTCCCGCCGATATTTTGCGGGAATTAGGAGTAACTTTAACTAAATCTTCAATCAATTTACCTATCGCTGCTTCAGAATTACTGACTCGACTACCAGACTTACACCAACGTCTAGAAGAAGCGATCGCTCGTGTTAGTCTAACTAGTGAAGCGGCTAGACGAGAGGTACTAATCGCACCCATCTTATTAGAAGTAGCCCACATCACACAAGCAATAGTTAATATTGAGTACCCTATTGAAGTTAATCAGTACCTCAGAGGTGACTTAGACTACTATCTTGAGTCAAAACACAATGTTTTAGTGGTAGAAGCAAAACAGGCAGACTTAACACGGGGATTTACCCAGTTAGCCACAGAGTTGATTGCCCTGGATACATGGGTAGAATCAGATGAGGCAATTTTGTATGGTGCTGTAACTACTGGAGATATTTGGCAGTTTGGTAGTTTTGATCGCCAAGAGAGGAAAGTGAGTCAAGATTTAATGTTATATCGAGTGCCAACAGATTTAGAAATATTGATGCAGATTCTAGTGGGAATTTTGATGCAAGGTTAAATCACCATTAAGCTGAATTTTGGATCAAAGGGTATGGTTGAATCAATATCTCTGCCGGAATCCCCAATTGTTGATGCAGACTGCGAACCATCTCCAACGTTAACGATTGCTTGCGATGCAAAATCTTAGCAATTTCTGCCTTACTACCAATAACAGGCTCTAATTCATCTACAGATAACCCACGGGATTCGAGATAATATAAGATTGCTTCAATCGGATCTGGTACTTCGATTGGATAATGCCTTTGCTCGTATGCTACCACAAGCGTAGTTAAAACTTCCAATCGGTCAGACTCTGGTGTATTTAGTTCCGCATCAAACAATTTTTCAATTTCATCAAGTGCAGCATGATAATCATCTTCGGTGCGAATAGGACGAGTTTCAAGCATAGATATTACTGCCTCAAATACTTCTTGCATCTACATTATCGTATTCTTTATGCGTTCCAATAAAACGAATAAAAATAATTCCAATATCATAACGAACATGAACAATTAAGCGATAATCGTTGCCTTTGATATTAAAAACAACACGGTTATTAACAATAATACTGGCATTGCGATAGGTACTTTTGATATTTGCCGGACTATTCCATTCTGCACGAGATGCTTCATCAAACCAAGCCTTTAATGGCTGTTCGGCATCAGGATATGTTTCCCAAAACTTTCGTAACGTACTGCGGGCAAGAATTCGCATCATGATATTCTAATTACATTAACTGCATCTCCTGCAACCCCTCGCGTAATCTCTTCGCCTCTTCGGGGTTATATCTTTCATGAAGGGCGATCGCTTTTCTAAAAGCTGTTAAACTATCTTGATGATTGCCAGCTTTCAGCAACACTACCCCTAAATTTTGATAGGCTTCGGCATAGTTGGGGTTTAAAGCGATCGCATTTTGATAATGTGCGATCGCATCTGTCAATAAACCCAAAGCTTTAAATGTCATCGCCAAATTATAATGACCAAAAACAAAATTCGGGTCAATTTTCAAAGTTGTGGCGTAAGCAGTTTTCGCACCGTTGAAATCTCCGGCTGCCTTGAGTAAGTTACCCAAGTTGTTGTATGCTCCTAATTTGAGCATGGGGTAAATAGGCAATTTGATAGCAGTTTTATAGTGAGAAATCGCCTGTGGGAATTTTTGCAAGCGACTGTAGGCAATGCCTAAATGATAGTGGAGTTCATATAAAATATCGTAGTTGTCTTCAGCAAAGCTGATTCCTCGTCTTAGTAACTCCATACCTTGGGTAATTTTCCCAGTTTCCACATACAATGCCCCTAATTTACTGCAAACATAGGGATCATCGGGATGGGTAGCGAGAAACCCTTCCATTGCTGTAGCTGCTTTGGCATATTTGTTATTTTGAGCGATCGCACTTTTTTGATATCCTGTGTGTACAAGTGCCACTCCTGGTAAATAACCTACTTGCCAATGGGGCTCTTTGGTTAAAATTGCTGACACGCTATCATCTACTAAAGCATGGTAAGGACGGTCAAAACGAATATCTGGATGATTGCGGAATAGCCTCGAAACCAGAGAATAGGGAGATTGTTCAGCACCAACTTCCTGGCGAACCAGGTTGAGGAGCAGATATTCCTCTCTGGCGATCGCCTCTCGCAACTGCGGTACAATTGCTGGAGTCAGAGTTTCATCAGCATCTAATACCAAAATCCAGTCACCAGTGACATATTTGAGAGCTTCATTACGGGCAGCACTGAAGTCATTACACCATTTAAAATGATGGACTTTTGCACCGAGTTGTTGGGCAATATTGGGAGTGCGATCGATTGAGCCTGTATCTAAGACTACCATTTCATCCACCACAATTCTTACACTGTTCAAACATTTAGGCAGTGTTGCGGCTTCGTTTTTTACAATCATGCACAGGCTCAAAGTCATAATTTAAAAATTGGGAATTGGGAATTGGGAATTGGGAATTGGGAATTGGGAATTGGGAATTGGGAGTGGGGGGATGAGGAATATAGCGTTTCCTAATCACATGAGGTACATCATAGCCCCCTCATCGCTTGCGGGGAGGGGGTTGGGGGTGGGGTTCTTGTTTTCCTACTTAGATTTTGTGCAAAAATCAGGAATAGCGATCGCGCTTGGCTTGACCAAACTATTATTCTCCCGAACTTAACTCAGCTTAGTTCAAAATTGCATTGCTTCTAGCAATACAGTCGATAAGCTGCTAGTTACTGTGTATTTACACTGAATGCTTAATTACAGAAAAACTTTTAGCTTATGTTCTATTCATAATAGTTGCTTCTAAATTACTTAACCTTCATAATTTAAACTGTATTTAAACTCTTCACCACGGCTTCAAACTTAGTGTTGTTTCCTTTACAGCTTCTTAAGGCTAATATCATTACTTTTATCATTGTGATAACAGTTTTAATGATTGATATTAGAGAAGTAGTTTCAAGTAGAGTTAATTAAACCAGTGAATAAAAAATGGGCTACTAAACGACTTACAATTAATCTGGCATTAGGGGAAGCAGAAAGATTAGAAAAATACTGTTCAATAACAGGACGGCCAGCAACGGATGTTATTCGAGAGTTAATTCGCTCTTTGCCAACCGAACAAACACCAAATGTAAATTGAACCGCTTGATGAGCAACGCTCCCTTTTTTTATTCAAGTTAAGCACAAAATACCAAAGCTAAAAACTGTTTCAGATAATGGTGATTGCTATATTAACAAAAAATTTAGCAGATAGTAGTCTTGCTTTTGCTTGACAGTAAGTAATTGTTGGCACAGCGTCTCGTAGAGAAGATCGTACTCCTCTTGTCTGCGAGACGTTGTTTGCGTTCGTCTGAAATTGTCTAAAATGTTTGAATTTTGAATTGTTAACAGTTATTCTCATTTTCAAGTATTTTGAGAATTTTGAGATATAAATTTTCTACTCTCTTAATCTGAACTTGACCAAATGATGCATAATGACTTAAGCTAGGAGCGCCATTTACTTCAATGATTGTATAATCTCCGATTGATGATGTTATATCACTAGTAAGAATGTCCACACCTGCTAATCTCAGTTCCATATCTTTTGTAATACTTACTGCTAATTTTTTAAAATCAGGATGGATAGTTTCTGTAAAGTCTACTGCCTCGCCTCCAGTCGATAAATTTGCATTATCTAAAAGATAGACAATATTATTTTTAGGTATAACACTATTAAAATTTAGCTTTCGTCTCTTCAAGTTCTTTTTAATTCTATAATCTTCAAAATCTATAATTTCTTTTCTACCATTTTTGACAAAACTTTCTTGCTTCTGTTGCATAAGTTCTAAAACATTAGATTTACCATCTCCCGTTATCAATAGGGGAATTCTTTGATATGCCGAAACTACTTCATCGTCAAGTACTACAATTCTATAGTCATTGCCACTATAAAATCTCTCAACAATAAAACCTGAGACTTTTTGCAATATTTTTTTAGCGACTTGATAGTATTCTTGTTTATTATAGATTTTTGTAACGAATATGCCCTGACTGAGATTAATCGGCTTGACAATTACGGGAAATCCTAACTCTTTAGCATAAGAGAATCCTGCATCTATATTCCTGATATCAGATATTTCTTCGCGTAATTCTTCACTAAAAAATGTTTTTCCTTCAGTAACTTTGTAGCCAAAATGATTTAAAAAAAAGCTACAAACACTCTTATCTTTAGCTATTGCTGTCGAACCAAAAGAGTTAATACTAAATCTGGTAGTCCGAAAAAAAGTTTTATTGCCATTTTTAAAGGTAATTAGTCCCATAAAGGGGCATTCTGGGTCTATTAAAACTACTGCTCCTATTTCTTCTGCTACTTTTTGAATTATTGATGTTACAAATGGTGTTTCCATTATCATAACTATAATTAACCGAGGAATTTTAACTTTTTTATAATAATTAGTCAAGATATTTTAAATTAAATAATTACACTATGTATTGGCCCTATAGCCATAGCAAAAATCTTAATCATAATTCATTTTTTACTATCGCAGTCTGCTTTGATTTTTGAATTTATTTGCGTAGGCAGACAAGAGGTAATAGAAAAAAGCTCTTGAAGTTATGCTGAGTTTTTTCAAAAATTAAATAAAAGTCCGATTTCTAAAAAAATTATTAAATTTTCAATATTTTCTAGTAATTATAAAAAACGTAAATGCCCACAATAAATATAGTTTTACCGCATGGGTGTAGCTTGCCGTAGGTATCGCACCGCTCAAAAATCAAGAGTGTGCGATCGCCAATTAATCTTATAAATGTTAATACAGCGTATTGCGGGTAAATGAATTACAGGGGTAGGGGCACAACATGTTGTGTCCCTACGATGATCTGTACCTCACGCCTGTTGCAATCTGCTGTATTTTTCACAGATCACCTGCTAATAGTCTTTTTTGATACACTAGAATTACTCTTATCACTGGTACTGATTTGACTTATGCGTATGCATAAAAATCATGCAAACCCAATATTTGCCAAACTTTCTGCTTGAGGATTGTTGTGTGCTGAAAACAATTGCAAATTAAGGCTTTGAGATTCATCGCTATCTGAAAAATACAACTTAGTTAGTCTAAAATATAGCGCTAAGTGTTGACAACTTATTAATAATCGAATAACAAGGTGGCAGCAGCATTAAAAAAAAGCGTTAGTGCATTCCTACTTAGAAACTAATTAACGCTCCTCATTAAACTTCATACGGTTAACATCATTATGCCAGAAAATACGGATAACCAAGCTTCTAAATCAGACAATCAAGGTATTGCTTATAAAGAACGCCTAAATTCTTGGGCGATCGCTCGTTTGCTTCCTAATACACAACGGGAAATTGTGGCTCGCTTCCGCAGCCGTTCTGATGCTGATGGTTATATGCGACACCTCCCTCAAGAAATACCAAATGCTTCCTACATGGTTGTTTTTGATTGTCAACGCGAAGCATCTGTGATTTAAAGCACAAATTTAGGCAATAGACCTATCGGGAAAATAGGGAACAGAGAAAAAGATTTTTGTACTAGATTGGGTTCGCGTAGGGGGTGCTTTGTCCTTGCTCTGTTCATCAGCTTCTTTTTGCACTATTGTGCTGAAAAGACAAGGGTTAAAGGGAAAATTCAAGCCCTTTAACCCTTGCTTTTAATTTGTTTTTTTATAAGTAGGGGGTACAAGAAGTCTGCCTTTGGGTGTCTAAACACTTGTTAAAGAATTAAAAATGCAACGCCGGCTTACCCTACGATGAAACAACCTACGCGCAGCGTCTCTTAGAGGATGTTTGAAAAGTATTTTTGGTAACATCAAAGCATTAAGAACCTAGCCCCCCTTCCCTACGTTCGCGCAGCGTCTCGAAGAGAGGGAATGGGGGTTTAAAAGCCTCTCGACCCTTGTCTGACGACAGGCCAACGCCAACGGGGAGAGGAATGGAAGCGGGGTTTATAGTATACTTTACGACTTTTCAAACATCCTCTAAGATAGCGTCATAACCCGTCAGAAATATCGCTTACAACTCTAGATTGCAATTTACCCTTCACTTAAAAAGTCGGATGTTGCCAACGAGGATAATATACAAATATTTTAAATTAAAAAAAATTCCGTAATTGTTCCCTTGCCATTGATATTTCAGATTACTTAAAAGTAAAAGTTAGTGCAATAAGCCCTGATATTACTTGAAGGTTAATAAGTGATTAAACAGCACCGATATGACTGGTTAAAAGCTGTAATATTTTTCCGCAAACGAAAATTACTAACTTTATTGCTGGGGATTTTTCTCTCAATCTCTGTAATCCTACTCTGCCAGAGAGTTTTAATCCAAACTGCGGGGTTATTATTAACACAAGTAATATTGATAGCAGGGTTCTTGGTTGTTGTCTCACTGACATTATCAATCTGTTTTGCCCTGGTGATGAAAGCAACTAACAAGCATATAACAGCAATAAATCAAGAGTTAACTCATAAGATATTTGAACATAAACAGGTAGAAGTTGCCTTGCATGACAGCGAAAATTGTCTACGCCAGTTAATGGAGACTTTCAAAGTCATCCCTTGGGAATTAGACTTGAAAACCGGGCGATTTATTTTTGTTGGGACACAAGCGGTAAACTTGCTAAATTATGCGATCGCAGAATGGTATCAAGAAAACTTTTGGATCGATCATTTGCATCCAGACGATCGGGAAAAATCCGTTCGTTTTCACCAAGAAGCAACTGCTAAGTATGAAAATCACCAATTGGAATACCGGATGTTAGCAGCCGATGGGCGAGTTGTTTGGCTGCGAGAAGTTGTTAGCGTTGTTGAAGAAGCAGAAACTCAGATGACGCTGAAGGGGTTTATGTTTGACATTACTGATTTAAAGCAGGTTGAAGAAACCTTAAGATTTAGGGAGAAGGCACTTGATGCTATCAGTAATGGAATTCTTGCTTATAATCCGGTTATTTACGTCAACTGCGCTAGTGCTACTGATGTGATTGGGCAAAACTGCCGATTTTTGCAACGCGCAGATATACAGCAATCAGCATTCAATGAACTGTGTTCATTTATTCAAGATAGAACAAGTTGTAAAGTTATTTTCCGCAACTATAGCAAAGATGGTATCTTGTTCTCGAATGAACTGAGTGTTTCTCCTATACATGACGAAAATGGCAAGTTAAGCCACTTTATTGGAATTCAAACAGATATTAGCCACTGCAAGCAAGCTGAAGCTAGCCTGCGTTGCCAAGCCCTCACCTTTGAAAATATGCATGATGGCGTAATTATCACAGATTTAACGGGAAATATTGTTGATTGGAATCCTGCGGCCGAAAGCATATTTGGCTATACCAAAGCCGAAATTTTGGCTAAACATATCAGCATTTTGCATCAGCCGGAAGTAGCCACAACATTAAGAGCCAAAATTCTCGAAAAAATCAACCAGCAAGCACGCTGGTCAGGGGAAATATACTTTCTTCGTAAAGATGGCACTAAGGGAATTTGTAAAACAACCATAGTCCCTTTACAGGATGAACAAGGGGAAACTATTGCCACTGTTGGCATCAATCACGATATTACCGAAAATAAACGAGCTAAAGAAGCATTGCAACGGCAATTGCATCGCACCCTACTACTTGAACAAATTACTCAAGAAATTCGTCAAAGTCTTGATACCAGCAAAATTTTTGAAACAGCTGCTACCCAAATTGGACAAGCGTTTAAAGTCGATCGCTGTTTGATCCATTCTTACATTAGCGACCCCATTCCCCAAATTCCCTTAGTAGCACAGTATAATGCACTCCCTAATTCCTGGACTGTGGATGAATTGGAAGTTTCCATCACTAACAATCCCCATGCAGAGAAGATGATGGCACAAGAAAGTGCGATCGCTTCCCCTGATGTATATGCCGAACCTTTACTCCAGGAAAGTGAAGCTATCTACCGAGAAATTGGGCTGAAGTCTATGCTGTCAATTCGCACTTCCTATCAAGGAGAACCCAATGGTGCGATCGGGTTACATCAGTGCAGCTATTTTCGTGAGTGGACATCAGACGAAATCGAATTACTAGAAGCAGTGGCGGCTCAACTGGGTATTGCTCTAGCACACGCTCACTTACTCGAACAAGAAACGCGCCAACGAGAAGAACTTACTTTAAAAAACTTTGCCTTGGAGCGGGCAAAACGTCAGGCTGAAGCCGCAAATCGCGCCAAAAGTGAGTTTTTGGCAATGATGAGCCACGAAATTCGGACTCCGATGAATGCTGTTATTGGCATGACCGATCTACTGCTAGATACTAGCCTCACTCCCCAACAGCAAGACTTTGTGGAAACAGTTCGCAGTAGCGGAGATGCTTTGCTCACCATCATCAACGACATTTTAGATTTCTCTAAAATTGAGTCGGGAAAGCTGGAATTAGAAGAACAGCCTTTTAATTTAAGAGCTTGTGTGGAACAGGCTATTTCTCTATTAGCCCCTAAAGCTGCTGAAAAAGATATCGAACTAGCTTACCTAATCCAGCCCCAAATTCCGACTAAGATTATTGGCGATATGACACGTCTGCGCCAAGTCTTGATGAATCTCCTCAACAACGCGATTAAGTTTACCGAACATGGAGAAGTCGTACTTTATGTTGAACTGGTGGGTGGGGATTGGGGAGAGCAGGGGGAAAATTTCTCTCCTCTACACCCTTCTGCCTCTTCTAAGTCCCCAATCCAAATTCAATTTGCCATCAAAGATACAGGTATTGGCATCATACCAGAAAATATAGAGCGGTTATTTCACCCCTTTGCTCAGGCTGATGTTTCCATGACTCGACGATATGGCGGCACAGGGCTAGGACTAGTGATCAGTAAGCGGCTGAGTAAGATGATGGGCGGGACTCTTTGGGTGGAAAGCCAAGGGTTTGTAGGTGGTAATCCTAGCCCTAGATGGAAAAGTGGAATATTATCAGCTTCTTACACTTGTCAAGGTTCAACATTTTACTTCACCATTACTGCTCAAGTGCCTGGTCTACCAGAAGCTGAATTTAGTAATTTACCGATGCAGCTTGAGGGAAAGCGCCTGTTGATTGTAGACGACAATCTGACCAATCGCCAAATTCTCAGCTTGCAAGCAGAGTCTTGGAAAATGGAAGCTTATGCTGCCAAATCTGGAAAAGAAGCTTTAGCTCAACTTGCTCAGGGAAGACAATTTGATATTGCCATCTTAGATATGCAAATGCCAGAAATGGATGGTATTTCCCTAGCTCGTCAAATTCGCAAGCAATCTGGTTGTCAAAATCTCCCTTTAGTGATTCTGACATCTTTGGGTAGAGGGGAAACTTCTTTTGACTTTAATGATGTGGAATTTGCTGCCTCTTTGAGCAAACCCATCAAACAGTCTCAACTCTGCGATATTATCAGCCGTATTTTAGGAAATCAGCCAAGCCCAGCTAGTATTTCTGATTTTCCCTTGGTTGACCAGCATTTGGGTCATCGACTGCCACTACGGATTCTTCTGGCAGAGGATACGGTTGTTAATCAGAAAGTTGCTTTACTGATGCTACAGAAAATGGGTTATTCAGCTGATGTCGTCACCAATGGGGTAGAAGTACTCAAGGCTTTGCAAAAACAGCCTTATGACGTAGTGTTGATGGATGTCCAGATGCCTGAGATGGATGGCTTAGAAACATCTCGGAGAATCTGTCAAGAATGGTCAGGTTTTCGCCCCCATCTCATTGGGATAACTGCCAATGCGATGCGAGGCGATCGCGAAGTCTGTCTTGCTGCTGGTATGGATGACTACATCAGCAAACCTGTTCGGTTCCAAGAATTAGCTCAGGCACTCAATAAATGCCCACGCCAAAGAAGTCTGGAAGTTAGTTTCACAGTCAAACAAGATAAAGTGATGTGCTTAGAATTAGAACCTTCGCAAAATATCCTCCAAGAAGGGCAAAACCAGACATTAAAAAGTGCCAAAGTTGATGCCAAAATTCTCCAATCCTTGCGGGATATAGTCAGAGGAGATCGTGTTGTCTTTGCTGAACTGATTGGGTGTTATCTTACAGAGACACCGAAATTAGTACAAGATATCAGCACAGCGATCGCAACTCAGAATGCCGAAACTTTATGGAAGGCAGCCCATCAACTTAAGTCTAGTAGTGCCTCTATTGGAGCGATCGCCTTAGCGCAGGTTTGCAAGGTGTTAGAAGCACAAGGACGCAGCAGTGAATTAGATAACAGCGTAGAATTAATCACGCAACTATACGAGGAATATCAGCAAGTTAAAACTACCTTAGAAAAAGAAATTGTGGAGGAAACGCCATGATAGCCATTGCTCAAGAAAGCCAATCTTTAGTTCTAATTGTTGATGATGAGCCTTTTATTCGCATGATACTTCGGCATTTTTTAGAACGGGAAGGCTATAAAATAGCGGAAGCTCAAAATGGCAGAGAAGCTTTAACTGCTTTTAAGCAATTCCAGCCTGACATCATACTTCTTGATGCCATAATGCCGGATATGGATGGGTTCGAGTGTTGCACTCAGTTGGAACTTATTGATTGTAGCAAGCACACTCCAGTTTTAATGATTACAGGACTTGAAGATCAAGAGTCAGTTGACCGAGCATTTGCAGTGGGGGCAATGGACTATGTTACCAAACCGATTCACTGGCCAGTTTTGCGACAAAGGGTAAAACGTTTGATTCAGCAATCTCAGCTACAGCAAAAACTAGAAGCCGTGAATGTGGAATTGCAGCGATTAGTTACTATTGATGGATTAACTCAAGTAGCTAACCGCCGACGCTTTGAAGAGTATTTGAACCAAGAGTGGCAACGTCTAAAACGAGAGCAGAGTCCACTTTCGCTGATTCTTTGCGATGTTGATTTCTTTAAATTATATAATGATACCTACGGTCATCGAGCCGGCGATCGCTGTCTTCAAGAAATAGCCAAAGCCATCAAAGATATTATTAACCGTCCCGCAGACCTAGTTGCCCGTTATGGTGGGGAAGAATTTGCTGTAATTTTACCTGACACAGACATCGAAGGGGCAATTCATGTTGCCGAGAAAATCTGCCATGCTGTCCGAACATTGGCAATACCTCATCAAAGTTCCCAAGTTAGTGCTTATGTAACTATTAGTGCCGGATTTACAACAGAAATTCCTCAGTCAGATTCTGACTTGGAAGAAATGATTGCCGCAGCAGATCGGGCATTGTATGAAGCAAAGGCAGCAGGACGCGATCGCTTTGTGCAAAATATTCTAACTACCCAAAAATAAAAATTCCCGTTAGTGTGCCAGACTTCACACACTTTCTATCCCTTGAAAATGCAAACTCACCTTTAAATCATTCATCCAAGACGGATCGATTAGGCGATCGTGTTGCAGCCGACCGACAATAATACCAGGATGAATACCGATACGTTCTGCAAAATCAATCACATCAGTTTCATATTTCAGCTTCGCTAATTCCCCCTCATACTCAGGTGGGATCAAAAATTCCCGCGACCATTTATCTGCTTGACCCTCCGGCTCAGATTTCAAACTTTCCCCACTATTCCATTCATCGAGAAAAATATTTTCTTTATCATGGAGCAAAATATGTGCTGCTTCATGGAAAAAATTAAACCAGAAGCGATCGTTAGTTTTACCGTAAAGTGAAAGTTGAATCAGTGCCTTATGTAGGTTTAACCACCGTGCAACACCACTGACGTGGGCTTTCTTAATTGATGGTACTAAAACAAGCACAACCCCTGCTTCCCAGCACAACTTTTGCATCTGTGGTTCAAACTCCTCTGACGGTAACACCGTCAAAGCACGAATTTCCCGCACCGCCTTTTCAAATTTTGGTTTACTGTACTTGGGAGAGTTTAGTTTTTCTGCTTTTATTTCCCCCAACCGTAACCAAGTGGAAATAGCACCAACATCACTTTGCTCTTCGCGTGTCCGACGAAAAGCAACTTCCATACCTGCATAATAATTGTGCCAATCTTCCGGCGAAGCAACACCGAAAAATTGCAGTAACTTTTTTACCAAACCAGGCTTATTCTTGGGAATTAAACGGCACTTAGGAATTAAACCTTGGTTCATTAAGTCTTTCACGGGTAACTGATCTAACCAAGATATCCATCCCTTTAAGCGGCTTTCTTCTTCTATCTGTGCTAAACCCGCGCGATATTGGGCTTCACGATTGAGCCAAAATGCTGCTGTACTCCCTAAAACTCGTTCTAGCTTCAGGGCTGTTTCTTCGTTGATAGGTGCTTTGCCGTTGATGAGTAGGCTGATATGTTTTGTAGTGTAGCCTAATCGCTCTGCTAACTCTATTTGTGTCCAATCACGCTCTTCTAATATATCAGCGATGGTATCACCGGGAGGAGATACCCAATCTGGAGTGAATGGTCGGGTTGTCTTAGTCATGGTAATCTCCAACGAAAACAATACAAACAGCAGTGACTCTTGACCAATCAATGCTTTCATCCTCAGAAATAGGGATGGGGTCGTTGTCTGGCTTAAATACAAGTCGTTTAGCACCTTCTAGGTCTAATGCAAATTCACCTGCACGATCTCCTTTTAAAGGATGGGGACGACCTGCAAATAATTCCTTGACACAGCTAACAGCTGCAAGGTCAGCTAATCGGGCTGTCAATTTCTTTGCACAGTTCTTACCCAATTTTTGTTTCGCTAAGTCTTGTTGTTGGCATAGGCTTTGCAGTTTGCGGTCAGCGAAGGTGATGTCCATGCGTTACTAGACTAATATAAGTTTACCATTTTGGTAAACTTATTTGTTATGTTTCTAGAAAATCTAGCATATCGCAACACCTAAAAATCTACCCCTCGTTTAAGTTCTACACCTTGATTTGCATAGTGTTTGTGGCAATAAACCTCTGAATGAACGCTAGCTAAGTCAAAGTACGCCGGCTGATTTTGACAGCGGCCAGTAATAATGATTTCGGTGTCGCGGGGTTTGCGGAGTAAAGCTTGAACAATGGGTTCAACGGGGAGTAATTCTAAGTCAACAGTGGGGTTGAGTTCATCGAGAATAATAGTTTTATACATTCCAGAGGCGATCGCAACTTTCGCAATTTCCCAACCCCTCTCGGCTTCTACATAGTCTAATTCTTGCCGGGAATTGCGCCAGACAATGGAATCGCCACCACAGCGCTGATGATCCACCACTTCTGGATATGATTGCTGCAAAGCGGCGATCGCTGCATCTTCTGTGTAGCCAGTACCACCTTTAAGCCACTGCATAATTAACACACGGGTAGACCCTGGATGATTGATTCCCCTACCAATGGCTTGTAAGGCTTTGCCCAAAGCACTAGTAGACTTACCTTTACCAGCACCAGTATAAATTTCAATCCCTTCCAGAAAGAGGGCTTTAGCTGTTGGGTGATGATGAGGTTTCATTTCTGAATGCAAATCTGCAATGTCGAGCAATTTCTGCGGTGCAGCGCGTCCGGTAGCAATAACTTCTAACTCTTGGGGTTTGGATTTTAATGTCTTTACCACTTCATCCACTGGTAGCAAACCCAAATCTAGAACGGGGTTAATTTCATCCAAGACGACAACTGAATATAACCCGCTAGCGATCGCACCTTTAGCCACATCCCAACCCCGCATCGCCTCATCTCGGTCAAAGGTGGTAATTTCTTCATGTCCAAAAAATTCGGCTCTCCCAGTGCGAACCTGGTCTATTAAATGGGGAAACCCACGCTGTAAAGCTGCGATCGCGCCATCTTCGTCATAATCACGTTCCGGCCCTTTTAAAAAGCGCAGTAGTAAAACACGGTTAGAATCGCTAGGTGTATTTATCCCCAACCCGATAGAGCGCAAAACCACCCCCAAGGCCGCTTGGGATTTGCCTTTACCAATGCCATCGTAGATGTGAATTTGACCAATGAGCCGTTCATGACGCACTTGCGCCGTGCGAATACCGATACCGTTCCTTGTCATCTCTCGAATAGCTATAAGTGGCAGTCTTTAATCTTACCTAACCTGTTGTACTCTGATCTGAGAAAGTACCCCTCTGCTACACCCGTATAAAGATCAGCTTGATGTATTAACAATATCAGTCAAAGAATACTGACACACCAATATAGTAAAGGACTGTAGCAATCCGATTTGATTTTTGAAAAAATCCAAATAAGTATATGTAGGGTGTGTTACGGCGTAGCCTAACGCACCGAAACCTTTGGGTGGTGCGTTACTTTGGCGTGGGAAACCCACCCAGACGACTGGCTGCCCTACGTGTATTTTAAAAATCAAATATGAGTCCTATACAACAATGTAATAATTTTCCCCATCACCCTCAATATCCCAGTTATACTCTCTACAGTTAAACCTTACCCTTGACGATTTATGCCTGAAAATTGGATGCTTCCGAGGATTTTTCCCTTTGGTGGAATTCTATTTGACTTTTTATTTGTACTGATTGCCATCCCCATTGAAGCTTACATTTTGAACAATCGACTAAAATTTGACAAAAAAACCAGTACTTTTTATGCTATTTCTATCAATTTGTTTTCTAGTGTAATTGGTTGGTTCATATTTTTTATAATTGAACCAATGTTGCCAATCCAGGTGAGAGCAGAATTAATTAACTATATGTTTTTTCATAATTTCAAATTACCTAATACGCAAGGCTTACTAATATTAACTGCTTTTATAATTTTCTTTGCTACCTTTTTGATGAAGTTTTTCATTTTAAGGGTATTACTATTCTCATTAAATGAAACATTTCCAAAAAAAGAAGAGGAACTTCCAACCTCTCAACGACGACGATGGCGGAGTTTTAGCAATTTGAAATTACAAAGTAACAATTTGGCTATTACTATACTCATGGCAAATTCTCTGAGTTATACTGCTATAACTATTATTTTATTATTTGGTGCAAAATAGCAAGACTTTACTTCATTAGAAGGAAGATGAGTGATTAATTAATCAGGTGTAAGGAGGAAAATGAATACGCTATTTAAAGATGTATTTGGAATTTTTAAATTTGCCGAAGGGCTTTATGCAGGAATTAGAAAAGCATTAGTTCCGCCCAAAGCTTATTCTTGGCAGACATTTCTGTATCTGAGTGTTTTTTCTTGGGCACTTTCATTTTTTGCGATCGGGTATATTAAAGATATTATTGCCTTTTTTGGTTGGTTATTTTTAATTGCTGGCACAGCTTGGTATACAACTCAAGATCCTTTGAGAGTTCCTGGTACTTTTATGCCAGTCGGGGCAGTAATCACTGGATTTTTAGTGAGTGTTTTTGCCTTTGGAAATCAAAAAGATGTAATTACACCAATAACAATCGTTTTTTGGCCGACAATTTCAGCACTAATTACGGCAATACCAGAATTTATTGAAGGAACTGATACCGACGCTAAAGCTAAAATTCCTAAGCCAGAAGACCGGCAAAGAATCATAATTTTAGTTGCTAGTAGTATGTTGTTAAGTTGCTGGATTCAGTTTTATTTTGTAATGGATCATTGGTTTCAGCAATATCCTAGTTTGCAGGCAGATACTTTTAAACGTAGTACCTTTGTTGTCAGAACAGAAGAACGAGCAAAAATCCCACAAAATGGTGCTGTAATTCTAGAGAAACTTCAACCAATAGTAGAAGAACAAATAAACCAAACATCTTGGTCAGAAGTAGAGAAATGGCTGCTACCTGAAAATCATCGGGTAGAAACTTTGGGTAGGCAAGTAATTCAAAAAAACCTGGGGAAATATGAAGAGAAGGATCTATGGCGTGTTGAAGCGCGTGTAGATAATACTCAGTCTGGATATAAGTCTGGATATATATTAGATTTATTAAGTATTTGGATAGGCCCAAGTTCTAACCCACGGGGCTATTATTTGAAAAAATCTTGCCGTATTGAACAAATTCCAGCAACCAGCAATTCAGGGAATAAAATTACAGTTGCAGAAATTAAATGCGATCGCGCCAGTAAATTAATCGCAGGATCGCCACCTCCTCGGCGGTAAAGAGGCATTGACAAATGACAAATGACCAGTGACAAATGACCAGTGACAAATAACAAATGACTATTAACAGAATTTTTGTACTAGCAAAGAACGTGTTTCAGGAAGTGATCCGCGATCGCATCCTATATATTATTGGTTTTTACACGCTAATCCTCGTCACTGCCTTCCGCGTCCTTCCTGAATTTGCAGCTACGACTGAAGACAAGATGTTTTTAGACTTCGGGATGGCGGCGATGAATGCCATCGGCTTAATTGTGACGATATTTATTGGTACGGGATTGATTAATAAAGAAATTGAAAAACGCACTATTTTGGTGTTAATTGCTAAACCTGTCAGTCGCAGCGAAATAATTGTTGGCAAATACTTAGGTTTATCCGCAGTATTAGCTGTACTTATCGCCACAATGACAGTAATTTATCTGGTCTTTCTGCAATTTGGTAACATTCCTCATCCAACGGCGAGCATTTTAATTGCTGCAATTTTCTTATTGTTGCAGTTATCATTAATCACCGCTATGGCGATTACATTCGGTGTTTTTACTGCTTCTCTTTTAGCAACTATTTTAACCTTTGCGGTATATTTAATCGGAAATGTTACTCAAGATTTAGTACAACTAGGTCGTCTGAGCCGCAACCCTGGTATGGAACTTCTAACTCAAGGCTTGTTTCTCATTTTGCCAGATTTATCTCGATTAGATTTGAAAAATGATGCCGTTTATGGTTTGCAAGCCCTCCCTGACACAACTGCACTGATTACAAATGCTGGTTATGGCTTACTTTATAGTGCCATGTTATTAGCGATCGCTATTTTTATCTTCTCACAACGCGAATTTTAGTCATTGGGCATTGGGCATTGGGCATTGGGCATTGGGAATTGGGAATTGGGAATTGGGAATTGGGACAAGCAGTAAGTTCTTCTCTTCTGACAAACGACGAATGACGAATGACAAATGACAAATAACAAATGACAAATGACTAATGACTAATGACTAATAAATTACTATCTGAGGTTGCTTAATTGTGCCATCAGGCATGATAGTATCTCGGAACCTTGCATAAATTAGGTTTGTCTCCCAAAGATTTGCTTTACTCAAGTTTGCCTTGGTTAAATTTGCCCATGTCAAATCTGCACCAGTTAAATTAGCCTCAGCTAAATTAGCTTCTAGTAATTTTGCTCCACATAACTTTGCTCTTGTGAGATTTGCTCTAACTAAGTTAGCTTCAATTAGTGATGCTTCAATTAATTTGGCTTCACTTAAGTCTGCTTCTCTCAAATCCACATCACATAAAGAAGCACCCCAAAGATTACTACCTGTGAATTTCGCCCGCCATAAGAACGTTCCACACAAATTTGCTCGTGTTAAATCAGCATTAGTCAAATTAGCTTCACACAAAGATGCTTCATACAAATTAGCTTCACGTAAACTAGCTTGCATCAAATTTGCGCCACTCAAATTAGCACGAGTGAGGACACAGCCAGACAAATTTGCACCACTTAAATCTGCTCCTATGAAGTTAACACCATTTAAATCAATTCCTTTTAGGTCAATTCCACTCAAGTCATATCCACTGAAATCTCGGCGCTGAAAATACTTGTTTGTGATTTGACTTAAAATAAATTCTTGTTTATCAGCATAATTTTTCATGGTATTCACCTCTGGGTGTAATTTATCTCAAAGGTCAAGCGTGGTAGTTACCGTATATTGAGAGTACACCCCAAATGCAGATTAGCTCAGTAAATAATCAAAAATAAATTGACCAAAAATCGCCAATTACCTGAAAATGCGCTTTTTGAGTGATTTTTAAAACAAAAAATGCTGACATAAGTTATGAAACATTGATAAATTAAGTATTACGATCAAACAGATTTCAAATAGGACTTAGGGACTTCCAAGTAATAAAATATCCTAATATTTCTTGTAGGATGGGCATCTTGCCCGTCCTGTGAACTGGGCGCTCATGTTGCCATTGGTGTCAACTTAACGTGAAACCCTTGTAAAAACTGAATATTGAGTTCACTCACTTCCTATGACGATCCGCGTTACCCCACCCTAACCCTCCCCTTATAAAGGGGAGGGAACCGGATTTCCTGTTTCCCCCCTTTATAAGGGGGGATTAAGGGGGGTAAAACGATTGTGGGACAAAGCTTGTAGCTTAAGTTGACACCAGTGGCAAGATGCTCACCCCACAAGATTGAATAATTTATTTATTGGAGTTACCTTTAGGCGCTCGCGCTCTTTTAACTTAAATTTTGTTGTGCTGTACTAAGGTTGATAGCGAAGGCTAAAGTAAAAGCCATCATCTTGAGCATTATTACCGCGATCGCTCAGATCGATAAATGGAAATCCATAATCGAGGCGCAAAAACAGATTATCAATTCCCATTGCCTGATTCCATATTAATCCTAAGCCTGCACCCGCTAGAAAAGTTTGACTGGGTAGCTTATTAGGATTATTAGATTGATTCCAAACTGCTCCCATGTCTAGAAATGGTGCAAGTTGAATTATGGATAATCCAGATTCATCGCGCTGCACTGTGAAGCGATCTTCGATCGCTACACGAAATCCATTATCCCCTGAGCGGATATTTTGGCGATATCCCCTTACAGATTGTCCACCGCCAATGACGAATTGCTGGGAGGGTAAGAGGCTATCTGGTGTTAGCTGCAAGTCTGCTTGGATAAGCAAGAGATGATCGGCACTGAGTTGCTGCACGCGCTGTATTTGACCCAACCAACTGAAAAAGCGACCATCGGGTGTGGGATCATTGTTGATAGTTGCGTCTAATATGTCAATACCAAAATTAAATTGCGATCGCAAAAACCAAGCTCCTTGAGGTTCGCGCCTAATGTAATCTTGACCAAATTTAATTACACTGGTGCGGCTCACGCCATTGGCATCAGGGCCAGTACCAAAGGGGGTTGCTAGGTTATCGAAGAGGAAGGTTTGACCATCTTGATAGGTAAATCCTAAAGATAGGGCAAATTCTTCTTTGGGCGATCGCACTAATGGTTGACGATAATTGATTTCATAAAGATCCTGGTTTGCCCGAATGCCAAAGGCATTAAAGGGTGGCTCGGTGATTTCGTTGCGATTAAATGCGGCTCTAATCTGCACATTGCCATTCATGGCATTAACGGGAACTTGATAGCTAAAATCAAAGGCATCGGAACCACCAGTAAGGGTGTGGTAATAGGAACCTGCTAACTCATCTCCCATCCCGGTTAAATTGCGATCGCGTAGTTCAACACCCAATCTTTCCGCCCCAATACTCGGAGGCGAATAATTATCTACACCCAAGCTACCAATTAAAGTTTTTGCCTCTTCAACTCTGACAATAAGAATACTTTGACCAACCTTACCCGTCGGCCGCAGACGCGCTTCTATATTTTTAAATAGCGGATCGAGTCGCAACAGTTTCAATTGTTCTTCGAGCTTACCAGTATTTAGAGGGATACCAGCACCTAATTGAATGCGACTACGAATATAAGATGGATTTAATCGCCGCGTTCCTTCGATGTTAATCTCGCTCAAACGCCCTTCAATCACGCGAATTACCACCACACCATCGGCGGTACTAGGTTGCTTAGTTTCTGGAATTGCTCTGGAATTGATATAACCTTTGTTTAAGTAAAGCTGGGTGATAGAATCTGCGGCTTGTCTAATTTCTTCTAGGGTTAAGTCCCGTTCTTCAAAAGGTTTGACAACTGGATTAAAATCATTTTCATTAAAAACTGTGCTATCTACAACTTGGATTTTACGAACCCGAATCCGTTGTGGTGTTTCTGGTTGTGGGTTTGATTCGGGTTGATTCGGAGCAGGTTCTGTTTCCTGCACTATTTGTAACTCCGGCTGACTACTATTTTGAGTAGAATCCGGTGTAAAGTAATTCGCCGTAGCTCTCAGTTCATTTGCAGTTATAATCCAGACCGCAGGTAAAATTAGCAAGCCGCACCGAAAACTGTGCTTACTCCATTTAGTAGTTGCCAGATGCCAAGTGTCTAACTGATGAGAGAAATAGACAATTATTTGCTGAGTCGTTGCTTTCGGCTGAACACCAGTTTCTGTTTCTTTTCTCATTTCTCCTCAGTGGATGCCTTATTTAACGACTGGGCTGATTTTGGTTTTTGAGTATGCTATGGGTGCATGAATATTTGAATATCATATTTTTGACATCTAGATTTCAGAAGATTTGTAACTAAAACTATAGTTAGCAGCGATTTGTTCTAAGTGATAGCCCTTAGCATTATATTGTGGTAACAGGTAGAAAACTTGGGAATACTTCGATGCCACCACTGATATCTATAGTCATCGTCAATTACAACCGGGAGTCTTACCTTGGGGTAGCGATCGCCAGTGTCTTAGCGCAGACATGGCAAGATTTGGAGCTACTAATTTGGGATAATGGTTCTACAGATGGCTCAGTGGCGATCGCTCACGCTTATGCTCAACGAGATGAGCGAGTGCGGGTGGTAGAAGCAGACAATCAAGGAGTTGCTGCGGCTTGTAAAGCAGCGATCGGCCAAACTAGCGGCACTTACGTTGGTATATTAGACAATGATGATATCCTTGCTCCCACCGCTATAGCCCAAACTGCTACAGTTCTCAACCATCATCCAGAAACGGGATTTGTTTACACCGACTATTTAAATATCGATCAAAACGGCAAAGTTATCGGTTATGGTCATCGCTGTAGTATTCCCTATTCCCCAGTAGGTCTGCTAGTTAACTTTATGACGTTTCACTTCCGCTTGATGCGGCGATCGGTTTACGACCGAGTTGGAGGTGTTAACGAATCGTTCTCTTGCAGTGCTTATGATTATGACCTATGTCTGAGACTTTCAGAAGTAGCCGAGGTGCGCCGAGTTCAAGAGCCACTCTACTTGTACCGAAATCATTCTCAAAGCATCTCTGTTACTAGAAAAAAAGAACAAATCCTCTGGTCTGCAAAAGCGATCGCTCAAGCACTTTGGCGACGCGGATTAGCAGACAAGTTACAAATCGATGTAGAATTGCCCGCAGGTCGCTTCATATTACGGCATAAAAAACCTCTCCTGCACAAAATCGCCGCTTCAGTACTAGCTATTGTGCCTTTGGTGAGTGCCACAAGTGCCGGATTAGCCCAAACACAACAAATTGTCCCTGCTGCCGATGGGACAAATACAATTGTTACACCCAACGGTAATCGACTTGATATCACCGGGGGAACAACTTCTAGGGATGGTGCTAATCTCTTCCACAGCTTTCAACAATTTGGGATTTCACCAGAACAAATTGCCAACTTTCAAGCTAGTCCAGCGCTGCAAAATATCCTTGGTCGAATTACAGGCGGCAACGCCTCAGTCATCAATGGCTTAATTCAAGTAACAGGTGGCAATCCTAACCTCTTCTTGATGAATCCAGCCGGATTTATTTTTGGATCGAACGCCAGCTTAAATGTGCCTGGTGCTTTCACGGTGACAACAGCCAACGGTATTGGCTTTGGCAGCAGTTGGTTCAACGCCATCGGTGTTAATAACTACGCTGCTTTAGTTGGAAATCCCAACGGATTTGCCTTTAGTATGAACCAAGCAGGTGCGATCGCAAATGCTGGAAATTTGGCAGTAGGTGCTGGGCAAAATTTGACATTATTGGGCGGTACTGTAATCAACACCGGGCAATTGACAGCACCGGGAGGACAAATTTCTGTCACATCCGTACCAGGACAAAATTGGGTGCGTCTCAGTCAGCCAGGAAATCTGTTGAGTCTAGAAATTCAACCTCTCGCCTCTAGTAGCACTCAACCCAATAACTGGACAATTCCCATCGCCTCAATACCGGAATTGCTTACAGTTGGTAATACGGGGTTAACTGCCAATTCTGATGGGACTGTAAAATTAACAAGCTCAAATGTGACAATTCCCACAACACCAGGGACAACTATTATTTCTGGCACAGTTGATGTATCGAGTCAAACAGGCGGGAAAGTAAGTGTTTTGGGTAAAAAAGTTGCCGTGATTGATGGCAACATTAACGCCTCTGGAACCAATGGCGGCGGTACTGTGTTAATTGGCGGCGATTACCAAGGCAAGGGGACTTTACCCAACGCAGAGCAGACTTATATTAACTCAAACTCTGTCATTAATGCCGATAGCAATTTGAATGGAAATGGTGGAAGGGTAATTGTTTGGAGTGATAAGACAACGGGATTTTCTGGCAATATTACCGCTCATGGTGGGCTTAACTCCGGTAATGGTGGTTTTGCAGAAGTGTCGGGTAAAGAGAATCTGATTTACCGTGGTAATACTGACCTGAGTGCAAAGAATGGTATTTTTGGTAACTTGTTGCTAGACCCAACCGATATCAATATTGTAGATGGTACTAACGCCCCTCAAGATGCCTCTCTGCCTCAAATCCTTCAAAACGCTTTTCCAGCGACTTTTACAATTTCCAAAGACGCTTTAGAAAATCAGAATGCTGCTGTTACTTTGGCAGCGACCAATAATATTGCGATCGCTAATGGGGTATCGTTGAATTTTGTGAATGATGGTGGTGGCGCGATCGCTTTTACCGCAGACGCAGATGGTAATGGTGTAGGTGCTTTTACGATGGGGACAGCTGACACCATCAGAACTAATGGCAGGAATATCACCATTTCAGGAGCTAGCCTATCTTTAGGAATCATCAATAGTAGCAGTTTCTTTAACAACGAGGGTCAAATTACTACTAATGGCAATGGTGGTAATATCACCTTGTCTGCAAGGAACAATATTACCTCTGGCGATCTGATCGCTACAGGACAAAGTAATAACATAACTACAGGCGGCAATGTTACTGTTACTAGCACCAATGGCGCTATTACTCTGGGAAATGTTGACACTAGCGCCATTTCCAATATCAGAAACAACAATGCCACTGGTGGTTCAGTCCGAATCGATACATCTAGCAACACTACAAATACACCCAGTAACATCTCACTAATTTCAATTAACACTCAGGGAATTGTGTTAGGTGGCTTTGGATACGGTAACGATGGTAGAGGTACTGGAGGGCAAGTTGCAATCAGCACCTCTGGTTCTGGTGCTGTCAGACTAACGGGTAGTTTTGTAAATAATGCAGGTAGAAATAGCAGTATTTCTACTATTGCTGTAGGTAACGGTTATGGCACTACCGCTCAAAACGGTGCGATCGCAATTCAACATGGTGGAGGAACAACTAATACTCCTTTCAAAGTGGGCGACTCTGCTTCTGTGAACGGAACAACATCTGCGATCGATACTGGAAGTTCTATTATCTCTACGAATAGTTTTCCAGTACTTCCCAATGGAGGCCCAGCAACAAATACCCCAGCAGGAATTACAATCACTTCTGTAAATACACCTCCCCAACTCACTGCCAATTCTAAGCTACCCGATACTCAAACTAACCAGTCAGTGCCTTTTACCTTGGCCAGTCTAGCCGCACAAGTTACCGATGCTGATACTGATATCACCTCCATTCGGATTGATGCAGTAAATGCTGGAACTCTAACTGTGAATGGTGTTGCTGTAAAACCTGGCATTACTACCGTATCTGGCGCAGACACTTTAGCTTACACTCCTCCAACTGATACTAATGGTTTACTAAATGCCTTTGTAATTAGTGCAAGTGACGGCGTTTCTTCTTCTGCACCTGTACAAGTAGGAATTAACGTCAATCAGACTCCAACCAGGACTCCTACCCCAACTCCTGACCCCTGCACATTCCAGTGCAACCGAATTACACCGCCTAACCCTAACCCCCCTAGCTTTAGACCCAATCCCCCTGTTATTAATACCGATTCCACACCCGAAAGTGATTTTACAAATGATTTTACCAACCATTTAGGCATCTCTAGCCCTAGAGTAAAAACACTAGATGATGCTAAAGAAATTGCTCGCAAAATTGAAGAAGCTACTGGCGTGAAACCTGCATTTATTTACATCAGTTTTGTCCCTGTGGAGATAATACCAGAGAGAAATTTAGGCAAAGCTCAAAAATTTACTAAACAGTTGAATACTGTAGCAGAACAGGATAGCGATCAACTAGAAATAGTAGTAGTAACAGGAAAAGGCGATCCTATCCGCAAGCGCATCCCAGAAACGACCAAAGCTAAAGTTCTCAAAGTAGCTCAAGAATTTCGTGACCAAATAGTTAGTCCACAAAACCGCCGCCGCACTGGTTATTTGCGTCCATCTCAACAACTTTATCGCTGGATTATTGCACCACTAGAAGCTGATTTGCAGGCAAGAGAAATCAATAATCTGGTTTTTTTACCAGACATTGGATTACGTTCAACCCCAATGGCAGCACTTCATGATGGCAAGGCGTTTCTAGTAGAAAAATATAGCATTGGCTTGATGCCCAGTCTCAGCTTGACAAACACCCTTTATAAAGACATTAAAAAATCTCAAATTTTAGCATTAGGGGTTTCTCAGAGTACACAAGGACAAGAGCCTTTACCAGCAGTTCCCCTGGAGTTATCAACACTAGTATCTAAACTCTGGCCGGGCAAATTATTGTTAGACAAGCAAGCCACCTTAGAAAATCTCAAAACTATCCGCCGCCAACAACCTTTTGGGATTATTCACATGGCAACCCATGCCGATTTTACTGCTGGCGCTTTGAGTAATTCCTATATTCAACTGTGGGAAGACAAGTTACGCTTGAACCAATTACGACAGCTGCGTTTGAATGAACCCGAAGTTGAAATGCTAGTTCTGAGTGCTTGTAGAACAGCATTAGGGGATGAAGAGTCGGAATTAGGATTTGCCGGTTTAGCAGTGCTAGCAGGTGTGAAAACTACTGTTGCCAGTCTTTGGTCAGTCAACGATGCTGGTACAGCAGCCTTGATGACAAAATTTTATCAAAACTTGAGGACGGCTCCAATTAAGGCAGAAGCCCTCAGACAGGCTCAGGTAGCTATGGTCAAAGGGCAGATTTATGTTAAAAATGGTCAATTGGAAGGTTTCGGATTAGTGGGGAACTTGTCTTTACCTAATAACAGTGCTGATGAAGGAGAGCAATTACTTACTCATCCTTATTACTGGTCTGGATTCACAATGGTTGGTAATCCTTGGTAAAGTGGCAGGAGATAGAAACTATTTTTTCAAAACAGGACTTACGTAAAAAATAGCCCAACCGCTTATTTTAAGGTAGGGGCAATTCATGAATTGCTCCTACCGCGTGTAGTTTTGCGTAAGTCCTACAAAAATCAAATATGATTTCTATAGATACCGCAAATTTTAACTCATCATGCAAACAGGGTATTACGAACAATATTAGCAAAGGCTAATTCCTAATAGACATCTCCAGAAATTAGGTTTTCACCTAGACAGGATAAGGGTTTGAGATTCTTTTTCGGAGATGTCTAATCGTCACAATACCTTTTATATATATCTTTAGGCTACCAAAGATATAGCGTTTCTCGACTTAGTAAGGTACACCCGTAGGGGCACAGCATTGCTGTGCCCTTACACCAAGCGATATCATTTTGTACCGCATCTGAATGGGAACCGCTATAAGTAAGCTGAAAATACTTTAATTTGCATCCTCAAAAAAATAAATCTCTTGTGGGGTGGGCATCTTGCCCGCCCTAGCTGTGCAAATTAAATGCACGACAGCTTACAAGTATTTCAGAGGATTTCTGGAATAAGGATTATACCTTGTGTAGTCACATTCACATTTAAACATCACTTGATGCTTTCATAGGCTCAAGGGGGACTCATGATTAATCGGGCTATAGATATAATCTTCGTAGATTCATTTGCCTTTGTAATTAATGCAATATTTGGCACACTACTTCACACCAAAATATGTAATTATTCGTGGGAAGGAAAAACAGCCTTCAATTCAGAACCAGAAGAGATTAGCTCTAACTCTTCAATTTCAACACCTTCTTCAGAAGACATAGATTTAAGCACTCCTTCCCTAAGTAAATATTCCAAAGATAATGCCAAGATAAAAGCAGAAGCTTTGAATAAAAATACTTCGACTAGTGCTTAGATAGCAATTATTAGCCACGAAATAGGAACGTGGATAATAGGGTTCGGTTAAGGAGTAAAGGAAGATATCTTTTTCCTTTACTCATAAGATATATAGGAATCAGGTTTGATTTCTAAAAATATACGTAGGATGTGTTAGCGACAGCGTAACGCATCAAACCAGTGATAATAGTGCGTTACGAACTCCGTTCTAACACAACGCCAGTTGCTATAACGGAGGGAACCTCCCTTCGGGTTCACCAGTCGCCTAGGTTGGGAAACCCGCCTACAGCACTGGATTCACCGCAACGCACTGGCTCCTCTACAATACCTAATTTCGTTCAAAAATCATACCATTTGGGATTTTAGATTGAGAATTCTTTTTCTTACTCCGTGGGTTCAAAGCCTTAATTTTACCTTAGTCCACGTAAGTTAATCTTTGCCTGTATAGCCAAGCCAATCTGTACGCCCTTATTCATATATGAATATGCTTTACGGCTCTCATCTATGCAATTAGATGGTTGAAAATAGAATTGCCTGAATGTTTTAATACTATTAATCAGCATCTTTTAAATAGGTCACTCGGTAGTTTTGTAAGTTTATAGTTTTCAGCTAACTGGCAATTAAAAGTTATGGAAAATACATTAGTCGATAAAATATTCCGTGACAGTGATGGCAAGATTGTTATAGCCCAAGCGCCAAATCTACCTCTTATTATTTGGATAGTAACCAGTATACTTGCTCTAGTTTTTACGACTGGCAAAATCAATATACTGTTAGACATACTGGCAAATGGCTCTTTATTTACTTGGGCATGGCTAGAATTATTTCAAGGCGTTAACTATTTTCGCAGAGCTTTAGGTTTATTAGTATTAACTAGTCTGATTGCATTCAAAGTTATTAATGATAGCCGATTCAGTAGTTAATCAAAATTATATATAGGACTAATGTTTGATTTCTGAAAAGATACGTAGGGGAGCCAGTCGTGTGGGCGCGTTTCCAGACTTGAGCGAACTGGCGTTGTGTTAGCGACAGCGTAACGCACCAAATCCTTACAAATGGTGCGTTATGAACTTCGTTCTAACACACCCTACATACCTAATTTTGTTCAAAAATCAAATATCAGTCCTATATCTCCTGTGATTTTTGAAGAAGAAGTCAGAATTCAGTAATCACAATCAAGATGCTTGGGGTTTTAAATGCTGTACTAAGCAGGTGGGCAAGAATAAATCAAACTATGTTACGCAATGTAAAATTAACTAAATTTGCTCGTAGCAAGGGCTTTAGCCCTATTCTCAGGGCTAAAGCCCTTACTACAAACCTTTAATTATTTACACTGACTTACTTACTTCTTTGATGATTACTGTTTTTTGACATTGAGAGACAAACACAAAAAGGGGCAGATGTCAAATATTTGTCTGCAAGATAAGTATAAACAGCTGCGACTGAAAATTTATTAATTCCATGCTATACCAAAACTGCTACTTTAAGAGAAAATAATTGAGTGTTATTTAACCTTGAGGAGTAAATTTATCATGTCCCATCTGCTAAAAGGCTTACAGCAGAAATTCTTGCGGAGTATCACTTTTGCAGTACTCCTAACTTTGATTAGTAGTTTAATATTTCCTGTTGCTACTTCTTGGGCTGCCTCTTCTGGATTAGGAGTTGATAATGGTTATCTTAGTTCTTGTCCGGCTTCAGATAACTGTGTTGTGAGTCAAAATGCAGATTCTAAACACACCATCAACCCAATTACTTATCATCGAGATCGAGATGCAGCTAGAGAAATCTTACTAAAAGTTCTTAGCGTTGTCCCACGCACAGAAGTTATAGAACAGACTCCTAATTACATCCACGCTCTTTCTAAAAGCCGCATCTTTAAATTTGTTGATGATGTCGAGTTTTATTTACCTCCCAATGAGTCGGTAATTCATCTGCGCTCTGCATCTCGCGTGGGAGAGTCGGATCTTGGTGTCAACCGCAGGCGTATGGAACAAATTCGTTTGGCTCTCTTGGATTTAAAGATTTGATAGTCCAAATGGAAATACTATTGCTAGTGGCAGTTGCGATGTCTACGACGTGCTACGCCTACGCACAATCAAATTATGGTTGGCTACTGGAGAATTGTTAACCGCCATGTCAAGCCTCCTGGAGCCGTAGTTGCTTCTGGAACTGGAAGGGACTCGTTGCAGTGACAGACTTGAAGTGATGGTGGAAGCCTGAGACACTCATTCCAAAATCTCATGCAATGCTTTCAATCCGAAGCGACTCCTTAAAGTCTTGAAGCTAAAGCAATGAAAAATGATTCCGGCTTTTTGTAAACATTCTGGATTTTTATTTAAGAGAAAACTCAGTTTTAATTGGGCAAGAGACTGCCTTGATTGCTAGCAACTAAAATGGCATCAAGTGAAGGAATTAAGAAAATAGACATCAAAACAAAGGGCTTTCTCACGGGAAAAATCAATGAAAACACTACGTTCGATACTTCCGACATCCGCAACACCCTCCCTCGCTTTACCCGTGATTTACTGTATTATTTTAAATAATCATTATCAAAGTCAAGTTGAGAGATTTAGCTATGTCCACAGTACTTGCTTATCTTGAAGATACCTATAAATTTATTGATAAAGCTCACGTTGAGTATATTGCCAATGATGAGCGGGGTTATTATTGTGTACTCGATAGTACTGTGTTTTATCCGCAGGGTGGTGGTCAGCCTTCAGATGTAGGCACTATTGAAGCAAAAGGAGTTCATCTGACAATCAATTTTGTAAGCTTTGTAGATGGAGTTGCTCGTCATTATGGAGATTTTTTATCTGTATCGCTAGAGAAAGGTGAACAAGTAACTTTGTATGTTGATGAAGCTCGTCGGATACAAAATGCTAAGGCTCATACGGCTGGGCATCTTATGTATACCATAGTCGAATCCCTTGATAAAAATCTCATCGCAGTTAAAGGGTATCATTTTCCAGATGGTTCCTATGTAGAGTTTCAAGGAAGCCCTTCGTTTGAAAATATGGAAACATTTATTGCTGAAATTAATACAGAAATTAGTGAAGCTTTAAATGAAGCTACCAGTATAGAAGCTTCACTAATTATGCCAGAAGAATTAGCAGCGCGTTGGTCTAATATCCCTAGTAATTTACCTCCAGGAAAACCTTTGAGAGTGGTGACAATTGGCAATCTTCATCCAACTCCATGTGGAGGGACTCATTTAAAATCAGTTCAGGAATTAAAAAGTGTAGTAGTTACTAAAGCAAAACGTCAAAAAGGAAATTTAAAGATAAGTTATAAATTTGAGTAATTTTATGCTTTTAGTTATTAAATTAGAAGTCGTATTTTATTATCAAAATATACCAATATATTATTAATTTATAGCGCTTCTCATTTGGATGTAATACACTCTGCTCTCTCTCCTAAAAGGCTACTGTGTACACACAAGTCTTTGGTGAGGCAATTTACGGTTAAGTCTCAGAGCCACTGAGAAACCTCACCCTGGTTTTACTGCGTAAAACCTGTCTCTCTCCTTACTAAGGAGAGGGATTAAAGATAGGATAGGGTGAGGTATTTTCTTTTGTTTTGGCTAATTCTGTCGCTCCTAAAAGGAGAGAGGCTTTGAATCTTACTCCCCTGCTTATAAGAGGTTGTTTGAAAAGTCAGAGAAATGGTAAAAAAGCTCTCTCAGTATACGCTGTGAATAGATAGTAGACAGCACTGAGAGAGCAACATGAG
>NZ_JBALDM010000031.1:0-337149 GCF_036917435.1 Nostoc sp.
AGCTTCGATGTACAAAGGTTCGGCATCGCTATACCTTCCCTGTGATTTGTAGAGTCCTGCCAAATTGTTCAGGCTAGTTGCCACATCTGGGTGTTCATCCCCAAAACGTTTTCTAGTAACTGATAAACTTTGTTCGTACCAAGGTAAAGCTTGCGCGTAGGCTCCTTGACCTTGGTAAAATCTAGCCAAGCCTAAAAAAGGCCAGATTAAATCATCATCACTTAACCAAGCTTGGTAAACTGTAGCAGTTCCGGCAAGGTGAGGGATGACAAGAGTTGCTTGAGCAATTTCTATCAATGTGGGTGTCTGAGGAATATCCTGTGCTAAAGCTACCATTGCTTGACAAAAGCCGCGTTTGAGTTCATCAGCTTCCGCTAACTCTTCTAACTTCTGCTGCAATAATTCTCGAATGCGATCGTGAACTTGGTAAGTGTCTTCTGCCAATTCTTGCAGCAAATAACGCTCAACTAAAATAGTGCAGTTAGCTTTGAGGTCAAATTCTAAATGGCTAGCACTTGCTGCTGATTCAACCATTGACCAGGGGATAGGAGCCAAAGCAAACAAACTCAATAGACTTGCCAATTTTTGTGCTTCTGATTCCAAGCTTTGCCAATTCAACTCAAAAGCTGCTGCTATGCCAGACTCGCCTGCTGATGCTTGCTTTTGTAGCTGTGCAAGTATGTCTGCTAGCATAATACTCCTCCTCCGTTTTGACTATGCCCCGCTATTTGGTAGAGTGCAATGGGTAAATAACCGACTAATTTGCAAATTTTTCTTGCTGTCTCTTTTTCCTGTTGAACATATTCATCCCCCAATAGTTTTGCTAATAATTCTAAAGCTGCATCTTCTGATAATCCACCTAATGGCATTGGGGTATATGGTAACTCTCTATTTAGACGAGTCGTAATTAACACCTTAAACCGAGAACCTTTGAGTGGTAGGTATGGTTGAATTTGTTTCCAGTCTTTAACATCATCAAATATTAATAAAACTTTGCCAGCTTGCCAGTTCTTCCAGCAATATAAAACTTTACCTATTGCATCTAATTGCTCAGGAGGATTGAAGTTAGAGAAATGAATCATTCCAAAGTTGATTAACTGGGTTCCTAAATCAGTTGCTTGGGGATTTAACCAACAACACCCGCCAGAATAATCTTCCAAATATTGCCATGAGTATTGAATAGCTAACTCTGTTTTACCCACGCCACCTTGTCCAGTCACATCGCTAATAGCTACAACATCATTTACTTGCAATAGCTGACGCAAATGTTCTAATTGCTCATCCCTCCCAACAAACTTACGAGCTTGACTCTGTTGGATATTATGCGGGATATCAAACGGGTTGAAATGAGATTTTTCAATATCTCCATCCCAACTGCGGGAATAAAAATAAGTCGGCAGTTGTTTTTTATCTAAACTAATAAATCGCTGCTTAACTGCCTCAGTAACTCCCTTCATATCCGGCGGGAAATTCCCATTAGCTTCAGCGAAAGCCTCTCTCACCGCTTGAGAAAAGTATCCTGTTTTATTTTCAGAATTTACCTCAGCTTTTTCTCCTTCCCGCGTAGCCAGTAACACAAATTGTTGACTATCTTTATGTGGCTGTCCACTCAAAAAAGCTTTGCCACCTAAATTAGTTGGTCTTCCCTTCGACTCTAAAACATAATTGGCACAGGCATCAATAATACAAATATGATTCCGAATATGAAATTTATCGGAACCCAACAAAACTAATAAAGAATTCAAATCTAAATTCTGCCAATTCTGTTTATTTGCATCAGCACAAAGCAACCGACGCTCTCGTTCTGAGGTAATCAAACCATGTCCCGCCCAAAAAATGTAGAGTAAATCCCCCGACTTTGGGGATAAAAAGTTAGTCACAATGTCGGAGATATTTTGCTCAGTTGCAAACTCTACAGTTAACCCACATTCCCCAATTAACTGATGATTTTCTACCAGCGCTGATAAACATAACCGAATATTCTCTTTCGGTACACCGCGCCGATGCAGCCAATGAGCAAATTTCAGCGCGTCATCGGCTGGCCCCCCACCCGTCACATTCCAAGTAGATTCGTGGTACTTTTCAATACCCACAATTAACCCAAAAGTCCGCTCAGGTTTAGCCATCAACTGCATGATGACCTAGCCTCTCACATTATGGGGAAAATGACCTAACCCTCTAACTCCCTTCTTTACTACTAGGCAAGGAGGAAAATTTAAAGCCTCTCTCTTTGTAGAGGCTAGGGTGTACACACAACTCTGAAGTCGTTTACTAATATGGTTTTTACCCCACCCTAACCCTCCCCTTGTAAAGGGGAGGGAACTAGATTTCCGGCTTCCCCCCTTTACAAGGGGGGATTGAGGGGGGTAACTCGAATTGTCTGTACACCTTAGCCTTATTGGAGAGAGGTTTTCTAGATACCGTAAAAAATAAAACATTATGGCAACCTCGAAATAATCGCCTCCCAGGTTTTAGCATTTGTCCAATAAGCACCGTGAGAACGGGGAAATGGTTGTCTGCTATCCACTCGCACATCCTGCACTCTATCAGGGAAAATATTCTTACCAACGTAACTGAGAAAATCCCGTAAATCGTAGATATTCAACCATTCCGGGAAATGCTCTGGTAATAACTGTCCATATTCTAAGCTGTGGAGGGCATTAATCTCATATAAAAATGGTGCTTGGGAACCAACTGTTACCAATAATTCCACTTGAGATAACTGCTGCTGCACTAGCAAATCTACACAAGCGATACCTCCCAAACTATGGGCGATTAAAACTACTGGCGGTTCTGCTTGGGCAATTTGTTGCTGGATAAACGCCCTAATTTTTTCACCTCGCGCCTGATACAACAAAATATCACCAGGCATAGGCGAAATTTTATCAGTTAACTCATGGCGGTTTCCTCTAACATAATTCGTTCCGCCGTGCTGTAGTAGTCCATAAAGTGGCTTTAATAACCAGCTACCAAATCCTAACTCCGCCTCTGTCAAAGCCAGAGTCAGCAATTCCACAACGTTATCGCGCAATTGGGCATCGGTGAGGATGGGGGGAAATTTTTCTTGTTGTTCGCTAATAAACATTGTTTGAGCTACAACTGCTCTAGCTATTGGTGCATAATATTCACTCAAGTCAGATTCAGAAACTGTGAGCAATGCCTGATGATACGGTTCGCTAAGAGTCACAGCCTCTCGTGCTTCGGCAAATATCTCTGCAATTTCCGCCTCTTGCAACTTAGCTTCTAGTTGAGATGTCGGCGTGAAACTCGCTACACGAGATTGTAAAATATCCCCTGAATCTTCCCCAAAAGCATTTCCTGACTCAATGGGTTTCAAAGATAACAGCCGCAATTCATACAAAGGATCGCGGTATAATTTTTCCCATAATATAATATCTGCATCTTCTTCTGGCTGAGATAAAGCCAGTGTCGCATCCTCTAAGGGTACTGATGCCCGATTTTCATTGAACTTTGCACCCAATGCACCCCAAAGGCAGGGAGCAACTTTGATGTCAGGACGTTGAGCGTGAATTTTTTGCTCAATTATCTCAAAAGTTTCGTTATATTCTCGTTCTCTAATGCCAGTGCCATGTACAAATATTACAGTGGTCATTGTTATTATAAATGGGCTATGCCTACGCAAAGCTGGTCTTCTATATTATTCATGACCACGTTATCTGATACAAGAAAACTTATGCCGATAGCCTGTGAAATTGCTCTAGAACTTGGGGTTTAAGCCCCAAGTCTTGGTCTTTAAACCTTAGTCGTGAGAAATCTTGATATTTCCGCATGTGCCAACACAGCAGCAGGTTCGCTCTGGAGAGCATTGTAATATTTTCTCTCGAAGGTGTTACCCGTTTCTAACGGTACAATCAGCGTGCGGACATCAGCAATTAACTTTTCAAAATCTTCCATTGCGATCGGTTCGTCAGCTTGGAGCATTTCATCAACTTGCACAACCATCTCGGAAATCCGATGTAGCCAAGCAAATTGTTCATGAGCGATAACTAGCTGAAGAAGTTCTCCACTTGATACTCGTCCACTAACCTGTTCGTAGGCAATACGTTCTGTGTCGAGCAACATTTTGTGCAGATGAAGCAATTTGTTGCGTAAATCACGCAGATATTGATGTTGACGTATTCTTTCTGAAAGTGTGTTAGAAGTCAATGTTACCCATCCTTTCGTTACAATAATAGTGTTTTACTAATTCGTAATTCGTAATTAAAGTTTTAATTCTGCATCTGTGCAAACAGCATTGTTAACTATCTGCTTAAGCTCGGTTGCTGAATTCGGTTTCCTTGTTAAGGAGCATTCATTACATTATAACTGTTGTATCTTATATTGGATTAATCATATAATAGCATAAACTTATAAGAAGTACATCTATTGAGGAAATGTCAATTATGGGAAAACTGCCTTAATGTCCCTAGCATACATAATTCTAGGTTTTCTTCAGCAGCAAGAAATGACGGGCTACGACCTCAAAACAAGCTGCTTCGATGAATGTATTGCCCATTTGTGGCCAGCAGATCAGGCACAAATTTATAGAACTCTTGATAAGCTAGTTGAGCAAGGCTGGATTACCTGTACAATCGAGATTCAACGCGATCGCCCCAACCGTAAAGTCTATAGTGTAACGGAGCCAGGAAAAGCCGAATTTGCCCGATGGCTTGAGACTCATCAGCCCTTACCGACTATCCGAGAACCTCTGCTGCTCCAGTTGCATTTTGCAGAGCAGTTGCCGAATGAAACCATTATTCATCTACTAGAGCAGCAATTGGCGGCTCGAATCAAAAAGCTTGCTGAGTGTGAAATCATTGATTTGCCATTACTTGATGATGAGTCTGCCAACCGTGAGCAAGTAATGCAAAGACTGGTGCTGGAGTTAGCGATCCGAAGAGAACAGACTTATATTGATTGGTTGAAGATAGCAATAAATGTTATCAGTAAACAAAAGCCATGTACATCACATTATCAGATTTTATAAAATGGCAACAATAGCAGTTAATCCTTATCTCGATCGCAATTTTGCTCCAATCCGTGAAGAAATCACCACCGACAAACTGCTAGTCATCGGTGAATTACCCCTTGATTTGTCGGGGATGTTTGTACGGAATGGCCCTAACCCTCAATGGACACCCATCGGTCAATATCACTGGTTCGACGGAGATGGGATGTTGCATGGTGTACAAATTAGCAACGGCGTAGCCATTTATCGCAACCGTTACATCCAGACAGCCGGATGGAAAAAAGAACGAGAAGCAGGTAAGGCTTTGTGGACAGGATTGTTAGAACCACGACGAATAGATAATCCTCACGGCCCCCGCAAAAACACCGCCAACACCGCCTTAGTTTGGCACGCTGGTCAGATGTTGGCATTGAACGAGGGAGGTAAACCTCACGCTATCAAGCTTCCTGAATTAGAAACTATTGGCGAATATACTTACAATGATAAGCTGATTTCTGCCTTCACAGCCCATCCCAAGGTAGACCCAGTTACAGGCGAGATGATCTTCTTTGGCTACTCTCTGTTTACACCACCATACGTCCAATATAGTGTAGTTTCGGCACAAGGCGAACTGTTGCGGACAGTGCCAATCGAACTGGCCATAGGGGTGATGATGCACGATTTCGCCATCACTGAAAACTACACAATTTTCATGGATTTGCCTTTGACTTTTAGCGTCGAGCGATCGCAACGGCAAGAACCCGTTATGATGTTTGAGCGCGATCGCCCCAGTCGTTTTGGCATTGTACCACGTCACGGTGACAACAGTAATATCCGATGGTTTGAGACTCCTGCTTGCTACGTCTTCCATACCCTCAACGCTTACGAAGACGGCGACGAAGTAGTACTGATTGCCTGTCGCATGAGTTCTACCACTGTTTTGGGTGCTGATGATTCGCAACCCGACTCAGAAGGAGATATCCCCCGCTTATATCGTTGGAGATTTAACCTCAATACGGGGACAGTGCGTGAGGAGATGCTAGACGATGTAGCTTCAGAATTTCCCCGCGTCAACGAAAATCTATTGGGGCGACAAACTCGATATGGCTACACCAACAAAATGGCCAATAGTCCCCTACCATTATTTGAAGGGATCATTAAGTACGACTTCAGTAGTGGAAAGTCCCAAACCCACCTATTCGGACAGGGGCGCTATGGTGGTGAAGCTGTATTTGCGCCGCGTCCTGGTGCAATTACTGAAGATGATGGCTGGCTTGTGACTTTCGTCCACGATGAAAACTCAAACACTTCAGAATTAGTAGTGGTTAATGCCCAAGATGTGACTGCTAAACCTGTAGCACGAGTCATAATTCCTCAACGAGTGCCTTATGGATTTCATGGTACTTGGGTTGCTGAAGAATAGGATGAAGAGTGCTGAGTAAAAAGTGCTGAGTCAGTAAAAGGGACTGGGGATTACCCGGATTTATCACAAGTGAGAAAAAATCATTGACGTAAGCAAAATTTAGAGAATTGAAAAAGTCTACACTATCTAAGTAGCTAATAATACTCCCTCTTGATAGGGAGTATTTAGCATCAATTAACCCGCTAAAGTGAATACATAAGCCTCACTTTTTTCCTAAAAATCATGGGCAATATTTTTGGTCATCTATTTCGTATCAGTACTTTTGGTGAATCTCACGGTGGTGGTGTGGGGGTTGTGATTGATGGTTGTCCTCCACAACTAGAAATTTCGGCAGAAGAAATTCAAGTAGAACTAGATAGAAGGCGGCCAGGACAAAGTAAAATTACCACCCCTCGCAAAGAAGCGGATACTTGTGAGATTCTCTCAGGGGTATTTGAAGGCAAAACGATGGGAACGCCTATCACAATTTTGGTACGTAATCAAGACACTCGTTCCCAAGATTACGACGAGATGGTACAAAAGTATCGGCCTTCTCATGCGGATGCAACTTATGATGCAAAATATGGCATTCGCAATTGGCAAGGTGGAGGTAGGTCGTCAGCGCGTGAGACAATTGGGAGAGTAGCAGCAGGTGCGATCGCTAAAAAAATTCTTCGTCAAGTCGCCAATGTCGAAATTATTGCTTATGTTAAGCGCATTAAAGACTTGGAAGGTATAGTTGATCCTAATACTGTCACCTTAGAACAGGTAGAAAGCAATATCGTTCGCTGTCCTGATGCTGAATGTGGCGATCGCATGATTGAATTAATTGAGCAAACAGGTAGAGAAGGCGATTCTATCGGCGGTGTCGTAGAATGTGTGGCGCGAAATGTGCCAAAAGGTTTAGGCGAACCAGTATTTGATAAATTAGAAGCTGATATCGCTAAAGGTGTCATGTCCCTGCCTGCTAGCAAAGGCTTTGAAATTGGTTCCGGTTTTGCGGGAACGCTGCTAACTGGAATTGAGCATAACGACGAATTTTATATTGACTCAAATGGTGAAATTCGTACAGTAACAAACCGTTCTGGCGGTATTCAAGGCGGAATTTCCAATGGAGAAAATATCATTTTGCGAGTTGCATTTAAGCCGACAGCAACAATTAGAAAAGAGCAGAAAACTGTAACTCGTGAGGGCGAAGAAACCTTATTAGCAGCAAAAGGACGACACGATCCTTGTGTATTACCCCGTGCAGTTCCAATGGTTGAAGCAATGGTGGCCTTGGTACTGTGCGATCATGTGTTACGGCATCATGGGCAGTGTAAAGTCTTGTAGGCTATATCTGGACTGAGTTTGGAGTTTGGAGTTTCGAGTTGGAAGTGCAAGGGAATAATTAATGCCCAATGCCCAATGCCCAATGCCCTAATTCCAATCCTGTTCATCTTTTTTACCGCGACTTTTGTAAATACCCCCTAAATCGTGGATTTGGCGAGTTTTCTCAAAAAGCTCGGCTTCAGTCAAACCCCACTGTTGCAAGACTTTATCTAGGTCTTTTTGAATATCTCTCGCCCCTGGAAAGCCTTGATAACGCATTCGCAGTCTGGCTAATTCTGCTAAGTTATAGTCTGTCGCCTCTTGAGCGAGTAAGATATCAATAAGGGGGCGATCGCGGTTATAAAGAGGATGTTGTTGGTCTTTCCCAACCCTTGGTTCAGTCATTGTGAGTCCTGAGTGTTGAATGCTGTTAGCGGACAGCTATGGTTTAGCCCATCCTAAGTTTCAAGTTTACCTAAGAGAAGGGGGCAGAACAGAGACAAGAAAATTGTCAAATTCTGAAAAATTAACTCTCAACTTTGCAACTCTTTACTTCCTCCACTCAGCACTCATCACTCATCACTCTTAGTAGACGGCTAGTACACCTGATGTCTTACGGCTCTCACCACTGCCACTTAACTTTAAATAAAGTTACATTAGTCCTTAAGAAAATACAAAAAACTTTAGATGAGGGTGAAATTTATCTCACCCAAAGTCCAAGCAGCGAGGGAGCAAGAACCCATTATGTTTGAACACTTCACTTCCGAAGCCATTAGAGTAATTATGTTAGCTCAGGAAGAAGCACGTCGCCTGGGACACAATTTCGTAGGAACTGAACAAATTCTCCTGGGTTTGATGGGAGAAGGAACTGGGGTTGCTGCTAAAGTGCTGGCCGAGTTAGGCGTTACCCTCAAAGACGCACGTCGTGAGGTAGAAAAAATTATTGGTAGGGGTTCTGGCTTTGTACCACCAGAAATTCCTTTCACTCCCAAGGTGAAAAGCCTCTTCGAGCAATCTTTTAAAGAAGCTCATAGTCTGGGACAGAATTACATCAACACTGAACACTTACTCTTAGGCTTAACCGAGGCTGGTGAAGGTGTCGCCGCCAAAGTCCTGCAAAATCTAGGGGTTGACTTCAAGAGTGTCCGCAGTGCCATAGTTCGCCGTTTGGGTGAAAATGCGCCGGCTTTTGCTGGCAGTGGTGGTCAAAAGCGCACCCAACCGCTAACGATGGAAGAATATGGCAGAAATTTGACCAAATTAGCGCAAGAAGGCAGACTTGACCCTGTAGTTGGTCGTGAGAAGGAGATTGAGCGGGCTATCCAAATTCTCGGTCGCCGCACCAAGAATAACCCGGTGTTGATTGGTGAACCAGGAGTTGGTAAAACTGCGATCGCAGAAGGTCTAGCTCAACGTATTATTAACCAAGATGTTCCCGAAACCCTACAGGGTAAGCAAGTTATCAGCCTCGATATGGGGTCATTGGTAGCTGGAACTCGTTTCCGTGGCGATTTTGAAGAACGCATCAAAAAAGTCGTGGAAGAAGTTCGCACTGTGGGCAACATCATTTTGGTAATTGACGAAATTCACACCTTAGTCGGTGCTGGTGGTACAGAAGGTGGTTTGGATGCAGCCAACATCCTCAAACCTGCCTTAGCACGGGGTGAACTCCAGTGCATCGGCGCAACTACCCTTGATGAATATCGGAAGCACATCGAGCGCGATGCCGCCCTAGAGCGTCGTTTCCAACCAATTATGGTTGGCGAACCCTCTGTAGAGGAAACCGTACAAATTCTCTACGGCTTGCGCGGCGCTTACGAACAGCACCACAAAGTCACAATTTTGGATGCGGCCCTTGTCGCAGCAGCAGAATTATCAGACCGCTATATTAGCGATCGCTTCTTGCCCGATAAGGCAATAGACTTAATTGATGAAGCTGGTTCTCGCGTTCGTCTGCGGAACTCTCAAAATTCTCCTAATAAAGAACTCAAGCGTGAACTCGCTGGCGTTACCAAAGAAAAGGAAGCAGCAATCAGAGTCCAAGATTTTGACAAAGCTGTAACCCTGCGCGACCAAGAATTAAAACTCGCAGAACAACTGCAAGCAACGCTTACACCAAACGAGCAACCTGTCAACTGTACTGTAGTTGACGAAGAAGACATCGCTCAAATCGTTGCCTCTTGGACTGGTGTACCAGTCAACAAGCTGACTGAATCTGAGTCAGAATTGCTTCTCCATCTAGAAGACACTCTGCATCAACGGCTCATCGGTCAAGAGCAAGCAGTCTCTGCTGTATCTCGCGGTATCCGTCGCGCCCGCGTCGGCTTGAAAAATCCCAATCGTCCCATTGCTAGCTTTATCTTCTCTGGCCCTACCGGAGTCGGTAAAACAGAATTGGCGAAGGCACTAGCTTCTTACTTCTTCGGTGCGGAAGACTCAATGATTCGGCTGGATATGTCCGAATACATGGAAAGCCACACAGTCGCCAAGCTAATTGGTTCGCCTCCTGGTTATGTCGGATACGACGAAGGCGGACAACTTACAGAAGCCGTGCGGCGGAAACCCTACACAGTGTTGCTATTCGACGAAATCGAAAAAGCACACCCCGATGTATTCAATATGCTGCTGCAAATCTTGGATGACGGTCATCTTACCGATGCCAAAGGTCGGAAAGTGGACTTCAAGAACACGCTGATCATTTTGACTTCTAACATCGGTTCCAAGGTGATTGAAAAAGGTGGTAGTGGTTTAGGCTTTGATTTCGACACTCAAGCCGACGCTAGTTATAACCGCATCCGCACCTTAGTAAATGAGGAATTGAAAGCTTACTTCCGTCCTGAATTCCTGAACCGTCTTGATGAAATTATCGTCTTCACCCAGCTTTCTAGGGATGAAGTGAAGCAAATCGCTGAGATTATGCTTCGTGAAGTTTCTAAACGCTTGACAGAAAAGGGAATTATTCTTGAAGTTAGCGATCGCTTCAAAGAACTTGTAGTACAAGAAGGCTATAACCCCAGTTATGGCGCTAGGCCATTACGTCGGGCAATTATGCGCCTTTTAGAAGATTCTCTTGCTGAAGCAATGCTATCTGGACAAATTACAGATGGAGACACAGCGTTTATCGATGTTGACGATGACTCTAAAGTGAGAGTACAAAAATCAGAAAAACGAGAATTGCTCTTGGCAAATGTTAGCTAATTTTATACCCAATCCCTTTTTGTTGTAATGTAATATTTGAGTAGTACTTTAACCTCTTCTCTAAGTAGAGGCATAAAGCAGGGGCATCTGCAACAAACATAAAGTGAAATGGTATTATTTCTCACCCCTAGTAGAAATACTGGGGGTTTTTTTATGCAATTTTATTTTTAGTGGGTAATACCCAGTTACCCACAGGTGTTTATAATGAGTTTAGGATATAGCAGCAATATAAGAACCCCACCCCCAACCCCCTCTCCGCAAGCGAGGAAGGGGCTATGATGTAACTCATGTGATTAAGAAACGCTATAGCAGTAGATATGGCATCTTAACTGTTATAAATAACTTATTTCTATACTGATTCCTCTGGCAATAATTCTGATGCTACTTCACTATCAACTACCTTCTCAGAATCACCAGACTTAGAAAAACCATCTGCTGCATCTTTGATAAAACCAGCTACAGGTACCGCGATTAGCAAACCCAAGACTCCACCGACATTGGTTCCTACAAGTAAAGCAATTAACACCCAGATTGGTCTAAGTCCAGTAAATCTGCCTAAAAGCCGTGGTGCGATCGCCTGATCGATTAACTGATCAATGACAACAGCTACCGCAAGAACCTTCACTGCTAGCCAAAAGTCATGTGTGGCTATTATAAAAGTGATTACAACAAGACTGATAACATCGCCAAAGGGAATTAAACTCAAAAGCCCAACTCCCAAACCAAAGAGTAAAGCAAACTCAACTCTAAAAGCTAAAAACAATAATGTTATTGAAACACCCATTAGCAAAGCCAAAGTTCCCTGACCAATCAAGTAATTTTGGAAGTTTTGCTGAATAGACTGGCTTACCTGTTGGGCAAAATTACCTGGTAACTTCTTAAATATCCCTTCCCAAATTCTTGGGCCATCTAACAAGAGATAAAAAGTCAATACTACTATGATTAATGCATCAGAAACACTATCAATCGTATCTATAATAATGCTTAAAAGTTTATCGGAAACAAACTCTAATTCATTGGGTAATTGGTCAGTAATTCGTGTTAATAGCTGACTTAAGTTCACATTTACTTTATGCCTAGAAAACCAATCATTTAAAATCTGAAGTTTTTCTTCACTAGAATCAATCCATTGAGGAAGGACTTTCATCATCTCATTAAATTGCTCTAAAACAATGGGAAGCAAAGTGATACCAAAAGCAACGATAATTATCAATGCTGATATAAAAACTAATGCTACTGCATACCCACGTTTGACTCCTCGCTTTTGGAGAATGGCAACAGGGTAATTTAAAACGAATGCAAGCAAAGTAGCTAAGAAAAGAATTGTGACGACAGGTTGAAAATTTTTAACAAGCAAAATTCCTAGCCAACCATTAAGAAACACTAGAGGAAATAGCAGCGTAAAAATTAACCATTTAAGTAGTTGATTGAGTGAAAAATTCATAATTAATTTAAAAATCAAAATTATTCTAGTTACTAGATTCAACCTGGGAATTAAATATACTCAATAGCAAGCAAATGAGAAAAATCTTCCCAAATTCACAATTCCCAATTATTAACTTTCAGCAAAAGCTAAAAATTGCTCCTCATTTATTCGCCCTGCTTGATACAGAGTATTAGTAATTTCCGAGATAGTTAAAACTGCATGACTGCGATAACCATTTTGCTGCAACCTATCTTTTACACCCTGTTCATGGTCGATCAATACCACAATATCATTAACTTTTAATCCTGCTGATTCCAACTTCCCTGCCCCTTCCATAACACTTTTACCACTGATGAGAATATCGTCAACCACTACAACTGTTTCACCAGGATGAAAGTTACCCTCAATAACTCTCCGCGTTCCGTGGGCTTTTACCTCTTTTCTAGGGAAAATCATCGGACAATGAAGACGCAAAGCTAAACCAGTCGCAGTAGGCAAAGAACCATAAGGAATACCTGCTAACCTATCAAAATTAAGATTCTTCAAAATATCCTCATAAGCAGTGAGAACTTGATTAAAAACTTGGGGATTGGAAATAATTTTACGTAAATCGATGTAATAAGGAAATATTGCTCCTGATGCTTGAATAAAGCTGCCAAACATAATGCAGTCAATATCATAAAGTTGTAAAATTAAATCCTGGTAGGGATGCTGATTTAGGAAACAAACATCAGGAAACCACACAGAACATGTAGAATTTTCGTGAATAATTTCAGTTTTTAGTTGATTAATTTCTGCCCGTAGAGACTGGACTTCCTCAGATAGTTGTGTGTTGCCCAACATATCTTGAGGAACAGGAATTAGTAAACCATCACCATTAGCGTTCAAACCTGATTCTAAAATTTGTCTCAGGTTTCCACCCTTCGCCCAGATGCTACGCACCATAATAATTCTTTCTGGTGCGATCGCTCGAATAAGTGCTAAAACTTCAGGATTGGTAGTTCCCACTTCCAAACCCAATTGTTCTGGAGTTCCCCAGGTTTTTGATTCTTTTACCACCTGTAAATAAAGGGGTGACTCGTTTGTAGGATATTGCTGTAGAGCTTCTGCACCTGGATTAGAAGTACAGCATAAGATAAATACCGCTTTCTCAGGATAGACCAAAAAAGGTGCTACATGATCTTGTCCTGTGTAGGGACTAAGAGTGATTGCATCCAAGTGCCATTGTGTAAACACAGTTTGGGCAAAAATGCTACTAGTATTTAAGTCACCGTGTTTGGCATCTAAAATAACTGGTATGTGCGCTGGAATAGCTGCTAAAGTTTTGTACAGCAGTTCTAAACCAGGAATACCTAACGCTTCGTAAAAGCCAAGTGTCGGTTTATAAGCACAAACGTAATCAGAAGTTTCAGTAATAATGAATTGTAACCACTTCTCCAAACCAGCGATGAGTTCTTCCGATTCATAACGCACAGGCATCATCTCTGGATTTGGATCGAGTCCTACAAATAGCAAGCTTTGATTTTGTAAGATATTTCCATTCAATTTATCAAAAAAGTTCATATTTTTTGTTTAAAAAAAGATTATTTATCAAAACATTGATTCTGTTAATTCAGTACCACCAGCTTTTTGCCCTAATTGATAGTGAATCACTACAAATAAGATAACCATCGGTACTGAGGCAAAGTGAACTATTCGCAATGCTTGCCAATTGCCAAACAAATCCACAATCCAAGGAAATCGAGCAGGTTTATACATTCCTATTCCTGTAAATAACGCCAGCAGCAAGATAGGAATAATTGCTGTATACGCAATCCGATGCCAAGCATAAATTAGGCGCTTGGAATTGTGGCTTTTTTGTAATGCTTTGAAGTCATTACCACCGACAAACCGATGTCGCCAGCGCCGGGTAATTAAAATGTAAATTCCATACCATAAGAGATTTAGCGAGAATAGCCACATTGCTGCAAAATGCCAGTGTCTACCCCCTGCAAGCCAACCTCCTAAAGTAAATATCGGAGGAATGTGCAAACCTGTACGTCCACCAAATACAGGGTTGGCGTTATAAATTTGTAGTCCACTGGTGAGCATGATAAACAGACTGATGATGTTACACCAGTGGAAAATTCTGGCTGCGATCGCTTGAGTTGGAGGCTTTCGAGTTTGAGAGGGGGTCAAATTCATAGATTTTGACTGATAAAATTTGCTGTTTATCTGTCTTGGGTAAATAACCAAACAAGTTTGCGGGTGGGTATTACTCACCTTTACTTTTTCATCCCATGATTCAGTATTTTGACATTGATGGTCTACATCTGCTGTTTTAACTATCAGTTTAGATAGGCTGAAGCGTTTTTCATGGGTTCAACCATTGCAGGAGTCGCCGATCGTTAGTACGATGCCTACGGCGGGCTATGAGTCCAACGATCGAGTCAGAAAACTTTTTCTCTCTCGACAATTAATCCACCCTGCTTCCCTATTAGCATTGGGGAGTAATAGTTAAAATCGTCTCTCGTAAATTTCTTAAACAACACTTGACATGCATATTATTAATAAAAAGTCAACAACAAAAGCGTGGGCAGGTGCGATACCTTTGGTGAGCTTCGCTAACGCAGAACCAGCAAAAGAATTTCCATCTACGCAATTGCAAACGATCTCTGGCAAAATCCCAGATGGCTTGCGTGGCACTCTTTACCGCAATGGCCCCGGACGGCTAGAACGCGGTGGCATTGAGATGGGACACTGGTTTGATGGAGATGGGGCAATTCTGGCGATAAATTTTACCGATGCAGTTGCAACTGGAGTTTATCGCTATGTGCAAACCTCTGGCTATCAAGAAGAAGCCGCAGCAGGTAAACTACTCTACGGCAATTATGGAATGACTGCACCAGGGCCAATTTGGAATCAATGGCAAAAGCCCATCAAGAACGCTGCCAACACTTCAGTATTAGCACTTCCAGATAAACTTTTGGCACTGTGGGAAGGTGGTAAACCCCATGCCCTCGATTTACAAACTTTAGAAACTTTAGGCGAAGATGACTTAGGAGGATTAACTAAAGGATTAAACTATTCGGCGCATTACAAGCGTGACAAGCAAACAGGAGAGATTTTTAACTTTGGCATTAGTCCTAGAAAAAATGCGACGCTGAATATTTACAAAAGCGATTCCACTGGGCGGATAATCCAACAAGCTGCATACCCATTAGATGGTATACCATTCGTGCATGATTTCGTTTTAGCAGGACAGTATCTTGTATTTTTCATTCCGCCAGTGCGGTTAAATGTCTTACCCTTGCTAATAGGGATAAACAACTACAGTGATTCTCTCAAGTGGCAACCTCAATTAGGAACTCAGATTTTAGTTATCGATCGGGAAACTTTATCTGTGGTGAGTCGTGGAGAAACCGAACCTTGGTTCCAATGGCATTTTGCTAATGGTTATGTTGATGATAGCGGTTTAGTGATTGTAGATGTTGCCCGTTATGAAGATTTTCAAACTAACCAATATCTCAAGGAAGTCGCAACAGGTAAGACTCACACCCCAGCTAAAAGCACACTAACGCGAGTTTATTTACATCCTCAAACTGGCAAAGTTACATCAATTCAGCAACTATTAAACGGACATTGTGAATTTCCGACTGTACCACAGCAAAACGTGGGGCAAGCTTCTCGGTACACATATATGTCAACATCCCGTTCAGGAACAGATATTAGCCAAGAAATATTAAATGCGATCGCTCGTTTCGACTACAATACCGAAACCTTTACCGAAGCAGACTTGGGAGAGAACCGTTATCCTTCAGAACCCATCCACGCCCAAGACACTCAAAACCCTGAGCAAAGTTGGGTGCTAACCGTTGTCTACGATGGTAATTCTCATCGTAGCGAAGTTTGGGTATTTGATAGCGATCGCTTAGATGCCGAACCCGTTTGCAAACTAGGATTACCCAGCGTCATACCCCACGGTTTCCACGGCACTTGGAACCCAGCCTAGTAAACCTTTTGAGTAAAACGGATAGCATTGATTAGACATATCTAGTCAATGTCAAATCAAAAATCCTAAAGAGCCTTGTCAGATGCAATTACAAGAAAAATGCGACTACTCTCTCACAGAATACCTAGAATTAGAAGTCATTTCCGAGTGTCGTCATGAATATATAGATGGTCAAATTATACCTATGACAGGTGAAACACCAAATCATAACCAAATAGCTGGAAATTTTTATGCAACCCTCAATTTTGCATTGAAACGACAACCTTTGACTTGTATATAAGATTGCAGAAAACTGTATTGCATTTTGACAGATGTGTTGCAAAAATTGCAATAGCACACTAAAAATAGTCAACCAATTTTAGATTTATTCTGCCTACTAAAGGCGGCAGATAAACCATAAAAAAATACCTGGTGATTTATAATCGCCACAATGCAAACAAAACCCGCCTACGCGGACTTGGTTTGTATAAATCTAAACTTCCTTTTTTAGTGCAAGGAGGGGGAACACTACCATTGCACAAGATGAATTATCTAAGTGTCTACAAATATTAAAGATATGGTTAAAAATCATTTTGTGTTGATAATTTATGAGAAGTTAATATTTATCTACAATTACCAGTAATGAAAATCCTACTTATTGATGACCATCAATTAATTTTAACTGGAACCTTTAATTTACTCCAACAACAATATCCCCAAGCAGATATTGTCAAGGTAAAAACAGTATGCGAGGCGCTAGAAGAGATTGCTACTTCTTCCTTTGACCTAATTTTCATGGATTTATCGATACCTGAAAAAACAGGTGTTACAGCCCAAATTGATACAGGTATCAACTTACTTCAACAGTTACTTCAGAAATATCCCCAGCAAAACTTTTTGGTGCAAAGTAGTTATGTAAAGGCATTAGTTAGGATAAAATACGAGATTGATGAACATCAAGGTGGATTTGCGATCGCTGATAAAGGATTATCAGAACAGGAAATGTTAACTCGTGTCTATATAGCAATCCAAGGTGCAACCCACACACAAGACATCAAAAATGGTTTGGAACTAAAGCCAGAGTGGTTAGATGTTTTAAAATTGGCATTTGAAGAAGGATTAACAGATAAACTAATATCCGAACGGATGTTTAGGTCTGAACGTGCAGTGCGTACATACTGGACAAAAATTCAAGATGTTCTCGAACTTTATGCAGAAGATTGTAAAAAAGAGGGGAAAAATATTCGGATTCAAACAGAGATTCGCGCTAGAAAAGAAGGATTAATTGATTAGTTATTCACGATCGAGTATGGGATTTTAAACAAAATGTCAGATGCTTATGGTATGGATTAATTGGAGAAGAATTCAGGCTGAAATCAAAATTTTGCTCCTAGCGTCACTTCCAGGAACAGGATTTTTGATAATCATAGTAACTGCAAGGTTATGTGGTTTATTACAAAATTATGAATTGATGATGCTGGACACATTTTTACGTTTACGTCCTCTAGAAGCAACCGACGATAAAGTTGTAATTATTGGCATTAATGAAGAAGATATCCGCAGTGTAGGAAGCTATCCAATTCCAGATAGAGAAATTGCTACACTAATTAAAAAAATCCAAAAGTATAAACCTACTGCGATTGGTCTTGATATAGTTCGAGACTTACCTGTTGAACCTGGCAATCGAGAATTAATTCAGGTATTCCATGACTATAAAAATCTAATTGGTATTGAAAAAATATTACCTCCAGATCCAATTTTAGCACCGCCACAACTACCAGCAGAGCAAATAGGTTTTTCTGACATAGTAGTAGATAAAGATAGTAAATATCGTCGCTACCTACTTTTAACACCATCACCTCAAAACCCCAAATATCCTCAACAAGACAAATATTCTTTTGGACTTCAATTAGCACAAGCTTATTTATCTGCCAAAAATATTAATATTGAAAATGGGATAATTGACCAAGCGGCAATCAGATTTAAAACCACAGAACTCCCTCGTTTTTTATCAAATTCTGGAGGATATGTCAAAGAAAATGCTACCGGATTAAAGATGTTAATAAATTTCCGCAATAGTAACAAACCATTTAATATTCTATCTTTAAATGATATTATAAATGATAATTTTAATCCCAACTTACTACAAAATAAGATAGTTTTGATTGGTATTGTTGCTAGCAGTACTACCGATTTCGTAAATACTTCTGCAATTGCTCATCAAAAGATTCCGGGACAAATCTATGGAGTAGAATTTCATGCTCATGCTTGTTCCCAGATAATTAATGCAGTGATTAACGGACGACCATTATTAAAAGTTTGGTCGGACAAGTGGGAATATTTATGGATAATAGTTTGGGGTTGTTATCCAATAATTCTTTTTTGGATCACACAATCTTTATGGAAGAATTTATTAGCTGTAGTTGTAGTAGCTTTTGCCTTATTTGGTGTTGGTTACTTACTTATTTTATGCGGTTGGTGGATTCCCATAGCACCGAGTTTATTGACCTTAACAGTAAATGGGTTAGGGTTGAGTGGATTCGCATTCGCTTTATATCAAAACAACCAAGTATTTAAAATTAAGATGAACGAACGTCAACATACAATTGAATTTGCATTTACTGTGATTCATAATGGGCCTTTACAAACTTTAGCAAACGTCTTGAGACAGATGCAGGCTAAAGACTGGTCACACGAGGAATTAAGATCGCAGTTAGAAAAACTTAACTATGAAATTCGAGAAATTGGCGAATATTTAAAGCTAGAAGCTTTATCTCAAGATGAAAGTCTCCGTTTAGGTAGCGGATTAAAAATTGACTTAAAATGCCCGATCCATGAACTTTTTTATGTAGTATACTCTAGTACGTTAGAACGATCGGATTTAGAATATTTAAAAAATATCAAAATCAAAATCCGTACATTTGAACCAGTAGATGAGAAGTATTTAAGCATTCAGCATAAACAGGAACTTTGTTTATTTCTGGAAGAAGCTTTATGTAATGTAGGTAAACATGCTAAAGGTGTGAAATGTATTGAAGCTATTGGGAAGAAAGACAATGATTCCTATACTCTTAAGATTCAAGATAATGGAACTGGGCTAATTTCATATTTAGAAAGCAAAGGGACAAAACAACTTAAAAATATCGCCAGAAACTTGGGTGGTGATTTTAAACGTGAAACTCTTTCTCCTAAAGGAACTATATGTCAAATAACTTGGAAATTAGCAAATAGTAAGAGTAGTAGTTAAGGTTTAATACAAAAATTAAATATTTTTTTATAAGGAAGAACATGAGATATCAAATGTTAGCGTCGATTAGGCAACTTATCAATATTAGATTCGTAACTAGTTCTATTTTGGGCTTATTATGGTTTTTAACACCAGTTGCGATCGCTGATTTTAAGCAAAGCGATCGCAAACCTGCAAGCGACTACACCAGAAGCGGAGGTAGTAGAGGATGTCCCAGCTTAGGTAATGAAATTCCACTGACATTACTTGCACCTAAAACATATATTGGATATACAGCTTCTACACATCCTACTTTTGCAGGTTATCTATCTAGTTCTCAGGAAATAGAATTCCAAATTTTTGAGTTTGTTTCAAACAAAAATGTCAGATCATTAAATGATCCCATTAAACAACAAACTGCACCAGGTATTTTTCAGGTGTCTTACCCTGAAAGCTATCCAAAACTAACTCCAGGTAAAAAATATGTTTGGCAAATAGCAATCAGTTGTCCAGGAGGTGATTTAGTAGAAAGATCAGAATTTATAGTTGTCCAAATGCCATCTACACTCAAAAATAAATTATCTACTACAACGAATAGTTTACAAAAAGCAAATACTTACGCAGCAGCAGGTTTCTGGTATGAAGCTTTAGCTGAAGCTTTAAAGTCAGCCAAACCTGAAAAATTGGGACAGGTAGGTTCAAACCTTGTACAAGAGTTTGCCAAATATGAGTCACCAAGACTCAAAGATAGCGAAGAACTAGTGAAAAAACGAATACAACATTTACAAACCATTGCAAATCAACAAAGGTGATATACAGCCTTTTTCAGGTAAATGAAGTATGCAGGTAGGGGCACAGCAGTGCTGTGCCCTTAAGATCATCTACACCTCACCAAGTCACAATCTGCTGTAGTAATCTATACCAATTTATATCCCCGACTTCTTAAAGAAGTCGGGGATATTTTAATTTATAGCCAATTTCCAATGATAATAAACGGTGCCCAGTAATAAGGGTGATTATATTGGATATCAATCCCCGTTTCCTTTGTATTAATAAGTTTCAATTGGGCAGCTTGCAATGCTTGTGCTTTACTAATTCCCGATTCCCGTAACTTACTATAAAACTCTGCCACCAAATCTGCTGTAGATTCGTCCCCCACAGACCATAGTGAAGCCATTGCACTTTTAGCACCAGCTTGCAATGCTACACCCGCCAACCCTAACGTTGACCGATCATCGCCAACTGCTGTTTGACAAGCAGTTAGTGCTAATAATTCAACTAAGTTAGAACTCTTACCAGTTTGACGCAGCAAACTTTCTAGCTGATTAATTGTGAGTTTGTCATTATTACCTGTGATCAAGAATGTATCTTGTGGAATAATGCCAAATTGTGCATGAGTTGCAACGTGAATAATTGGATAGGATTTATCTTGAATTTCTTTTTCTAAATTCTTGATGGTAAAATCCTCATTTTCCAGCTTTTTGCTATTAGGAAATTGTTGTTTAATAGCCTTCATTTCTGAGCTAACACTCGTCAATTGCTCAAATAACTGATCGTCAATTTTTGCTTCATGACTCACAGCTAATACTAAAGCTCGACTTGATTGCATATTGACTTTTTGTGCTGAAGTCAATTGTAAACTAGGAGTAGTAGCGATCGCATATTTTTGGATCAGATATTTATGGTCATTTTTATCGTAAAGTGCAGCCATAGGCACATTACGCAAAAAGCTATCTTGGATAAATACTAAAGTTTTAATCTTATTAGAGCTTAAGTATTCATCAAACGGACGAATAATTAATTCATAAAGATTTGCTGCATATTTTGGATCGTAATTAATATCGCGTTTTCCCCGAATTAATCCAGTATAAAAGTTTGTAATTTCTTGCCGAAGAGTTTTTTCATTTTGATCTATCCATTTCAAATGTCTTTCTTGATTAGGTAAAATTAAGATAACTCCAGTCTTATCTTCTAGAACAATTGAGCTAATAAATGCAGTATCTTTTTCTACAACATCAGTGACATTTTTATTATTAATTGCTGTTAAGATACAATCATTACCAAAGTAATTTTGAATTTCTGCTAAACGGAGTGAATTTATAGTAGTTAATGCAGCATTTAAAACTGGACTACTAAGTTGCTTATTACTGGGACTGCTTGATGAAGCTAACTCTAATTGAAGCTGTGCTAGCTGGCGATATACAGGCTCAATAACATCCCGAAAATCAAATTGAAAATCGCGATCTGCAATCAGAATATCACTGCGTAGTTGTTCTAAAATATTGTATGCCCGTTCATAAAAAGGAAGTGATTCAGGACTCTTTTCCTGCTTCTCTAAAATTCTTCCTGCTTGCCATTCCCATAAATATAAACTATCTTTAGCTTTTAACTTTTGGTCTGCTAACCAAATTGCCTTACTAGTTAATTTCCAAGCTGATTGATATTCATGGTGACACTCATAAAAATGGCCTAGCGCTCCTAAAGCATAAGACTCAGAACGCGAGTCTTGCAGTGCTTGGGAAATTGTTACAGCTTTGTTAAATAATTTCTTTACTTGTGCTTCTGGTAGTTTTGGCTTTGCCAAACATTGAGTTAATGGTGAAGTTGATTCATCATCAACGGCAGACAAATTTGCTAAATCGATTGCTGCATATACTTTGTTAACAGAATCTGGTAGTTTATCCAGCAGTTCCAAAGCTTGTTGAATATTGATATCAACCTTAGCTGGCTCAATAACATTTATTTCTCTGGAGCGATAAAGAAGCTTAATGAGATTGAGAATACTTCGCATTTCTCCAGATTTATTATCTTGTTCATGAGCTTCTTTAAGACTTAACTGAAAATATTCTAGTGCCTGTTGATAGTCATTTTTGGCATTTATTTGAAACTTACTTACTTGAGAGATATTCTGCTTTTTAGCCGACTTGACACGAAGATTCCAAAGTTGGGCGCGACTGGCGTGGGCATTACCTAAACTATTTAATATTGCAAAATCGTATATTTTATTATCAATATTTTTGGCATCTTCAAAATATTTAATTGCTATATCATAATTACCCCTAAGACGGTAAGCTTCCCCAAGACTTCCTAATGCTGCAATTTTTCCTTCTTTATCCTGTTGTTCGTCAGCTATTTGTAATGCACTTCCTTGCTGACATACTAGTTTTTCGATATTTTTGGCATTAGAGGGATCGCATAAAAAACCAATTGCTTTTTTTGTCTGTCCTAAGCTACTATAAGCTTGTGCTATCTCTGTCAAGATTCGCCCTATTTTTTGCGAGTCTTTTTGGGCACGATAGGAAGCGATTACTTTTTCCCAATAGCTAAGTGCTGCTTCAGTCTGACCTAATTGTTGATACGCTCTTGCTAAATTTTCATTAGCGATCGCCACATTAACATTATTATCATTATTACTGTTTTGATATAGTTTCAAAGCCGATTGCCAAGATTGAATAGCATCCTGAAAGTTTCCATTTTTGTAACTTTCAACACCTTGATTAACTAATGTAACAGTATTAGGAGTTTGAGCATTGACTAACTTTCCTATAGTTGCTTGTAGAGTTGTCAAATGCACATCACCTAACCACAAACAGACTATCAAACTGCTAGCAAATAGCATTTTGAATAAATAACGAGTAATTAATTTATAAATTTTATTTAACACGCGGTAAGTAAAGATTACTAAGTAATTACAAATAAGCTTATTAAATAATTATAAACGCAGAGGTAATACTTTTTTACTTTAAAGCCTACAGGACTGACCATCAAAAATAGTTTTGGGTGGGCATTGCCCACCCAAAAATGTTATCCAATCACCTCAGCAGTCTTCTTCTTATCCAATTTGAGAATCAACACTCCCAAAGGTGGCAAACACAAATCCAACGAATAAGGACGACTATGCAATGACCAATCATCTGTCCACTTACCGCCTAAGTTGCCCATATTGCTGCCGCCATACTGACGCGCATCACTATTGAACAACTCAGTATAAAATCCCTTTTGCGGTACACCAATGCGGTAGTGAGAATGGGGTTGCGGTGTAAAATTGCAAACCACGATCGCAAAATCATCAGAATCCTTGTCACGACGCATAAAAGAAACTACACTATGGCGGTTGTCGCTACAGTCAATCCACTCAAACCCAGGTTCAGCAAAATCCTGAGTGTACAAAACTGGTTCAGAACGGTAAAGATGGTTCAATTCCTGGAAAAACGTTTTTAACTTTTGGTGAGCTTCATTCTGCAATAAATGCCACTCCAAATCTGCCCAAGCATTCCACTCACTCCACTGCCCAAACTCCATACTCATAAACATGGTTTTCTTGCCTGGGTGAGCAAACATATAGCTAAATAAACAACGTACATTAGCTAACTTCTGCCATGTATCCCCCGGCATTTTACCGATGATATTGCTCTTGCCATGCACCACTTCATCGTGAGACAGGGCCAACATGAAGTTCTCACTGTGGTTGTACCACATACTAAAGGTGATATTGTTTTGGTGGAACTGACGAAACCAGGGATCCATGCTGAAATAATCCAGCATATCGTGCATCCACCCCATATCCCACTTCAAGTTAAAGCCTAATCCGCCTGTGTAGGTGGGCCAAGATACCATTGGCCAAGAAGTAGATTCTTCAGCAATTGAGAGAATGCCAGGGAAATAGCTAAAGATAGTGTGATTTACCTGACGCAGAAAGTCTGCTGCTTCTAAGTTTTCTCTGCCACCATACTGATTTGGCAGCCATTCTCCTGGTTCGCGGCAATAGTCGTTATAGAGCATCGAGGCAACAGCATCGACACGAATCCCGTCAATGTGATACTTGTCAAACCAAAAAAGGGCATTTGCTGCTAAGAAATTACAGACTTCATGGCGACCGTAGTTGAACACCAAAGTACCCCATCCTTTGTGTTCGCCTTTGCGGGGGTCAGCGTGTTCGTAGAGGTGGCTACCATCAAAGAAAGCTAAACCATGTCCATCTTTGGGGAAGTGGCCAGGAACCCAATCTACAATTATCCCTATATCATTTTGGTGACATTTGTCAACAAAATACATGAAATCTTCGGGGGTTCCAAAACGGGAGGTTGGGGCATAGTACCCAGTTACTTGATAACCCCAAGAACCATCAAAGGGATGCTCCGCAATGGGAAGTATTTCTATATGCGTGTATCCTAATTCTTTGACATAAGGAATGAGTCGCTCGGCTAGTTCCCGGTAGGTAAGGAAACGTGCGCCCGGCTTAAGTTCAGAAACAACAACTACCGGTTCAGTTTCACCATTTGGCAGTTTAGCAGGTTCAGCACTAGAAGCGTGTAACCAAGAGCCTAAATGCACTTCATAAACTGAGACAGGCTGCGTAAGTGGTTCAGTGCGCCGCCGCTTTGCCATCCAGTTTTCGTCATCCCAACTGTAGGCATCTAAATCAGTGACAATAGATGCCGTTTTCGGGCGGGGTTCCTGCTGAAAACCGTAGGGATCGGATTTTTCGTAAATGTGTCCTTCAAAATTTTTGATTTCATATTTGTAATGCTCTCCCACACCGATTTCAGGAATAAACAACTCCCAAATTCCGGTGGGGCCTTTACGCATCTGGTGTTTCCGCCCATCCCAGAGGTTGAAATCTCCGAGCAATGAAACATTACGGGCGTTGGGTGCCCAAACTGCAAAATAAACGCCTTTAACGCCGGCTATTTCCGTGGGGTGCGCTCCCAATTTTTCGTATATTCGGTGATGGTTCCCTTCACTAAACAAATGCAAGTCAAAGTCTGTCAAGTTGGGAGAACGGAAGGCGTAAGGGTCATAAGTGACACGCTCATTTTCCCCTTCTTTAATCCGTAACTGGTAGTTTGCCAGTTCTGCGGTTTCAATAGTGCATTCAAAAAAATGGGGATGATGCACTGCTTGCATTGGGTATTCTTTCCTTTGTTCAGGAACAACCACCCATACTGCACTTGCATTTGGTAGGTAGGCCCGCACAGCCCAAATAGTTTTGCCGTCTTGTTCTATGGGATGAGAACCTAGTATTTCAAAGGGATCGTTATGCTGATTCCAAACGATGCTGTTAACCTGCTCAGGGGCGATCGTGGTCATGGACATGAAGCTACCTAAGTGAAATAACGTGATTGACTAAATCTACTTTTTTAATATCTATATATATTCTTTACATTTATTTGCAATTTTGTCGCCACCGTTATCGTACATCAGAATGGGGCATTGGGCATTGGGCATTGGGCATTGGGCATTGGGCATTGGGCATTGGGCATTGGGCATTGGGCATTGGGCATTGGGAATTGAGCATTGGGCATTGGGAATTGGGAATAAGTAATTTATCAAAAATTTAAAAATGGGAAAAACTGAAGTAATGTTTTACGTAGGCGAAGCAAGAAAATCTGATCCCGAATTTTTGGGTCTAGTTTTGGTGGTGGGACTTCTTGAAGCTGCGCCTGTAATTGTATGTATTCGGAAGCTGTTAGGGATCTTCCATCAATTGGCGATCGCGCTTCTATGATAATCTTTGTCCTTAATATTTCCTCTGGCGTATCCTCTGGTGGCGGTAATGCTATGACTATTGCTCCCCAATTGCCACTTAGCACAATAAAAGTTGCAATAATCACAATCAATCCAAAGATTTTTACTGACTTTCCCGCTTTAACTCTCCCCATTGCCTAAACTGCGTTCACAACACAGCATGAAAATCTGTTTCCCAATTCCCAATTCCCAATTCCCCATTCCCAATTCCCCATTCCCCATTCCCCATTCCCAATTCCCAATTCCCAATAAAAATCTGGCAACATCAAGGCATATCACTATGTCTCTTCTAACACAGAATAGACTACAGGGAATGCTCTTGAGCAATTGCCAGCGATCGCAATGAATTATTTTGTCCTCTCAAAACTTAGGAGTCTAAGCCATTCTAAACGCTAAATCAGGGAAATATTTTACCCCCAAGATGGCTTAGATATATAGAACTTAACTCCTTTTCCTTGGAATAAGGTTCGGTCAGGCGAGAATTTCAGGCGGATACTGGTTGAGGAAGTAATCTTCATCACCAGTATCCTTTGCTTACTGCCCTACTTAGCTGATATTTGAGCAAACTCTGGGCTTCTGATACACCAATAGAAAGATAAATTTCTAGATGAACCTCATTAATCCAAGCTATATGGTGACGAACATTGTTACTAAGCTGTTTTTGGCATGATTTAAACTAAAGCTTAAAATGCCTTATTTAGGAGTAGCAGTAGGAGATTTAGGAGTTGCTGCGGGGGTAGTTGCGGGAGTAGCTGGGGCAGTAGCAGCAGGTGTAGACCCAGCAGGTGCATCAGTTGGTTCACCTGTAGCAGATGGAGTACTAGTACCACCACCACCAGCACCACCGCCTTCACAGGCACCGAGAATTGTAGCCAGACTTAACATTAGAGCAAAACCAAAGATTTTTGTTTTCATAACTCCTCTTTCACCAATTGTGGCTAGAACAATTTTTCGCCTGTTCAATACGATACCGTATTTATTGCTTTTTTTTTAAATGCTAGAAGATTACATGCTAAAAAAAACAATCCTTTGGGGTATTCTTTTTCAGATTATTTATCATTCAGCCATCTGATTAGTTTCTCTTAACTCAGGAGTAAAACAGAAATTCCCGGATTTTCTAGCAAACCGAGCTATCATAGCAAAAATTTTATCAAACATAATTCAGGAGTCAGGAGTCAGAATGGGCTAAACCTTAGCTATCCGCTAACAGCAATGAATTCTTTCCGAGTCGCGGATCTGAATCCCCGACTGATTGATTCTGACTTCTAAATTCTTCTTCAATTTTTCATGGAGTATTGCACCTTGCTGCCCCGCATTGCCATACTTTAAGTGCGATACCTAAAGGAGAAGCTGTCCAGTTGCTAATTACTGATTGCAAACATTGGTACAGCTACCCATTAGAACAGTTAAAAGGGTGTAGTCTGTTATGTGTGCTTATTGCCCACAGAAGGGGATTGTAACCTTAGCAAAAACAGACAATCAAGAAAATCAATCTAAAGTACAGTATTTTTCATCTCAAAAAATTTATGGTAGTTGCTCGTAAATCTGCTGTTTCTACAAAGGGTAATTGGTTCCGGCGAGATTCTATCCTTTCTTTAGGGAGGCGACGCTCTAAGCCTACGGAGTTGTCAGCAAGGAGCGCTTCTATACCAGCGACCCCAGCCACACCCGCATCCTCTACAAGACAACGGCGTTCCACAAATCAGGCAGCTATACCCAAATCGGTGAAAGAGTTGGGTAAACAACAAATGCCAAATCTTAATGAGCGCTCCAGCGCAACTCAGAAGAGTTTAGGGGTAGATTTTCTTCGCCTTCCCACAACGCCTAATTCTGGAACAGCACCTTTATGGGTGTTGCGCTTGTACACCTTTCATCGTTATTCAACAGTTTTGGCGTTTTTGTTAGTAGCATCAACACTTGCTGTTTATGGCTGGACGGTATATTCTCAAGAGCTTTGGGGTAAGTCATATCGCAGACTGCAAAACCTCCAACGTCATGAACGGATGTTAACGACAACCAATGCCACGTTGACAAATAAAATGGCTAAGGAAGCGGAACAACCAGCAACAGGGCTTGTATCGCCAACTCCTCAAGGGATGATTTTCTTGTCTCCACCATCTCATAGTCCTAAACCAGCATCGTCTAACATAACCCCAAGTTCCCAAACGCAACAGCAAAGGCTCTCGCCACTGGGATACTAATCGTAATTAGTAATCACCCTTGTTCAGCTTTTGCGCTTTATTTTGAAGAATTGGTAACAGGCTAAAAGTCATTAGTCATTTGTCATTAGTCATTAGGACTCAGACTTGTGGCTTGTGACAAAAGACAAATGACAAAGGACAAACTTAATGCAGAAGTCACCAACAAGCAGAACAAAATTAAGAAAGTTTCGGAATCCAGTATTCAAAAGGCAACCGAAGGGTTCTAAACAAGGGTTGTTGAGGACACTTTTCTCTAATATCCAAAACCAAACATCTAATACCAAGTCTCGACTGTTTATAGTCTGGGGCGTATTAATGACAGCAGGGTTGGGGCTAGGTATCAACTTATATAATCTGCAAATTGTCAAGGGGTCAAAGTTAACTCAGCAGGCACGAAACCAGCAAATGGTAAATTTGCGACCTTTTATGCCCCGTCGCCCAGTAGTAGATCGCAATAATAATCTGTTGGCTATTGACCGTCCTGTATATACTTTGTACGCTCATCCTAAGCTGTTTGATAAGTCTAATGAAGAGATGGCAGAGCGGCTTGCCCCAATATTGGCAAAAGATACTGCTGACTTGGTGAAAACTTTTCAAAGCAAAAGAAGCGGAATTATACTTGCTCCAGCCCTACCAGAAGAAATTATCGATCGCGTGACTTCTTTGCGCTTAAATGGCTTAGAGTTAATTGAAAAATACTCCCGATTTTATCCGCCAGACGATTTGGTTTCTGACGTGGTGGGCTACGTGAATCTTGACCGTCGTGGTCAAGCAGGGGTGGAATACTCTCAAGAGAAGTTATTAGAACGTCCTGTGCAAACGGTACGTCTCAGTCGTGATGGTAACGGGGTTGTGATGCCTAATCATGCCCCGGAAGGTTTTTTGCATTTTGATGATTTGCGACTGCAACTGACTATTGATAGCCGTCTGCAACGAATTGCCCGCGTTGCGCTCAAACAACAAATGGAGAAGTTTGACGCTAAACGTGGGGCGGTAATTGTGATGGATGCCTTGGATGGTTCCTTACTCGCCCTGGTTTCTCAGCCTACCTATAACCCTAATGAATATGCGAAAGCTAATATTTCGCTATTTAAAAACTGGACGGTAGCGGATCTTTATGAACCGGGATCGACTTTTAAGCCTTTGAATGTGGCGATCGCTCTAGAAAATGGCATCATCAAACCAGATGATATGTTTAATGACTCCGGTTCTATTCGAGTAGCTAATTACACCATCAAAAATGCCATGAATAATGGTAATGGGCGAATCAGCATCGCTCAGATTTTACAATATTCCAGCAACATTGGCATGGTGCAAATTATCCAACGCTTAAAGCCTTCAATCTACTACAACTGGCTAGAACGCTTGGGGTTAGGACAAAAAGTTGATACAGATTTACCTTTTGAAGTTGGCGGCCGCCTTAAAAGTCAAGAAGAATTTATTGCCTCGCCAATTGAACCAGCTACTACTTCCTTTGGGCAAGGCTTTTCTATGACACCATTACAGTTAGTACAAATGCACGGTGCTTTAGCCAATGGTGGTAAGTTGGTTACACCTCATGTAGTTCGAGGGCTGATTGATACCAAAGGGCAGATGCATGATTCACCCACTCGCACTATCCCACGCCAAATTTTCTCAGCCGCAACAGCCCAAAAGGTTGTAGAAATGATGGAAACTGTTGTTAATGAAGGCAGTGGTAAGGCGGCACAAATTCCCGGATATCGCATTGCTGGTAAAACTGGTACAGCCCAAAAAGCTAGTCCTAATGGCGGCTACATCAAGGGTGCTAGAATGACCAGCTTTGTGGCTATTTTACCAGTGGAATCTCCTCGCTATGTAGTGTTTGCACTGGTGGATGAGCCAAAAGGAGAAAGTGCTTATGGTTCTACTGTCGCCGCACCAATTGTAAAGTCGGTAATCGAAGCACTGATTCCTCTTGAAGAGATTCCGCCTAGTAAGGCAGTTGAGCAACAGCCGAAAACGCCATAGGTGAAAAATTGATATTATTAGATAAAAAGCCAAGGACTTCTCGATAAGTAGCAAGAATTGATTATCTGGAAGTAACTAAAAAACGTCGTGCAATACTTGTTGATAACTCTACATTAGAATATCAAAACATTCTTGACATAATACTTTTCTATGTCCAATGAATCTCTTTTGAACGAAAAGCTCTATCCCAATCGTTAGCAATCACTTCCATGATATTGATCATGCCTTCATAGCCAAAATATGGCTTGTCAACATAGGTTTCTCTGTTAGTGGGACTAAATACATCAAAAGCAATTTTGATTCCCAATTCCTCTGCCATGTATTTTTCCCATGCCGAACCAATCACAGCATCAACACCAAACTCTTCTAAGGTCTGTTTTACTTGATAGCCATCTGCCGAAAATACTACGCGGGAAGTAAGACCGAGGCTGTGCAGTTCTCGCTCCAGAATTGAACGAGAATCAGGCATTGCTGAACGAAATAATAAGACTTCTGGAATCATCTCTAATTCTTCAAAGAGCATTCTGACTAGTCCAATACCAAGCGTTCCATCCGCAGATACGGCAATTCTACAATTACGATATCGGGGAATAATCATCAATGCTCGTTTGCGAAGTGTATCTACGACCATTTCTTCGCCTTGTTTAATTAGTGGTTCGACAAATTTTTCTTCAATCTTGAAATGTGCCGCCAATGCCTTCAACCATCGGCTAGTGTTGTTTACACCCACTGGTAAAGGTATATCATCAAGGATCAAAGGAATGTCATGGGTCTGTTGCATTTTCCGAGCAAACTTATACCCAACATCATGACTGAGAACAATATTAGCTGTTGCCTCACCAGCTAGCTCCAGTTCTTCAAATGAGGTATTATGAGAGAAGACTGTCTGTACTCTAATCCTTAAAGATTTTAACGTCTTTTTTACCCATTCCAAATCAGCCCACCAAGTAGGATTCAAATTTGCTTGTGGCGCAATGATATTTACAATCCTTGGCTTCCTGCCCCTTCTCTTCGTCTGCCTTTTTTTGATAAAAGGAAGTAAAGCATCCATTCCCATCTCCAAGCCATCGTAAGCATTGCCCCGAAACCCACCAGCCATTAAAGGAACGAGTTTAGCTTTAATATCTGGCTGAAGCTGGTTGCACAATCCCGCAATATCTTCACCAATGATGTCTGCCGCACAAGTCCCAACGACAAACATCACCTTAGAATCAAAAGATTGATCTGCCTCTTTAATCATCCCTTTAAGTTTCTCAGATGCTCCCATCACAATGTCTGACTCAAAAAGACGAGTACAACCTACTTTCCGCTTGGTGAAATCAACCTCATGAGCGTCATACCCAGCTGCAACAGTAGACGCACAACCCTGTGGAGACTGAATCACAATACTCACATCTTTAATGCCAGCGACCGTAGTTGCAATACCTTCAAGGGCACAGCCAACTACTGGGTCTTTACTATGGTTACAATTGTCAAAAGTTGTTTCAGCAGACATTTTTTCCTTCCTATTTTTCTAAGGTTTGACTCTGGTAAATGCGTTTCACGCGGACTGTAGCGACTTCTGCCTTGATGTTTTGGTGTTTTGTGCAGCCTGTAACGGCTTCTGTTTTCCCTGTAGCGACTTCTGCCTTGACGTTTCCGTATTTCGCGCAGCCTGTAACGGCTTCCGTCTCGACATTTCCGTGTTTCGCGCAGCCTGTAGCGACTTCTGCCTTAATGTTTTGGTGTTTTGTGCAACCTGTAACGGCTTCTGTTTTCCCTGTAGCGACTTCTGCCTTGACGTTTCCGTGTTTCGCGCAGCCTGTAGCGACTTCCGTCTCGACATTTCCGTGTTTCGCGCAGCCTGTAGCGACTTCTGCCTTGATGTTTCGGTGTTTTGTGCAGCCTGTAACGGCTTCTGTTTTCCCCGTAACGACTTCCGCCTTGACGTTTTCGTATTTCTTGCAGCCTGTAACGGCTTCTGGCTTTACATTTTTGGCTTAAGCCTTGCTCGGATCAAACGCCACCGAATTAGCGTGCAGTGTTTTCCAGTTCTTCAATGCAGCCAGTTCCGGTTTTTTATTAATAATTGCTTGACTTTCAAAACAGTCGCTACAATTTTCTGCGCCTCTGGGTGAGACAAATCCATACTTTTATTTATTACTCGTTCATACATTTTCCCCGTCTCTTCTCTGCATATACGGTACAATCAGGCAAATCTTGAGCTAGTTTTCCAGTCAATGATTGAGCAGATGCTAACCCGGAATTTTTCGGAAATACCATTTGCTTAGTTAAGGAACTACGGGGTCTAAAACTATATTGAAGTGCTGTTTTAATACACTTTGCGACCTTTAAGGCTCCGCGATAGCCGAATCTGGGACGATTTAAGATAGCATTTAAATCGACGACAGGAATATGAGGGAAACTCAAGGAAGAACCAAAATATACTACTGAATCTGAATCAAGACCACCAATAAAATCTAGTAATTCATCTTCCGTTTGTTTCATCGACTCGTACTTGCCAAAGGCCAGCGTCCCCTTCGTAATCAGGATTTCCGGGTCTAACCCTGTTTCCAACAAGTAATCTACACTGGTTTCTCGTGCTTCTGTACTCCACGGATGGAAGTTATAAATTACTACACGCATCCCAAAATCACGATCTAACATGTGGGCAAGGGACAAACACTTGATAGCATCGTGTCCTTCAATAATCGCTAACTTTCCTTCTATATAACCCTTAGCTGCTTCAAATTCAGTCTTGATTGCGGCATATTCCCTTTCCATTAGGGCAGCTGCCTGTTCTTCCATCCCTAAATATTTTGCCGCTCCTTCGAGCCATTTTTCTGTAGCGGTGATTCCATAGGGAAGGATAGTAGAATTTAACGGAGTACCGAACTTGTCTGACATGGCTTTGCCAATGGTATAGCCAAGATCCAAACATAAAGTACAATTAACCGCCGCACTCGGTGCTTGCTTGAGTTCTTCTAAAGTACAATCACCTGCGATGACACTGTGAACCCGTGCGCCCATTCCTTCTATCAATCTTATCAATTCCTTGACATCGGTTTCGACTTCTGTCCTTTCAGGTCCCATCTTTGCACCCACAATATTGACAGCATCGGCTAGTTGTGCTTTCCGTTCTGGAGTTGGCGGCTCCATAAAGTCTACAATTTGCCGAAAGACGATATCAAATCCACTGCGATACTCGCCTGCGAATCCTTCGCAATGTATCGTCATGATCTCAGACTTGATTTCGCTGCGGGCTTTATTCACTACATCATCAACACAGTCGCCAATAATACCAGACGCGCAACTAGTAGCAACAACGATCGCATCGGGATGGTATTTTTCATCTACTTCTCGAATCGCACCTGCTAATTCTTTTTCGCCACCAAAAATTACCGCCTTCTCGCTCATGTTCGTTGTTACCACGGGTTCATAAGGTGAACCACTATTGCGGCTATTGGTTAGTTTATAAGCCCGCTTGACACCATAAGCACAGCCACTCGGCCCGTGAGAAATGACGATCGCATTTTTAATCCCACTTAAAATCTTCGTTGCAGTCCAAAATTTACAGGGGCGGGTATGACTACCTTGTAAACTGGTCTTAATCTTACCCTCTTTTGCCAAGCGATAAAGTTCGCTTAAATTTCCGTAAAATACGACATTCTGATCTATACTTGCAGTCATGATTGATAGTTCTCCAATATTTCATCTTTTTTAACGCAGAGGAACGCTAAGGTTAGCGCAGAGGAACGCAAAGTTTTACTCTGCGCTCCTTTGCGCTTCACTCTGCGTTCCTTTGCGTTTAAACTCGATCTACCAAACGTTTAAGAGCCACTCGCGATCGTGCTTGTTCTCCATATCTGCAAACATGGCGTTAGCAATGTTGTCTGCTAGCCATTCTGCTCCTTTATACCCAATGATTGGGTATTTCCACAGACCTGCGCGGTCAAAGCTGGGAAAGCCAACCCGAACCATCGGAATCTTGTTATCGATAGAAATATATCGACCCTTTGAATGACCTAGAATTAAGTCGATTTCGAGGGATTTATCTTTAATGCGGCGCTCCAATTCCCAGAGGTCTGCATTCCAGATGACTTCGATATCACAGGCTGCTTGCTTCTCCAACTCGGCAATTCTTGGATCTTTGGTGCAGGCTCTGTTGTCGTCTCCCAACAACATCAGCACTGGCTCTAACTCAACTTCTAAGCAGAACTCTGCTAGACCAATTACTAAATCGGGATCTCCGTAAATAGCTACCTTCTTGTTGGCAAAGAACATGTGTGCAAGGTCTGCGATCGCATCAATAGCTTTTCCACGTTCTCTAACCAAAGATTCTGGTATTGCTTTCCCAGTCATTTTGCTGATATTTTGCAGCCAGATGTCAGTATTTTTGATACCAATTGGGGTTGGCCCAAGAATTGCCGGAACTTTGAACTTCTCTTGTAAGAATTCGGCTGCACTACCGCCTTCATATTTACATAAGGCAATAGTTCCCAACGCATTAGCAGAATCAGCGATGTCTTCAATGGTGCTATTCCCAAAGGCAAAACTTGTCTTATCAGGCATCGTGGGCGCATCGAAGGTTTCTGTATCCAGTAAGATGTTTCCTGGAACGTCCATCTCTTTTAAGATGCGCTTAACTTCAGTGACATCTCCAGGGTTAAGCCACCCTGTAATGATGTTCAACTTGCCAGTTGGTTCGCCTTTTTTTGCTAGGGTAGAAATGATTGCGTGTACACCGACATTATAGCCAGTGACTTGAGAGCCTTTGTAACTAGGAGTATGTACAGGAACAAGGATAACCTTGCGATCGGGATAAGTCTCCTTTAAATAGCCGTTAAGCTTGTTAATGGTTCCTTCGATATCGTCCCCAATTGTCTCAGTTGAACAAGTTGTAATAATTGGGATAATCCGTAAATCGGGATATCGTGCGACTAAGGTCTTTACGCCTTCCTCAATCCGTGGCTGTCCTCCAAGAACAGCGCTATTTTCATGGAGTGAAGAAGAAGCAATGTCAAAATTTTCCTTCAAATGCTGGGCAAAGAGGAGGCGAACGAACATACTACACCCCTGTCCTCCATGCACCAAGGGAATACAATCTTTGATTCCGATGGAAGCGTATTCAGCCCCAGCGGGCTGACAGGTAAATATAGGATTGATTATTCCCTTGCGTTCTTTCTGTTTTACGACTAAAGACATTCTATTGACTCCTAGATGGTGTAGAGTTTGTAATTATGTTTGTTTGGCGTTGCCGAACGAAGACATGAATTGAGTTTAAGGAAGTCGAGCGATCGCTGCACCCAACAAGCAAGCTACCCATAACGTCGATTACAGAAGAAAAGTAGAATTGAATTTCGCAAAAGTCTTGAAATCTAGATGAGATGCTTCTGTACTCAAACGGTACGCGGTAAAATGCTAGGAGGGATGAAGAGTTAGGCATAGTCCATCGTAGCGTTAGCGTTAGCTCGCCGCAGCGATCGCTCTTTACCTGTAAGAAATTTTCTGCACAAACACTAACAGGAGTGACAAAACTCTATTTCATGCTCCAATTGAGCAACGCCGTTCGTTGGTTTGGTTGAATTACCGATCTAATTGCTTTAGTAAAGCGAATAATGTAATTCACCATTCTTCGACTTGGTTATTACAATATCAATCAGCATTGCCTTAACAGACTCCAGTACTGCCTTCTTTTGCGAGTTTTCCATGCTATTTAACCATGAAAACCTGATTTCTAGGTCAGCCGAAAGGATCTTCGCATCTGCATAAAAACCCCTTTGGATCAAGCTTTCCAGAACCACCTTTTCTCCAGTCAAGATTTGGGCGGCCATATTGAGAACACCATTGATGTTTTCTTCCCGATCCCATGCACGCGAGTGAAACTGCCACAAACACCGTTCTTGAATTAATTTTGTGACTTCCGCAGCCCGATCTTGAATGTATGACGCGATTTCCTTAGCTTGCGCTTGAACTTGTGGCGCAGTTTCCTTAGCTTGTGGTTGAACTGGCACAATTTCCTTAGCTTGCGCTTGAACTTGTGGTGCAGTTTCCTTAGCTTGTGGTTGAACTGGCACAGCTTCCTTAACTTGCTTTTGAACTTGTGGCGCAACTTCCTTAGCTTGCGCTTGAACTTGTGGCGCAGCTTCCTTGGCTGGCTTTTGAACCTGTGGCGCAGTTTCCTTCGTTGGCTGTTTGACCTGTGCAGTGGCTTCCTTAACTTGCTGTTGAACTAAAGAAACGACTTGCTCAGATAGCTCTTTGGTTACTTTACCGTTGCCATTACCATTGGTACTTGGCAGATTTTTCTCACCACGAATATCAGATTGAGCGAGTTTCATCAAAGGAGAATAAATGGCATTGTACATATCCCGCGCCATATTCACCGCACCTTCAAAACCCATATATGGGCCATTGTGGTAGCCGTGACCATTCACATAAGGCAAATGCAACTTCTTCACCAAAGCACCTACCCTCGGGCCAGTCAACACCAAATCAGGCTTGACCATTTCCAGCACCTCAAAGAACTCCAATTCATTGCCATCATCAATATAGATAGTCCCCTCTTCACCTCTAGCAATGACCTTTTCAAAATCCTCTTGGTGCCCAAACTTCGACGACATCGCCACAACGTGCATCCCCAAATCGTCTTCTAGGGCCTTAGTCCAGTGCCACAAACGCGGGCCACCAGTCCAGATACAGACCTTTTTCCCACTCAAGCGCTCTTTATACCACTCTAACTTCGACTCATATTTAGCAACTTCTTCCGCAATCACCGCTTCGGCTCTATCTTCAATCCCAAAGAAAGCCCCAATTTTGCGTAACCCTTCCTTAGCATAATCAAAGCCCCAAGTATCCACATCGATCCGGGGAATACCATATTTTTTCTTTAACTCATTGGCAATATATCCAGCAGAACGGGCACAGTTAGTCACATTCAACTGCGCTCTGTGCATCCCACGCAATGAGTCATAAGTACCATTTCCGGTAAAATGGGCAATAATTTGGATGCCCATTTTTTCCATGTACTTCTCCATCACAAAGGTATCACCTTGGATGTTGTAGTCACCAATCACATTGATTGTATATGGGCTAGTAATTTCTGGCTCATAAGTTCCTACCTTATCCGTCATCCACCCCATGTTAAACACGTGATGTCCCTTGGATTGACTTACTCCAGCAAAACCAGGACATTCAACGGTGAAAATATCGACATCACCCAATTCTTTTTCTACTTCCTTGACTACAGGCTTGATATCATCGCCAATCAAAGCAGTAGAGCAGGTAGTGTACACCATCATCCGTTTGATGTCAGGAAATTCGGCAAAGGCTTCCAGCATCGCCTTCTTGAGCAGCTTTTCGCCACCGAAGACAACGTGCTGTTCCTTCATGTCCGATGACCAGACATATTTGAGTTGGAAGTTGCCATTGTCGCTGGGATAGCGTTTGGTGTGCCAGGTATCATAAGCACAGCCTACAGGGCCATGTATCAACTGGATGGTGTCTTTGAGGACACCGCCAATTACGAGCTTTGCACCACAGTAGCTGCATCCGCGTTCAGATAATGAGCCGGGAATGGTTTCGACGTGAGCGCTGGGGAGAAACTGGGTTGTATCTTCTCCTTTCTCTTTAATATATATGTGCTTCTCCCGTTCTGGGATGGTTTCGTCGCACTTAAACAACTTCATTGGCATGGCTAGATTGCTCCTTGTGCAAATAGCTGATATCAAGAAATCTACTTTGATATTTCTGTTCTCCGAAGAAAACTTCTTTGACTTCCTTGATTTCAAAATCCTATCAACCTTTCTAATTAATAATAGTAACTCTGATAACAATAACGAAAATAACTATTGGAAAAAGATGGATTAATCTCATTGTAAATAGACAATTCTGTCTAGACTTTAAAACACTATTACCTCTAGATATATAAGATGTTCGACAATATAAATAGACAGACTGTTCTAACTATAAAACAAGAGATAAATGATTGATTTTCTATCTTGATTTTGGATGCCTCACAAAGGAAAAATCGGCGATATTTTATCAACTCTAAATAACAGAATAACCCAATTATTGGCTTTCCGGCTCTTTAGCTAATGACTAATTGTAACCACGAATACTGTTTGTAAATTAATTCCTCAGCGCAAGTAATTTGGCCAGATGTATGATATTCTTTATTTATAGGGAATCTAAACCACTTCATGCACAAAGGATCTCCAAGCACTTGCGCTGTAGTGATGAAGCCAAATCCCATAAATTAACCAATTGTTTGATGAACTGATGGTCTTGCTCCACAAGTTTCTGGAGGATTGTGGAAGTACTTGATCGGTAGCAGTTCTGGAGTTCGGGGGGACTTTGGTCTGCTTGCAGTTCATCAATCACTTTTGGGATAAATCTTTTATTATTTACAGATAGTTTTTTCTTAAATCAATATTATTGGGGATTTACAGCACTTGCTTCAAACAAACTTAATTCAACATCCAGAAGAATGAAATAACCTGGTGTTTTGAATGAATTAAATAATAGTTAAAAGTGCTTTTTTTAATCTAATTTTATTTACTGCTATTGATATACTGAAGTTTGAGCAATCTTTAAATTGGGTAAATCTTTGTCAGTATTATTGATGAAGTATTTAAAAGTTACACATTATTCAAGGATGCGATCTAAATGACTAAACCGAAAACAAGCCGTAAATCTGTTCACGATCGCATCCTCAGTACAGCATCAGGTTTGTTTTATCGAGAAGGAATTCGCAACGTTGGCATTGACAGAATCGTTGCGGAATCTGGCGTTGCGAAAATGTCGCTCTACAATCATTTCAAGTCAAAAGATGCATTGATTGAAGCGTGGCTGCGACAACAGGATGAACAATGGTGCCAATGGCTTAAAACCACCATTGAAGAACGAGCTTCTAACCCATCCCAACAACTACTAGCAATATTTGATGCCCTGCGGGAATGGTTTGAGGGGCCAGATTTTCGAGGTTGTGCATTCATTAATGCTTCAGTGGAACTAGCCAATGCTGACCATCCTGGACATCGAGTAGCATTGGAGCATCAACAATCGATCTACCACTACATCAAGAGTCTAGCTCAAGCCGCAGAAGTTTTATCACCAGAACAGTTAGCGCGACAACTGCTTCTGTTGGTGCAAGGTGCGATCGTGGTTGCGATGATGGAAGGAAGTTGGTCAACTGCTTCACAGGCGAAAAAAGTGGCGGCAACACTAATCCAGACTGCATCAAAATCCGGCGTTACATGAGGTCTATTGTATGATTTAATGTAAAAAATAACACTGCAACTTAGTTTGAAGCAGTCAAAGATGAGAATTTAGCCTTCTGCCTCCTGTCTTCTTCTATGAAGAAGTAATAAAAAAAATAAAATAGTTATTGGCATTTGTCTTGGTTCGCAGCTAATCGCTGATGTTTTAGGTTCCAAGGTTTACAAAGGTCAGCAAAAAGAAATAAAGCACTTAGAGAGATATGACAACCCTACTCGTTCTCGGCAATATTAATCAGTTTACATTTGCGAACTCCATACTTGCAGCTAATGCTAAGGCGGAGGAAATGTTTGATCAGGCTCTAACAAACATATTTGTTGTACATTCAAGAGATTCATATGCCAAGCTAAAAAGTAATGAAGATTGGGTAGATTATATAGAAGCAAATGAAGTCAGCCGAGAATTATTTGTTGACAAAATTGTCGAGATTACAGCAGAAGAAGCTTCAATTAAAAAATTTGTTGATTATGTTGAGTTTATTTTAAAGGGTATTTCAAATAGCTCAAACCTTATTGTTGATCTCACTAATGGAACTTCATTACAGAAAAATCTGCTTTCAATAGCGTCTTATATCCTTGATATAAAAAATCAATACCTAATCGATGTTTCAAAATTATTTGAACTAACTAAAGAAAGAGGATTTCTTCCAATTAATATTTTACTATCCTCCTATACTCCAGTCCCTGATAGCACTAGACTCGATAGCATCGCGTATCTAAATTTATCAGAAATGATACGCTACAGAAAAATTATAGAAGCTCATACTAATAAATATGTAGCTATAGATCCAGATTCTTCTGATAAAGAGTTTTTTAAGGATAACTTAGGTCATTCTATTCAGTTAAAGTTACAAGGTGATCAAAGTAAAGATAATGCTATCTATCGAATAGCAGCTTCGTCAATTTCGGCGAGTGTAGAGGATCTAATTCGACTTCTTGTAAGTAAATTTATCTTGGCTGACACCCCTGACGGAGTAGATCGCAGAACTTTTGGTCAAAAGCTCAAAATTATTCAAGCCAAAATCGAAAAAGATGCTCCATCTGATTTTGACGTAGAGTTCTTTAGCAAGTTCAATGATTTTATTTTGTACTTGAGAAATAGTTCTACACATAAGGGTAAGCTTTTAACTGATTTGGAAAAGTTCAAGGCAGAACTTTCTGTCAAAATGGCTTTTCCTTTTATTGAGTTTTATACAGATATTGTGCATCCTTTGCTATCAAGTGGTGAGCTTTCTAAAGAACCTAAGTATATGAAGAAATTATCGTATGCTGAGATAAAACCGGGAGAGACTTTATATTATGGATTAGATGGAGATGATACAGGAAAGATATTAGAAGAACTTTTCCTTGCCTGTAGCGATGAATCTAGCTTTCGGAAGTTAAGCAAAGATGTAGCTAATGCAATTTCAAGGATTGCTAAGTTTGTTACTGATCAGCTTGGTAAGAATGCAATTGTATTTGAAGCAGGCGACGATCTTCTGTTTAAGGGAAATCTTCAAGAAGAAATGCTTTTAGAAATACAGGCTATGTATTCACAATTAACACCTGGTCTAACATGTTCAATTGGATATGGGCGATCATTTCAAGAAGTATATTTGGCATTGAAACTTGCAAAAACTCAGCCAGGTAAAAATGCTATTGTTGGAATTAAACTTTGTTGAGTTTGTACAGATGAGTTTGTCGGAGCATAAGCATCCCAATGCAGCGCACGGACGCGAACCACTGGTGATGAGTTTGAGGTTATCTGCCGCCGCTAATTGGGAACGTTAGGCTGTTAGTGTAGAAGTAGTTCAGGAAGTATGACTACAGTAGCAATTTTACCAACAAAAGACGCTAGCGGTGAGAAATCATATCGTGCGATGTCTGACGACAAGCCGCTTTGCGTCTACGCAGGAGATAAACATTCTGTTGGCAAAACTGCGGGGCAAGCTTTAGATGCGTTAACTGCCCGGTTGGGTGAGACTGAGTTTAGTGCCCAGCAACAAGAACGATTATCAGAGTTGATGAGATTATGGCGATCGGCACGGGATCGGGGACAAGAATTGCTACCAGAACAACAGGCACAGGTGGATGACTTGGTTGAGGCTGAATTGAAAGCGGCGACAGCCCCTACTGCTGCCTTGATGCAGCCAGAAAATTTTTCTAAACAAAATGTGCATCTTTAGGATTGAATGCTAGTTTAATTATTTCATGGGGATATACATTGCCAAATATATGATTCCGAGGCACTCTGGCGATTAAAGTTTGTTCTCCCACCTTAACCCAAATACTACAAATCCCAATACCATTTAAAACCCGTTCTACTAGCCCTTCAATAATTACCGAGCCAGGTTTGTGTTTCATTAAAGAACTTGGATCGTAAACATTAAAAGTATCGCCAGATAAACAACATGCAGTCATTGGCTTTGTGATTTCCCCAGGATATAAAAACTCTATCCCGTTTGCAAGTTTGATAAAACTACCACGGCTATTGCGTTCTACCCCACACGGAATAATATTATCTATCCCTACCAGTCTGGCAAGTTGCTCGTTAGCTGGTTGGCGGATGATGGTTTCCAAGTTATCATCCTGGATGATACAGCCGTCAAATAAAGCGATCGCGCGATCGGCAAAATGCAGTATATCTGTAAAATTATGACTGACTAATATGACTGCCGATCCCCTCGCTTGCGCCCACTCTCTAATTTTTTCAATCATCTGGGAACGTATGCCCACATCTAAAGAGGCAGAAGGCTCATCCAAAAGCAGCAATTCGGAATCAGCAACTAAACCGCAGGCAATACAAACCCGCTTGGCTTCACCACCAGATAGTGAACGAGCCGAACGTTTTGCCAAGTGTTCGCAGCCAAAAGTTGCAAGGGCAGTATGTACCCTTTGCGGAATCTTGGGCGTTGGTGTTCCCCGAAACTTTAATACTTTGGCAACATTATTAAAAACTGTGTCATCTAGTAGTAATGTTTCTTGAAATACCAGAGCCGAACGACGACGCAACAATGTTTTATTGGCATTGCGGACATCCTGGCCAAATAATTGCATCTCACCACGGTAAGGTTGCAATAGATTGATTGTTCTTAACAGAGTGCTTTTACCAGCACCATTGGGGCCAATTACTGCGACAAGTTCCCCAGGACGGACTGCAAAATTTTCAATTGACAGGATATTTTTATGTGTTTTGCTATCTACACTAACCTGTCGCATATTTAGGACATACTCGTGAGTACTCATAGAATTTTCCTGTCATGCTGTAGGATAGTCAGCAACACGATAACGGTGTATGTGATGATGAGTAAGATGTATGCGATCGCCATTGCCACATCGTAATTCCCTTTCCCTACTTCCGTAACGATCGCTGTTGTCAGAACTCTTGTCTGCCCCTTGATATTGCCGCCCACCATCATAGATGCACCAACTTCCGAGATAACGCGACCAAAACCGGCGATGACAGCAGCCATTAACCCTAACCGTGCTTCCTTAATCAGTAACCAGTTAACTTGCCACTGTGTCGCCCCCATTGATAACAGTCGCCAGCGTAGTTTAGGATTAATACTGATAATTGCTGTAAAACTGAAGCCAGCGACAATTGGAAAAGCAATGATTGCTTGGGCGACGATCATCGCTGTGGGTGTATAAATCAAATCAAGGTTTCCCAATGGCCCAGATCGCCAGAAAAATACACTGACTACTAAGCCGATGACGACGGGTGGTAATCCCATACCAAAGTTAATCAAACTATTTAGAGTCTGCTTGCCGGTGAAATCCACCAATGCTAGCCACAGTCCTAATGGGAGTCCCAGCAAAACGCTAATGGCTGTAGCTGTTCCAGATACGAACAATGTCATTATCATCACCTGGAAAACATCGCGATCGCCATTGGTTAATAGCTCAGAAGCTCTCAAAGCCCCTTCGATGATTGTATTCACAAATCTCTTACAGAATTGAACAGGAATACTGAAATATGCAGTAGAGCAATCTTTGACGATCTGATGCTCAAGTTTGTTTAAAAGCCGTAATCTTTCTCCGTTTTACCCGCATCCACATAAAATAGCGCTTGTTTGAACTCTTTTTTCCCGTGGGCTGCAATTATTGTCTGTCCTTCAGGAGATAAGACATAATTAATAAATGCTTTAGCTCCCGCACTGTTCACTCTGGGGAATTTCTGAGAATTTACTTCCATAACATGGTAGAGATTTAACAGTTTTTTGTCTCCTTCCACCAGTATTGGTAAAGACAGGTTTTTCTTCTGAAATATATACGTTGCTCGATCCGCTAAGGTATATCCTAGTTTTTGATTAGCGACTTGCAAAGTTTCCGCCATCCCTGAACCTGTTTGCTGATACCAACTGCCAGAGGGTGTGACATTTGCCTGTTTCCATAAATCTTTTTCTAGTTTGTTAGTACCGGAGTCATCACCCCGCGATACAAACAATGCTTGGTTTTTGGCAATCAGACTGAATGCTTCCACAGCATTCTTTTTCCCTCGGATCTTTGCCTTGTCAGCATCTGGTCCAACGATCACAAAGTCATTGTGCATTACCAAGTGACGATTAATTACCGCACCACCTGACAAAACTTTGCGTTCAGCTTTAGGTGAATTGACGAATAGCGCGTCAACCTCACCTTTTTCAGCCAGAGCTAAAGCTTGTCCAGTACCAACTGCAACCTTTTTTAACTTATATCCTGTTTTCTTTTCAATCGCCGGCACTAAATCATCTAGTAGCCCGCTATCCTCAATGCTGGTTGTCATGGCTACGATCACATTTTTATTCGCTGGGGATTGTCCAATAGTTGGCTTTTGCTTGATTAGGTTACTACCAAAGCTGATGCAAAGAATCGCCAGGAAACTTACTAAACACACATCGCGCACAGCCCGATTATTGATCATTACACTCTCCTAGCAATCTCTGTGCCAATATTTTTTACTATCGCAAGTAAAACTTACATTGGGAAGTATAAGCAACATTGAGTAGGAAATCAACCATTTATGTTGTTTTCCAGACAATTTAGATGCTCAGAAGGATTCTAAGTATTACAAAGCCGTACAATCTGTCTATGTATGACGATACCTGTCGATTTCTTGCCGAAAACTTCTCAGCCGATTTTGCCAGTTGGCTACTGGGAGAGTCCATTACCCTGACAGAGCTAAAACCCTCTGAACTTTCCCTTGAACCCATCCGTGCAGATGCCTTAATTCTACTTCAGTCTGATGATTCCGTTCTGCATATCGAATTTCAAACCCGCCCCAAACAAGACATTCCGTTTCGGATGTTGGATTATCGGGTGCGAGTTTACAGACGTTATCCTGACAAAAGGATGCGACAAGTCGTAGTGTATCTTCAGCCTAGCGGCTCCGATCGCGTAGACTTTCGGGTAAGCAAATAATATTCTCCTACGATTGCTTGTCTTACAATAGACACTAAACCTTGAAGTTGCAAAGCAAGCGATGAATACTACGGATAATTCCCCAATGGAGGATAGATCGTCAGCAGATTTAGTATCTGTGACAGAGTTACAGCGCCAGCTTAATGACTTACTCAAGCAACTATCGCCAGAGCGATTACAGGTGCTTGCTGATTTTGCGGCTTATTTAGCAAATGCTGAAAGCGAAGCTGCAACCCAAGAACTTTTGGCAATTCCTGGATTGCTAGAGCGAGTTAAGCACTCATCAGCAACCCCTAAAACCCTTTACACACCCTGGAGAACTCTTCGATCTGATGTATGAAGTTGTTCTCCATCCCGATGCTCAAAAGGTTTATATCAATGCTGACAAAGCCTTAGCGAAGAAAATTGCTCGATGTTTGCAGCAGCTTGAGCAAACTCCCCAGTCGCACCCTATACATCAAAGTCCTTAAGGGAGATTATGCAGGGTACTATCGCTACCGAATCGGGGAATACAGGGTCATTTATTCGATAGATGAGGAACTGGTGCAAATATTTATTATAGCGATCGCTCATCGCAATGAGGTCTATAAACCGTGAGGTTATCTGCGGTAAGTTAAGCGGAATATGTTGTGTGTTAGCGAAGTCACCGAAACAGTGCTGAGTGCTGAGTGAAAAAGTAATAATTGCACGGGCTAAACGCCCCGCTATCCATGTACTGCATAGAAGGTTTGAGAGCAACTGCTTTTAAGTATGGAAAAATAAATAAATATTTATTTCGTTAGCGTAGCGGCACAAGGTAAATTAAAATGGCATTTAGTAATTATAAAAGTATTAGTGCAGTCATTAAAAAATTCCAAATCAAGTATGTGCAGTCTAATTTCATGTTGGAGGTAGATTTTCCTGTTAAAGAATCATTCCAAGAAGAATTAGATTTGCTATTGATGGATGGAGTTATTGATAATTCTGAAAATGCTATTTGTGAAAATCTCATCTATCCAGTATTGAAAGAAGTATGGAAACCTTACCGAAGTAAATTAACACTTTGGAGTCATGAAACATTAGCTTACGATGAAGATTTATCAGGTGTTCTAGATTATACGGTGACACAGCGAAACCCTCTTGGTACAATTGTTTTTGATAAACCTTATTTTTTGATGGTTGAAGCTAAACAAGACAAATTTGAGGAAGGTTGGGGTCAGTGTTTAGCTGAAATGATTGCAGTGCAGCGAATTAATGATGATTTCGTCAGCGATGTTTTCGGGATTGTTTCTAACGGGAAAATATGGCAATTTGGAAAGTTGATTGCTGATGTGTTTACTCGGAACAAAAATTTGTATGTGATTCAAGATTTAGATAAGTTATTTGCTGCGGTGAATTATATTTTTCAGCAATGTGAATTAAAAATACAAAAAGCATAACATTTTTAATTTGTGAAAATTGAGAGGCTCAGATCCCCGACTTCTTAAAGAAGTCGGGGATCTTGTTACTCAAACTATTTGGAACCGTTGAGTTTATGTACAGTTTCGGCAGTTTTCATCTGGGATGCTGCGGTTGTTAAGTTATTCGCAGCCTTGATGATCTCTTGTAAGGTTTCGTTAACCAGAGCCTCGTCAAGGGAGGTTTCTGATAAGTAAGTTTCGATGAAAATCTCTACTCGACTAACAATTATTTTGCTTTGAGAGCGTAGTCTGTTGAGGTCTTTGGTAGATAGATTATTCATTGTTTGAAGCTCCTTTCGTTTTGCGGGTTAATTCTACATTTTTGGTCAGCAATTCTCATGACAAGAGCGATTCTTACAGTTCAGCTCTTTTTTGAAAGATAAAGCTTGCTGGAATACTCATTAAATCCTTCGCCTGTTGACTGCTTAAATGCCTTCAGATTCCCTAAATTCGTACAAAGGTTTCAAGCAGGAGAATTGCTATATGTGTCAATTTAGCGGCTTTATTTTAGGACTTACGCACTGAAAAATTGAGATTGAAACTCTTGGAGATACTCTACGAATGCGAGTGTAGCGATCGCATTCGCTGAGGTTTATTTTGCTCCAACTTTTCTGTAAGTGGAGCAAGTATCTTTCTTCTTCAAAGCAACTTGAAGCCGAAATTGTTGAGAGTTTCGCGCAAGTACTTGCACCCTTTTAAATAGTCTAAAGTTGCGATGCGCTCGGCTGAGTGTTGCGACCAATCAACAGCGACATTCATCTTTTGTTCTGTGTAGAACTCTTTCATGATATCGTTATAATGAGCGATCGCTTCATCTTGCTCTGCTAATTTATAGGTTTCCCGGTGGAACACAGCCGGCTGGGGTAGACGCGGCTTAACAGCAGCTTGTACTTCAGGGTTGGCATAACCCACACACATCCCAAAGATAGGGAATACAAAAGGTGGCAAATTCAATAATGTGGCTACCTCTTGAGTGCTTTTGCGGATTGCGCCAATATACAGCGTTCCTAAACCAATAGATTCAGCCGCGACAGTCGCATTTTGGGCTGCGACTGTTGCATCGACTATGGCTTTAACCAACAGTTCTGTGTAATCTAAAGCTACATGAGGTAGTCCACGACTGTCGGCGATATGAGCCAGACGACCTAAATCTGCTAACCAAACCAAGAATACGGGAGCCTGATTAATATACGCTTGGTTATTAGCCAGCTTGCATAATTCTGCTTTGCGTTCTTGATCTTCAATGGCTACCACACTCCAGGTTTGCATATTAGCTGAACTAGCAGCAGATTGAGCAGCTGCAACTAGCCACTCTAGGGTTCCTGGTGGTAAAGGATCGGATAGATAAGATCGAACTGAACGGTGAGCGAGTAATGTTTCTAGAGAGTCGTTCCAGTCAATTTCGTAATTGAAGGGAACTTCACCGTAGCGCGATCGCAATAGTTCTGTAGGATTAGTCATAGTCAAAGGGATTATCAACAACGATAAATAAGGAAGAACCAGAAAATCAGGAGGCTGATTTTCTGACAAAGACTACTAGGCTGCTAGCTGGGTTTTTCCGAAATCTGCAAGGCGATCGTTTTGAAAAAAAGCAACTCGTAAGGCTAGCCGATACTCAGATGCAGGACAAGTAAGCGGGGTTACAGTATGCCAAGAATTATTAGAACGCGCGATCGCAACTGAGGAATCGCTCAGAGGTAAAATATCTTGGAAGGCAGATTCCGGCTGGGAGTCTTTAAGAATTCGCAAACAGCCTCCCCAATCTACAGACCATTGTTGATTGAAAAATAGCAGATGAGTTAAAACTTTGTTCGGCTCATCTGTATGAGGGTGATGCAACTGTCCTAATTGATATCGGCGAAATCCAATATCCATTACACAGTCTTTTAGTTCCAACCCAGACATTTCAGCTAAAGCTGTGCGGTAAGAATCTGTCCACAGTCCTTCTATCAACTGTCGCCAGACTTTACTGAGGTGTCTTAAGTCACAAGTAAGTCTACCTTGCGCCATCCGCTCTCGCCAGCGATGATCGCTAGATTTGAGCATCAAGGAAATATCCTCGCTAGTTGCAAGCATCTTTCCCCAAGAGTATCCGTATCCCTCCCCTTCCGACAAACGAAACTCTTCGTGGGGAAAACTCGCAGTTAGTTCTAAGCTTGCTTCTGGTGAAAGCAAGTTTTTTATCAAAGCCCAGTTATATGGGACTTTTTGCATTGCTGTGGCACGAATAGAATCAAAATTAAGCATGGTAGAAAAAATGCTTTAGTAGAATTAACCAATCATGATTACCCTGGACATCAAGTGGTATTGGAGCATCAACAACCGATTTACCTCTGCACCAAAAAGCTTGGCTCAAGCCGCAGAAGTTTCATCGCCGGAACAGTTAGACTGACTTTTCACGGTATCTGGAAAACCTCTCTCTAAATCTTTCTCCTTTGAGGAGAGAGACTTTGAATTTTCCCCTTTCCCTCTCTTCTCTACGAGAGGCTTCGCCAACGAGACGCTGCGCGAACGTAGGGAAGGGGGTTAGGGGGTTAGGTTTTTCGTGGCTTTTCCACATAACCTGAAAAGTCAGAACAGTTAGAGAAGCGTTCCCATCAATTTCGTAATTGAAAGGAATTTCACGCGATCGCAATAATTTTTTAGGATTTGTCATAGTCAACTTTTGAACTATTTCATAGGGATTACCAACCTCATTCCCCTGTAATGTTTTAGTAGGTGTTGTGCGTTTACCCTTGAGGAACCAAACTCAGGAGTTCTTCAACCGTGAGACTGCGCTTAACTTTTACTGACTGATGTTTTACAGCATCCAGAACTGATTGAATTTCTGGCTGACTGAGGGTGATTCCATGTTCTTGCAGCACACTAAATATCAGATGCCGACCGGAATGTTTGCCTACAACGAGGCGACGTTCCCAACCAACATCTTCCGGCGCAAACGGTTCGTAAGTACCCGGATTTTGCAACACACCATGAGCATGAATTCCCGACTCGTGGGCAAAAGTATTTTCACCCACGATCGCTTTCCAAGGAGGAACTGGCCAGTTTGCAGCTTTAGCAACTAACCGTGACAGTTCCAACAACCGTTTTGTATCAATGCCCGTTTGGACACCGTAGATATGTTTCAGTGCCATCACGATCTCTTCCAGCGCCGCATTGCCTGCCCGTTCGCCGATGCCGTTTACCGTGGTGTTAACCGATAGCGCCCCTGCTTCCAGACCCGCCAGCGAGTTCGCCATTGCCAACCCAAAGTCATTGTGCGTATGCATTTCTATGGGAATGAATAGATGATGGACAAGGGAGCGAACTTTGCTGTAAGTAGTTAGAGGATCGAGAATTCCTACAGTGTCACAGAACCGAAATCGGAAAGCTCCCAACTCTTGAGCATAATACGCCACATCTAGCAAAAAAGATTCATCGGCTCTGGAAGAATCTTCGCCGCCAACAGATACAGATAAACCGCGATCGCAAGCGAAATTTATTGCATCCCGCAAAAGATCCAGCATTTTCTGCTGCTTACCCCCAAACTTGGCGGCAATCTGAATTTCTGAGACAGGAACGGAAATATGCACCCGTTCCAAACCACAATCTATAGATGCCTGAATATCGGACAATTTAGCACGGTTCCAACCAAGTAATTGGGCATTTAATCCCAGATTAGCGATCGCTCGGATCGATTCTGCTTCTTCTTGTCCCATTGCTGGAACGCCAATTTCCAATTCTGGAACACCAATAGCATCAAGAAAAGTGGCGATCGCAATTTTTTCTTCAACGTTAAAAGCTACACCTGCCGCTTGTTCGCCATCTCGTAAGGTTGTATCATTAATTTGAATCGGATGTTTATTCATCAAGAAGTGATGATTCATGATCGGCTAACTTGTTGGGTGATTTTGATTTACTTAAGTAATTCGTAATTGAAGGATAGAGCAACTAACTAGAGTTTTGAAAACTAAAAGACATATTCCTTAGCCGTGGGTTAATAATTACGGATTACATTAGCGACGCGAAAAGCGAGTCTGCGTGCGTAATTACGAATTACAAATTACGTTCGCGGAGCGTACCGGAGGCTCTATTACGAATTATTTAAATATTTGCGACAACTTCCCCAATATTGCTGATATCATAGCCGCCGAGAATCTCTAATTGCGATTGGACTAGGCGATGTCCCAAAATACTGAGAAACTGCTTTACTGGTTCTTCTTCCAAGTATTCTCTAATAATCACCAAGTCATATCGCGCCCGATGCAGAGGGATAAATCCCAACCCAAAGGCAGCAGCTATAGATGCCGTACTGATGCCTGCATCAGCGATTCCTGAGACTACAGATAAGGCAACATCTTGATGGCTGTGAACGATATGATCAGATCCTTTAACTTTATGCAATGGCACTCCTTCTTCTTGGAGTTTCCGTTCTAAGAGCATTCGACTGCCAGAACCCACTTCATGGGTGACAATAGTTGCTCCAAATTCTACTAAGTCGGAAACTGTTTTAACTCCCATTGGGTTTCCTGGTGGGACTAGCAAACCTTCTTCCCAAACTCCAAGGGTAATCAAAACGGCACTCTTACCTGTTAAGGCTTCCTGGACAAAGGGAATATTATGTTCCCCAGTGTCAGCATCGTATAAGTGCATCCCGGCAATGTGAACTTCACCTCGGCACAGACTACGCAATGCAGCCGTGCTGTGGGCGAAACGATAATGAATTCGCAGTTTTGGATGCCAACGTTCAGTTGCTCTTGCCAACAGGGAAAGTACAGGTGTACAACCAGCAATCACAACCGTATTGTGCAGTTTATCTATATCATCCAGAAGCCGAACCTGGACTTTATTTGTACCTGTCTGGCTCTGTGCTTCACTCGCCGGGTGAAGTTCCTCTGTCGCTACCTCCGACGCTAATGGTAATTTGCTTATGCTGGATAATCCCTTCACTCTTACGGATTCTCCAGTTCCTACAATGGGGTACTTTACCGCAACTGTCTCACCATCAGCAGGAATCATTTCGATCCGAAAAGCATCATTCCCAACGAGGGGATAAGCTATCCATTGATCCCCAACCCGCGCTAGACTAACTCGCAATTGCTGTTGCTTAGGGACTGATCCGGCAAGAACTGCCTCAACTTCTGGTAAATCTTGCTCAAACCAGAATAAATCCTCGACTTGGCAACCAAGTGCCTTGGCTAAACGCAGTGACATAGCAACAGAAGGAGCATATTGTCCAGATTCCACACCACCAATACTCTGACGAGTTACGCCAGCTATATTAGCCAATTCTTGCTGGCTCATGCCTAAGCGAGTTCTAATTGACTTCAGGTTGTTGCAAAGATTCACATCCAGTTTCATGAGGCTGTATCTCTCCGTTAGAAAAAGCCGCAACGGACAAACTTAAATCTGTTAGTGCAATAGCAAGGTTTTCTAGTGTTTGGCGTTTTTGTTGTCAGACATATTGATATTTTGACAATTTTGCTTATTTTCTGCAAGTGTAACATACATATTGCTAGAATACTTGCATTGATAGCTACTATTTTAGCGTTGAAGTAGGCGAAGCTAGCGATCGCCTTTTCATCATTTGCTAGCCAAGGGGAACTTTCAGCTTTAGTCCGAGTCCGGTAAGTCCCGATCTAGATACCAATTGCCTTTTTTCGTTGGCACCGCAACCCATTGGAGTTCCAACCATAAGATCGGGTTCTTTTCCTTCAACCTTGAGGCGCGATCGCGGATAATGCGTGTGGCGTTTATACAAACAGCATTCGATATCCCTAAATCTTCGGCAACGCCTCTAAAAACTTCTTTGTTGTCATTAATTGAGGCAAACAGCATATTAGGATAATAAACAACAAAATGTTGTATAAGTTTTGGAGGGCAGCCCCAGTAAGAGTTTACGAGTTCGACATGGCAGTACTGGAGCAACTCGCCGAGTTTTGCACAGCGTCCTTTGACTACGGTAGTAAATTTTTGGACTAATACCTCTTCAGTCAACATGATAAGTTCTACTCCTTCAGTGAGGTAGATAAATTTTGACGTGGTTACGTCGATTTCTCAAATAGTGGTAGGAAACTTACGCAGTTTTTTCTGCTTTTTCGAGTCAGAGGTTGCCAATTGCTCCAGATACCTTATATTAGGGATAATCCCTACTGCATCGTCCTAGTCGAACAACCCAAACTTTACTAGCAGTTCCTCAAGGCGATCGCTAGACATAGATTTTGGAGTCACAAAATCTGTATTCTGGTCAATTGCGGTTGCCAGATTGCGATAGTGTTGCGCCTGTTCACACTCAGGAGCATACTCAATCACCGTCTTCCGGTGGAACTCCGCCCGTTGCACCATATTGTCTCTGGGTATGGAGTAGATCATTTGAGTTCCCAGATTCTCTGCAAGAGCTTTGATCAAATCATCTTCCCGATCGACTTTGCGAGAGTTGCAAATCAATCCTCCCAGACGTATACCGCCTATGGTCGCATACTTTTGAATGCTTCGGCAGATGTTGTTGACGGTATACATCGCCATAATTTCCCCAGAAGTGATCAGGTAAACTTCTTGAGCTTTGCGTTCACGAATGGGCATGACAAATCCACCGCATACCACGTCACCCAGACCATCATAAAATGTATAATCAAGTCTAACTGCATCATCATAAGCACCGAGTTGTTCCAGCAACCCAATAGATGTCAGAATGCCTCTACCAGCGCATCCCACACCAGGTTCCGGCCCACCCGATTCCACACACAGCGTCTTCCCCCATCCCTCCTGACGGAAGTCTGCTAAATTCACATCATCTTCTTCTTTACGCAACGTATCAAGTACAATCTTCTGGTGAAATCCCCCCAAAAGGAGCCGGGTGGAGTCTGCTTTCGAGTCACACCCTACAACCATCACCTTACGACTCATATCGCTCAGTCCAGCCACTACATTTTGAGTCGTTGTGGATTTGCCAACTCCCCCTCTTCCATAAATAGCAATCTTCCGCATAAAAACCTCGGTAATGGCGCAGACTTGTTGATTCGGCTCCCAGATTATGGTGTAATCAAGTACAGTGTTGAACTAAATTAAAGTTTGTAGTCGGGACTTTAGTCCTGATAATCCTTGTTTTGAGCGATGAATCCCTCACTACGAACTAGGATTTTATTTTATGTTTAATTACGCCCACCTACTTGTATAAATATTGCAGTTATCTCCTAAAAGTTAAACAGCTTTTTACAGATATAGCACTCGTATTTGATTTTTGAACAAAATTAGGTATTGTAGCGTGTGTTAGAACGAAGTTCGTAACGCACCAAACCTTCGATAATGGTGCGTCACGCTGTCGCTAACACACCCTACGTATCTTTTCAGAAACCAAACCGGATTCCTATATAGCAGTGAATATTAGTGTTATGCGAGATCCAACAAAGGTGCTAAAAATTAGTCGAAATCTTGTCACTAATAATTCAAAAAACTTCCAGAGCTACAGCAGATGAATGAGAAATTTCTGCTTCATCATAGCAAGACAAACATTATTTTCCCTTGAAGAAAGATACATAGAAAAATCAGTCCAGCCTAGTTTATGGCAACAGCTTCGCCAAACGAAAAACCGATTTTTAGGCGGTTTTGCTCCACTTCGATTAACGTTATGCCGTCACCAATAAATGATGAGGCTGGTCTGATACTCACTTCAAAGGAATCTAAGGAGTTTTTGTCCTTGTATTTAGATTCCCTATAAATAAAGAATATCATACATCTGGCCAAATTACTTGCGCTGAGAAATTAATTTACAAACAGTATTCGTGGTTACAATTAGTTATCATCTAGAGAGGTTCAAAGCCAATAATTGCGTTATTCTGTTGTTTAAAGTTGAGCCTAGATCGTCTATCTCTCCAAATAAAACATCCATAATCAAGAGATAAATTAAATTATTTATCTCTTCATTTATAGTTAGAATAGTCTGTCTATTTACATGAAGAAACCTCTTGTATATATGAGCAAGCTATAGTTTTAATCTAGACAGAATTGTCTATTTACAATGAGATTAATCCATCTTTTTCCAATAGTTATTTTCGTTATTGTTATCAGAGTTACTATTATTAATTAGAAAGGTTGATAGGATTTTGAAATCAAGGAAGTCAAAGAAGTTTTCTTCGGAGAACAGAAATATCAAAGTAGATTTCTTGATATCAGCTATTTGCACAAGGAGCAATCTAGCCATGCCAATGAAGTTGTTTAAGTGCGACGAAACCATCCCAGAACGGGAGAAGCACATATATATTAAAGAGAAAGGAGAAGATACAACCCAGTTTCTCCCCAGCGCTCACGTCGAAACCATTCCCGGCTCATTATCTGAACGCGGATGCAGCTACTGTGGTGCAAAGCTCGTAATTGGCGGTGTCCTCAAAGACACCATCCAGTTGATACATGGCCCTGTAGGCTGTGCTTATGATACCTGGCACACCAAACGCTATCCCAGCGACAATGGCAACTTCCAACTCAAATATGTCTGGTCATCGGACATGAAGGAACAGCACGTTGTCTTCGGTGGCGAAAAGCTGCTCAAGAAGGCGATGCTGGAAGCCTTTGCCGAATTTCCTGACATCAAACGGATGATGGTGTACACTACCTGCTCTACTGCTTTGATTGGCGATGATATCAAGCCTGTAGTCAAGGAAGTAGAAAAAGAATTGGGTGATGTCGATATTTTCACCGTTGAATGTCCTGGTTTTGCTGGAGTAAGTCAATCCAAGGGACATCACGTGTTTAACATGGGGTGGATGACGGATAAGGTAGGAACTTATGAGCCAGAAATTACTAGCCCATATACAATCAATGTGATTGGTGACTACAACATCCAAGGTGATACCTTTGTGATGGAGAAGTACATGGAAAAAATGGGCATCCAAATTATTGCCCATTTTACCGGAAATGGTACTTATGACTCATTGCGTGGGATGCACAGAGCGCAGTTGAATGTGACTAACTGTGCCCGTTCTGCTGGATATATTGCCAATGAGTTAAAGAAAAAATATGGTATTCCCCGGATCGATGTGGATACTTGGGGCTTTGATTATGCTAAGGAAGGGTTACGCAAAATTGGGGCTTTCTTTGGGATTGAAGATAGAGCCGAAGCGGTGATTGCGGAAGAAGTTGCTAAATATGAGTCGAAGTTAGAGTGGTATAAAGAGCGCTTGAGTGGGAAAAAGGTCTGTATCTGGACTGGTGGCCCGCGTTTGTGGCACTGGACTAAGGCCCTAGAAGACGATTTGGGGATGCACGTTGTGGCGATGTCGTCGAAGTTTGGGCACCAAGAGGATTTTGAAAAGGTCATTGCTAGAGGTGAAGAGGGGACTATCTATATTGATGATGGCAATGAATTGGAGTTCTTTGAGGTGCTGGAAATGGTCAAGCCTGATTTGGTGTTGACTGGCCCGAGGGTAGGTGCTTTGGTGAAGAAGTTGCATTTGCCTTATGTGAATGGTCACGGCTACCACAATGGCCCATATATGGGTTTTGAAGGTGCGGTGAATATGGCGCGGGATATGTACAATGCCATTTATTCTCCTTTGATGAAACTCGCTCAATCTGATATCCGTGGTGAGAAAATGCAAACTGTTATCCCTGAAGAAAACAGGAAACTTATAGAGAGCGAAGTACAACAATCGAAATCTACATCAACCAAACCTATCACAGCACTTGAAAGTTCAAATTTTGAAACTCAAGTATTGCTACTAGCTGCTGATAAACCATTACATTGGGAAAGTGAAGTACAACAATCGAAACCTTTTGATATTACATCAACCGAACCTATCACAGCACTTGAAAGTTCAAATTTTGAAACTCAAGCATTACTACTACCTCAATGGCAGCAATTTGGCAGTAAATTTTCTGCCTTTTTAGAGCAATTACCTAAATACTTAGGTAAATTTTCCACTGAATACCAACTGCCAATTATTTGTTTTGCTACAATTATTACATCGACTATGGCAGTTAAACTGATTATAGCTGTATTAGATGTACTAAATGAAATTCCGCAGTTAAATCTAGTTTTTGAGTTGACTGGAATTGGTTACATAACTTGGTTTTTTTTCCGATATCTTCTCAAAGCTTCTACTCGGCAAGAATTAGCTGCACAAATTAGTTTTATCCAAAAAGAAATTGTTGAGGGACAAGATTAATAAGCTGCTATGCCTGTACATTTGCTTTCTTTCACTATGAAAGAAAGCACAAAGCAAACGAACACATTCATACTACCTAAAACCCATTTTTCGGACTTAAAAATACAACATAAAATGTTACAAAGAGAGGACTGATGGAAGTAAATAAAAGGATTCAGAAAGCTCAGATAAAAAATAAGACAATCAAAGAACTAAAAAATATATTAAAGGCACAAAAATTGTCTCCAATCTCATAAATAAAAGTGAAAAATATCGATCACTTACGAATAGTAACTGGATTAATTGATAAAATAGGAATAGTTGAAACAATCAACTCCAAATTAGGCATAGATGGGAGAGAAAAAATTTCATTAGGAACAGTGGTAAAAGCAATTCTAATCAATGGGTTAGGATTTGTCTCAAGACCTTTATATTTATTTATACCGATTCTCCGTGAGCTTGCATTTAATTATTACTCCTTCTCTCTTCTCTACGAGACGCTACGCGATGGCGTACTTGGCGCTTCGTTTAATAATTAAGTGCATCTTCATAGCGAATTAGTATTACCCAAGGTAATTAAAATTAACAATAATTACATATTAAAATAGTCGCCAAAACCAAAGTTTATTGGCAGACCAACTAAGCTGACAAACCATCCCTTTTGGGAAATGAGGGTATCGCTTAAATTCACCACCCAACTGTTTTCCTAAATTTTGAGCTAGCTTAGTTCCGAACCCTAAATGTGAGGATAAATCAGCCATTGTTTCAAACTTTAAACCATTATCTGCTACTCGAATTACATTTTTACCATCCTCTTGAGTACAAATTACTTCAAGACGAGTAATACCAACAGCATACTTTTTTACATTACGCAATGCTTCTTCTAAAAAGCTGCAAAGACTCCGCTTTTGTTCAATAGTTAAATTTCGTTCATCCATTGCCTCAAACTTGAGTACCTTTTGTTTTATATTATTAAAATAAGTATAATCTTGCTCAACAACTTCATTATAAACTTCAAAGAGAATGTCATCAAGTGGTTGAGATAAATCTAATCTTTTCTCTTGTTGAAAATAAAAACTATCTAATTCACTTACCGCCTCTCTTTTTATTAAATCATAAACATCGCGCAGCTGCTGATTTAGTTGCTGAAGTTTTGATATGAATTCTTGGGGTGATAAACTTTCATCACTTTGAACTTCTCTTAAGATTATATTCAAAGTTTGCAAGGGATGACTATGAATTGCATCGAAGATTTGGTCAATAATTAGCTGTCGGTCTCTAATCCGGTAACGTAATGCTTCATCATATCGATAAAAAGCTGCTAAACCTACACCATTGAATACTAAAGTTAAAAAAGCTGGTACAATTGGCACCCACCAACCAATAATTATTAATAGATAACAGATGAGAATTAAACAAATAGTAGCGATAGTAATAGAAAGAAGCATCTTTAAGGGATTGCGAATCAAACGCCCTAAACTTAAACCAAAAATCCCCCAAACAATAATCCATAAATACTCCCATCCATCTGCCCAAACATTTATCATTGGTCGATTATCTAGTACAGCACTAACTAATTGACTAACTACATGTGCTTGTATTTCAACACCATAATTTAAAGCAGCATTTTCACTATTCATTCCAGATGAATTTACATAATCTTTAGCGCTGGGGCTAGTCATACCAATCAAGACTATTTTGCCACGAATCCAATCAGGATTAATCTTTCCATTTTGAATCTGTGTGAGAGAAACCAGATGAAAAGGTTTACGTCGATTGCGAAAATTAATTAATATTTGACTACCAGCAGCATCTGCTTGTATATATCCGCCTGAGTTAGGCTGAAATCGTGGAAGTTTAGTTGACTTAAATCTCATGGCATAGGGATCATCATCTACATTTTCTAGAGGAAAACCTTGAGTTTTTAAATAGGTTTTTGCCAATTTCAATGTAAAAGAAAATCTCCATTTTCTTTGGAGATTTGAGACAGCTAATAAACTTCGGCGTTGCTTCCCATCTGTGTCAGCTACAGCATCAGTAAAGCCTATCTGTTCTTGTGGTAAACTTGGTGGTGGATTGAAAGTTGAACCACTACGGTCAGGTAAAACTTTTTCAACTACAATTAAATTTTTAATTTCTTTGAAAGTTTTTATAAGTTCTGGATGCCCTGGTACTTGTGGTAAGTCTCTAATAATATCCAGTCCAATTACAGTAGGTTGATAAGTTTTTAATTTGTTTAATAATACGGTGATATCTCTATCAGGAATTGGATATGCTTTAATCCTATTAATATCATTTTCGTTAATACCTACAATTAGAATTCTTTCATCAATTGATTCTTCTGGACGCAGTTGCATAAATGTATCAAATGCAGTGCACTCGAAAAATTGTAACCAACCCACTAGGCGCAGCGAAATTACGAATGCAATTGTGGTAAACCCTGTGCGCCAAATATTATTAGAGGAATTAACTTTTGTCCAAATTTGCCGCATTATACATTGTGTTTATTGTAATTTTTATTTGTAATCAAATAAATGTTGACTATGGACTATTGACTAATCAATTAAACCTTCTTCTCTTGCTCGAATTTCAGATTGAATTCGGAGATTTTTTCCCTCATCTGGGTAAACTCCCAAGACATCATAAATTTTAGTCCAATAATGCCGTACTGTTCGTTCAGCAATATTCATCTTCTTGGCAATGGGTAAATCTTGTAAACCTTCTTTACAAGCAAGTTGTAAAACTTCTAGCCATTCTGGTTTCAGTTCCAAACCAGAACGTATTTCTCTAGGAGTGTTCTGTAAACCCTTTAGAGACCAATCAACTTTGGTTAACATTTCACTCATTGGCAAACTTTTTTCTGCAACTGTAAAACCACCTTCGTGATTGCTAATTGCTGCTTTTAGCCTGATTAAAGCACGAGGAGTGGCAGTTTGGATCACAATATTGAGATTTGGATATTGGCGCATCAATATCTTAAGTAACTGAATACCATTGTTAGCTTGGGCAGTTCCTCCCATTGTTTCTGGCATAGCTAAATCAACTATAATCAAGTCAAAGTTGACATTTTCTAATTGTTTAAGTGCTGATTTTATGGTTTGCGCTTCGACAATTTTAGCTTCTGGGTATTGCTGTTTTAATATATTGACGGTTGCATATAAAACGGATTCATGGTCATCAATTACTAAAATTTTCTGTGGGTTTGAATTTTGTACAGATTGATACATATAGGTTATTTGATATTTGAAGATTTACTATCTTGAAAAGGAGGTATTTATTTTTAGGCTTGGTAATTACGAAAATTGATTTTTATATCATCGGTTTGTATGTACATAAATGTTAAATTTTGGCTGAAATATTTTAAAAGAAAAATATTTTTATATATTTAAATCTTTGTGCAAATGCCTCCAACGAAAATACCATATTTCTGCATTATGGTTATGCTGATAAAAGCATTTTCCCCCAGTCAAAAAATTAAAGGCATGACGAAGATAAGCTACTTCTGTAAGATTTGATATATAAGTTTGTTTCGATTTATTTAAATCAGTTAATTGAACCATGAGTTCATTGAAGTTACCTCGTGGTTTCAAACTGACAAATATAGATAATCTACCGGAAATATTTGATAAGATAATTTGCAGCAATTCTTCTAGTGCCATCAAAACAACGCGAAGAGTATAAAGTGACTCTGGAGTCCAGTCAGTTGGCAGTTCCATTTGCAAATTTAATTCGGGAATGCGCGATCGCCATCTCACTAGTATATGTCGAATTGCTAAGGGTAGACTGTCGTCAATATGTGCCGGAGACAAGTAGTCACTCAGTTCTTTGAGGGAATGATGGAACTTCTCGATAGTCGCTAAGTAACTTTGCTCTTGCTGCTGTTGATAAACAGAAGGATTTATTGAAGATATTTCTAAATTCCGTCGGATCACGAATGATTCTTGTAGCAAATCATTGTGAATCATCTCTGCTTCCTGATGCATTCTTATCCATTGCCTGTTATGCCACCAAATTAATGCTCGTTGTGTTTGCTGGTGATATAGAAACAAACACAACACAACTATAATATAAGTAATCAGAACTATAAACCCTGTAACAATTAGCATGTGTGTATTTTAGAGATGTAATTTTCTATAATCACATTAGTACTTACGTTTCATCTATATGATGAGTATAAAGATTACTTAGTTATACTTTTTTTAATCTGAGGTAGATAGTAAGAAGTAGCCAAGCTATTGGCATGAAAGTGCAATCATTCTGACTAACAATGAGTTATATCAGATGAACAGCAACAAAGCATAGCGATTTCTTTCTAGACGCAGATATCACTTCATCATTTCCCCAATTTTCACAGCCTCACCCTCAAGGGTATAAACTATACCCCAAACCGCAGCAATTCATACGGCAAACCCTTAGCCCCACTTTTTCAGGTTTTGGGACGGATGGAACTTTCACGTCATAGCGATCGCATTCTGCCAATGATCCTTGATATTTTCCCATAAACACAATACAGACACCCGATGTAGAGACGTTGCATTGCTAGATTTGGCAACTATGTACAACCAAGTTGGCACGAAGCTGCAATGTAATTTCAGGTTAATTGTTTATTGTATTAATCAAAGGCTATTGTATTGCGATCGAATTTACAGCTTAAGTACAACTAAGCTATTGTTTGAGAAATGGTGGATTACCATATCGGGAAGATTTTACGCCGTTTGTGGCTTGTCACCCGGTGATTCGCCCCGGATTATTGGGTGATTCTGACTAATTAATATAAACATTCTTCTGGGGATAATAAATGATGTTCAGATTACTAAAGCTTATTGGATTATTATCCTTAAGTACTAGCTTTTTTTCGGTAGGAATTATTGCACCAGCATTATCACAATCTCAAAAGACACCAACTCAAGAAACAACAGAGTCTAAAGAGTATCCAACTCAAATAGCAACAGATTATATAGGAGGAGGAGCAAATATTACCATAACGTGGGACTTAAAATCTTGTGCGAAAAAAAAGAATCATATTGTTAGTTGTATATTTTCCTTTAGTAGTAGCGAAAATCTCGATTACAACGTTTCTTCTAAAAATGAAACTAAGTTAGTAGATAATGAAGGTAATGAATATCATGTAAGCAAAATTGCAACCTCAAAAAAAGTTGTTAGTTATAATAACTATTTGGGCTTTAATGTTTACAATGACGTACAGTATAAAGTCATTATTGATTTCACCGATGTACCTGATTCGGCTTTATATGCAATAGAGTTAGATATTGGAACTCATAGTAGATATCTTGATCAAACAATGCCAGTATTTCATAATGCTCCTTTTATTAATCTCGACGGTTCAATAAGTGAAGTTCCTATCTCGGCTAGACATAACAAAAAACCGAATCATCAAGATTCTAATGAAAATCAAAATACTAATCCTATTATCAACATTCCAAAAATTTGCTTACCTCTAATTGGTTGTCATTAAAGGGCGTTTGAAAAGTTTTAGGGACTCAAAAATACATATTATGGCAAGGCAGATAAAAGTTTCAGAAGTTTGGGGTTATAACTCATATACTAAACACGGGTTGAATCTTTACTTTTAAATAATGCTTATAAGCTTGACTTCACAATACTTATAGCTATTAAAAAAAAGTCATAATGAGTGGTTCTTATCAAATTCTTTGTTATTCTTGGCTTTTATATCTGGTGATTAAGCAATGTATAACAACAAGTCAATTTCTACCCTACTTATTTAAGAGTTATCGTCAACAGCCTAAAACGAACGAATTTTTGACGCTGCTGAATCGGACTATCAATTGACAACAATTCTTTATACCTTTATACCTTGGCGTGAGGCTAATTGATACTTTGAATTAGCAATGCCTTTTTTCGCACAAGTAATTGAGGAGTAACTCCTATCACTTTGAATTTATATTATGACTAAAAGCCATCGGATTAATCGGATTAACTGGACTTTAATTTTAGGTATTCCTAGTGCATTAGCAGCCCTAGCAAGTGTATTGACTTTTGTAATTAGTAAAGATTTTAGATGTAATGTTACACATTTAGTAGGTATTAAGTCTGCTCAATGTGCAGATAATCCCATAGCACCTAATATTAATCTACTCGTATCAACAGAATCAGGAGAGCCTATAGAAAATGCTAAAGTTGAATTTATAGGTATTGATAATCCTGAACCTAGATACACTGATAATTCTGGTTTTGTAGCGGCTCAAATTAAAAATGAAGGATTTATTATAGTTCGTGTAAGAGCTAAAAATTATCCTACACAAAACACCACTATTAATGTGAATACACAGCAAGTTACCACCAGAGAAATTCGGTTGAGTCAAAGTGGTACACCAGCAGTTAAAGACCTTAATCCTACGCCCACATCTATACCCACACCTACCCCTACGCCTACTCCTATTGCTGCTACAACACCTATTTCTACAAATCCTGCTCCTGCTGTATTACCTATTACCGAAGTATGGGGTTCTGTAACGTTTCAATTAGATTCTTGTACAAGAAAAAAAAGTAATATTGTCAGCTGTCATTTTTCACTTATAAGCACCCAAGATATTAATTTTCAAATGTCTTTAGCTAATTTTACAAGAATAGTTGACGGTTCAAATAATCCTTACTACGTAAACAAAGGTTATAGTGGGAAATTAGCAGCCGGGGTTAATAACGATTTGCCTTTGAATATGGTAAAGGATGCCCATTCTAACGTTATTATCGACTTTGCAGGAGTACCAGATTCAGTTTCACAAGCTTTTTTATTAAACGTAAGGCTTAATGGTGGAAATAATCTAGAGTTTAGAAATATACCCATCCAGTAACATCCAAATACCAAGGTCATTTTTTTGTATGGGTAGAAAAAATTCGGCAATATGTGATTTGGGTTGTGGCGATCGCATCATGCCAATAATTTTTGATATCTTACCATATTCAACGCCATACAAATACCCTATGTACAAACGTTGGATTGCAATGGCAACGATATGCAACCAGATTGGCACAAAGGTGCAATCTAATTAGCAGAAACGGCTAGCAAATTCTCAGGTCAATTATTTATTGTATTAATTAAACGCGATCGCAATGAAATTTACACTTATTTCTTTGCAACACCACAACAACAAGTCTACGAACACGAATCAGTTTTTGTCCAATTATTTGTTCACTTAACCATAAGGAGTATGAGATATGGCAAAGGAAGCCTCAGCCGCAACTACAGTAATGTCGGTAATTTCGCTAGTTTTTGGAATTATAGGTTTGTTAGCATCCTTCATTCCATGCCTTGGAACATTTGCCATCTGGCTGGCATTGCCATCTTCTGTTTTAGCTGGAATAGCTACTTACTTGGCTTACTCCAAGGCAGAGTCGAAGGTGTTTCCCTTAGTAGCACTTACTATCAGTTGTATTGGTCTAGTAATTTCTGGTACTCAAATTGTTGCATTAAATGGTGCTACTCATAGCATTCAAGATGGTCTTCAGCAAGGCCTTCAACAAAGACGTTAAAAAGCAATAATCGTTGTAATTGTGAATTTCTTTAAGTTCTTACCGGACATCTACAGAGAGTATCGATATGTCAACTACGGCTTACTTATACTCGCTGTGATTTTTTTACTCTACCCGCTTGGGGTTTCTATTCCCGGCGAGGTAGAGCCTTATCTCCCCTTCGAGTTACCTACGGTTCCAAGTTATATTGCCACAAATTATCCCCATGTACCCTGTTCAAGTTGCGGTTTAACACGAAGTGTTGTTTCTCTGTATCATTTTGATCTAGATGCTGCCTTCGCTTTTAATAAAGCGGGAATTTTAATTGTAGCTTTAGCGATCGCTCAATTTTTGCTCAGGTTTCCGTTATTGTTCTGGAAATCTTCAGGACTTTGTTGGTTTGACTTGATTCAGTTAATTGCTTGTGGCTTAGTTATTCGGGTGGTTCTAGATACAAGTATAATTCTTAGATAGTAATTTTCAACTGATTGAAACGCTAATATAGTCTGCGATCGCACACCAGTAGCCATGAGTAAGTATTTCTGCGTCATTCGACAATCTTTGACTAGCAAACTGCTGCTTAGTTGCACTTTTATACTATATTTAACACTGGCAACTACAGCCATAGCCACCTACAAATCACCTCCAAATCCTTCTAGTCCTAGAACCCCTACAGGTTCAAATAGTAGTAGAACTAATGAATGTACGGGAAATGAAAAGACAAGTCTCACAGTACTTGCTCCTTTTGCTTATGTTGGACAAACGGTTTCTTTGCAACCGACATTTGCTTGGTTTGTACCAAATTCTCAAAGTCGGGATATTGAATTTAGTCTTTATAAGTATGTAAACGGCAAACCTCATCAGATTGGCAAAATACCAATGCAAAGTTCGCCAGGAATCATGACATTTTCGCTTGCTGATAAACAAATTAGTCTAGCGGTGGGACAAAGGTATTTATGGCAAGTCGCTTTGTTATGTAACCCGAACCATCCTTCAGAGGATTTAATTGCTAGTGCTGAAATTGAAGTTGTCGCCATATCACCTAAGTTAAAAAATCAGATTTCGCAGACAAAAGAATTCTGGAAACGTTCAGATTTATATGCTGAACAAGGATTGTGGTATGATGCACTAACTGAAACACTCAATAATCCTCAAAATAAAGCATCTATTTTAAATTTATTGGCAGAACTCAGTCAGTTAGAAAAAGAAGCAAGTGGCAAAGTTACAGAACCAAACCATAAGCAAGATTTAGACCAACAAGTTTTACGACTGCAACAAATTATAAATGCTGAACAAGCCTTAAAGTAATTGATAACTCGTAATTCGTAATTCGTAATTTAAAGACTGTTTGGGACTAGTGCTACACTTGATTTATCAATTTAGATTCCTGACTTCTTGAATAAGTCGGGAATCTGTGAATGAGCAGACACTCATCTCTACAACCAATTTCCTATTAAAATTAAAGGCGACCAGTAAACAGGGTGAGTAAATTGCCCTGCTCCTATCTTTCCTGTAATCAATTCTATTTGAGCAGATTGCAAAGCCTCTGCTTTACTTATACTAGGATTATTTAACAATTTATTATAGAAATTAATGGCAATTGTTGCTGTAGAGTTATCTTGAATTGCCCACAGAGATGCTAAGGCACTTTTCGCTCCCGCCTGGACTGCAACTCCTGCTAATCCTAGTGCAGAACGTTCATCTCCTGCTGCTGTTTGGCAAGCAGTTAAGGTTAATAGTTCTAATAACTTATTATTGCGAGTAACTTTACGAATTTGCTCTTCTAATTTCTGAAATGAGAGTTTCTCATTTTTACCTGTGACAATGAATGTATCTTCTGGAACAGCCCCAAATTTGCCATGTGTGGCAATGTGGATAATTGCATAGGCTTGTTTATCGAGTTCTTGATTTAGGCGATCGCTGGTAAAATCATCATTAAGTAGTTTCTTTCCGTGAATGCTCGCTAAGACTCCATCTATTTCTTTACTAACATCAGCAAGGGGTGCTAATATCTGACCATCAATAGTAGCATTGACAGTTAAACCCAATGCAAGTACCCGCAATTCTTGTCTATCTAAAGGTTTAATATCAGTCAGGTTTAAAGTGGGAATTGTGGCGATCGCATATTTTTGAATCAAATATTTATTGCCATCAAAAAGTGCAGCCATCGGGACACTTCGTAATATGCCATCTTGCACAAATACTAATGTTTTAATATTAAACTGCTGGAGTTCTTTAGTAAAAGGCTCAATTAACCAATCATAGATTTGTTTTGCTATTGTAGTGTCATAGTCAATATGAGCATCACGCAGTGCTTCTAAACTTCTGCGAAATGTATTTATATTCTTGATAAAATCTTCTCGTTTAATAGAAATCGACTTCACATAATTTTGACCTTTTGGCAGGGTTAAAACTACTGCAGTCTTATTTTCCAAGATAATAGTGTTTATAAAAGCAGTTGTCTGATTAGCAATTTCTGCAATGTTTTTTTGCTGAGATGAAACAATAACACAATCGTTACCAAAATAGTTTTGTAATTCTGCTAATCTTAGCGAGTCCATCGTCGTGAGAATCGAATCCAAATTATGTTTACTATCTTGGGAAACTAACGATTTATTTGCAGTTTGTCGTGATTCTTCCAAACTCAATCTCAATCCTACTAACTCGCGGTAAATTGGCTCAATCGTATCTCGAAAATCAAATTGAATATCTCGATTTGCCGTTAAAATATCACGACGAATAGTCTCTAGAGTGTTAGTTGCTCGTTCATAAGCCCAAATCGCTGCATCTGGTTTTCCCAAGGCTTGTAAAATGCGTCCTGTTTGCCACTCCCACAGATATAAACTATCCTGTGCTTTTAAGCCTTGTTCGGCCGCTAATCTGGCTTTATGGGTAATTTCCAGAGCTTTTGAGTATTCTTGGCGACATTCATATATGTGTCCTAGTTCTCCAAAAGCAAATGATTCAGCCCGAAAATCTTCGATTCTATGGGCTATTGTCACTGCTTGATTGAGTAGGGATGTTGCTTTAACTAATGCATCAGGTTTCAGACAGCTAATTCTAAACGATTTTGCTTCACTGGTAATAGGTTCCAATAAATGCACCAAGTCGATAGCTGCATACACACGCCTTCGATTTTCAGGCAGACGTTCTAGAAGGTTAATTGCTTGTTGTAGGCTGCTTGCTGCCTTAGTGGTGGCATTTTGGCGGTAATATGTGGGGATGATTTGTAAGTGCGATCGCATTTCACCTGCAACATCATTCTGAATGCTGGCTAAATCTAAACTTTGCCGCAGGTAATTCAAAGCCGTGGTATCTTCTTGTTGAGCATCATCCAAGAGTTTTTTCCCATCATCACCCCTTTGTTTCGCTGAATCTGCTTGTCGATGCTTAACTAAAGCCTGACTAATATGTGCATTACCCAAACTATTAAGAACTGAAACACGCAACGCAGATATATTAAATTTATTAACAATATTTAGACTTTTTTCGAGATGTATGATGGCTGACTTATAATCTCCTGTCAGTCGATTAGCATCACCCAAACTTCCCCAAGCTGCGGCTTCACCGATGAAATCTTTATGAATTTGGGCAATTTCTAAAGCGCTGTCACTGCTGCAATTACTTTTTTGATCAGGATTGCATAAAAGTGCGATCGCTTGCAAGGGTTGTCCTAAACTACTATACACCTGGGCAAGTTCGGTGAGCGATCGCCCCACTTGCTGCAAATTTTCCACTTGGCGATAGTAAGCAATAACTTGCTTCCAGTGGATAATTGCTTGTTCGCTTTGTCCAATTTCCTGATAAACCCGCGCCAAGTTTTCTCGAACAATCACTTCTGTCGCAGCATTGTGATTTTGTTGGTAAATATTTACAGCTTTCTCCCAGATAGTAATAGCTGCTTTCACATCTCCAACTTGGTAAAGTTCAAGCCCTTGCTGTACCAGTTGATTTTCATCAGGAGACTGGGCGCTGACTACTCCTGCAAATTCCAGTGGCGTGATTGTTTTTGGTAAATTACCCAGCCATAAGCAAAATGTCAAACTACACAGAAATATAGATAGTAGCCAACCAGGCACTCTGAATTTATGATTTTTATTTCCGATCAAAAAAATTTTACTTATAGGCTGAAATTTTAGCACAGTACATTTACGGTAAAGATTTTATAAAGATAGTTTTGTATTTTAGCTATAATTTAGTATATTTACTCTGAATAATCAATCAGATCCCCGACTTCTTTAAGAAGTCGGGGATCTTAATACTTTCGCGCAATCATAAATCGTGCAAAAAATTATAAAGATTCTCACACAACTAGGTCTAATAAGTTGGCTGGTTTGGATTGTACCTGGAAAATCAGTCTTAGCTCAGAGTAGCAATATTGTTCCAGATGATACTCTTAAATCCGAAAGTTCTCTAGTGCAACAAAACTTCTTTGGTCTGCCGATAGAATTAATTCAAGGAGGAGCAATTAGAGGTGCTAATTTATTCCACAGCTTTCGGGAGTTTAATGTCAGCGAAGGACGAAGTGCTTATTTTATTATTCCTAGCGCTGACATTCAAAATATTTTGGCACGGGTGACAGGAAAAAACCCTTCTGAGATTTTTGGCGTTTTGGGTACTCTTAAAAGTGACTTTACTCCTTCCAACGCCAATTTATTTTTAATTAATCCCAATGGCATTATTTTTGGTAAAAATGGTAGCCTAAATGTTGGTGGTTCATTCGTTGCTACCACTGCCGATGCTGTACAGTTTAATAACCAAGGAATTTTCAGCGCTTCTACTCCCGAAGTTCCGCAACTTTTAACGATTAACCCTTCGGCTTTTTTGTTTAATCAAATACAACCTGCATCAATTATTAATCAGTCAAGAGGAGCAAATATTTATTCAAATGCAAGTACAGGAATTACTGCTTACTATGGTAAAAGCATATTATTCTTAGGCGGTAATGTCATTTTGGATGGAGGCATAATCACAGCTTTTGCTGGAAAAGTTGAAGTAGGAGGATTGGCTGAAAAGGGTAGTGTTGGATTAAATATAAATGGGGATAATCTCGATTTAATATTCCCGACAAATGTTGCTAAAGCAGATATTTTTTTAACTAATCAAGCACTCATCAATACTTATGCTTTTGTTGGTGGTGAAATTCAGTTAGTAGGTAATAATATCAAAATTGCTGGACAATCTGAAATTGGTTCAGGAAGCCTTAGTAATCAAAATAGCCGAGACATAAAAATTCAAGCATCACAGTTAGATATTTCTGAAGAATCTCATATTGATACACTTAAATATGCTGCTGGAACGGGCGGAAATATTATCATTGATACCCAAAATCTCAATATGTCTGGTGCTTCTGGCATCGATACAAATACAGAAGCTGCTGGAAAGGGCGGAGATATTATCATTAATACCCAAAACCTCAATATGTCTGGTGTTACTGGTATTCCTGTCATTGGGACAAATACAGACGGGGCTGGAAATAGCGGAGATATTTTAATTAATACAGAAAACTTGAACATGAATTTGGCTGCTGTTGTCACTGGAACTTATGGCGGACAGGGTAATGCAGGTAATGTATCAATACAAGCTACTAATTCTGTCAACTTGAATAATAGTACATTATCTACTTCCTCTTTTGGGTTAGGTAACTCAACTACTCAAGGTGCTGGAGGAAATATTATGATTTCTGCTAAAACGTTAAATCTGAAAAATGTATCAGCTATTGCAACTATCAGCTTTTTGGGACAAGGAAATCCCGGTGATATAACGCTCAAAATTTCCGATTCTATCAATTTGTCAAATAGTGAAATATCTGGTACTTCTTTTAGTGCTGCATCAGGCGGTAATATTAATATCGAAACCGATAATTTCAATATAAGTGATGGTGGCCAATTAATTAATAGTAGTTTTGACCCTATCAGCAACAGTTATTTAGATATTTTAGCGAAAATAAATAATTCTTTAGATCCAGTAGTTCAGCAGAATATACTTGCTATATTACCACAATTAATTAATAATATTAATTTGCAGAATACACAAAATCTCGGTCAGTCAAATTCTGGAAATATCAATATTCGGGCGACAAAATCATTAGTAATGACTGGTATATCATCTACTGACAAAAACCGTCATAACCTGATATCAACTGAAACTCAAGGTGCAGGAAAAGCCGGAACTCTCACCATACAAACAGGAGAATTCATTGCTAGCGATGGTTCAGTACTTTCAACCCAAACTACAAGTTCAGGGGATGGAGGTAATTTAATCCTGAAAGCTAACGCAGTTGAGTTAACTGATAATTCACAAATTGCGGCACTGAGTCAAGGCACAGGCAAAGCAGGTAATATCAATTTGAGTATTGCAAAAAACTTCAGTGCAACTAATAGTCAAATCCTGACATCCTCTATACAATCTTCTGGAGGAAGCATCAATCTTACTGCCAAAAATATCCATCTTTTTGGTAATAGTGACATTCGCACAAATGTTTTTAATGGTGCTGGTGGAGGCGGTAATATTACCCTCACTGCTAACTCAATTATTGCCCTTAATGACAGTGATATTCTCTCATTTGCGCGTGATGGCAAAGGCGGCGATATTAGGTTTAATACCAGCGCATTTCTCAGTTCTCCGCTTTATCGCCCTACTCCATTCACCACTGATGTTGCTACTATCAACAAGCTTGATGGCAATCAACAAGTCGATGTCAATGCTAGCGGTGCAGTTTCTGGAACCATTACGGGAGTACCTGACATCAGCTTTCTGCAAAACAGTTTGACAGAACTCCCGAAAAATGTGATTGATACTAACGCAATAATTGCTAATAGTTGCATTGCTAGACGCAAAAATCAACCAGGTGGGACTTTTTTTGTTACAGGTTCTGGTGGCTTACCTGAACGTCCTGGTGATGCACCCCTTCCACCGTATCCTACTGGAATTTTGCGGTCTGTACCTAGTAAAAACAATTCGCCTATAAGTAATGTTACCCCTCCCAAATGGAAAATTGGCGACCCGATTGTCGAACCGCAAGGAATGTATCAACTACCAAATGGGAAGAGGATTTTGAGTCGGGAATGTTCTTAATTAACAGCAAGTTCTTATTTTATAAGCACTAAAATGCTTACTAAAAATAATCAGATTAACAAATAGATGTGTTCGCGCACTAAATTAAGTTGGCGAGTAACTCTGGCGATCGCTCTTGTTTTTGACGCTGACCAAGCATTATCATCTTCAACGAAGCCGGAGGAAAATTAGCACCGCGACGTTGTGGTTTTACTGGTTCTTGTGAAGCTAGAGATAGTTGATAATGTGACAATATTGTTGCCAATACCAGCTTCATTTCAAACATAGCTAAAGCTTCACCAGGACAGCGACGGGTACCTCCACCAAAAGGTAGAAATTCATAAGAAGAGAATTGTTTTTCTAAGAAGCGTTCGGGCTTAAATTCTTGAGGTTGTGGATACAAGTCTTCGCGTTGATGCGTTGAATAAATACCAACTCTTAACAATGTACCTGGACTTAACTCATAGCCCATTACTTCAATTGGAGATTCCACTAGCCTTGGTAATGTAACTAGCTGAGTTGGATAAAGTCGTAGTGCTTCATTACAGACAGCATTTAAGTAAGGCAATTGAACAATGCTCATCGGATCTGGAGATTCACCAAGGCTATCTAGTTCTTGGAGCAATTTCTCACGGACTGTAGGCACATGATGAGTCGAGTATAATAACCAAGAAATTCCTGTGGCTGCCGCATCTCGACCACCGAGTAGTAATGTGAGAAAGAGATCCCGCATATCTTGATTTGTTAGCTGTTCACCTGTTTCATCACGAGCCAATATAAGTTCCGAAAGCAGATTAGTGGGAAGCAAGTCTGATTTTTGGCGACGTTCGTTAATTTCTCCATAGAGCAAATCATCCAATTGTCGTTGGAGACTAAGAAAGTATCCCCACGGACTCCATCGACCTAAATCCCGTTGTAGTGGAGGTAAAGATGCAAAGATTTCCCACAAAGGAGTTCTGGCGAAATTTAACAAAGCTGGAATTGCTTGTATAAGTTGTTGGTAACGTTCTCCTTCATTCAAACCACACCAAACTTTTATCAGTACTTGTAGGGTAATAGTTTGGATAGTAGGGAATAGTAAAAAAGATTGACCAATTGCTTGCTCTTTGATGACTGTTTTTGTCAGTTCACAGATTTGCTGTCCGTAGGAATGAATACGCGCACCATGAAAGGCAGGCATCATCAGTTTCCGTCGATGTTGGTGGCGCAGTCCATCAAGCAGGAGTAATCCATTGTTCCCTATTAAGGGAGCTACAATTTGTTGTAACTTACCAGGAGCTGTAATCTCCTTCGTTTTGGTAAAAATCTGCTTAATTCCGTCTGGGTTGCTCACTAAAACTGTCGGTGTATGACCAAAATTTATGGTGCAGATATCGCCATAATCCTTGGCAAGAGCATCCATATAGCCTAAAGGATCAGATCCGAATTTAATATTGTTTAAGAAAGCTGAAGTTTTCGGTCCTTGAGGTAGTTTCATCGGTATTCTGAGTTGGTAATTTTTAGAAATTAAGCTGGTATCAAGCTAGTACAAAAAGGCTGAAGTATGAAATGAATAAACTCGTACAGCGAGCTTTTCAAAGATTTGGAATGGGTGGTTTATTTACGCCTACCTGTACTAGTGCGATCGCATTGCCAATAGAAAAACATATCGGTATACTTAAACAAAAATAATGTAGACATATCAAAGCCAAGCTTAGACACAACCAAACAGAAAGCTTTATAAATTCCTATAGATGTACAGAAAAGACTATGAAAATCTATCTTTCGCCTACACGCTTAAACTTATTTTAAAAACTGTGTCCAAATTTCCCCGCTATCATATACTTTGACTACAACGAATTCTAAACCATTCTTCTGCTTTATCTAAACTATAAAATAGTTCGCAATCGCATCCAAATACACGCTTTCCTGCTCCTTTCAAGATTATTCGTTTTAGGAAAGACTCCATACTAGGAGAAGTAATCATAGCTATACCCAAGCAATATTTCTCAAGTTCTTTCTTGTGTACACGCAGCCAATCACTTTCCATTTTTTCGCCAGCTTTCGATTTTCGAGGCTTACTACCCAGGTATTGAAAAGCAAAGCCTATGCGCTCTTGATGATTGACGAGATGTGTAAAGCGAGTAAGATATTTTTGAGCATCCTGTTCAGTCACTTCCTCACCAATTTGGATTATGCAATATGATTGTTCTAGTTTTTCGATGATATTGATCATAGAGTTTTTCTCTTTTATCTTACTGTTGATAGCAATCCAATATTGATCGCAAAATATTAGATGAAAAAAGTAGTCTCACATTAATGATTAACGTTAGTAGCCAACTGTATTGGTAATGAATTGCTAGTAGTTCCTGAGCGCTGTCCGAGCAAAACCATTTTCAAGCCACTGGCAGGAAGGAAGTTAATACCATTGCGCTTGGGCCGTTCTGGTTTCTGAGTCGCTAGTTCTAATTGGTATCCTAAAATAATCTTTGCCAATACTAGTTTCATTTCAAATATGACCAAAGTAGCACCCATACAGTAACGCTCACCAACACCAAAGGGGAAAAATTCGTAGGGAGAGAATTGCTTTTCTAGAAATCGCTCTGGTCTAAATTGCTTGGCATCTGGGTATAAATCCTCTCTTTGATGAGTCAGATAAATATTCCCAATTACCACTGTACCAGGACTCAATTCATAGCCCATCAACTCGATTGTTGATTCTACCCGTCGAGGAAAAGTAAATACTTGAGTCGGATAGAGTCTCAGGGCTTCATTGCAGACAGCACTGAGGTAAGGTAATCGGACGATACTCATAATATCTGGTGACTCTCCAAGGCTGTTGAGTTCTTGGAGCAATTTCTCACGAACTGCGGGTAGATGATGAGTCCAGTACAAAGACCAGCTAATTGCAGCTGTAGTTGCATCACGTCCAGCAAATAAAGGTGCAAGCATGAGGTCATGTATCTCTTCATTGCTTAGAGGTTCATTGGCTTCATCTTTAGCTGAAACTAGTAATGAGAGGAGATTATTGCTAGAAAAATCTTGTTGTTGACGACATTTATCAATTTCGGCATAAAGCAGTTGTTGTAATCGCTGCTTGATACGGAGAAAGTATCCCCAAGGACTCCATGAACCAAAATCACGTCGCAGAAACGGTATAGATACAGATAACTCCCAGAAGGGATACTGCGTAGAATTCAGCAAAGAGTCCAGTTCCTTCTCTATTTTTTCGTATTGTTCCCCTTCATGCAAGCCCAACACAGCTTCCAAAATTACCTTCAAGGTCAAAATTTCCATCGTGTTGTAGGCTGAGAAGGGTTTGCCAATTGTCTGTTTACTCATAACCTCATCTGTCAGGTCATAAATACGTTGTCCATAAGCTTGTATTCGCGTACCATGAAAGGCGGGCAACATGATCTGACGACGATTTTTGTGTTTTAAGCCATCGAGTTGAAGTATTCCTTTTTCTCCTGATGTATGAGCCGCATTTCTGTTTAACTCTCCTGGGGCTGCAATATTTTTATTGGTGTAAATCTCTTTAATTCCCTCTGGATGGCTAACAAAGACTGTAGGTGTATCAACAATTAATGACAAGGTGAAGATGTCACCATAAAGTTTACTTGTAGCTTCTAGATACCCAAGAGGGTCAGACATCAATCGAATCATCTGTAATACAGGAGGAGTTTTTGGCCCTTGAGGTGGTTTCATGACTATTATGAATTGCTGATTGGTTTTAGATAAAATCTGGTTGATATTTGGATGTATCTTCAACAAGATGTCAAGTTTACAAAGAGTCATCAAGCATTCAAGTCATACTAATTGTTCTTATTTAATATTTGTTTGATTGAGATTTAAGTAAAAAATTATATGGGAAATTAAATATAATTTTTATTTAAATATAACTGGCGATCGCTGTTGAGTTTCAGTACTGACAAAAACTTTATTAATTATCATGATATCGAGGAGAGTAATACCGATGCCGATTGCAAATACTCCCTTGTAGCTAACTATCTGCGCTAGCAAACCGCTGATAGCTGAGGCACCGATAGTACCAAAATAAAGGAATGAAGTTTGAACAGTAAAATCTGTGCCAGCAGTTGCTAACTGGCTCTTATCCATGATGATAGTAAACACAGTAGTAGCTGCTGCACCAAGAGTTATTTGCACGCTGATACCTACCAAGTAAAGTATCGGCAAATTGGTGATGCCAAAGGCTGGTAAAAAGTAAGCAGTCATTGCGATCGCATAAAGTAAGCCAAATAAAATTAGCGATCGCTTCCTTCCTAAAGGTGCAATCAAAAAACCAGCAGCGATCGCACCAATGATTCCCGCAGTATGACTCACAACTCCCATTAACCAACCGATATCTGCCAAAGATAGCCCAATATCCACCAATAATGGACGAAACATGGTGTTTGCCATATTGCCACCAGCCAAATACAGCGACAAAATCAACAACCAACTCCATTTTCTGCGATCGCGGTAAGGATTGATTAGAGTCCTAAAATAACTCTTAACGATCCCTGAAGTCTGCAATTCTTTCACATTCGGTATTTGTTGCTCTTGGTGTAGCAGTACAGGAATCAGTGCTAAAATCATCACTCCGGCCAAAAGCAGCAGACTTATTCTCCATCCCCAGTAATTGAACAAGATCAGCATTCCCCCACCACCAATCATTGCACCAAGATTGTGACCGGAAGTTTGTATTGCATTTCCCAAACCTCGATCTTGTGGTTCCAACAATCCCACAGCCAAAGCATCTGTAGCGATATCTTGACTTGAAGAAAACAGACACATTAGTAATACACAAACTAACAAACCAGTAAAGTTTGTCTCAATATCAAAAAAGGCACAAACAACCGTCAGAGTAGCAACTAAGAGTTGAAAGAAGATAATCCAAAATCGGTAATGTCCCCAACGAGTAAAGCCATAACGATCGATCAGAGGAGACCACAAAAATTTCAGAATCAACGGTAGAGCTATCAGTGAGAGTAAACCGATAGCATCAAGATTCACTCCCTGCTGACGCAGGAACACTGGCAAAGCTTGTAAAAGAAACATAATCGGAATGTACTGTGATATGTACAAACTGGCGAGTAATCCTAGCTTATTCAGACTTTGAGTGTTCTTCATTGTGGTGAGATGTATGGTAATGGCTGGGAAAACCGTTGCATAAGATCATCTTTAGTAGACTCTCTTTATTGAAAACAGTCTAGGGAAATGACATTTTTATCACCCAGCAGGACAATCTCCTTTGTCTATTTTCAAGACAGGAAAGTACATATCTGGCTAACAAAGTTTGATGACAGCCAAAATTTAAATTTAGTCAACCTTAAGTAAATATCATACAGCTTAAGTGAGTTTATTGATAGTCTTTCTCAATTCTTTACTCAATTCTTGAATATGCGTGTCATTAAACATCGAAAAATGGTTGCCAGGAACCTCAATCACCTCAATTTGTTGGACAGAACATTTGCCCCAACCTAACAACGGGTCATCAGTGTACAACTCTGGACTTTGAAAATCGTGGGGAATTGTCTCTTTAGCTTTAAACAGAGTAATTTTATTAGGATAGACTTGCGGGACATAATCTCGCATAGCTTGGGCATGAGTCCTGAAAAGTCTGTAACTACAAAAATGTTGCTGCATTTCTGCGTCGCTGATGATGTGAAGTCGTTTTAACAAGAGCTTGAATTGTTCATCTGGTGACAGTGGTAGGACTTCTTCATAGGAGATTGCCAAATCTATGCCAAATAAGTATTTTATCGACTCGGCTGAACGAACTATGTATTTGGCATCATCATCATCTGCTGGTTGGATTGGACTGTCTGGTATTATGGCATCAAGTACGGCAAGTAAACTTATTGTCTGGCCTTGCCTTTGTAGTTGTTGCGCCATCTCGAAGGCAACGATCGCACCGTAACACCAACCCCCTAAAAGATAAGGCCCTTCTGGCTGTACGGTACGAATTGCTTCTAAATAATCACTAGCTGTCTGTTCTATAGAAATAACTTCTGGCTGCTGCTGGACAGGGTTTTGTTCCAGAGCATAAAATGGCTGTTCTGCATCCAGTCCACGGGCTAAATTTGGATAGGTGATGATAGTACCTCCAGCTGGATGTATGCAAAAGAAAGGATTTTTGCTACCTGAAGACCGAATTGCGACTAGAGGAGAACCGGAACCTGAGCCAAATTGTTGTCGGATAGTCTTAGCTAACTGCTCAATTGTTGCACCTTGGAAAAGGGCAGACAAAGAAAGTTTTTGCCCAAAACGCTCGTTAACTTGAGCCATTAAACGTGCTGCTAACAGCGAATGACCACCCAAATCAAAAAAGTTGGCTGTGACACCAATCGGATTTATCTGGAGGAGATTTTCCCAAATCTGCGCCAGAGTAAATTCCCAATGATCGCGGGGAGAAACAAAGGATGCAGTAGAGTTGGGTTGAACATCATCTAGGGATAAAAGCGATCGCCTATCCACTTTCCCACTCGGTGTTAACGGGAGTGCATCTAAAATCGCTAAGGCTGACGGGATCATGTAATCTGGCAAGTTCTCTTTCAGGTAACTTTGCAGCGAGGGGATTAAGTTTTGTTCGGTTGTCACTACATAAGCCACAAGATAGTCACCACCTTGGGCATGATTGCGGACAATCACAGCCGCTTGTTGAACAGAGGGATGTTGAGCGATCGCCGCTTCAATTTCCCCTAGTTCAATCCGAAAACCTCTAATTTTTACTTGATTGTCGCTGCGTCCTAAATACTCAAGTTCACCATTATTTAGATAACGTACTAAATCACCAGTTTTGTAGAGCTTACTTCCTGGTATAAAAGGGTGATCGATAAACCGTTCTTGGTTGAGTTCTGGACGCTGCCAATAACCTCTTGATAAAGGAACTCCACTAATATATAGTTCACCGAAAACTCCTACCGGAGTAGGCTGTAAATGACGATCTAACACATAAACCTGTGTATTATTTATCGGACGACCAATGAAAACGCTAGTTGCTTTTTCTGGTAATAAACTTGTATCACAGCAAATGACATTGGCAGAAACTTCAGATAAACCATAAAAGTTGAGTAGTTTCGCCGACGGCATCAATTCATAGAAAGTTTGTGTTAAGTCCAGAGGCACTGCTTCTCCACTTGTAATCCAAATTTTGAGGTGCGAAAGATTTTTAGTTTGCTCACTGTAACTTTCTAAAAATAGCCGCAGCAATGATGGCACAAGTATAATGCGCGTCACTTTACATTGAGCAAGGGTTTCTAGAAAAAGGCGAGTATCCTTGACAATCGCATCAGGGATAATTACTGCTGGTAGCCCTTGGATTAAAGGGCTGAAAATCTCCCAAAGAGAATCTGCAAAACTAATGGCAGTCTTATGACAAGCTATTTCATCAGCTGCGGGTGGGTAATTTTCCCATAGCCAGTTCAAACCATTGACTGTACCTCTATGAGTGCCAAGGACACCTTTGGGAGTTCCCGTAGAACCTGAAGTATAGAGTATGTATGCTAGATGATCTGGTGTTGTATTGCTAACAGGATTTTCAACAGATTCTTGTGCCAGAATATCTTGATGAACATCTAGACAGACAGTTCTAGTAGGTAGCACATCAGATTTAGCCAGCTTTTCTAATATTTTTTGTTGAGTTATTAATAGATTTGCTTGGCAATCAGCAAGCATGAAAGCTAGACGATTACTAGGATAATTTGGGTCAAGGGGAACGTAAGCACCACCAGCTTTAAAAATAGCTAAAATCCCAATAACGAATTCGATGGAACGTTCTAGGGAAATGGCGACGCGGGTTTCTGTAGTCACTCCTAACTTTTGTAAGTAATGTGCAAGTTGGTTGGCCCTTTGGTTTAGCTGTTCAAAGGTTATATGTTCTGATTTATCAATTAATGCCAAAGCATGAGGTGATTGTTGAACTTGCTGTTCAAATAATTCATGGAGAGTCGATTGGGGATAATTTTTTGTCGTATTATTCCACTCAGTTACTATTTGCGATCGCTCATTAGCAGTTAATAAAGGTAGTTCCGAAATCTGCTGATTTGGTTCGACAATAATGCTTTCTAGTAAAGTTTGAAAATTTGTGACTAATCGGGCAATAGTTACTGAGTCAAATAAATCAGTATTGTACTCTAAAAATCCACTTAATTCCTGCTCATATTCGACTATTGACAACAGTATATCAAGCATTGCCGTGCCATTATCCACATCCAAGGGACTCAAGGTTAAACCAGAAACCTCGTGTGCTGGCATTGGGGTATTTTGCAGGATAAACATCACCTGAAACAGGGGATTGATTCTTAAATCTCGCTTTGGTCGTAATTCCTCCACCAGTTTCTCGAAAGGTAAATCTTGATGGCCATAAGCACTAAGAGTAACATCGCGTACCCGACTTAAAAGTTCACGAAAGTTAGGCTTATTACTTAAGTCAGTACGTATAATCAATGTATTGACAAAAAAGCCAAGCATTCCTTCAAATTCAGGACGATTCCGGTTAGCAATTGGCGTACCAATGAGGATATCTTCTTGTTCTGTATAGCGGTAAAGTAATGTGTTAAAAGCTGCCAGCAGAGTCATGAATAAAGAAGCTTCTTCTTGTTTGCTAAATTTTTTGAGTGCTGCTGTTAATTTTTTAGAAAGTTTAAAGTAGTGTTTTTTACCTACAAAAGTAGCGACATTAGGTCGTTGATGATCCGTTGGCAGCTGAAGTACAGGTAGTTCTCCCCCTAGTTGTTGCTTCCAGTAACTCAGTTGCGTTCTCAACAGTTCACCTTGCAAGCGATCGCGCTGCCAAACTGCAAAGTCCCCATACTGAATCGGAAGTTCCGGTAACGGTGAGGGTAAACCTTTAGTAAATGCAGCATACAGCGTTGCTAATTCCTGCACAAATACACCAATAGACCAGCCATCTGAAATAGTGTGGTGCATATTTAACAAGAAAATATGCTCTTGTTCATTAACTCGCAGTAAAGTTGCTCTGACAAGTGGTACTTTAGTTAAATCAAAAGATTTTTGAGTTTCTTCAACTGCTAGTTTTTGAACTTCTGCTTCCCAATCTTTGTTAGAGAAATGCTCAAGACTAACAATAGGTAAATCCCAGGTTAATTCAGCTATAATTACCTGCATTGGCTCCCGATCTATTTCGACAAAAATCGTGCGCCATGCTTCATGTCGCCTGAGAATTTCGTTGAGACTTTGTTGGAAAGCTGTGATATTCAGTTCACCTCTTAAATGAATAGCACCTACTAGATTGTAGAAAGAACTACCGTAATAAAGTTGGTCAATAAACCATAATCGCTGCTGAGAAAAAGATAATGGAGCGGAGTCTGAATTAGAGCGTTTAGGAATAGTCTGTACTTTAAATTCTCCTGCCTTCATTTTTTGTAGCAGGGCTTGTTTAGCAGATGATAAATTAGAGTATTGCTTATCCATATTTTGATTCTCTGAATTTTGATTTTCTGAAGTTTTGATCTAAGAGGGTGTTTGAAAAGTGGTTGGCTGTGATTTTAATCGAATTATTACCCCCCTTAATCGCCCCTTATAAAGGAGGGAAACAAGAAAATTCGGTTCCCTCCCCTTTATAAGGGGAGGGTTAGGGTGGGGTAAAAAATATTTGACACATCAATCATGAATTTTCAAACATCCTCTAAATAAACCTGAGTTAAAACTTTTCTCTGAATTGCGATCAATTAATTAGCTAAAAGAGATTTTATTTCTTCTTCAGATAATTCTGCAATTTTTTCAAGAATAAGTTGGTCTAACATTTCTGCTTGTTGAGCTACAGTGGGAGCTTGAAATAAAATTTTTCCCATTGATAACTCTACAGGAAAAGTTGTTTGCAAACGTGAAAAGATTCTCGTGGCAATTAAAGAATCTCCTCCCAATTCAAAGAAATCATCATTAATACCAACTTCTTTCACACCAAGAACTTCTTGCCACATTTCGGTAATTTGAATTTCTAACTCGCTATTTGGTGCAACATAAGGATTACCAAGGTTTAATCTGGAGTAGCGTTGACTAGAAGATGTTTTGTCAGTTTCATTAATATCTGGTTTTTGATGGTCGAGGGCAGACAAGAATCGTGGTTTGCTATCAATCCAATAACGCTGACGCTCAAAGGGATAAGTGGGTAGAGGCAGACGATTACGATTTTCGTGAGCATAAAAACCCGACCAATCTATCTCTATGCCAGCTATCCAAAGTCGCCCCAATGTATTTAATAAAAAGGCAACATCTGAGTGTTGTTCTTTAGGATGATGCAAGGAAGAAAGCACAAGCTGTTTTGCACCAGGCTCTAAATGCCGTTTGGTCAAGGTACTTAGCGATCGCCCCGGGCCAACTTCTATTAAAATGCTTTCAGACTGTTGCAACAGTTCGGAAACTCCCAAAGAAAACCTCACTGGTTGCCGCAGATGCTGCGCCCAGTAATCGGGATTGGTAGCTTCATCAGCAGTAATCCACGTACCAGTCAGATTAGAGATGTAAGGAATTTGTGGGGGCTGAAGCTGTACCTGTTGCAGCCGTTGCGTAAATTTTTGCACAACCGGCTCCATCATCGCTGAATGGAAAGCATGAGAAGTGAAAAGAGGCTGAGTATCTATGCCTTGTGCCGCTAATTGCTGTTGTAGTGTTTCAATTGCCAATGTGGAGCCGGAAACAACGCAGGATGACAAACTGTTGACAGCAGCTAAAGAAAGTTGTTGACCTAACAGTGGTTGTATTTGTTGCTCTGTTAGGGGGACTGCCAACATACTCCCACTTGGCATCTGTTGCATCAATTCACCCCTAATGGCGACTATAGCCAAAGCATCTTCTAGGGAAAATACACCTGCGATCGCAGCAGCGACATATTCCCCGATACTGTGACCAATCATCGCTACAGGGCGGATTCCCCATGACATCCATAACTGCGCTAGGGCATATTCAATTACAAATAAGGCAGGTTGAGCAAGTACAGTTTGTTGTAATTGCTGTGTGGCAAGTTCTGTTTGGGCAACGCTAGGGTAAAGGATGTGACGGAGATCAACTCCTAAGTGAGGTAAGAGAATCTCTGCACATTTGTCTATTTGCTCTCTGAATGTTGGCTCTAATTCATAGAGTTCTCGCCCCATATTCACATACTGCGAACCTTGCCCAGAAAACATAAAGGCGATCGGGTGCAGGATGGGCTTTTGGTAGTGAGTCAATACTCGTTGTGAGTTTGCTGCCAGCGCTGATACAGCATCTTTCATGTCTTGACAGACTACGAAGCGATGATGATCGAAAGTCCGGCGACCTACTTGAAGGGTATAAGCCACATCAGCTAAATCTAAGTGAGGATATTGCTGGAGGTGGCTTTTCAAATTTTCAGTTGCCACTTCTAGGGCTGAGTCGGTTTTGGCTGAAATGACTAACAACTGCCAAGTCCGAGACTTTTCGGATAGCTTTTGTACTGGTGCTTCTTCCAGAACGACATGAGCATTAGTACCGCCAAAGCCAAAGGAACTAACACCAGCCCGGCGCGGTGTACCATTGGTTTTCCACTCAGAAAGTTTGGTATTGACGTAGAAAGGACTGTCCTCAAAGCCAATTTTGGGATTGGGTGTTTCAAAGTGAAGGTTAGGCGGAATAACTTGATGTTTGAGTGCCAGAACAGTCTTAATCAGACCCGCTACACCCGAAGCTGTATTTAAATGACCAACATTTGTCTTAACCGAACCAATGGCACAAAAACCCTTTTTTTGAGTACTAGCATTAAATACTTTCTTGAGGGCACTAATTTCTATGGGATCGCCCAAGATAGTACCAGTTCCGTGGGTTTCGATATAGCTAATTGTTTCTGGATTAATATCTGCGATCGCCTGAGCCTCAGCAATTACTTTCGCTTGTCCACTAATACTAGGAGCCGTAAAGCCTACTTTTGCTGAACCATCATTATTTATAGATGAACCTTTAATGACAGCATAAATACAGTCTCCCTCTGCTAGGGCATCCTCTAATCTTTTGAGTACAATAATACCGACTCCGTTGCCCATAACTGTCCCTTGAGCATTAGCATCAAAAGCACGGCAGTGACCGTCGGGAGAAGTCATCCCTTCTTTTGTATACAAGTAACCTAGGTGATGTGGAACTTGGATCGAAACCCCGCCTGCCAATGCCATATCACACTCATAGTTTAATAATCCTCGACAGGCTAGATGAACTGCTACTAGTGAGGTAGAGCAAGTTGTACTAACATTGAGACTCGGCCCCTTAAGATTTAACTTGTAGGAAACTCGTGTAGGTATATAGTCTTTGTCATTACTAGCAGGAAATTGCCTACTCAAAGATTCCAGGGTGTAAAAATTAGTTAATAGTAAGTTTTCTATCAGGTATGAACTGAGGTTCCCCCCTGCATAAACACCTATCCATCCTTTGTAGGCTTCAGAATCATAGCCTGCATTTTCAAGAGCTTCCCAAGCACATTCCAAAAAAATACGTTGTTGTGGATCTGTCACCTCAGCTTCCTTGGGTGAGAAACCGAAAAAGGAAGCATCAAACATTTCAATATCAGAAATTGGTGCGCCAGCTTTCACATAGCTAGGATTATTTACTAAAGCTTGGTCTACACCCAAAGCCAGCAATTCCTCATCACTGAAAAATGAAATACACTCCCGTCCAGCACACAAATTTTGCCAATACTCATCGACATTTTTAGCTCCTGGAAAACGACCAGCCATGCCAACAACAGCTATGCCTTTGGGGTTATTCACGGGCCTTTCTCCTTTTTTCAATCATTTGTGCATCTTGGGCGATCGCTTTTTGTAGCTTTTCGGCACGTTCATTAATTGGTTGAGATACCGATTCTTGAGTCTGGTCTTTGCTAAGATATTGAGCTAAAGCACTAATTGTTGAATACTCGAAGGCATCATTAATTGAGAAGTTGATATTTAATCTTTTTTGGAATTTGCTACGAACTTGGACTATCAAAAGAGAATCTCCACCCAAATCAAAGAAATTGTCATAGCGTCCAACTTCATTAATACCCAGAACCTCTTGCCAAACTTTAGCGATCGCCTGTTCAATTTCATTCTTAGGTGCTATGTATTCATTTCTCAAATTCGGTCTAGCGTAAAGCGATGCAGTTGCTACTTTATTCGCAGATTCAGTATTTTTGAAAGGTTCTCGTTTAATCCATTGGTCAATCCTGGCTTTCAGGTCTGTTGTAGAGACAACTACTTGAGGATACGTATTAGATAAAACACGTTTAAATACTTCAATCCCTTCGTTGGGAGCGATCACTTCTGACGCTAATGTTGCTCTCAACCTGACATTTTCTTTTTCTGCTGGGATTTTCCAGCCATCCCAGTTGACGCTGAACCAGGGTAGCATATTAGATTGAATACACTTATGAGTAAAGGCATCCATAAACATATTGGCAGCAGAATAAGCCACAAACCCAAGTCCACCGAGAACAGATGATAAAGATGAGGTCAGCAAACAAAAATCAAGTTCTTTACCCTGTAATATTTGTTGCAGTACAAATAGACCGTGTACTTTGGCGTGAAATTGCTGTTCGCACTCTGCTTTATCTATTTGCTGTATATTCTTAAAGTACTGGTTCTGTACAAGACCGGCCGCATGGATGACACCATTAATTTCGCCAAAAATCTCACATGCAGTAGCGATCGCCATCTGCATTTGTTCTAAGTTAGCAACATCAGCACTCTTGACTATAACCTTTGCACCATAAGCCTCTAAAGCTTGCACCTTGCAGATTTGCTGGCTAATTTTATCTTGGGTATCGTGAGTATCCAACCATTGCTGCCATGTTTCTCTAGCTGGAAAAGGCGAACGCCCAATCAAAATTAATCTCGCCTCTACAGTTTTTGCTAAATACTCTGCTAGCACGAAGCCAATGTTACCTAAGCCGCCAGTGATTAAGTATACCCCCTGTTTTCGCAACTCAGGTTGATCTTGAACAGGTGCTTCTAATTGCACAGGCTCAAAGGTTTGTAACCATCGACGATGACCGCGATAGGCAACAATCGGATCAGCCGATTTTGTTAGGAGTTCTGATAAAATGCAATCTATCAGCTTTTCTTTTTGCCAACTCTGTGAAAGAGGCATTGTAATATCAATACTTTGGCAGGTAATATGCGGGTATTCTTGGGGAATAACGAGACAAAGCCCCAATACAGTTGCTTTCTCTGGACAAAGCACTTCTTCGCCTGTAACTAGCTGCATATTACTAGACACAACACAAATTTGTACTGAGTCGGCTAGATGCTCTTTGCCCAATGCCTGTGCCAAAAATAGTAAACTGTAAAATCCTAAATTTTGTGTTTTCTCAAAAAACTCTATTTCCGCAGGTGCGTTATCATTCTCGGTAACACTCCACAAATGCAGAATTTTGTGAGGAATTTTGTTTAATGTGTGGAGTTGATTGAGTAAAGCCTCGTAGTCATCCAGATTTTGAGGGTTAATAGTATATAGGTGTTGTCCTGGTATGCTGTTGCAACTAAATTTCTCCCCAAGTCTGACGGTAACTACATCTTCTTTTGCTAGTGCAAGTCGCTTCACTAATTCGCTACCTATACCGCACTCATCAGCAAACACTAACCAGCATCCCGACTGAGCAACACCTGAGTGAGAATCTTTAGGTATGACTGAACTTTTCCACGAAGGAATGTAGAACCAGTTGGCAATATCTAGCTTTTTGTCTAATGAGACTGGAATTTTTTGCTCTATTGAAGAAGAGGGGTTTTCTGGCTCAATCCAGTAGCGCTGGCGCTCAAAGGGATATGTAGGTAAGGGAAGGCGACAGCGTTGTTCATGGGCATAAAATCCTGACCAATTTACTTGTGCCCCATTCAGCCAAAGATAACCTAATGTGTTTAACAATAACTCTAAGTCAGATTGAGGCGCTCGCGGATGGTGTAATGAAGTTAATACCACCTGTTCAGGATGTTTATTTGGATGTTGCTTAGTTAATTTACTCAACGTCCAACCAGGGCCAACCTCTAATAAAATTTGAGCGGGTTCTTGCAATAACTTTTCTAAACCTTCAGCAAAGCGTACAGTTTGCCGCAGATGCTGCGCCCAGTAATCGGGATTGGTAGCTTCATTAGCAGTAATCCACGTACCAGTCAGATTAGAGATGTAAGGAATTTGTGGGGGCTGAAGCTGTACCTGTTGCAGCCGTTGCGTAAATTTTTGCACAACCGGCTCCATCATCGCTGAATGGAAAGCATGAGAAGTGAAAAGAGGCTGAGTATCTATGCCTTGTGCCGCTAATTGCTGTTGTAGTGTTTCAATTGCCAATGTGGAGCCGGAAACAACGCAGGATGACAAACTGTTGACAGCAGCTAAAGAAAGTTGTTGACCTAACAGTGGTTGTATTTGTTGCTCTGTTAGGGGGACTGCCAACATACTCCCACTTGGCATCTGTTGCATCAATTCACCCCTAATGGCGACTATAGCCAAAGCATCTTCTAGGGAAAATACACCTGCGATCGCAGCAGCGACATATTCCCCAATACTGTGACCAATCATTGCCACAGGGCGGATTCCCCATGATATCCATAACTGCGCTAGGGCATATTCAATTACAAATAGGGCAGGTTGAGCAAGTGCAGTTTGTTGTAGTTGCTGTGTAGCTTGTTCTATTTCTTCGGAATTGGGGTAAAGAATATGACGGAGATCAACTCCTAAATGAGGTAAGAGAATCTCTGCACACTTGTCTATTTGCTCTCTGAATGTTGGCTCTAATTCATAGAGTTCTCGCCCCATATTCACATACTGCGAACCTTGCCCAGAAAACATAAAGGTTATTGAGCGATCGCCTGATTCATGAAATTTGCTAGGCTGCACCTCACTCAGTAAGGGCTGTGTCTGGGCAATATCCTGACAAACAAACATCCGTCTATAGTTGAAAGCCTTACGACCTTTGCTTAAGGTGTAAGCAACATCAGCTAGGTTAAGTTCGGGGTGCTGCTGCAAGTGTGCAGACAAATTGGCGATCGCTAACTCCAGCGCCGAACTAGTTTTCGCTGAAATGCTTAACAACTGGTAGGGACGAGATTTTCCAGATGGCTGTTGTGGTGGGGCTTCTTCTAACACCACATGAGCATTCGTACCCCCAATGCCAAAAGAACTGACACCAGCCCGACGCGGTGTACTTTTAGTTTGCCACTCAGAAAGTTTGGTATTGACGTAAAAGGGGCTGTTAGCAAAGTCTATTTTGGGATTACGGCTTTCAAAGTGTAAGCTTGGGGGGATTTGCTGGTGTTTGAGTGCCAAAACGGTTTTAATCAGACCTGCGACACCAGCCGCCGCATCTAAATGACCGACATTGGTTTTAACGGAACCAATCGCGCAAAATCCCTTGTTTTGGGTATTAGTAGAAAAAGCTTGTGTAAGTGCAGTAATTTCAATCGGATCTCCCAAAGGCGTACCGGTTCCATGCGCCTCCATATAGGTGATTGTTTCTGGAGAAATTCCAGCTACAGTTTGAGCCTCTAAGATCACTGCTGTCTGACCATCTATACTGGGCGCTGTATAACCAACTTTTACCGCACCATCATTATTTATGGCAGAACCTTTAATCACCGCCTGAATAAAATCGCCATCTGCAAGAGCATCTTCTAATCTTTTTAAGACAACAAGACCAACACCGCTACCACTAATCGTCCCAGCTGCTTTGGCATCAAAGGCTCGGCAATGTCCATCGGGAGAAAAAATCATCCCCTCTTGATATAAATAGCCAGTTTTTTGTGGCACTCTAACTACAACACCACCAGCCAAGGCGATATCACACTCACCATTTAACAAACTTTGGCTAGCTAAATGTACGGCGACTAAGGAGGTAGAACAAGCAGTTTGAACAGTAATACTCGGCCCCTTAAGGTTTAACTGGTAAGAGACGCGAGTAGATAAAAAATCTTTATCATTGCCAATCAGTAGTCTATATTTGTAATCATCTATCGGTTTAGATGTATCAAACTTTTTATAAAGGTTATTAAGTAAATAAGTATTAATGCCACAACCAGCGTAGACACCAATGGAACCCTTGTAAGTTTGAGGGTCATAACCTGCATTTTCAATCGCTTCCCAAGCTTGTTCTAAGAAAATCCGATGTTGCGGATCGATCATTTCAGCTTCTCTAGCGCTGATGTCAAAAAAGAAAGCATCAAACATATCTATGTCTGATAGCACACTATTAGCTTTGACGTAGTTGGTGTTATTCAATAACTCAGGATCTACACCAGAGGAAACTAGTTCTTGAGAGTTAAAAAAGGAAATACACTCTATACCTTCTTGGAGATTATGCCAAAATTCTGCAATGTTTTTGGCTTTGGGGAAACGACAAGATATGCCAATAATGGCAATTTCTGAATCGTTATCTAAATTAGGTAAAGGCTGTTGATTCATGATTATTAAAAAACTGGATGAGTATTTTAAAACAAGAATTTTAACGTCAATTTTACCTCTCCCCCAGCCCCTCTCCGACGCGGAGAGGGGAGTAAAAAGCTTAATTTTTCTTGCTCCTCCTTTTCCGTTTCGGAGAGGGAGGCTGGGAGGGAGAGGTTCATCAAAATCACGTAATTTTAAGGATTATTTGCTCGATGTTTTTGCCTGAGTTGTCTTTTTTGGATTGTCATAGCTTTGCGAGAGTTGCGATTCTCCGCTTTTTCGTATGCTTGCTGAGAATAAGTGGACTCATTATTATTTTCAGTTAAATACTCAGCTAAAGACTTGATAGTTGGATATTTAAATAATTCTATAATAGGTATTTCTTTATCAAAAATTTCATTTAATTCTACTTGTAATTTGACAATGAGTAATGAATGTCCTCCTAGATGAAAGAAATTATCCTCAACTCCCACCTTTTCTATTTGCAATAATTGTTGCCAAATATTAGTAATAAGTTGCTCTACTTTAGTTTGGGGTCTGATATATGGTATTTCCAACTGACGACTTTCTGGTACAGGCAAAGCCCGATGGTCGATTTTACCGTTGGGCGTTAGTGGCATTCTTTCTAAGAACACGAAAGCTGATGGCATCATATATTCAGGTAGCTTTTCTTGGAGAAAGTTTCGGAGTTCACTTATAGTTAAAACTTTTTCCTGATTGAAAATTTCACTTGTTTTTTGGTCGGCGACAACGTAAGCTAATAAACGCTTGTCGGCGAGTTGGTCTTCTTTAGCTAAGACCACAGTTTCTTTGATTTTTGGATGAGTCAGGAGTACGGCTTCAATTTCTCCAAGTTCAATGCGATAACCGCGAATCTTAACTTGATGATCGATACGACCGAGAAACTCAATATTACCATCAGGTAGATAACGGGCGCGATCGCCAGTTTTGTAAAGACGATCTCCTAATTTATCGCTAAAGGGATTACGAATAAATTTATCTGCTGTCAACTCTGGACGATGGAGATAATCTCGTGCTAGTCCAGCACCGCCAATATACAATTCACCCACAACCCCAATAGATACTGGTTGCAGATGGAAGTCTAAAATATAAACTTGCGTGTTGGCAATAGGACGACCGATATTTGGTGCTTTGCTTAACCCGAATGGCACCAAGGTAAATGTAGAATAGGTGGTTGCTTCTGTGGGACCATAGAGATTGAATACTTTTATGCTTGGGTGATCTTGGTATAGTTGTTGTACCAATTGATGAGGAAGAGGTTCGCCAGCTAAGTTAATTGTCTTGACTCCATCTGGTATGCCATTAATTTTTAGTAATTCAGCAATTACTGAAGGCACTGTATTCAGTAAAGTAACATTCAAATCGGCAGGTAAGGTCGGTAAATATAAAGCGTTTTCAGCTAAAATAACTCGCCCACCCCAACACAAGGGTACAAACAGTTCAAATACCGAAAGGTCAAAGTTAATAGAAGTGCAGGCAAGGACACCAGCAAGTTGCTCTGAAGTATATACTTCTCGTGCCCAGTGTAAAAAGTTAATCGTGCTGCGGTGTTCTACCGTTACTCCTTTTGGTTTACCTGTAGAACCGGAGGTGTAGAGGACATAGGCGAGGTTTGTTGGTTTGGTATTTGTAATTGGGTTGTATTGGTTTTGTTGGCTAATAAGTTTCGAGTCTGTATCTAAGTAGACTACAGATGCTTTATGCTTAAGTAACTTTGCTGCTAACTTCTCTGTAGTTAATAGCACCTTTACCTGTGAATCAGACAACATATTGGCTAGGCGCTCTTGGGGATAAGCTGAGTCTAAGGGTACATAAGCACCACCAGCTTTCAGAATACCCAAGAGTCCTACGATCATCTCTAGGGAGCGTTCAACACAGATACCCACCAGTACCTCTGGCTCAACCCCTAGCATTTGCAAATGATGTGCTAATTGGTTAGCGCGGCTATTCAGTTCTCGATATGTTAGTTGCTCACCCTTAAACACCACTGCTACAGCATTTGGTGTTTTTTGTACCTGCTGTTCAAACAGCTGATGAATACACAAATCTTTGGAGTAATTTAGTTGAGTATGATTCCACTCTAAAAACTGCTGTTTTTCTTGCATGGTTAACAGTGGCAAATTATGCAAGTGTTGATCGGGATTAAGGACGATCGCTGCTAATAAAGTTTGGAAATGATTTGCCATTCTAGCGATCGTATTTGGTGCGAATAAATCGGTGTTGTACTCCCAAGCGCCGATTAATTTCCCAGATGTCTCTGTTACAGCGAGAGTTAAATCAAACTTGGCTGTACTTGTGTCAGTTTCCCAAAGACTGGTATTCAAGCCCAACGACTTTAAAGCCGACAATGCTGATGTCAACTCATTTTGCAGGATAAACACTACTTGGAATATAGGTGAATGGCTTAAGTCTTGATGTGGTTGTAGTTCCTTGACGAGTTGTTCAAAGGGCAAATCTTGATAAGTCTGCGCCTCTAATACCATTTGACGTACCCGACTTAAGAGTTCCCGAAAAGTGGGATTACCAGAAAAGTCTGTTTGCATAGCGATCGTGTTGGCAAAAAATCCCACGATGCCTTCTGTATTTTTGTCTTGGTTACGATTGGCAATGGGTGAACCAATGACAATTTTCTCAACCGAAGTATAGCGGTACAGCAGTGTTTTGAAGGCTGCTAGCAAAGTAATGAAGAGAGTGAGATTTTCCTGTTTGCTCAGATCCTTGAGGGCTTGAGTCAGGTTAGCGTCCAGAGAAAAGTGTTGCCTAGCACCACGAAAGCTTTGCACTGATGGCCGAGGATAATCTGTTGGCAACTGTAGTACAGGTGGATAATTACTTAACTGCTGTTTCCAATAAGTCAGCTGAGACTCTAGCACTTCTCCCTGTAACCACTCCCGTTGCCAAAGCGCAAAATCTGCATACTGAAGAGGCAATTCCAGGAGTGGAGAAGGTTTACCTTGAGAAAAAGCTGTATATAATGCTGCCAATTCCCGAAACATTACACCCAACGACCAACCATCAATAATAATGTGGTGCATGGTGAGTACTAACAGATAATCCTGTTTCCCTAGCTGTACAAGCATCCATCGCAGCAGAGGGCCTTGAACAAAGTTGAAGGAGGGTAGGCGATGTTCGGCTGACAACCGTAAGATTTCAAGTTTCTGTACAGCTTGGGGTAACTCACTCAAGTTGACTACAGATAGAGGTACATCCATAGAAGCGGCAATAACTTGTACTGGTTGTCCCGCAATTGTATCGAAGGTAGTACGCAAAGACTCATGACGGCTTACAAGTTCTTGTAAACATTGTTCTAGTATGCCTATGTCAAGCACACCCTGGAATTGGATAGCTGCATGTTCATTGTAGAAAGCGCTGTCGGGGTTCAACTTATGGAGAAACCAAAGACGCTGTTGAGCAAAAGATAAAGGAACAGGGGAAATTGTCCCTCGTCGAGGTACAACATTGAATTTTTGGTCAGATTCAACTTTACCTTGCAAACGTTTTGCCAACAATGCTTGTTTTGCTGGTGAAAGTTGAGACTTTATTTTTAAAATATCTTGCTCTAAAGACATGAATATTATTTTCCCTTACTGAATAATTACAGCAGTTTTCATGTAGACCAAACTCTTGTATTTCTCTCTGCGTGAGATAAAAAAGATGTGGTTCATTAATACTTGGTTTGTAGTGAGCGCTTTACCCACATTTCTCACAAGCAGTAGGGGCGGGTTTACAGATATGCTCAATCATTCATGAATATCTCCCTAAACCCGCCCCTACGACCTCTGGACTTAGGTCGCAAGAAATACATCGTCACGGCATTCTACAAGAGCCAAGCCAATTTTTCCGTAACTGCCATATTTATCTTCATACCACTTCTTTAAAATCCAGCAACAGATTCAAACCTAGAAACCCAAATCCAATTTGAATTTCTTAATCACGTATTACCCAACTTTTTCTAAATTTGATTCGACTTCTTCATCAGTTAATTCTTCTAATTCCTCTAGAATAATTTTTTCGACAACCATAGATAGTTGAGCAACAGTAGGGGCTTGAAAGAGTGTACGAAGGGGTACTTTTATTTGGAAGTCGTCACGCAATTGGTTAATCATTACACTTGCTGTTAATGAGTCTCCTCCTAAAGCAAAGAAGCTATCATAAATCCCCACTTGCTCAAAACCTAAAAACTTTTGAAAGCTTTCAGCAATCTTATTTTCGATTTCGTTAGTAGGAGCAATGTACTCATTCTTTAAAATTGGTCTTGGACGGACAGAAGAGATATGATCTTCTGGGATATTTGCTTTCTGTTTTACGGACTTTAATCTAGTTGGTTCTTCTAACCTAGTGGTGAGATTTCCACTAGAGACAAATACCTGATTTAATTCATTCCAAGACAAAACCCGTTCAAGGACATCGATACCTTCCTCTGGTGTCAGGATAAATTCAGCTAAACTGGCATCAACCGATAAAAATTTTTGTTGATTTTTCCCAACTTGCCAAATACCCCAATTTACGCTAATCCAACGAACAGAACTAGTTTGATTGTGTTGGTGAACAAAAGCATCCATGAAGAGATTTGCTGCTGAATAAGCTATCAGTCCTCGTCCTCCTAAAACTGAGGATAAAGAAGACATCAACAAGCAAAAATCTAACTCTTTAGATTCTAAAACTTTTGCCAGGACTAAAAGTCCGTGTACTTTAGCTGCAAATTGCTGCTCACACTCTGTCTTAGTTGTTAGTTCAATAATACATACTTTGTCAGTAATTGCGGCAGCGTGGATGACACCGTTGATTTTACCAAACCTTGCTTCGGCTTGGGCGATCGCACTTTGCATTTGTTCATGGTTGGTGGAATCAGCGCCAACAACTAAAACTTCAGCACCCAGTGCTTCTAATTTTAACACTTTTTCTAACAGACTATTTGACCAGTCATCACGGTTGGGTAAGACTGAACGTCCTGTTAAGATTAGTTTCGCCTTGACAGTTTTTGCTAAATATTCTGCAAAAAGGAGTCCTAATTTTCCTAAGCCACCTGTAATTAAATAAACTCCTCCATCTCGCAATTGTGGTGTTACAGTTGCTACATCCCACTGGATTTGCTCAAAATGTTGTACCCAGCGATGATGATTGCGATAGGCAATAACTTGATTTGTGGATGGCGTAGAGATTTCTTTGAGCAAGCTATCTACAAGTTTATCAACTGTTCCACAGGGAAGTACAACATCAATACTACGACAGCTAATATTTGGGTATTCTTGCGGAATGACCTTACAAGCTCCTAATACAGTTGCTTTCTGTGGGGAAAGTATTTCGTCTCCTGTTACATACTGCATATTGTTAGAGATTAACATGATTTGCAACTGTTTAGTCCAATTCTGTTGATCCAGAACCTGAGCTATAAATAGCAAGCTGTAAAATCCCACATCTTGAGCTTGGTCAACTTCATCTACTCCTAAGATTGTTTCATTGAGCGGCGTAACACCCCATAAATGAACAATGGTTTTTGGTGTGAAATTTAAGGCGGAAAGCTCCTGAAACAGGTTGTGGTAGTCATTTGGTTGTCGAGGATTAATTGTATATGCATACTGCTTTTCATCTACTGCAAATTGCTCTCCAACTCTGACGGTAATCACATTTTGACCCTCTAGTTTCAGTCTTTGAGCTATTTGCTCACCCAAGTTGCTCTCATCAATAAAGATCAAATAAGATTCCTGTTGATTTGCCTGCTGCTTTAATACTACAGGTGGCAACATTGAACGTTTCCATGATGGGATGTAAAACCAGTCTGCAATGTCAGGCTTTTTACCCGATGAAACTTGCTGCACTTGACTCGCATCTTCTGAGGGTTTTATTGTGTCAATCCAGTAACGTTGGCGCTCAAAGGGATAAGTTGGTAAAGGAATCCGACGACGACGCTCATGTGCGTAAAATGCTGACCAGTCTATCTCGACTCCTGAGAGCCACAGTTGTCCTAAAGTGTTGAGCAAGAATGCTAAATCTGATTGTTGCTCGTAGGAATAACGCAGAGATGGAAGCACAACTTTATCTACAACCTGCTCGCTCTCTAAATATTGCAAAGCGAGGCTACTCAAAGTTTGTCCCGCCCCGACTTCCAATAAAATGGGATTCTGCTTTTTCCATAATTGTTTCACCCCTTCACCAAAGCGCACAGGCTGACACAGATGCTTTGTCCAATAGCTGGCATCGGTTGCTTGGTCGGCTGTAATCCATGTACCTGTGACATTAGACAGATAGGGGATTTGCGGAGGCTGGCGCTTTACGGTTTTGACTAACTCGGTGAATGGATCTGCGATCGCTTCCATCATGTAAGAATGGAAAGCATGGGAAGTTTGCAAACGCCGACATGCTAAACCTTTCTCAGTCAATAGACCAGCTAATTCATCGATTGCATCAACATCTCCAGCTACAACGCAGAGTTTTGCCCCATTGATGGCTGATAGGGAAAGTTTTTCATTCAAGAAAGGACGTACTTCTGATTCCGAAAGAGGTACAGCCAGCATTGCCCCATTTGGCAACTCTTGAATCATTTGCGCTCTTTTAGCCACTAGAGTTAGGGCATCTTCTAAAGATAATACCCCGGCTAAAGTAGCTGCGACATATTCCCCAATGCTATAGCCAATCATAGCTACAGGACGAATTCCCCAAGAAATCCACAACTGAGCTAAAGCATATTCGATGACAAAAATAGCTGGTTGGGTGAGATAAGTTTGATTAAGTTTTTCGGCTGCGGCATCGGGTTGTTCAACAGTACGTCCAAGCATTTTACGCAAATCGAAACCCGGTTGAGATGCGCCGTTTAGATTAGGTTGTGAAGAATTTTTGGGATAAATGACATCTCTTAAGTCAAGATTTAGCAGGGGTTTGAGGATTTCACAACATTGAGCAACTGTTTTTTGAAATGTCGGCTCTAGTTGGTAAAGTTCCTCGGTCATGTTGACGTATTGTGTACCCAATCCCGTAAACATGAAGGCAACGGGGCGATCGCTCGTCGTTGCGACGCTAGTGAGAACTCGTTTAGTATCTTTGAGGGCAACTATGGCATCTTCCACATCTTGGCAAACCACTATCTGCCTATGCTCAAACTCTCTCCGCCCTATTTGCAAGGTGTAAGCGACATCGGCTAAATTCAGTTGGGAATGCTGTTGTAAGTACTGGACTAAGTTGGCTGTTGTTGTCTTTAAGGCTGAGTTGGTTTTGGTAGATACCATCAGCAACTGCCAAGGGCGAGAGGGTGCAGATGTTGCCACCGGGGGAGCTTCTTCGAGAATTATATGGGCGTTTGTCCCACCAAATCCAAAAGAACTCACTCCAGCCCGACGGGGTAAGCTGTCGGTTTTCCATTCTGCTAGCTGATGATTGACATAAAATGGACTATTAGCAAAATCGATCTGAGGGTTTGGGGTGGCGAAATTTAGGCTGGCTGGTATGGTTTGACGATCTAGTGCCAGAATGGTTTTGATTAAGCCTGCAATACCTGCGGCTGCATCTAAATGCCCAATATTGGTTTTGACTGAGCCAATGGCACAGTAGCCTTTTTTGTCTGTGGCAAATGCTTGGGTGAGGGCGGCAATTTCAATGGGATCGCCCATTGGTGTGCCAGTTCCATGAGCTTCTATATAGCTAATGGTTTCTGGCTCTACTTCCGCCATAACTTGAGCAGCACGAATTACCCTAGCTTGTGCATCTTGGCTCGGTGCGGTGTAGCTGACTTTTACAGCCCCATCATTGTTGATGGCTGAACCTTTGATCACTCCATAAATATAGTCTTGATCGGCGATCGCATCTTCCAGTCGTTTGAGAACTACAACTCCAACGCCATTGCCGCCAATCGTACCCTGGGCTTGGGCATCAAAAGCTCTACAGTGTCCATCGGCAGCAATACCTTCGGGACATAATGTCTCTACGGTTTGGGGCGCTTTAATCGAAACCCCGGCTGCTAAAGCCATATCGCACTCACCACTCAGCAAACTTTGATAGGCGAAATGCGCGGCCACTAACGAACTCGAACAGGCTGTGCCAACACAAACACTAGGTCCTTTGAGATTTAATTTATAGGAAACCCGGGTAGGAGCATAATCTTTATCGGAGGCTAAGAGAATGGGAAAATATCCCATTGACTGCTTCAAGTTGTTGGGAAAAAGATTGTACAGTAAGTAAGTACTTGTTCCGACTCCGGCATAAACCCCAATGGATCTTTCTTCCCGTTCCGAGTCATAGCCGGCATTTTCTAGTGCCTCCCAAGCACATTCTAAAAAAAGACGCTGCTGAGGGTCCATAATTTCAGCTTCTCTGGGATTAAAGCCGAAAAATGCAGCATCAAATTCCTCAATATTTTCTAGTAAAGCAGCCGCTTTAATACTTTGATTGGCTGCGGCAGACTCTACATCTGGGTCTGTAGTTTTGGAATCTTGTAAGACTGAAGAAAACTCAATGCCTTGGCTCAAGTTTTGCCAAAATTCCTCAATGTTTTTGCTGCCTGGAAAACGTCCGGCAAGACCTATTATTGCTACTTCTAAGCCGTTTTGCTCAGATTTCATGGCTTTGCTATCTCTTGTTAAACTATTTTTTTACTTACTTTTATACTCAGTTCAGATTCAGGCATATTTAGGTAAGTTCAATCCCTAAAAATCAATCCAGTAGATTTACAAATTAGCCACTTTTGATTTGTTTAATCTTTGTTGGAGACGACTTTTACCGTCTTGAAGTTGTTTTTTTAATTTAGCAGTTTGCTGCTCTGATAATGCGCTTTGTTGAACTTGATTGCAATACTTAGCTAAAGACTTAATTGTGGGATATTTAAACAAATCCACTAATGATATAAATTCTACATGATCTGGCAAAATCATTGTGAGTTTATTGAAAATCTTTATAATTAATAATGAGTTACCACCAAGTTCAAAAAAATTATGATTAACTCCCACATTTTCTATGTTTAAAACCTCTTGCCAAAGGGTAGCAATTCTTTGCTCAATATCAGTTTGAGGAGCTACATAATTCTCTTTCCAGTTGGCCGGTAAATTTTCTGGCTGCGGCAGGCTGCGGCGGTCTACCTTACCATTACCTGATAGGGGGAAAGTATCTAGAATTATGAAGGCGGATGGTATCATATATTCTGGCAATTGCTCGCGCATCAAATGGGGTAATTCGTTACTCGAAATTGTATAGTGTAGAACCACATAAGCAATCAATCGGCGATCGCTAGGCGTTTCCCCGACGACAGTGACAACAGCCGCACGCACGGCAGGGTTTTGCACTAATACAGCTTCAATTTCACCCAGTTCAATCCGGTATCCACCTATCTTGACTTGGGAATCTTCTCGACCTAAAAATTCAATAGTGCCATTTGGTAGGTAACGACCTAAATCCCCTGTTCTGTACAATCTCTCACCTGTACTAGGGTGAGTCAGAAAATTCGTTGCTGTTTTTTCGTCTTGTCGCCAGTAACCACGAGCTAGTCCCACGCCGCCAATGTAAAGTTGTCCAGTGACCCACACAGGACAAGGTTCTAGTGTGGCATTGAGGACATGAAAATGCTGGTTAATCATTGGATAACCATAAGGAATACTTTTCCAAGTGGAATCAACCGTCTCTATAGGATAAAGAATTGACCAGATAGAGGCTTCGGTGGCACCACCTAAGCTAATAACTTGGATATCTGGGCTAAAAGCTTGAATTTGAGTAGGTAAAGAGAGAGGAAGCCAATCTCCACTCAGCAAGACTAATCGTAGAGGCGCTAAAACTTCAGGGTGATTTATGGCGTAATCTACCATCATCTGCATCAGTGCGGGTACTGAGTTCCAAAGGGTGATATGGTGCTGCTGGCATAATTGTGCCCAGTGAGACGGTTCGCGATCGCGAGCCGCTTGAGGTATGACAATGGTTCCCCCGGCAGCTAAGGTGCCAAAAATGTCATAAACTGACAAATCAAAGCTCAAGGATGAAAGTGCAAATACTCGATCCGTAGCATTCACACCAAAGCGCTGATTGATGTCAAGAATAGTATTGACTGCGCCACGATGATTAATCATGACTCCTTTGGGAAAACCTGTAGAACCAGAGGTATAGATCAAGTAGGCTAAGTCATCTGGGGTTTGAATTGGCTCTAGCGGCTGTTGGGGTTCATTAGCTAGGTCTTCAATACACAGTTGGACGATATTTGTCGGTAAGTCTAATACTTCCCGCAGCCAAGACTGGGTGAGGATTACTTGAGCTTCACTATTCTCTAATAAATATTCCCGTCGCTCTCGCGGCAATTTAGGATCAATAGGAACATAAGCAGATCCAGACATTAAAATCCCCAGAACAGCCACAACTTGCTCCCATCCCTTTTCCATGACTACCGCTACTAGCTGATTAGGATGAACTCCCAAGCGTCGCAGTCGATGGCCTACTTGATTAGCTAGTTGGGATAATTCCCGGTAAGATAGGGTGCGTTGAGGTGCAATCACGGCAGGTTTCTCTGCCCTCATTGGTATTTGTGCTGTAAATAAAGTGTGCAACAGTTCGTCCGTAACCTTCCCAGTTGTAGCGTTGACAGCATCTCGTTGCGCTAATTGAGCCGGAGAAATTAATTGCCGCGTTGTTTCCAACCATGCCGTTTCTGTAGTAGATAGTTGTTGAAGAAAACGACAATATGCTTCAAACATATCCTCAATCAAACCGACAGGAAACAGTTCTTCGACTACATCCCAGTTAAAAGTTAATACCCCTTTTTCCTCCCAGACTTGAATATCTATCCATACTTGGGATGCTTGACTGATGCCATAAACTAATTCACCAAAATGACTGAAAGTTAAAGTTTCCTGACTGAGTTTATTTAAGCCAAGGGTGCTAGTGAAGACAACTGGCATGGCTATAGGATATGTACCGTGTTTGCGGGCTAATTCCCGTGTGACTTTTACTCCACTAAAGTAACGGTGTTCTAAATCTTGCCACAATTGCTGCTGGAGGGAGAGGGCGCGGTCAGTAAAAGCGGCCGGTGTGGAATTATCGATTGCTAATAAAGTTGCAGAAGTAAAATCTCCTAAAATGTCCTGGACTTGGGGATGGAGGGGCAAGCGATTAAATAGGGCAATATTCAAGGTAAATTGAGAATTTTTGCTCCAAAGAGTTAATATTTCGGTAAAAGCCGCCAATAAAACTCCAGAGGCAGTTAAACCAACTTGAGCAGCCTTTTGTTGTAATTGTTGCCAGTCGTCTGGATGCAGATGCCTTTGATAACGCTTGCACCGGGGCTGTTTGAGTTCTTGGGGGTTTTTAGCTAAGGGTAAGTCTGGGGGTGGAGGTAAGTGGTCTAAACGACTGTACCAATAATCTTGCGATCGCTGATATATTAATGTCTGTTCTATGCGTTGTTCTGCCAAAACATAATCGCGGAAAGACAGTTCTAGATGAGGTAATGCCACATCAGGATTTTGGTACAGTTGAAACCACTCTTCAAATAAACGAAAGAGACTCCAAGCATCGAAAACTAACAAATCATAGCTAACATGCAACCGGACACGCTTTTGATCTAAAAGGGTGACACAAAATTCAAACAAAGGCCACTGATGGGCTGGTAGAACTTGATGAGAAAGGCGATCGCGAATGGCTGCTAGTTCTTGGTTAACTGTTTCTTCATCTTTGCCTCTAAGATCCACAACCGGAATTTCATACAAAGCAACCTTGGCTAAAATCTGCTGTTGACCTTCTGGCAGAACTATAGCCCGCAGCATCTCATGGCGTTCAATTAATTGTTGTAGTCCCCAGTTCAATCGTTCTAGATTCAGGTCATACCCTTCAATTTCGTAGTAACCATGATTAGATAAACTACCAAGTTCTAATACCCCACTGCGTCCTACCCAGAAGGCGTGCTGCATATCAGTCAGGGGAAAAGGTTCGTAGCGATCGCTTGGCGCTGGTACAATTTTCGGTAAATCTGTCAAACTCCCACTGATGCTGTTTTCTTGCAAAAATCGCAGAATCTCTAATTTATGTTCTACTAATGAGTTACGTAATTCTGAGGTTAGTACTCCCTTGGGCGCATCAACATCTAGTAAATCTCCATTAGCAGCTAGTTTTACCCCTTTGTCAGAGAGAGTGGTTAAAAGTGAACGCAAATTCATGATTTTATACCAATTCGTAATTAAGAAAATCAGACTTACTTTTTTATAAACTCAATTTTTCTCTTTCTTTTAGATTGAGGTCAGCAGACGCGATCGCTTCTGATACAGTTAGGCTGGCTAAGGTTAATTGGTTCAGTAATAGCTCGGCTAGTTGAGCTATGTTGTTAACTAAAAATTTATCTATAGGTACTTGCACTTGTAGATTAGCCTCTATTTTGCGCCTCAGTTCAATAGCCATTAAAGAATCAAGTAATGAAGCAGTAGACTGCTGAGTATTAAGGCTGGCTAAAGGTAAATGTAGTGAGGTAGCTAACCATTCCAGAAGATAAGTTTCTAGCATTTGCTGTTGTTGCTCTGGTTTAGCAGCCAAGAGTTTTGCTTTTGAAAAAGCGGTTTGTGTTGCAGTGAAGACTTTTTCTTGGAAAAGATGATCTTGTGTTGTTGGTTCAGATATAACGCTAATTGGGGGGGCTGGAACTTGTCCAAGGGCCACATCACCCCAACGCATAACAACTGCTGCGGCAGTAGCTGCGGCACCGTTAGTATAAACCAGAACTAAATTATTTTCGCTGATTTTTCCCTCTGCTGCTGCATGGTACAAATTAGCGATGGGAATTACTGGCCCGATATTTGCATATCGTGGGTAGAGATTAATTGTCCGCTCTTTATCGATACCTAATGCTCGTGTACAAACATCGACGTACCAAGCACTAGGAGTATTGAATGCAAAAAAGTCAATATCATCAAGGGTGACACCAGCAGCAGCAGTTGCACCGTAGCAGCAGTTACGGACAAAATCTACTGCTGTTTCTGCAAGCATATTGGCATTGTTTCCCGTGCGAGTAGAAATTCGGGGCTTGCCTTGTGTATCTGTTGTCAGTTTATATGAGTAAGCGCCATGTGTGGCGATCGTATTAACAATTTTAGTACCCAGAATTCCCTGGTTAGGTTTAAGCAAATCAACCACAAAAGCTCCAGCACCATCACCCATTGACCATGAGAGTGTGTCTGCTTCATCTACAGCATTAGATCCAATCTGGGAAATAACTACTAGTACGTTACGATAGGTTCCAGTTTGTACGAGAGCCTGAGCATTTTGAAGTGCCACTAAAGCACTTGAGCAAGTTGACTCTAAATTCCATGCAGGACAGCATAGTTTTAATTGTTCAGCTAAGTAGGTTGCATTTCCAGCCCCGACTTGTTCGGAGAAAAGCGAAGCGACAATCATAAGTTGGACTTCACTGGGAGCGAGTTTTGCAGCCTCCAGAGCATCTTTGGCAGCGCGATATTCTAACGTTAGGGATGACTCTTGAGAACTAAGCACTCGCCGTTCAATGTTACCTCGAAAGGGATCTGATAAGTATGGTGCTACTGCTATTGACCAAATATCCAGCCCATTGTTGTCGGTAGTGAAGTCATCAGATTTAGACCTCTTTGGGTTTCTGAGTTTTGTTTGTGTAAATAGGTCGGGATACTTGTTTTGCCAGTATTCATTTGTCCGAATGATATCGGGAAAGCTAACTGCAAGTGCGCGAATACCTACTGGAAGGTTAGTCATTTCAAAAAGGGAATAGATTTTACTTAGGGACTTCCAGGAAATAAATTATCCAAATGAACGAACCACGGAGGCGCAGAGAACGCAGAGAGAAGAGAATTTTCCCTCCTTCTAAGAACCAAGAGCGATCGCACTCGCAGTTGCATAAGATGATACATGGCTGATGCTAACTAACCATTTGGTAATCCCAAGCGCTTCTGCAATTTCTTGACATTTGCCATTTAGTACAATTGCTGGTTTACCTGTTGGTAATCGTTGTACTTCTAAATCCCGCCAGTAAATATCTCGGTTATATTCAACCCCAAGGATTTGAAGTACAGCTTTTTTGACGCAAAAACGACCGCCTAAATACTGGATACGATCGTTACCAAATCCAGATTCATTCAACTCATGTTCTGTAAACCATTGCATCTCAAAAGACTTGCCTGCTCGTTCTATAAGTTTTTTAATAGAACTTATAGCCACGATATCAATACTATGGCCAATGACTTCGAGAGCATCAGGCTCAAAGGTGAGCAGGTTTACAGGTAAACTTTCAGACTCAATTGCAAACATCAGATTAACTTGGTTTAAGACTGCAAAACTAAATTGGTCAACATTGTATTCATTTTGTTGACAGACTCGATATACTCTTTTTCTGGAACTGATTCAGCCACAATACCAGCGCCAGCATTTAAGTGAATAGTACTTCCGTATTGATACACTGAGCGAATAGCGATCGCAATATCTGATGAACCATTACTATCTACCCAACCAATACCACCAGCATAAATTCCTCTTGGCTCGTCTTCTAAGCGATTAATCCATTCTAAAGCTTTTTCTTTATCAATACCAGAGACTGTAATACCGGGAAACAATACTTTCAATGCATCCCATAGAGTATTTCCTATTTTGAGTTTACCACCGACTCGTGATGATAGATGTTGTACACATCGGTACTTTTTAACTTCCATAAAGTCAAAAATACGTACAGTTTCTGGTAAACACAAGGAAGCAATCTCACTTTGTGCTAACCAGGCTGAGAGTGAGTGTTCTTTAACTTCTTTAGCATCAGTAAATAATTCATCAGTTAAGCGTGTATCTTCTTCTATACTTTCACTACGAGGGCGAGTTGCAGCTAGGGGATTAGTGACAACATACCCATCTCCATTGGTTTCCATGAGAATTTCTGGACTAAAGCCAACTGCACGCACATCTCCGATATCTAAACAATAAGAACGTGCTGCATTATTGGCTCTAGCTCCTACAACATAAGTTCCGATGGCATCTAAATCACCTGGTATTTTGACTGAGCGAGAAATTATCGCTTTGTGCAAATCACCTTCTTTAATTGCTTCGATCAGAGTCTCAATACGATTTTGATAATCTTCGCGATCGCTAAAGTCCAATTCCAAAGATACTGGTGTATAGTTTGGCAGTGGATTATCAATAAATAATTGATTTTTTATCTGTTCTAATGACTTAGTAGTTTTGATATGAACTCCTTCTACTGTACAACGAAGTTCCGTTTCAGGAATCATAAAATAAAGCAGTTCTTGCTGGATTGCTTTAGAGTATGAAGAGTAAAAACGAGCTATATCAAACGCTACATAACCATAAGCTGTCCAATTTTCAATATTCAAAGACTTAAGTAAATTCTCTACTTGCTTTAAAGGATCGCTGACTGGCTCACAGTGAGAATTACCTGAACCGTTAATGGAGACAAAATCTTGATTTACTGCTACCCTAAATAACTCATTACCAGCAATCCGAACTTCATTTTTCCCTTCATACATGACATATTTGGTAATAATCCCAGCTTGTAGCAGGTTCTTTAAGATAACGATGGGTTCTCTTTGTCCAGGTACAAATATTTCTTGATATTTTATTTCGGTCTTTAACTCTGTTACCATCTATTTTATCCTTGCAAATAATTGTTTAACCAATTGTTTTTGTCGCTAAAGTATGATTTTTTCCTAATACTTTGCGGTTGATTTTACCGGTCGAGGTGCGTGGTAAATTTTCTAAGAAGTAAACTTTTTTTGGAGCTTTAAAATGAGGTAATCGCCGTTTAGCAAACTTCCGAATACTATCCTCTACTTCTGGCGAAGACTTTTCTCCAGGTTTGAGGCTGACATAAACAACTACCTGAATTAACTCTTCTCCATTATTTGACTCTGGTACTGCTGCTACCTCAAAAATTTGCGGATGCTGATGCAAAATGTCTTCAATTTCTAAAGGTGATAGCCATTGACCATTAACCTTAAAAAGGTCATCCTGACGACCCATAAACCAGAAATATCCTTCTGCATCGCATAAATATTTATCTCCGGTTCGCATCGTCTTACCATAGATAACTTTTCGCGTTTGTTGCAGTCGGTTCCAGTACCCTAACATGAGACTTTCTCCAGTTACTTGGAGGTCGCCAATCTTGCCAGCACCACAAGGAAAACCATCTTCGTCAATCACCTGAACATCGTAACCAGGAACCGGATGACCAGAACTACCTGGTTTACATTTTCCTAATTGATTACTTAGAAAAATGTGCAAAAATTCAGTTGTGCCAATACCTTCACAAATTTCATGATTGTAAGTCAAAAGCCATTTATGCCAGATACTTTTAGGCAATTGTTCAGCAGCTGATACACATAAACGTATAGAGGAAACATCTAGAGGAGAAATATCATCTGCGCTGAGAATACTTGCATAAGCGCTGGGTATACCAAACAAGACTGTAGGTCGATAGTGATGGATATCAGCAATGATGTCAAAAGCATTATTGGCATCAGATAGTATAGATGCTGCACCAACAGCCATTGGCATATAGAGAGTATTACCTAAACCGTAGGCAAAGGGCATCTTGGCAACTGAATAAATGATGTCATCTTGATGCAAGCCCAGCATAGTTTTACCGTACTGCTCTGCACACACCACCATACTTTGATGAAGATGAATCACACCTTTAGGCTGGCCTGTACTCCCAGAGGTGTAAAGCCAGAAAGCTGGTTCATCACGAGAGGTTTCGGCGCAAGGTAATGTTTCCTCTTGTTGAGTGAGTAGAGAAATTAAGGGATTTTCACCATCTGCTAACAGCTTATGGCGTAAGAACTGAGACTGAATAGGAGCTAGTTTCTTTTGCCACTCTTGAGTAGTTACTAAAAGCTTGGCGCGGGAATTTTGCAGAATATACTGAATTTCATCCAAACTACAAGCAGTATTAATCGGAACTGGTATAGCTCCTAGCCAGATAGCACCCCAAAAAGTAAATACAAATTCCGGAGTGTCGGACAAGAGAATGGCTATCCGATTTTCGCGCTCTAAATCGAGATGAGAAAGTAGTTTGGCTGTGCGTTGGACATAGCTGTTCAGTTGGGCGTAAGTGTATGTCTCACTTTGATAGTAAAAGGCTGTTTTCTCGCTACGTCCTTGTACTAAGTTGCCTTCTAAGAAGTAAGCTGCAACGTTAAAGACCTCTGGTAATCTTTCTGAAATACTACCCATCCAAATTTTCCTGTGAGGCTGATATGCTTTACTGAGCGAGGACTTGAACTAGTACGTGTTGATCCCAATAGCACCAAGTAGCTAAGAATTCTCTGATGCCTTGTTGTTTTGCTTGGATACTTGCTTCTCCTTGCAAATGAATAATTAATTTGGTGTGTATGATATCTACTTCAATTTCATTCCAGCCAATGCCGGCTAATCCGGTTCCCAAGGCTTTACCTACGGCTTCTTTGGTGGCAAAGCAGATTGCATAATGCTGGTGGGGATCATTAGCTGCTTGACAACGGTCGATCTCATCAAGAGTAAACACTAAATTTAAGGTTTTGCGATCGTGTCGGTCAATGAGTCTAGCAATTCTTTGGATGGGTGTGATGTCAATACCAAGACCCTTAATACTGAAAGTTCTACTAGAAAAGAGGGAAGCCATTGACTAGCCCAAACTTCTCGGTATAGTTGCGCTGTACTCATTTGGACTTACAAGCATTGCAGTCTGTACCAGATGACAAAATTGATCTAGCGTCATATCTTGCCGACCTTCAAGTTTGACACTAACTCCCAACTGACGTTTGAGTTCTAAGGATACTTCTACTGTTTCAGTGGAATCAAGCTGTAAATCTTTACGCAGTAAAGCATCTGGATAAAGCAACTCTTCAGTAATACCTAAATCAGTAAGTATTTTATTGATAGTTTCCATCACTTTTAGAGTATCCATAAAGCAAAATTTCTCAATGGGTTTAAACTTCAGGATTTAGGGCAGTTTTTAATTCAGGACTTACGCAAAAAATAGCCCAAATCTTGAGTTTCCGGTAGGGGCAATTCATGAATTGCCCCTACCGCGTGTAGTTTGGCGTAAGTCTTATAATTACCTGCGATATGCTCTCATATCAAGTTGGCCATTAAATAGTAATGAGAACTATTTGCATCAGTTTTAATGTTGAAAACTAAATTTCACTTTTATTAGGAACTATTTTCATTAGCTTTGAGTAGCTTATTACAGAAATCATCTCTTAGCAAGCCCTAATTTAAGATTTTATGTATTGGGAAAACGTCTTTGACGAGCAAAAATGTATAGAAATAGGCTGTTTCAGCAATCTCTAGCTTGCAAGAATATAATTAAATACATGGTAGCAGTGATGGTATTATAGAAATTAATTATCAATAGGGTGGGTAGAGCGATCGCTAACCTGGGTTTTGTCCAGTGCTAAAAGATGAGCTACAACTCCCAAATTCTGAAGTTTCCTTGCTTTGCACAGCATCATGCTTCACAAACACCGCAAGTTTAAGTATACTACTGAAAATAAATGATAATTTTTATCGTTTATCTGTAAATTCAAGATATTTCTGTTGCCTATTGTCTTCAGCACTAACAAGCCCCGCCCAAGACAATGAGCAATCTACCCAGTCGTTGACTCAATTCGATTTGGAGTTTTTTAAGTGACAGTCAGACAACCACCACTATTTCAGGTGCGTGAAGTGACTAAAAAGTACCGGATGGGAGAAGTAGAGGTGCAAGCCCTCCGCTCCATAGACCTCGACCTTGATGAAAAAGAGTTTATGGTCATACTAGGTTCTTCTGGCAGTGGGAAGTCAACCTTACTGAATATCTTGGGAGGACTAGACGTGCCCTCAAGTGGCAGTGTGTATTTTCGCGATCGCAACCTGACCAATGCTAACGAGAAAGTCTTGACTCGTTTTCGGCGCGATTGTATCGGCTTTGTCTTCCAATTTTACAACCTGATACCCAGCCTAACGGCGCGGGAAAATGTTTCTCTAGTTACAGAGATTGCTGCTCATCCCATGCGTCCGAGGGAAGCTCTAGAATTGGTAGATTTAGGCGATCGCCTCGACCATTTCCCATCTCAATTATCAGGTGGAGAACAACAAACAGATTTAGCGATCGCAGTTATTTGCATCAGTGTTGGCGCAGCTTGTTTAGGAGGCTTTGGATCTGTTCGCAAAGCTATTTCCTTACCCCCTGCCGAAGCTATGCGACCAGAGCCACCAGCTAAGTTTCGACCATCAATCATTGAGCGCCTGGGTATTGGACGCTTTTTATCGCCAGCCGGTCGGATTATTTGCCGTAACCTCGAACGCAAATCAGTTCAGGCAGGCTTTTCTATTTTGGGGATTGCGATCGCATCCGTGCCCAGAAATTACTCTTGTGGGGTGGGCATCTTGCCCGCCCTGGTTGTGCAAATTAAATACGCGACAGCTTAGTCTGTCAAGTTTAAATTGATGGGTAAGAAAGTTCGTAGTAGGGACTTCACTCCTTATTTTCTAAGCACTAAAGTGCTTACTACAAACTTTTCATTACTAGCTTGACAGAATACCTAGCCTTGTTTTGCCATCAGCCTTGGCGTAGTCCAACCCAGGCAATCATCCCAGTGATTAATAAAACAGTGGGCATTAAGCCGATAAGCATATAGAGGATGCGAGTAGGTAGTCCACCGAAGATGCCGAAGTGAAAATCTGCAAGGATAATCAGCATCTTAGACATTGCATCTTTAGGTTTACTGACTTTTTTAACTTGTAAAACTTCACCTGTGTAACGATTCAGTTCAACGCTACTGAAGTTAAAGTAACCTGTTTGTTGATTAGGTAACTTCTTTGTGAACGTCAGATTCTGTGGTTGTGCTTCAGAAAAGCTCACGTAGGTTGTTTTACCATCAGGGATAGCCATATCAGCTTTACGCAACAGTTTGCTGAATGCAACTGGTGGTTGTTGGGGTGCAGCTTGCACTTGCACCGGTTGATTAAACATCGGCAAAAAGTGGACGATGGCAATCAATACACCCGTGAACGAAATAATTAGCAAGAAAAAATTGGAGACAATACCACCAACGTTATGGATATCGTAACTAACTAAAGGCAGAGGAGCATTCCAGCGAACTTTAAAACCTCTTGTCAGATTTCGCCAACCAGTCCACAAAATTGCTCCAGTAATTGCCATTAGCAGGAGTAAAACCCCTGTAATACCGACGATAATCATCCCTACTTTGCCCACAAATAAATCGTGATGCAAGACGTACAAAAAGCCAATAAGCGATCGCTCCCAAACTCTTGAACCCAAAACCTCGCCTGTGTAGGGGTTGACAAAGGTTTGTAACTCTTTACCATCTTTTGCTTTCACCTGTAAAAGATAGCTTTCATCTGGCTTTTGCGGCCAGCGAATAGACTGCACAGAAAAGTTGGGAAAATCTTTCTGAACAGTGGCCAGCATTAAATCCGGCGATATTTGTGTTCCTTCGGGAGTAACTGACCACAGCGATCGATTGAGTGTGCGATCGAGTTCCTGATGGAAAACGATGCTGGCACCACTAAAACTAATCACCATTAATAGCAATCCCATCACAATGCCAATAGAACTATGCAGCTTTAACACCAAATTACGGAATTTCATGGCTAACCTCAACAATAATAGGACATACGCACTGTACAAAGTACTTATGGTGTGCGTTAAGGTAAACATCTGGTTTCAGGTTTTTCATTGATGGTAAATAGACCTGTGTTGTAGGGGCAATTCATGAATTGCCCTACGACGGATCTGGTTTTCCAATCATCTATACTTGGTCTTTTTTATCAATGCGTAAGTCCTATAATTGTGAATTCATCAAAGCTTTCCATCAAAATTGAAATGTTACCGAACCAATCACAGTCAATGGTTCGCCGAAATCATTGCCTCTGACTGGGTTATCACTAACGGTTCCAATGTAATTGACATCGAACAGATTCTTAAAATTCAAACCAAATCGCCAATTATTGCGGCGATAAAACAGCCCTGCATTGGTGACAAAGTAACTATCAACTTGAAAAGTATTTGGTAATCCACCCTCTCGTTCGCCTACATAGTTAAATCCCAGTCCAAAGCCTAAACCCTGCAAACTACCAGCTTGAATTTCATAAGTTGTCCACAAACCTGCGCTGTGTCTGGGAATACCTGGTAATTTGCTGCCAACGGAATTGAGATTCGTGTCTTTTGTAACTTCAGCATCTGTGTAAGCATAGGAGGCAATGATATTCCATCCGGGTAAGATTTCCCCAGTAATATCTAGTTCCACCCCTCGACTTTGTTGTTCGCCGGTAGCAAGAGAAGAGCCAAAATTAGCAGGATCGGCAACAGCAACATTTTGCTTTTTTATATCAAAGTATGACAAAGTTGCGAAGAGTTTGCTTCTGAGCAAATCTGCTTTCACACCCACTTCATAACCTTCTCCTGTTTCCGGTTCTAGAGGAGAACCACTTGCTGTTGTTCCTGTGTTGGGATTGAACGATCGCGAATAGCTAGCGTAGAGTGAAAATTCTGGGATCACTCGATAAAGAATTCCGAATCTAGGTGATATGGCATCATTGCTTTGCGATTGCTCACTACCATTTGTATTATCAGTTACTGTCTGGTCTACAGTGTCGTAGCGAAATCCTGCTAGTAAAAACAAGTTATCGAGTAGCGTTACCTGATCTTGTGCGTAGACACCGAGTCTTTTGGTGTTGGTACTAGTATTACTCAAAACAGCTAATGTACTTGGATCGGGTTCAGTACCATAAACAGGATTGAAAATATTGATAGTATTTGGGTTCCCAAAACCAAACTTAGTCGTAGCACTCTCGTCACTATTATTAAGGTCAACACCTACTACAAGATTATGCTTAATGGAACCTGTAGTTAATTTTCCAACTACATTCGTCTGAAGTGAGTAATCTTTTATGGTGTCGTCTTGATCGGCAAAGAAACGAGTCAATAATCCTGTTGTGCCATTAAAACTTAAAGGCAGTGCTAAAGGACTGTAATTGTAGCTGTAATACAGATACCGAAAGGCGTTGCGGATTGACCAATTGTCGCTAAATTTATGCTCTAAATTGTAGCCAACGCTGAGGTAAGTATTCTCGATAGTGTCGTTGGGATTATTACTGACGCGGCTACGAGGAACATCAACAATTCCGTTGTTCGAGGCAACGATACCAAAGTCGGCAGGGCCTCTATCTTTGGTGTATTCCAAGCTGAAAGTTAAATTAGTGCGATCGTCTATTTTCCAAGTAACAATCGGTGCTATAGAAAAGCGGTCGAGATTGTTGTCGTAGTTCCGAAAGCTCTCACTATATTGGTATAAAGCATTCAGTCGATAAAGAACCTTACCATCGGTTGTTAATGGGCCGGAAATATCAAAGCGAGGACGCACAAATGGTTGACTACCTACTTGCAGTTCAGCTTCATAAAATGGTTCAGCTAGTGGTTGCTTGGAAACTAGGTTAACTACACCCCCTGGATCAATCTCGCCGTAGAGAATAGAAGCTGGCCCTTTGAGAACTTCAACCTGCTCCAAATTGGAAAGTTCTGGAAACCCCTGACTTCCATATACCCTAAAGCCATCTCGCAACACAGGAACACTACCTGAATATGCCTGTGCGCCAAACCCTCGCAAACTAAACCGAATACCTCGATTGTCATTATTTCCCGCAAATGTGACACCACTCACATTCCGAAGTGCTTCATCCAAGCGAGTCGCTTGCTGGTCTTTAATCACCTGTTGGGGAATTACTTGAATAGATGCCGGAATATCCCGGATTGGAGTATCAGTTCTGGTTGCAGAGGTAGCATTGGGGACACGATAACCGTCTTGCTCACCTGTCACTACGAGTTCAATCGGTTGATCAGTTTGTCCCGATGGTTTCTCTGATGGGGTTTGATTCTCTGGTTGTGGTGGAGTGGGTGGTGTTTGTGCCGAAGATGCAACAGGTTTCAATCCGAATATCAAGCCTTCATCACTATCAAATAACTCTACAGATGGCATACCCGTTTCACCTGTAACCGTCAGTCGGATAGTGTTACTATCTTGATTAATAACTGTTATTTCACTAATCCCAACAACAGGTTTTTGGGATCGAAATGTGAATGCATCGCCATTGGGTAGACGTAGTTGTGCGTTAGGAATATCAGCAACAAAACTATTTCCCTCATTGCGATTCGATACTTGCAACTGCTGACCTTTAGAAGTGACTAAAATTACTTCTACACCTTTATCTGTGCCATTGGCCTTGACTGATGTCACCTCGATGATTTCATTTGCAGGCGGTGAGTTTACTGTTGGTGACTGCACAAGTGTATCTGCACTCTTGAGCGGCAGATTTACTTCACTCAGTTGCCGAATCTCTCTAGTTGGCTCAATGGGCAGTCCTGCACTCAACAAGCTTGATTGTTGATTAATATTTGCAATTGTACTATTGGTGTGACTAGATATCTGTCTCTCTTCTGCATTAGCAAAATGTATCAATAAGCTCCAAAAAGAGCCTGTAAGCAAGAAAAATTGAAGTAATAGCCGTAGTTTCATCTGTTCACCCACACGCCTTTCGCCCGTCTGCTGTAATCAAGCGGGCAAGATTTAGTTAAATTCTCAATATTTATACTTTATATGTTCTAGGCTATTAAGAATATTTTTTATTAAAATTCGGTCGGTTTACATTTCCAAAAATTTGGGTAAGTCCAAATGCCAACTATCCAGACTGACGGTGACAGCACCTACTAGTTTGCCAAGGATTGGGGTTAGCTTACCCAACTCCCCGTTGCGCGAATGCGAGATTTATTTTTATGCAAGCAAATCAGAGTTGTGTTAATATTCAAAGGAATCTCGGTTCTAGTGGGGAACAGCCACTAGAGGAAACGGGGAAAGTCCGGTGTGAACCCGGCGCTGTCCCGCAGCTGTAATCAAGGTTTACCTTGTGAGTCAGAATGCCCGCCGAAGTTAAATTGTAAATTTTGCACATCTGCGAGGCACAGATAAGTATCTTTATGAATATTTCTACAACTACTAGGCAATACAATCTCATAGCTCCAGATATCAGGACGCTACAAGTTATGGCTTTCTATGAGACTGTAGGCGATTGATTCACAACAGAAATTGCGTAAGATCGATCAGCGATAGTGACAGTTTATCTCTGTGGAAATATCGTTTGAAAATAATCGCAGCGACAACGAAACCCTGGATTAATTAACAGATGGAAGTTGTTCCAAACAGGTAGGAAATGGTGTGGATGACTTACACAATCCTGTTCCATATTGAAAAAATGCTTTCTCAATCACGCATAGAAATTGCTAATTTACTAGATTAATACTTCGGTTAATTATCATGCCGAAATTCTATCTTCACCGAGTTGGGAAGATTCCCACTACTGCTCATCCCTTTGTCAAACAAACGACTCTTCTTCAAGACAAATGCAAGCCCCGGCTACTTCAAGCGAAAATTATTCGAGGTGTGCGAAATATAGCAATGTCGATGTATGGGGGGATTTATACTGCGATCGCTCCGCTCGCCATAGGCATCGCTAACCGTGGGTGGTTAGGCGATCGCTCATCTGATTCTGGACGAGCAACGAGCAAACCGTTAGATCGACTTCAAAAGTAAATCCTCTTTTTATTCTACCCCTCTGCTTTCTTGTCAAGGGTTCCTGCTACAAAATTCATGGCTATGAGATTCGTGCAAAAAATTTATCCACGGTAGGCGTACAGGAGCGTTCAAAACAATGTCAACTTTATTATATTTTGTAATTGGTTTTCTTCTGCTTTTGGTAGTAGGAATTGCAACTTATTTCCTGACTGCCCGCAAGTATCAATCCTCAGCCACAGTTGCCAATTCCTACGATCAATGGACTCTTGACGGCATCCTAGAGTTTTATTGGGGGGAACACATTCACCTCGGTCATTACGGTTCGCCGCCACGACAGAAGGATTTTTTGACTGCTAAATCTGACTTTGTACATGAAATGGTTAAATGGGGTGATTTAGATAAATTACCTCCTGGTACTACGGTCTTAGATGTTGGCTGTGGAATTGGTGGCAGCAGCCGAATTTTAGCTCGAGATTATGGGTTTGCTGTCACAGGGATTACGATTAGTCCTATTCAGGTTAAACGCGCTCAGGAGTTAACGCCCCAAGAGCTAAACGCCCAGTTTGCGGTCGATGATGCGATGGCATTGTCGTTTCCAGATGCCAGTTTTGATGTGGTTTGGTCAATCGAAGCAGGGCCTCACATGCCAGATAAAGCTGTTTTTGCTAGAGAATTAATGCGGGTGCTAAAGCCTGGTGGTGTGTTGGTTGTAGCTGACTGGAATCAGAGGGACGATCGCCAAAAACCGCTAAATTTCTGGGAGAAACCAGTGATGCGACAACTCCTAGATCAGTGGTCTCATCCAGCTTTTTCTAGCATTGAGCGATTCTCCGAGCTTTTAGCAGAGACTTGCTTAGTCGAGGGAGACGTAATTACGGCAGACTGGACGCAAGAAACGCTTCCTTCTTGGTTAGATTCAATCTGGCAAGCAGTGGTTCGACCGAGCGGATTTCTGCGTTATGGACTATCTGGTTTCCTCAAGTCTGTGCGCGAGTTGCCGACATTTTTACTGATGCGTTTGGCATTTGGTGCAGGGCTATGCCGATTTGGAATGTTCCGCGCTGTGCGGGCAAACACGACTACAGAATTAATGGTGCAACAGCAAGAAATTTATCAAATTAAGGGATTTGTAGAAGTTCCAAACAAAGCCATGCATCTGATCTTACAGGAAGTCGGTAATCGATTTGACTACTTTTATGCCCGTCTTTGGCAACCCCGCGAACCTCGTCAAACGCGATTAGTGTTGATTGGTAGGGATCTTGAGCAAGTTCGCATTGAATCACTGCTGCGGGAGTAAATGAATGCGACCATCCAATAGTGTTTGGCAAGGAAATTTTGGCTACTGGCAAAATAGTTTTATCCATAATAATCTGCTGGTAATTGGTTACACAGCATGGAAGGGATTTCAGTCATTTGGGCGGGGAGTTGTTTTATGTGCTGTGGATACTCAAGTTACTCATCCTACAATTACAAGTTTTGATACAGTTCCCTTCACCCTGCAATTTCTTCCTTGCGATCTGATTGGATGTTATTTGCGATCGTTTGAGGATTGCGGAGCTATACCGCAATCAATCTGCTCATCAATGATCTCATCTATTTTCCCAGCAGTCGCAACATACAATCCCGATCAAGATATTCTTCTGGTGCTAAAGGCTGAACCTCAGATTGAGGTTAATTTTTTACACCAACTAAAAATTACTCCACCCGATTGCTACGAACAAGTTTGCAAGCGTTGGTCAGAATTTCAACCAAGTTTAATGCCTTAAAACTTACCAAACAGAATTCAGAATTCTTCTTCAATCCTACACACTTCAAAATTAATGCTTGACAAAAAACATACTTTATTTGTTTGCACAACCTGCGCCAGCGTGTGGCAAAACGGTAAACGAGTTGGTATCAGTGGAGGCGAACAACTTCTACATCGGCTTCAGGAACTCTCACAAGGCTGGGAATTACAAGAAAAATTCTCCATTCGGGCAGTTGAATGTATGAGTGCTTGTAACCGTTCTTGCGTCATTGCCTTTGCAGCAGAAGGAAAATCAACCTATCTTTTTGGGGATTTACCAGTTAATGGCTCTGCATCTGCTGTACTGGAATGTGCGAGTCAATACTATACCAAGTCTGATGGTTTGTTGCCTTGGTCAGAACGAGCTGAACCTTTGAAAAAGGGTATTTTAGCAAAGATTCCACCACTAAGTAAGTGGGCAAAATTAAACATAAGTTGTTGTTAAGTCCTCACTAATAGCAGTATTAAAAGCCTGGGGAATAGCTCAATTGATGCAAAGCTGTGATGGCGTAACCGCCCCCGGAGGCGATCGCAAATAGCATCATCTATGTGATAATAATAATCATTATCTTGTAGATGCACTACGGCTTTACTTACACCACTTTTAGTATCGCAGTCTATTTTCCATTGCCATGCACTTAGTAATGATTGCTGCTTATGCTTATTGTGTTTTTTCTGAACAAAGACTCAGCTTTTATTTTAGTTTTGTCAAATTTTTAGTTATACAGGTTGCTTACATCGTAAATGTCTACTAATTTTGTTGTCAGTTGGAAAATTCAAGTTATTGTGTCTAATTTGACTATCCTTTTGGGGATACTATGCAGTAATCACAACACCACAGCCACAGAAGTTACACCAATATCAGAGTTTCCCCAACACGAAAGTAGTGCAAAAGACCTACAACCAGTTGCAGAAATCACACCTCAAAATACTCCAGCAGCAACAAACAAACCAGAAGGAATTGCTCAAAATCCTCCAGCATCCACACAAGAACCAGATATTGAACTAACAGTCATCGACAAGCTATTGAATGAACCCGTTTACTCACCCTTTCGCCGTGAGGGGACAGTCAAAGATTCCACCCGTCCGGTTTACGTGATTACTGGTGAAGAGATGGAAGCGCAAGGCGCAAGAACCGTCAGAGAAGCACTAAAATTTCTTCCTGGTATCTTACCTGATGGTACAGTTGGCACAGAAGTAAACGCTTTAAGCGGTCAATTTATCCGGGGTTCTAACTCTGCACAAGTGTTGATTTTGCTTGATGGTAGACCGATTAACCAGTTAGGTTCCGGTGGTTTTGACCTTTCAGAATTTACCACCAATAATATCGAAAGAGTCGAAGTCTTGCCGGGTGGTGGTTCTACCCTTTATGGTTCTGATGCAATTGGCGGAGTGATTAACATTATCACTCGTCGTCCTACAGAAAAAGTGACAACGCAAGCAGGAGTCACCCTTGGCGCGTATGGGTTAAATCAGCAGACTATCAATAGTAGTGGGAAAGTAGGGGATATCTCTTGGGTTGTAGGTTACAACCGTACCGAAGCAAAAAATAACTACCCTTTTTCTATCCCAGAAGCGAACTTTGAGGGAACCAGGAAAAACAATGACACTCTCTACAATAACTTTAATATCAAGTTAGAGGCGAATTTAGGAAAGCGCAACACTCTAACCTTCTCAACCCTATATTTAGGTAAAGACCAAGGAGTACCAGGAGGAGTCCCCATTCCTGAACCATTATATGGTCAAGGTTATTTTAACTCATTGACGGATAGCGATCGCAAATACACAGATCAAGTTCTCACCGATTTAACCTGGAACTCAAAACTTGGAGGTGGGGATGATTCGCTGCTAACAGCAAGATTTTACGCAGATTTCCTTAACACTCGTTACGATAGTCGCAATTCATCCCAAGCACGATATGATAATGGGCAAACTTCTTATGGATTGCAAACCCAACACAGTTGGAAATTTGCTAATAATCAAACCCTAGTTTATGGCTTTGATTACCGCAATGTGGCAGCTACTAACAGTACATTCGACTTTTCGGTTAATAGAAAAACAGTCACTTACGACGATAGTATTAGTCAAGGGGCACTATTTGCTAGATATGAAATTAACTTTACCCCTAGCTTCACTGCCAACTTAGGTTTACGCCAAGATTTTAGCAGCTTGACAAATGGCTCATTTACATCACCGAGCGTAGGAGCAAAATTTGCGCTTACGGAATCTACCACCTTAAGAGCTAATTATATCAAGAATTTTCGCGCACCGAATCTTTTTAGCTTATATGCGAAGGGTCGTAGTTACGTTGGTAATCCTAATCTCCGTCCAGAAAAAGGCGATAGTTATGATATCGGAATTGACCAAAAATTAGGCGATTTTGGCTTATTGCGTTTGACCTATTTCAACAACACAATATCAGATTTAATTGCCTATAACTTTGCTGTTCCTGTAGCTACTTATGAAAATATTGGTAAGGTTCGCACTACGGGAATCGAAGCAGTTTTAAATTTGCAGCTAGCGAAAAATATCTACGCCTTTGTTAGTTATACAGCAAATGATCCGCGAATTTTAAAAAGTACAAACTCTGCCGAAGTTGATAAAGAATTGCGTTTTGCCGGTGCAGATAGTTTAAATGCAGGACTTTCTTATGAAACTCGTCAAGGTTTATATGCTGGAATACTGATGCATTCTTTGAGTGCATATCCCACAAACAATACTAATACAGAATCTTTGTCTGGCTACACTACTTTTGATTTCAAAATGCGCGTACCTTTAAGTGATAGGTTGATATTTACAGGTAGTGTGGATAATCTTTTTGATCAGCGTTATCAGTTGTTTCCTGGGTTTCCTGATGGAGGGAGGGTTTTTCAGGTTGGGTTAAGTTCTACGTTTTAATAGAAGTAATTTCTTCTCACATAGAGAAAAATGTAAACCTGTAATACAAGGAGAATGTTAAATGGTTGAATTTAATTGTTGGGTAACTCCAGTAAATGAGGTTGTGACTGAGACTTTATCTACAGGTGGTTCTATTGAGTATGAATATTTTAATTGTAGTACTGACGTTTTGTCCTCACTACTTTACACCCTATTTGAGCAAAATTGGCAACAGGTAGGAATAGGACATATTGTCCAAGGTAGTGTTTTAGAATTAGAATTTAATGCTCCACCAAAACTCTGCATTCTTTACGATGGATATTTGACAGTAGCAGCAGAAGGTTGGCATTTACACTTATGTATTGAGGCTAATCTAGGTGGGCCTCTGTGCAAGACACCTTTGGAATTAAGAAAACAGCGTCAAGTCAGCCGTGCTGCTTTTTACCGTCGATTTAATACAGAAAGTTATCCTAGAAGTTGGGGAATTCAATTTTGGAATGGTGCAGATGAACAATTGATGACTATTTTATTACCTAATCCTTTGGTGGATGGGGAGAATTTATTACCAGAAGGTAAACCTGACTTATCAAAGTTAGCTCTTTATGAGGAATTGCGAGATATTTATGTGTTAGCTAAAAAACCGATGCCATTTAACAAAAATCCTCTGAAACATTCTTATATCTCAGTTTGTACTTCAACTCGCTGTCTTCCTTCCCGCAAATGGCAACCCACATTTGATGCTTTAAAATCAGCAGTAGAACAAGCAGGTGTGGAAGTAGAAGTGAGGACATCTGGCTGTTTGGAAGTTTGCCAATTAGGGCCAGTTGTATTTTATTCAGATGATAGAACTTGGTACACTCGTGTTCACCATAATGTTGCTGAAATTATTGTTAATGAACATTTAGTAAAAGGGAAGAAAGTATCTGAATACCTCTATCCACCAGATTCCGTCTAGCTTCTCATTTTTTTTAATCTCACGCAAAGATATAAATCACTTTTTATTTATCTCATCCTCTTTTACTCTAACTCTTTGCGTGAAAAAAATATTTTTCTGAAACCCATGAAATTGCTAAAAACCCCTCACCCAAAAGCCATAATTTTTTTATGCCAATTACTTTTAATAGCAACTTTAATCATTGCTTGTAATAGTACAGCAATTAACACATCTACAAATATCAACAATAACGGCTGTATTCAAAAATATGATCCCAATACTGATTACTTCCCTAATAAAATCAAGATTACTCATGCAACAGGCTTGGCAGTAGAGTATCATAAACACTACAAGGTCGTCACTACAAAAAATCCTTGGCAGAATGCCAACACAGGTTTTCAATATGTTTTAGTTCAATGTGGAACTCCTACGCCACAAGGATTTAATCAAACACAGGTAATTACAGTACCAGTAAATACTATAGTCTCTCTTTCTACTACTCATTTACCGCACTTAGCAAAGTTAGGCTTGGTTGATAAACTGATTGGTATTAGTAATGCTAAACAAGTCAATACACCTGATGTTGTCAAGAGAATTAAAGCGGGTAAAATAGCAGAAATAGGTGATAATTCAAATGTAGATATAGAGAGATTATTAGAACTAAATCCTGAGTTAGTAACCACTTATGGTACAGGTAATTCCCAAACTGATAGCTATGCCAAACTCACAGAGGCGGGTTTGAAAGTGGCGATAAATGCTGAATATATGGAAGACACACCATTGGGAAGAAGTGAATGGTTAAAATTTACTGCTTTATTTTTTAATAAAGAAGAACAAGCAGAAAAGATATTTAATGAAATTGCTTATAAATATAAACAAATAATGCAAAAAGCCAAATCTATAAAAAATCGCCCGACTCTATTTGTTGGATTTAACTTTAAAGGAACTTGGTATATGCCTGGAGGAAAAAGTTATGTAGCTAAATATCTGGCTGATGCAGGAGCAAACTACCTCTGGAGTGATGATAAATCATCTGGTAGTCTACCTCTATCTTTTGAAGTTGTTTTAGAACGTGCGTCTAGTGCTGATTACTGGTTAAATTTTCGTCAATCTTGGAAGAGTTTAAAAGATTTAGTTGTTGAAGATAGTCGTTATGCTGATTTTAAGGCTGTGAAACAGGGAAATCTTTATAATAATAATGCCCGTGTTAATGAAAATGGAGGTAATGATTACTGGGAAGATGGTATTAGTAACCCAGATGTTGTTTTATCTGACTTGATTAAGATACTGCATCCAGATATATTACCTAATCATAAACTATTTTATTACCGAAAACTTATTTAACAATGTTAATTCAAAAATCTAAATTTAAAGTTACCCTACTAAACCAAAAAGCTCTGGGTATAAAAATCATTATTTTCTCAAGTTTGCTGATAGGTTTAATATTTGCCTTTTTATTGGACTTAGCTTTAGGTTCAGTTGATATTCCTATTAATGAAGTAGTCAAAATTTTACTAGGACAAGAAATAGAAAAACCGATATGGGCTAATATTATTCTCAAATTTCGTTTACCTAAAGCTTTAACTGCAACTTTAGCTGGTGCAGCTTTAGGTGTAAGTGGCTTGCAAATGCAAACTTTATTTAAAAATCCCTTAGCAGGGCCTTTTGTATTAGGAATTAGTTCTGGTGCAAGTTTAGGTGTAGCGTTAGTTGTGCTAACAGCAAGTGCTACTACACCAACGTTATTAGCAGATTTGGGGTATTTAGGTGATTTTGGTTTAGTCATAGCTGCAAGTCTCGGCGCAGCATCAGTTTTAGGAATGATGTTAGTTGTTTCTCGCCGAGTGCAAGATACGATGACACTACTGATTTTAGGTTTATTGTTTGGCTACGCTACCAGTGCAATGGTTAGCATTTTGCTGCAATTTAGTTCAAAAGAACGTATTCAAAATTATGTCATGTGGACTTTTGGTAGTTTTGCTGGAGTGACTTGGAAACAGTTAGTTGTTTTAACTCCAGTTATATTTTTGAGTTTATTCTTAGCAGTGTTGCAATCAAAATCCTTGAATGCACTTTTACTTGGTGAATCTTATGCACGTAGTCTAGGTTTAACGGTGCAAAAAACCAGATTTTCTATTATTACTAGTGCATCTATATTAGCAGGCGCAATTACTGCTTTTTGCGGCCCCATAGCATTTTTAGGTGTGGCAATTCCTCATTTATGTCGTAGTTTTTTCAATACTTCTGACCATCGAATATTAATCCCTAGTGTAACAATTATGGGTGCAATATTAGCATTGGTTGCAGATTTATTTTCCCAACTTTGGGTAAGTCAGATGGTTTTACCTTTAAATGCTGTTACTGCTTTGATAGGAACTCCTGTTGTCACTTGGGTAATTCTGCGGCGTAATTCCCAAAAATCTTTTCCATCGTAAGCGAAATCAGCTTTTTAAACGCAGAGTAACGCGGAGGTAAGCGCAAAGGTACGCAGAGTATTTCTAAAGTTAATTGACTAATGAGTAATTCAATTTTAACAACTCACAATCTGACTATTGGTTATAAAACATCCCGAAAAACTGTTCGGTGTGTTGCATCGGATATTTCTGTATCTCTCTTAGCTGGGGAACTTGTGTGTTTACTTGGCCCCAATGGTGCAGGTAAATCTACATTACTGCGATCGCTAGCCGGAATGCAACCCCCAATCGCGGGGGAAGTGCGACTCTTAGGAGAAAATATTTACAAGTTAGCACCACAAGAATTAGCCAAACGTCTGAGTTTGGTACTGACTGAGAAAGTTGATGTGGGAATGCTATCAGCCTACACCTTGGTGAGTTTGGGACGATATCCTTACACTGATTGGTGGGGAAATTTGACAGCCCAAGATGAAGCAATAGTAGATTGGGCGATAAAATCTGTAGGAGCAGTACACTTAGCAACATGCCAAGTTAGCGAATTAAGTGATGGTGAACGTCAAAAAATTATGATTGCGCGTGCTTTGGCTCAGTCGCCTATTGTGATGTTACTTGATGAGCCTACAGCATTTCTCGATTTACCACGACGGGTAGAAATTATGCAATTGTTGCGTCAGTTGGCGCGGGAAACTAATCAAGCGATTCTTCTTTCCACTCACGATTTAAATTTAGCTTTGCGTCTTGCTGATAAAGTTTGGCTGTTAGCAACTAATGGTATCTTACACGTTGGCGCACCGGAAGATTTGGTTTTGAGTGGTGCATTTGCTGATACTTTCCGTAGTGAAGGTGTAGAGTTTGATATTGCTTCTGGGGAATTTCATCTCCATACATACCACAAAGGAGAAATTAATGTGATAGGTGAAGGTATCGCATCTGTCTGGACTATTCGTGCTTTAGAAAGAGTAGGATTTTTGGTTAATCGAGGTGCAAAGTCTTCTAAAGTAGAAGACGCTATGCAAATACAAATCTTAGTAGAAGTTATATCAAACTACGAACAAGTTTTATGGCGAATCACAAATAGTAAGACTGTGTATACTCATCATTCATTGTATGAAATGATTAAATTTTTGGATTGTTTATAGAAGCCTTATATAGCGGTTCTCGATTGAGTGAGATACAACAACCCAACCCCCAACCCCCTCCCCGCAAGCGATGAGGGGGCTATAATGTACTTTGTATGATTAGGAAACGCTATAGAATTTCTTTGTGAGTATATAAGCTGAAAATACTTTAATTTGCATCCTCAAAAAAATGAATCTCTTGTGGGGTGGGCATCTTGCCCGCCCTAGCTGTGCAAATTAAATGCACGACAGCTTACTCCCATATTTTCAAAATAGTTCGTCTACATGGAGATTTAATTAATGTCCCTCGCTTCTACTGATAAACCCATTGATAAAAATATCAAAGATGTTGTAAACGAAATTGAAGCGCAAAGTCCTAATTTATCAGTTTTAGCAGCACGTCAATTGCGTTATAGCTTGCGTCAAACTCCTGTAGAAGTCAATATCAAGGAACCCCGCCAGTTTAATGTACTTGAAGAATTTATTATCCGCGCGGCTATTGAATTGCAACCCCCACCAACAGAGAATGAATTAGCCTCTATACTTGCACTTGATTCTGTATTTATTAAAACTACTACTGCAACTCTTCGTTCATTACAAACTCTATCAGCAACATCGCCAATTACAGTTACTCCTGAAGGTCGCTCATTTTATGAAAAAGGGTTTGTACCACAGCCCCCATATCCTGTACAATTGAATGCTATTTCAGACCCTTTAGGCAATGAAATAACCTTTCAATTTGAATCATTAAATGATACAATTGTCAACTTTCCTGATTTAGCAGATTTTATAAATCTCGATTGTAGAATTATTGATATTTCTTCATTACCTCTTGAGCAAATCCAAAAGAGTATTCAGGACTCAGGTTTAGCACTTCATTTGCCAGAAGAGGGAAAGATTGTTACTTCCTGTAAAGTAGTAGCTTCGACTCAAAAAATTTGGCAAAAGATATCACTTTTTGTTATTTTCGATGCCATTGAAGACAAGTTTAGCATTCAAATAAGAAGTGGGAAGAAAATTTTAGAGTCAGCGTCAAACTTATTAGAAGTTTTATATGCTGAAGGCAAAATATCTTTGGAAACCTTATGTGAATTGTCAACTGAAACCATAAGTTTGGAATGCGAAGCTATTCTGAAACAAAAAAACCTGAAATAGAAACGAGGGTCTTTCCTGTCAATACGTAATTCCTAATATAGGATTACTATTTGATTTCTGAACGAAATTAGGTATTGTAGAGTGTGTTAGAACGGAGTTCGTAACGCACTATTATCAAGGGTTTGATGCGTTACGCTGTCGCTAACACATCCTACGGATATTTTCAGAAATCAAACCGGATTCCTATATCTATAATATCTAATCAATAATCTATTCCTAAAGATTTAGAGATTATTTAATTTTGATAACTAAACTATGCCTTGTGTCAGAAGAATAATTGCCTTTTTGTCGTTAGGGTTTACTTGTAATTAAAAAACAACCGGATTGGCATGATAAGCTTGATTTCTATGGCGATTAGTAAGATTAGTTCCTTGCTTAAAGGACTTCAGATAAAAAGTTTTTTGGCTGTTGTCCTAGTTGGTTTTCTAGTACTGACAACGAATGTTAGTTCTGACCAAAATGACAAAGCCTTAAAGGAAAGAGTCCGTGAACAGATAGAGCAAAATGATGCTCAAAGACCCAAAACAACAGGGCAGTGGAATAAAGAAGCTCGTGAAACGGAAGGTTCTCTTGGTAAAAGACTTGAGAAGATTGGAGGAGAGTCAGCAGAAGCCTTTAAAGAATTTGGCTCTGGGTACGTAGAGGGCGCTCAGAAAACTGCTACCGATGTAGGGAATAGCGCAGCACAGAAAGGTAAAGATATCTCTAACCAAATTGGACGCTAAATGCGTTTCAATATTCTATTGGCATTGACGCACCCACCCCTAGAAGGGGTGGGATTTATAGAATTATAGGTCAAGCAGAACTCGATGGGTTCATCGCAAACCTTGCCCAGGCGATCGCAATTTGGGCGAAGTAGCGTGCATGGAAGGTTAGCAGTCGGTTAGATAGGCGGATTTGCCGAGAGCAAACTAAATTGTTGTAGATTCAAATAAAATATGTGAGATAGGTAACTATCTTGCTCAAATATTAAGAAGAGATATCAGTGAAGACAACGCTATTCCTCAATCCTCCTTCCTTCGATGGGTTTGATGGCGGTGCTGGTTCCCGATACCAAGCCAAGCGGGAAATTACATCGTTTTGGTATCCCACATGGCTAGCGCAACCTGCGGCGCTTGTACCTGGTAGTAAGCTGGTAGATGCGCCACCACATGGTCAGACTGTGGACGATGTGCTGAAAATAGCTAAAGATTACGAATTAATTATCATGCACACTAGTACACCATCACTAGGTAATGATGTTAATTGTGCGGAAGCTATTAAAGCTGCGAATCCAAATGTACAGATTGGTTTGGTGGGCGCTCATGTGGCAGTCTTACCAGAAGAGACTTTACGGGATAACCAAGTTATTGACTTTGTGTGCCGCAATGAATTTGACTATACCTGTAAAGAACTAGCAGAAGGTAAACCCTGGGAAGAAATCAAAGGACTAAGTTACCGCGATCGCTTTTCACAAATCCGCCATAATGAAGAGCGTCCGTTAATTCATGATTGGGATGCTATGCCTAGTGTCCTGCCAATTTACGCAAGTGATTTAGATATTACTAAGTATTTCATTGGTTATCTCCAACATCCTTATATTTCGTTTTACACTGGACGCGGTTGTCCGGCAAAATGCACCTTTTGTCTTTGGCCGCAAACAATTGGCGGTCATCTCTACCGCCACAAAAGCCCAGAGGCTGTAGGACGAGAGATGACACAAGCCAAAGCCATATTTGGCAACAAGGTGCAGGAATATATGTTTGATGATGACACCTTTACCATTGATAAACATCGAGCGATCGCTATCAGTGAACACATGAAGCGGCTCAAGCTGACTTGGAGTTGCAATGCCCGCGCTAACCTAGATTACGATACCCTTAAACAACTACGTGATAACGGTTTGCGCTTGCTTCTAGTTGGGTTTGAATCTGGGAACCAAGATATTCTCAACCGGATTAAAAAGGGAATCAAGTTAGAAGTGGCGCGAGAATTTATGAAAAACTGCCACAAACTGGGAATTACTGTCCACGGAACTTTTATCATCGGTTTACCGATTGAAACTCAAGAAACTGTAGAAGAGACGATTCGGTTTGCTTGCGAACTCAGTCCCCATACTATTCAAGTTTCCATCGCCGCACCCTATCCAGGGACGGAACTTTATGAACAAGCCCAAGCTAACAGCTGGTTTAGCAACCAATATCTAGTAGCCAACTCTGGCATTCAAACTTCTACGTTGCAATATCCCACCTTTTCCAGTGCGGAAATTGAAGATGCCGTTGAACAAATGTACCGGAAATTTTACTTCCGTCCCAAAGCTATCATCCCCATTGTACGGGAAATGCTGACTGACCGCAAAATGATGGTGCGTCGTCTACGTGAAGGTGTGGAGTTCTTTGCCTACCTGAAGGAACGCCGGACTCAAGCGATCGCCAACGCACAATCTAATCAGGCGGCTGCGGTTTAAATATTGCCCCCTTGAAAACCGTCTCTTGATGCAGGTTAAATACCTGCTCAAGAAGAGATTTGCCAAACTTATTGGTTATCTGTAAACCTTCAAAATCACTCATGGGCGAGTAAAGTAACTGGTGATGCAGCCTCGGAAGCGATCGCTCTAGCACTAACAATTATGCAATCATCAGCTTCATCTCTAGAAAAAATTAGAATTTAAGCTGATTTTCAGATGATAATCATTAATGTTCTGCTGTTAGTACTGTGTCTATCGACTGTCTTATTTTATTGCTATGGAATTTATGCAGCGATAACTTTTTCCAGTGACCCCGATCTCATCGATCCTGAATTCCATCCGCCTCTTACCATTCTCAAGCCAATTTGTGGGCTAGATAGTTATACTTACGAAAATTTTGCCTCATTCTGCCAACAAAATTATCCAGAGTACCAGATGATCTTCGGTGTCTGCGATCCCGAAGACCCTGTTATAGAAGTTGTCAAGAAAATCATTCAGCAATTTCCAGATATAGATATTCATCTAGTGGTGAGCGACCGGATCATTGGCGCTAATCTGAAAGTGAGTAATCTGGCAAATGCTGTCGCCGCCGCTAAACATGAAATCTTGGTCATAGCTGATAGTGATATTCGAGTCGGGAGAGACTATTTACAACGAACCATTCAACCTCTCAAAGATTGCAAAGTTGGTGTTGTCACCTGTATGTATCGTTCTTTAGCACAAGGATGGGTAGCAACCTTGGAGGCGATTGCTACTGCTACAGATTTTCATGCAGGCCTTTTAGTCAGTAATCAATTGGAGGGGACAAAATTTGCCTGTGGTTCTACAATTATCATCCGTAAACAAGTACTCAAAGCAATCGGCGGATTTGAAACGATTGCTGATTATTTGGCAGACGACTTCCAACTCGGCTACCTACCAGGGAAAATAGGTTACAAGGTTGTGTTATCTAACTATGTAGTTGAGCATGTTTTGGGTACGACCACTTTAGCTGATGCTATTGCGCGTCAAATCCGTTGGATGCGTTGCATCCGCGTTTCTCGTCCTTGGGGTTATCTGGGATTGCTTTTTACTTACGGTACAGTTGCTAGCCTACTTTTGTTATTGACTACAAAAGGGTCAATAGTAGGATGGATGGGGCTTGTTATTACTTGGATGATGCGGTTACTAATGGGCTGGATAGTTGGGGTAAATATTCTCAATGATTTAAATACCAAAAAGTTTTTCTGGGTCATCCCTTTACGCGATTTGATTCAGTTTGCTATTTGGTGTTATGGCTTCCTTGGCAGCACTATTACATGGCGAGGACAGCAACTAAAGTTGACAAAAGGAGGTAAGTTAGTTTCTATTACAACACCAATGCCCAATGCCTAATACCCAAGGAATTAACATCTTGCGACCTCGTTTTGCTATTATCAACGGTGATGACTTCGGCTTCTCTAGCGGTGTCAATGAAGCGATTATTAAAGCACATAAACAAGGTATACTAACCAGTACTAGCCTGATGGTGAGCGGTGATGCGGCCGAGGAAGCGATCGCGTTGGCACATAATTACCCCAATCTAGCTGTTGGGTTACATCTAGTTTTGGTCTGTGGCCGGGCAGTCATGCCGCCTACCCAAATTCCTCATTTGGTTTCATCAAATGGGAACTTCCCAGATAGTCCCCTCAGAGCCGGGTTACGCTACCAATTCGACACCGCCACACGCTCAGAATTGCGGCAAGAAATCCGCGCCCAGTTGACCAAATTCAGCGATTCTGGGCTATCCCTTTCTCATGTAGATGGACATTTACATCTACACTCTCATCCCATCATACTAAGTATCTTGGTAGAGTTGGCACAGGAGTTTAATATTCAAGTTATCCGTCTGCCAAATGAAGAATTGGGGATGAGCCTGAAGCTTGATAGACGTAAGTTACTGACCAAGTTAGTTTGGTCGGGGGTGTTTACTCTCCTGCGCCGTTATGGTGAGACTTTGCTCGCATCTCATAATATTAATTACGCTAACCGCGTCTACGGGTTATTGCAAACTGGCAATATGACTGAGGAATATTTGCTCGGTCTAATACCTCAGATAGAGGCAGATTTAGTGGAGATTTATTCCCATCCCGCAATGGTTAATCCTAGTGAACCGTTGAATAATCCACCAGGAGCAGGTACAGTAGAACTCGCTGCCTTGTTGAGCGAACAAGTACGTCAAACACTTGCAGATAATGGCTTTGAATTAACCAATTATGTTAAAATTAGAAGAACGAATAGATAATGGATTAGCGATCGTCTATTTCCTTGGATTAAGGCTTCAGCGTTGGTTCGCTACCTTCTTGGGAGAAATTTAACTGACTCGGAAAATTTTCATTCTGACCCTTGGAGTATCCAAGTTTTACAGCACATTCAAATGCTAACAGGTAAGCGTCAGGTAAAAGATGAGGATGGTTCTTTTACTGAAGTTGCAGTCCGATTACATACTGGTTGGCAGCTAGCTGTTGCAGTCGATGCAGACATCGAGTCATCGGTTGTGCATTTGGGTGGTGAAGAGCAACTTGCGTTGTGTTAGAACGGAGTTCGTAACGCACGATTATTGAAGGTTAAGTGCCACAAATCGCTCTCTAGGTAAGGGTTTAAGGTTAATTTACATGAAGAACTCAAGAAGAAAAGAAAATGTCAAATTTCCCCGATCGCACAGATTCAAACACCGATAAAGTCTTACTCATAGGAGTTACTGGCGGTACAGGTGGAAATGTCGTTAAGGGATTTCTCGAACAAGGAGTTACCAACTTGCGAGTCATCACTAGAGAAATTGACCTTAATCGTCCAACTCTTGCAAGACTCAACGATGCCGGAGTTGAATTGGTAAAAGCTAACCTAGACGATGAAACCTCACTCATACGAGCCTTTACAGGAATTTTGGCTGTTTATTGCCACGCTACTTCTGGAGACTCTGCTAAAATTGATCCGCTAGAGGTGGAAAGAGCAAGGCGAGTTGCACAAGCTGCCAAACAAGCCGACATTAAGCACTTTGTTTACAATTCCGCAGGTGGGGCGGACAGAAATTCAGGAATTCCCCGCATTGAGCAAAAGTACCAAGTGGAGCAAATTTTCATTGAAGCTGGTTTACCGACTACCATGTTGCGAGCTTGCTTGTTTATGGAGGAGTTTTGGAAGAAGTACACACGACCTTCCATCCTCAAAGGTAGTTTCCCATTTTCCATTCAGCCAGACAAGCCCCTTCATTTAATTACAACCAAAGACATGGGCCGCGTTGCTGCTTACGTAATGAAACATCCTATCAAGTATGTTGGTCAAAAAATTGAGCTAGCTGGTGATGTGCTGACTCCAAAGCAGATGGCAGAGGCATTCTCGCAAGTGCAGGGGATGCAAGTTGTCTACAAAGAGACACCCGCCTGGATTTTCTTACTCTTGCTGCAAAAAGAACTGTTCGATTTGATTCAGTGGTATCGCAAACAAGGTTATCAAGCAGATGTCCAGGGTTTACGAGAAGAGGAGTTTCCTGGGCTTCTGACCACATTTAGGGAATTTCTGGCAGAAACCGACTGGGCAAATGCGGAACTCACCTACGAGAGTCTGTGAGTGGAATTTTACAGTGTAAGGTTTTCAAGTAAATTTTACGAAAAGAAGTAGGGATCTTTAGAATTGGGGGACAGTTTCGGGGCGGGAGCTGCGGAAAATTCGCCTTCATAATCCGCTTTCACCGAAACAGTGCTGAGTGCTGTACGCGAATAGCGGGGCGTTTAGCCCGTAACTCGGCAAAGAGAGAAAAAGTAATAATTGCACTTCATTTCAGAAGGTTTGAGAGCAACTGCTTAAAAGTCATGGAACAAAAATAAATATTTATTTCGTTAGCGTAGCGACGATCGCCTGGGTATTGTTCGTAGTGCTGGCTAGATTTTTGAGTGCCATGCCGATCAGCCGCAAACATTCTTGGGCATTTTTTTTGGCGGTTCAACTGCTAGCGATCGCAACTGCTTGTTCTGGTGTCTGCTCATAAGCCAGTACACCAGGAAAAGCAATCACTTCAGCTAGAAAGCGGGAGTGCCCAGACTTTTGAGTACTACTCGCCTGCTACTCAAAAACAGGCTGAAAATGCTTGTAATCTAGTTAGGAGGTAATTCTAAACTCATTTCACCGAACAATCCTTTGCGAAAATCTGTTAACAGTTGCCTTGCAGCACGCTCTACATCACCTTTGTAACGATGTTCGGCCAAGGCGTGTAAATAAGTATCTCCAGTGTCGGATGTCGAATCGAGTTGGTAACGCGACTGTAATGGTTTCTTTGGTAATAAATCTGTAGTTACAGCTTCCAAATAGTTGAATAAATCTACTAAGGCTGCTGCTACTAGCTGATTATCGTAAGATGCTTCACCGATATCATCACAAATAGCTAATTTCAATGCTGCATCTTGATCTTCTAACCTGATAGGGATGACACCAGGAGCATCTAGTAATTCCAAATGTTCGGAAATTCGTACCCATCGCAGTTGGCGAGTCACTCCAGGACGGGCTGCACTTTCCACTACTCGCCGTCCTAAAAGGCGGTTAATTAAAGCTGATTTACCAACGTTGGGAAAACCAATTACCACAGCCCGCACTGGACGAGGTAACATTCCGCGATCGCTTCTTCTTTGATTGAGTTCTACTCCGGCGGCTTGCGCTGCCTGCGCTACTTCTGTTATACCTTTACCGTGTTGAGCGTTGGTAAAATAAGGGACTTCACCTTGACGTTTAAACCAATCTATCCACAGCGATCGCATTCGCGGCGTAATCATATCTACTCGGTTAAGGATCAACACCCGTTTCTTACCCTCCACCCACTCGCCTATTTGGGGATGGTGAGTCGCTAAGGGAATCCGCGCGTCTCGTACCTCAAATACTACATCTACGCGCTTAAGCTGCTCTTTGAGCTTCTTTTCAGCTTTAGCAATGTGACCTGGATACCATTGAATCAGATTTAATCTATAGTTTTGAGTTATAGCCATAATTTATGATTAACTACCAATTACTTATTATCACTAATATTAAAGGGACTGGGGATTAGGGGAGAATAATAACTCCAAACTCTTGTACAGAGGCGATTAATCGCGTCTCTCCTCTTTGGCTTGATGTAAAATCAGACGATTGCCATCGGGATCATAGGCATAAATTTCTCTGCCGTGGGAAGCAATGGAAATCTTCCCTGGTGGGGGATAGCCTAAAACTGTTAGATGAGCGATCGCATCTTCTAAGTTACTGACCTCTAAACACAAACTTATCTTACTTTTGCTGACAGCTTCAAATTCCGATTCGTTTGTGTTCTTGGGTTTAAAAATACCTAATCGCATACCAACCAAACTAAACTCAGCATAGACATTCGGAACCAAAATAACTGGTTTTTGCTCCAGCAATTTAGTATAGAAATTCATTAAAGTCTCGCAATTAACCGATGCTATAGCGACAAATGCATTGGTGTACTTAAAAACCATATTTGTTTATCGCCTTTGAAGTTGCAACTTAAATAGCATACGCATTTATGGTTAAGTAAGTGGGTCAAATTACAGCGTATTGCGGGTAAATTAAGTACACGGGTAGGGGCACAACATATTGTGCCCCTACAATGATCTCAGCAAAATGAAGGAGAGTAAAGCCCGCTACAGGTAATATTTTGAGATTATTGTTTGTCTGTGACAGGGGGGTAAATTTACCCACCTAAAAATTTCTACACAGTCGCTACCTTGGATTGAGGTTTAGTGAATAACTCAGCTAAACGATGCGGTTGGCGATCGCGCCAGTTACCCTTATGATATGCATACCCCGCAATTAACGGGAACGCCACAGTCGCTTCAGAAAATACCATCTGTTCGGTAGCTTTATCTACCTTTCCCCAAGAATGAGCTTCTTTGAGAGTAGAACCAGATAAAGCCCCATCCCGCTCATCGGCGACGGTAACTTGAATTGTATACTTGTGCATACTCGTTTCAAATCCCAGCATTTCCGCAGCTACCACCGTATCTTGAGCGAAGTTTTTCGGCACACCACCACCAATCATTACCAATCCGGTGTAATTAGAAGCTAGTTTGCACTGCGTCAATTCCCTGAAGTCTCGCACCGAGTCAATGGTTACATGAGATTCTGGAGAATTCCATTGGTGATGCACTAAACCAAACCCAGCAGAACAATCACTAAAAGCGGGGACAAAAATTGGTACTTGGTGTTGATAAGCGGCTTGCACCACAGATTGTCCATAGTTACCTCGACGTTCTAAATAAGCCGCCATCTGCTCAATAAATTCCCTTGAGGAATAGGGACGGTTATCTAAAGTCTCGGCGATTTCTGCGATCGTCATGTCACATACCCGCAGTTGATCTTCATCAATGTAGGTGTCATATATGCGGTCTATCCGTTGCTGTCTTAGCACTTCATCATCTGCAAAGGGATCGCCGACATAATGACGATAACCCAATGCTTCAAAGAAATCTTGGTCAACGATGTTAGCGCCAGTAGACACGATCGCATCTACCATATTGTGAGTAATTAAATCGTGGACTATTCCCTTAAGTCCAGCACTAAACAAAGACCCAGCTAAACACAAAATAATCGTACATTCTTTATCTTGCAGCATTGCATCATAAATTTTTGCTGCTCGTCCTAAATTTCGACCTTGGAAAGCTGTCTTACCCATAGCTTCCACTAAGCCAACAACATCGAAAGCTTTGATGTCAATTGGTTGAACGGTCTGTTGCAAAAGTTCTTCACGATTCATGGTAGATTGTCCTTTTTATTGAAAATAAAAGTTATACGGTCTGCACAGCGACTACAAGGCAAAAAGCCTATGGTATAAGACTTCTTTGTTTTGCCTTTTTACTTTTTACTTTTGCCTTCTTGTACTAGGCGCTTCGCAGTGGTCGTACCAGGACAAACCGGGATCGGATTGCCGTCTTTTATTTAACTTGACGTGCAAATCCCAGATACTCATGAGTTGGATAAAACGATTGATTAATTTTGCTACTAATGACTTTTCAAACACTACAGTATAACCATCATACTCAATTTACGCCAAACTAACAACTGGTTGTCAAAACTTTCTCAATTTTCTCTAATGCCCAATCTATTTCATCTTGGGAAATAACCAAAGGTGGAGCAAAGCGAATGACATTATCTCTAGTTTCTTTAGCTAATAATCCCTCTTTAGCTAAGGCTTTACAAAAACGTCTAGCACCACCAGCTTCGGGGTACAATTCCATGCCAATTAATAAACCTTTGCCACGCACTTCCTTGATATATGGACTCTCAATTGATTGTAATTTTTTCAGAAAATACTCCCCTAGTTGTAAGGCTTTTTCTGACAACTTTTCTTCAATAATTACATCAAGGGCTGCAATTCCAATGGCAGCAGCTAATGGATTTCCGCCAAAGGTACTACCATGATCTCCTGGCTGAAATACACCCATGACTTCCTCTGTCGAAATAAAAGCAGAAATGGGATAAAATCCCCCAGATAAGGCTTTCCCTACAGTTATGCCATCTGGTTTAACATCCTCATATTGATGGGCAAACATTTTGCCAGTGCGTCCCAATCCTGTTTGAATTTCATCAAAAACTAGTAATACATTATGATGGCGACAAATTTGTTCTGCTTGCTTTAAAAACCCATTAGGAGGAACAATAATACCCCCCTCACCCTGAATTGGTTCTACCAAAAAGGCAGCAGTGTTAGGAGTAATCGCTTTTTCTAATGCATCAGCATCACCAAAAGGAATAACTTTAAATCCGGTCGTTAAAGGCCCAAACCCATCTTGATATTGTTCTTCTGTGGAGAAACTAATCAAACTAATAGTGCGTCCAGAAAAATTATTACTACAAACAATAATTTCTGCCTGATTTTCTGGTACTCCTTTTACTTTATAAGCCCATTTACGAATGGCTTTAATAGCAGTTTCCACAGCTTCGGCTCCCGAATTCATGGGTAGCACTTTGGGTAAACCAGAAATTTGAGAAAGTTTCTCATAAAATATTCCTAACTGGTCATTACGAAAAGCTCTAGAAGTTAAGGTGACTTTCTGAGCTTGTTCAATCATGGCTGCTAGAATTTTAGGATGACAATGACCCTGATTTAATGCTGAATAAGCGGAAAGAAAATCCAGATATTTTTTACCTTCTATATCCCATATCCACACTCCTTCTCCTTTGGTGATGACTACATCTAAAGGATGGTAATTATCAGCACCATATTGCTGTTCTAGTTCAATATAATCCTGGGTATTCATAGTGTTGAAATTGGGAATTCCCAGAGTTAAGTTCGTTGCTTGCATATTTACTCCTGATAGTTATGAGAGGTTGAAATCAAACTAGAAAACATCTGAAACATTACCAGTCAAATGAAATATTCAACAGGTAAGCTGAAAATACTTTAATTTGCATCCTCAAAAAAATAAATCTCTTGTGGGGTGGGCATCTTGCCCGCCCTAGCTGTGCAAATTAAATGCACGACAGCTTATGAGCATAATTTGAAAAAATCCCGCTTTGTTCTTCGTTTTATAGTTCCCAATTCCTGGTTACTATTTACATGAGAGCAAAGACTCCACTCCCAAGATTAGTCAGTAATGCCAAATCCAAGCGTTATTATGTAGTGCTGATTGATTTTCTCTAAATATCTAAAATAGCCAGTAATTATTGACCAGATATTTACTCATCTTTCAGACACGCAACTTGTGTAGGACATCTTGTGCCTACTTTTAGTGAAGAAAACCAGTTGCCCATTCTGTCTGAATGTAAAATTTTGCTGGCATAAAAACCGAATGTATAGACTATAACATTTCTAATGTTAATGTAGACTATCATTAAATTCCCAAACTCTCAATGCTGGGGTAGGGGATGAAAATGTCGAAGATTATTTCATGTGTCCCATGACTACTCCAATCAGCTACGCTGGACGGTTACGCCATTGCTGCTCGGTAAACTGCTGTATCAAGACCGTACTAATTGCAACTTCAGCAACTTGAGTCAAGTAGAAGTCTGGCGATCGCACCAATACGGTCAATACGGTTCAGTTAACGAAATCATAAAGGACTGAGTAGTTTTTTTATTTACTCAGCACTCAGCACTCAGCACTCATCACTGAGTGTTGTAAAAAACTAGAATCTATGACTATAGATTTGGTCAGTCTTGGGAACGATTTTGAGGGAACAGATAAGCGATCGCAGCGTACCCCGAAACACTGAGCAAACTAACCAAAAAAGTAGCCAAAATAAAAGTAGACATACGTCATTCTACCCAAATGCCAAATAATCTTTATATTCCATACAATTCCAAAATCTTGGCATCGATCAAAAAACAAGATTTTGGATCAACCTGCTTTAGTTAAGTCTCGATCCTTTCTACCCCTCTTTTTTAAGGAGGGAATAAAGCCCCCCTCTTTTTAAGGGGGGTTGGGGGGATCTTCCGAAGCAAAATATCACTAACACCAAGCAGAGTGAATTTTGGATACTTTTAAATTAGCAATTAGGTATGACACAGCCGTGAACAGCTTGTGTCAATGCCTTGTATATCAATGGTTTTCCAAAAAGAAGCAATATATAAATTTCAACCCCCTGTCCCCTTAAGCCAAAGGTAGAAAAAACCGAAACGTACTCCCAACTCCCAACTCGCTTTCTACCTGAATGTGACCGCCTTGTAATTCAATCAAACGATGGGAAATAGTTAAACCAATACCCGTACCTCCCGAATGGCGATCGCGCGACTGATCGGCTCGCCAGAAACGCTCAAACAGATGGGGCAAATTTTCTGGGGCAATACCAATACCTGTATCTATAACTGCGATCGAGAGAAGAGAAGCTTCAGTCCCAACACGAATGGTAATTGAACCTTCGTTAGTGTAACGCACCGCATTACCAAGCAGATTAACCAAAATCTGTTCTGTGCGGTCAATATCCGCCAATACAAGAGGTAGCACAGATGGGCATTGTAAGAGCAAGACTGGCCCATCTTCCAAAAGTTGATCCGTGAATTTCTCCACTAATGACTCTAACAACGGACGCAGATTTACCCGTTGGATATTAATTGGCAAATAGCCAGCTTCTGCCTTAGACAGTTCTTGCAAATCGTTCACCAGCCGCTCTAAGCGCCTAGTTTCTTTAGCTAAACGCCGATAAATCTCAGGAGACGCTTCAATTTCCCCATCAGCCAGTTCTTCCAAGTAACCGCGCACAACTGTTAACGGTGTCCGTAATTCATGAGTCATATCTCCAATTACCTCTCGCCGCCGCGTTTCCACCCCTTCTAAACTAGCTGCCATCCGGTTGAAACTAGCACCTAGTCCATTCAGTTCTGGAATATCAGACATAGGTAATCGTGCATCCATCTGGCCAGCAGCAAACTTTTGGGTGATTTGTTCCATCTCCGTCAAGCGCTGCATAATTCGTCTGGAAACCCAGTAACTCAGTCCTCCGGCGGCGGTAGTGCCAACTAAAACTGACCAAAGAGTGCTTCGCTGCCAAGCAAGCTCAAATCCTGCAACCAATTCAGTCCGAACATCAATTAAGTCGAACCCCTGATTTTCTAATCGTTCCAAATGCAGTACAAATAAACGGGGGGAAGAGATTTTGCTAATGCTAACTAGACTTGCTACCCCCACAATCATCACTACTAAGTGGGAGAAAAATAGGCGCGTTCTCAGCCCCATTTTCATAATATTTACGCTACCGCAGGATCTTCAAATTTATAGCCCACCCCAACAACAGTTTTAATAAAAGTGGGAGTTGCTGAATCAGGCTCAATCTTTTTTCGTAACCGAGCTACATGAGTATCAACCACTCGTTCATCGCCGAAAAAGTTATCTCCCCAAAGTTTATCAATTAGTTGAGTGCGGTTCCAAACTCGACCAGGATTACTGACAAAGGTGGTTAGCAAGTTAAATTCTAGGGTAGTTAAGTCTAAAATTTCAGGTTGCTGAGAATCCATTTGACGACTGGCAGTGCGCTGATCTACATCGACGATAAAGTGTTGAGTGCGATTGACTTGATGTTGTCCGCCTTGGCGCAGGCTACGCCGCAATAGTGCCCGTACCCTAGCTACCAACTCTCTAGGGCTAAAGGGTTTAACCATGTAATCATCAGCACCAGTAGATAGACCAATCACGCGATCGATTTCCTCACCCTTAGCTGTAAGCATCAAAATGTAAGGATCTTTTGCACCTGGTTTCTGGCGAATTCTGGCGCAAACTTCCAACCCATCCAAACCAGGAATCATTAAATCTAGAATGATTAAATCGGGTGGTTGCTCCTGAAACATCCGCAAAGCATTCACCCCATCGCGGCTAATGCGACAAAAAAATCCTTCTTTCTCTAAAGATAATTGAATTAAATGAGCAATTTCTGGTTCATCTTCAACTATTAAAATATCCATTTCAATTCATCACAAAACTTGGAGTTAACAAGGGGATTTTGCCCCTTGTTAAAAGTAGGCAAACTTCTATAGCGGTTCCCACTCAGATGCGGTACAACACTATATCGCGGGGTGTAAGGGCACGGCACTGCCGTGCCCCTACGGGTATACCTCACGCTTGTTGGTAAATGCTATACCAGAGTGGATTAAAGGTTTGAATTTGATGGCGTGCGATAACTATAGCCAAGATTAGAATCTTTTTGAATGTGTGTTTTAATACTGTCGAGGTCAATGAAGCAGTCAGCGACATCAATCAAGCTTTCACTAGTACTAGTTTGTAGACTCACCACTTCCACTCTAACCCCCATTCTGCTAACAGCGTTCACAGCATAAGCTAGATCGCCATCTCCACTAACTAAGACCCCAGTATCATAATAAGGAGCTAAAGTTAGCATATCTACAGCAATTTCTACGTTCAGATTTGATTTTTTGAAGTTCTCTGCTGGTTGCATGATATCTTTAGCTACTACACGATAGCCATTACGACGCATCCACAATAAAAAACCCTGTTGCTTTTCATTGCTGATATCAACCCCCGTATAGAAGAAAGCACGCAACAGTCTTGAACCATTAGTTAAATGACAAAGCAATTTAACGTAGTCAATTTCTATACCAAGTTGTAAAGCTGTATGAAATAGGTTTAAACCATCAATAAAAATAGCAACTCGACCACGATTCAAGTTATTGACAATCGAACTATCAGTTACTGTATCTTGTATTTTAGGATCTTTACCTTTGACTGTAGTATCATTCAAATTTTGCCCTTGCCAATGTGGTTTAGCCTTGAGTATTTTAGGTTCTTTAAATTCATTTCTATGTTTGCTAAAATTAGTTATAATCATTGATACCTCTGATTTTAAAGATGGAAAAAGTTTTGGGTAAATTATCTATAGTATAGTCTGTGCTAATTTATAACCCTAGCAGGTAATGGTCTTTAATCACTACATGCAAATAAAGTTAACTGGCACTAAACAGGATTTAAAGTAGGCAGATGAAGGGTTTGTCACTTTTCTGAGAGTTGGGTTGACGATATATTGCTTCTGTCCACAGATATGTTAATCTTTACCCACCAATACAGCAAGAGTTTGGAGAAAATAAATCTTACTGTAAGATTAGGGGCAAGAATCCGCAAATTTAATCTATATATTTTATTTTAGCTCTTGATTTAATAAGCTTACAGCCAGAAAGTTGAGAGTTACCGCAGTCTAAGGACGCTGAAATACTGACAGACTAATAATGTAATATGCGATGCCTGCGGCGGGCTACGCCAACGCTCCTCAAACTCCTCAAAAGGTAAGTTTTCTGAAGATATTTAAGTAATCTTAAATTCAATTCTTATAAAAGTTTATGTGAATGAGGAAGGTTAAACGGTCAATAGTCAGAAACCACTGACGAAAATAGCAGATTCCCGACTTCTTAAAAGAAGTCGGGAATCTAAGTCTTAGTCTTTAGCCAACTGATTAGTAGATGTGTAGTAAACCTTACCACCAGTATCAGGTACAAAATGGCACGTGATACATGAATTCCATAATGACTTCCAAATAGGTTCTTCCGATTTGTGGAAATACTCACCCATCACTGGTTTGATTGCCTCAGTTGCCTTCAGCAAATTGTAGTGAGGGATGTTAAGGAATATATGGTGAGCAACATGAGTACCAATATCGTGATGGATATGATTAACCAAACCATAATCACGATCAATACTAGAAATTGCACCTTTCAGGAAAGTCCAATCTTCTCCACGATACCAGGGAATCTCTGGCTCAGTGTGGTGCAAGAATGTTACCAAATCTAGCCAAACTATGAACACAAGATAGGGTACAGCGTAATATTTCAGCAACCACATCCAGCCCCATTGATAGGTGAGGAAACCCAGTAACCCTACCATCCCAATCAAAAGGACAGTACTAGTGAGAACATCCCATTTTTCCGATGGTTTGAACAGCGAACTGCTGGGCAAAAAGTGGGAGCCTTCTTTATTAGGAGAACGCTTAAACAGATACACAGGATAAGCGAATAGAAAGGCATAATATCTGCCTATCTTTTGTGCTAGAGGCATCTCCTTATATTGTGATTCAGTCACAGGATACCAACTTTCATCGTTATCGATATTGCCAGTATTTTTGTGATGAGTTGTGTGACTAATCCGCCAACCATGATAAGGAACAAGTATTGGTGTGTGAGAAAGATGTCCAATCAAATCATTCAGCCATTTATGCTTAGAAAAAGATTGGTGTCCGCAGTCATGCCCAACTACAAACAACGCCCAAAACATCGTTCCTTGCATTAGCCAGAAAATCGGAAAGAAAAGCCAAGAATCTAAGTAAGAAGCTGCTGCATAAAGCAGACTGATAATCAGGATGTCACGAAAAAAGTAAAAAAGTGATTTTGTCACATTTGGCTGAAAGCATTCAGCAGGGATTGCAGCTTTTAAATCCCCAAGTGTGAAAGGTAATTTAGTCGTATTTTCAGACTTTTCACGGCTAGCAGAATCGTTGAATGTGATGATGTTTGATGACACTGGATTCTTTTGATTGGATATAAATCGGAACTAACAAGGCAAAAGTAAAAAAGATATGCTCTGAGAACAACTAAATTTATTCAGCGAAATTATCTTTTTACTTTTTACTTTTCAACTTTAGGATGCCCACAATCTAAGCGATCGCTAACACACAAGAAGATAATTTCTGGCAATTTATCTAAAATTTTCCTCAGTCAACAATTGCCAGATTCTATTTAAACACAGCATGATAAACGCTCTCGTTGGTTCAAGAGCGTGAGTGTATAATCACAGCGCTATCTATTGCCCTGTATAATGTTCGTTAAAAGTTTTATAACCAACGTCAGTTGTATACAGTTGACACTCGTCTGTAATCTGTTTCATTAAAGGCCAAGAAAACTGACACTCATCATGGAGATAATTCGCCCAATTTTCTTTGATGCTGCTGTAAGCTAGCCGCAAATTATATGAAGGAATAGCAGTGGAAATATGATGAGGGACATGAACATTGATATCGTGGCAAAGGATTTCTACCCAACGTGGATAATCGCAATGGATAGTGCCAGCTAACTGTGCTAGAGCTTCGTTCCACTTGTTCGTTGTCGCAAAAGGAACATCTGCGGCAGTATGGTGAACAATAGTAAAAGTACTCATCCAAAAATGGTAAATCATCCAGGGTACTAGCCAAAACTTGACAAATCCCCAGATACCAGTTGTGGCGATGAGAGTTGGGAAAGCGATCGCACCAAACACAACCACTACAGCCACAGAAAGCTTGATACTCGATTGGTCTTTAGTTTTAAAGTTCCGCCAATCAAAATGCACAACAGCCCAATGTCCAATGGAACCTACCCACCAGAGGCGTTTACGCATGAACAGTTCAAAAGCAGACTGCCGAGTTTTATCCCAATTTTCAAACACTTCTGGTCTGATTGGATGCCAAGCATTATCCTCTTCTAGCTTGTTGGTATGAGCATGGTGATAATTATGCTTAATACGCCAACTGTGAAAGGGATAAATTAACGGCATCAGAAAGATATGCCCCACCAAATCATTTACCCAACGACGTTTGGCAAAAGACCTATGACCACAATCATGGGCAATTACAAAAAAACCTGTTAAGGCAGTACCTGTAAAAATCCAAGCTAGGGGCAAAAGAAACCAAGGAGTAATAATCAGGCTGTAATAACCCAAGGCAACCGCCAAGACACTGAGTATTACTTGTGTCCAAGCTTTGCGACGGTTTTGCTGAAAACATTCCCGTGGGAGGGATTTGACAATATCTTTGAGCCGGAAGTCGGAATTACCTGGCTCGTCACTTATTTTCTGGCTGTTAATTATTGATGTAGTCATGGACACCTGAAAAACAACACAAAGTCCTCCACCAAGTTACTTTTTAGTAACTTGCCGCAAAAATTCTTAATATTAGCGCTTTGGATTATAGCAATCTAACCGACACAAGCGCACCCGTAAATAGATTTTTGAAAAGTTAGAAGTGATGAGTTAGGAGTTTAGATTCTTAACTCACGCCTGATGTGAATTAGAAACGCTTCTTCTGGCATAAGATTTCTGTGTCTACCTCAAATCACGGTTTGAGAAAAATCGACGGCAAAATAAAATTCCAAAGCCTTATTCACATTAAGCATAATTCCAAACTTCTAACTCTTGTACAGACGCGATTAATCGCGTCTTTCTTGTACAGAACAGACGCGATTAATCGCGTCTCTACTCCTAACTCGTTTTTGTTGGGGCCAATTTTACATTAGTAGCCAAACCAACAGCTTGTAGCAATTGAACAGTCATCCAGGTTAAATCGATTTCCCACCATTCCAGCCCGTGACGAGCCGAGTATTGAAAGGCATGATGGTTATTGTGCCAGCCTTCACCGAAAACTAGTACGGCTACCCACCAGCAATTAGTCGATTTATCACCAGAATCATAGCTCCGATAGCCAAACTTATGAGTAGCGCTGTTTACCAACCAAGTGCAGTGGTAAACCCAGATAACACGAACAAAAATTCCCCAGATAACGAAAGGCCAGCCACCCAGATACAAAAGTAAGGCACCTAGAGCAATCTGGAGTAGAATGAAATATTTTTCTAAAAACTGATAAACTGGGTCTTCGGCAATATCTTTGGTGAAACGAGGAACGTCATCGTGGGAGGCGCAAAAATGAATTAGCCAACCCATGTGGCTCCACCAGAAACCTCTATTAGAATCATGGGGATCAGTAGGTGTATCAGAATTTAAATGATGGATACGATGTGTCCCGATCCACTCAATTGGGCCTCCTTCACAGGAGAGTGTCCCAAAGAAAACCAGAAGATATTCCAGCCATTTGGGAGTTTGAAAACTGCGGTGGGTAACAAGGCGGTGAAATCCTAAAGTAATGCCTAAACCACCAGTTATCCAGTACAGTAAGAAACCCACACCAACTGCCGTCCAGCTAAAGTTGCCAGGAACAAAGGCAAATAAAGCACCGATGTGCAGTGCAATGAAAAACAGGGTATTAACCCAGTTAATTTTCGGTTCGGTTGAAGTAGCAATTGTCATGAAGTAACCTGAATTTGAATTTTCCAGCCTAGTATGTGGGATCTGAAAATCCGCATATCTATAATTTAATTTTTTTGAACGAGGAACTGAATGAACAGCTTAGAACAGCTGCGGCAAGCAGAACAAGCACTATTAACAATTTTTTCTGGAATTGACACTCAGGTCAAGCATAATCTAAAACGAGTCCTGGATGCTTTTCGTAATCACCGAGTGGGCGCACATCACTTTGCGGGTGTAAGTGGCTATGGTCACGATGACTTAGGACGAGAAACTTTAGATAAGGTTTTTGCCGAAGTCATGGGTGCTGAAGCTGCGGCAGTGCGGGTGCAGTTCGTTTCGGGAACTCATGCGATCGCTTGTGCTTTGTTTGGTGTTCTCCGTCCGGGAGATGAAATGTTAGCAGTGGTCGGTTCTCCCTACGATACGCTTGAAGAAGTCATTGGTTTACGAGGTAAAGGTCAAGGTTCTCTTATCGAGTTTGGCATAAATTACCGCCAATTGGAGCTAAACCCCGAAGGAACTATAGATTGGCCAGCTTTAAGTACTAATGTGACTGAAAAGACCCGTTTAGTGTTAATTCAGCGTTCTTGTGGTTATTCTTGGCGACCTAGTTTATCAATTGCCGATATTGAAAAAATCGTCCACTTAGTCAAACAGCAGAACTCAAACACCGTTTGCTTTGTGGATAACTGCTACGGCGAATTTATTGAAACAAAGGAACCTACAGCCGTAGGTGCTGATTTAATGGCGGGATCGCTGATTAAAAATCCTGGTGGTACCATTGTCAGCGCTGGTGGTTATGTTGCTGGTCGCGCCGACTTAGTAGAGGCATCTGCCTGTCGCCTCACGGCTCCCGGTATCGGTAGTTATGGCGGTGCTACTTTTGACCAAAATCGTCTGCTATTCCAAGGTTTATTTCTCGCGCCACAAATGGTAGGAGAGGCGATGAAAGGGACGTATTTAACTGGTTATGTATTTGATAAACTCGGTTATCCAGTGAATCCTGCTCCCCTTGCTCCCCGTGGTGATGTAATTCAGGCAATTAAGCTTGGTTCTGCCGAAAAGCTAATTGCTTTCTGTAAAGCCATACAACAGCATTCTCCCATTGGTTCTTACTTAGACCCGGTTCCAGATGAAATGCCGGGATATGAGAGCAAAGTAGTCATGGCTGGGGGGACATTTATTGAAGGGAGTACTTTGGAATTATCGGCTGATGGGCCTTTGCGTGAACCTTATGTAGTTTATTGCCAGGGGGGGACTCATTGGACTCATGTAGCGATCGCATTAGAGGCTGCGATTAATGCGATCGGAACTGCGGGCGAGGAATTATAAGATATTAGGACTTACGCACTGTACAAAACAATTATGTTGTGAATCAAAGTAAATACGCCGTTTCAGGTTTTTATTAATCATTCATCGACTCAGTATTTAGTGCTGAATTATTTAGTCCTTCGTTATGATTTCTGGCTCGTTAATATCAATATCAATACTCGATTTAACCTGATTTTGAGACGCGATAATATCGCGTCTCAACTACTCAAAAACTGAGACTTTAAAGTTGCTATAAATCTAGCTTCTATCTCTCAGTTGCTTGCTAGGAGGATTTTGATAATAGCCTTCTCTATTTCCATCGGATGATGAAGCTTTATCTCCGGCTTTGTTTGTTGAAGGATCAAAAAACTCTTTTGTAGCTCTAGGAGTCCTTTCATCCAAATTTAACTTTTTACGGATATTATTAGCAGCTTCTTTTAATGGATTTTGGGTATTTGTTGTTTGGGTATCGTTTCTGATTTCACCTTGCCCGTCTGGTATGACTTTATAATAAGTCCCTTCTGGAGTTTTAACATCAGCTTGTGCTACATTAATGTCGCTAAAAGCCTGACCTAACAAGAACATAAATCCTACTAAGAAAACTACGATTATTTGGGAAATGCGAATATTTCGCAGCCATGAAATTACTCTATTCATAATAAACCTCAATTGCATTATGTTGGGTGGACAATTTAAAACTCTGAATGACTGCTTGCCATTTAGGGTTTAAGAAGAACTTTGATACAGTTAAGTAGGTAGCATCAAACCTCACCCTCAATCCTTCTCCTTAATAAGGAGAGGGAAGCCGGAGACAGGGTGAGGTTTTATATTTATTTGACCCACTTACTTATCCTTTTTTTGTTTAAAGATGTGGTAGGTGTGAGGTGCTTGCTCTAGTGGCAATTGATGGGTGACAACAAAGGATGGATCTAGTTTTCCATTCTCCATCACAGTAATAAAAATCGTGCAAACAATAGCCAAAAAGAAAGATTTTCACGTAGGGGCAATTCATAAATTGCCCCTACAACTTCAGTTGTGCGACAGTAGAAAGTTCGTAAGCTCCCACTGATACCACGAACGTCTTGTAATTACGAATTATGAATTACAAATTATATTGACACCGCCGCCCCTGTCGTTGGTTTAGGAGCCTGAATGTTAACACCTATCCGCGCCCGATATAGTTCTGCTAATCGCTGTTCGGATTTCAATAAATCGTGGTAAATTTCTTTAAAAATAGCAGTTGCTAGTGGGTCAGTGAACATTGCGGATAAATTACCAATATCGCCGATACCGGTTTGCACATCCCCTAAAGCAGAACGTAACTGATATATGTCATCACTTCCTGTTAAGGCAGTTTTAACTTTGGCATACTGATTAGCAATATTTGCCCCTAAAGAGGGTTTTTCGTTCAATTCCTGAAGATAGGTTTCTAGTGTTTGAATGTGGTGCTGTTTATTAGCAATTATTTCTTGAAAGACTGAGTTTACTTCGCTATCTGATTCCTTTTCCAAGTACTTCTCAAATGCTTCTAGCGAATAACGCTCACCAGCAAGGGCATTATTTAGACCTCTGCTAATGTCACCTTTAGTTGAGCCACCCCAAGCATCTGCTAGTTTCCACCATTCAGCACTGGTGTCTTTCTCATTTGGTAATGCAGCATCTTTGCCACCATAACCCAAACGGCTTAATATGGCTGTGGTGAAAATTGGTAAGTCTCCAGGTTCACGAGATGTAATTAAATTTCCGTCAACTACCAACGGCTCATCTAGATAATTTGCACCAGCGTTAATCATATCCTTGGCAATAGCGCTAAAACCAGTGGCTTTTTTACCTTTGAGTAATTCGCCGTCAATTAAAACTTGTGGCCCGTGGCATACCGCAGCGACTAATTTTCCTTGTTGGATGGCCTCTTGGACAAAACGTACTGTGTTAGGGTTCCGCCGCATTTTATCGGGAGCCATTCCACCGGGAATTATTACCGCGTCGAATTGGGCTGCGATCGCTTCTGTAGTAGTACCATCAGCTTGGATGCTGAGTTTGCCGCGTTTCCCCTTATATTTTTCATTCATTCGGGAACCAAGGATTACTACCTCTATTCCGGCTTGTTTTAGTCCATTATAAGGAACTGTAAATTCTGCATCCTCTACCGCCTGTTCAATGAGGATAGCAACTTTTTTATTACCGGAATGATTGTTATGGTCAGTCATAGATTGTATTACCTGTTTTTTTCTAGTTTTTAACTAGCTACAATATTCATCAATAAGGAAGCTTAAAATTTCTGAGTTTTTAACGGGATAGAACCACTCACCGAACAAGGCAAAAGTAAAAAGTAAAAAGGCAAAAGAAAGAAAAAAAGCAGTGGTTTGAAGCCCCTAAATTTATTTATGGAACGAAATAAAAACATTTATTTCGAGACGCATAGCGCAAGAAATAATAAGTCCTTAATCATTTCCCCTGAATTTATTTATGGGGATTATCTTTTTACTTTTTACTTCTTAAATTCTGTTGTTTCTCTAATAAAAAATAGCTATGAGTGAGAAGTTAGCTACTGAATAATTTCGGTTGGAAAACTCCTGACTCATAACTAAAAATTTCAACTACAAGTTGCTTGACCATGATTTTCATATTTATAATGGTATGGTGCGATCGCTCGTTTCGCTTCGTACCAAGGGGATAGATTCTTTTATTTCTAAAGCTATACATCTCTAGCAAGATAACTTCGCGATCGCAAAACGTTATTGTGAGAATGCAGAAAAAGGCTAGTATCATGGCAGAAAAAAATCATAATGACGAAATTAAAACCAATGATTTGCCACAGGAAATTACCGAATCCTACGGTACTGGTGTGAAAGATTTGCCAGGATACAATATTGGTGGTAGCTCAATGAAACAAGAAAGACGTGAATATACAGAAACTAGTCCTGAACTGACTGGTGGAGATGTTGATGCTTATTGGCAAGATGCAGATGCAGTCGGGGATGAAGCTGTTGGTGGTAGTACTGCGACTCCCGATAAAAATGTAACTGAGGAACTAGAAGCAGCAGTGGGACTAGAAATGGATGACTCGGAGTTTCTCCATACCAATGATATTTTAGAGGATCGTGATGGCGATCGCTGGGAGTTAGATCCAAAGTCTTCTGAAGATTATCAAGATCGGTGAGAATAAAACCAGAAACCTTATTCCTGCTCGATATTCAATAATTGGATGGAAAAAATGCAATCTTCTATGGAATTTTTGTATTATAGCGGTTTCCATTCAGATGCGGTACAAGATTAATAGCGAAGTGTAAGGGAACCGATCAACAAGATCCCCGACTTCTTTAAGAAGTCGGGGATCTGCGGGTTGTAATTCTGACAGTAAGAAAAATTAACCTTTTTGAATCACTGCTTGATATCGACCTAAAGCGATTAAAGGAAAGTATTGTTGATACAGATGATATTTGAGATAAAAATGGCAAGGAAATCCAGTCCCTGTAAAGTCAGCCTCAAACCAAGTACCATCAGGTTTTTGAGTTGCAACTAAATAGCCAATTCCTTGCTCAATAGCCTCAAGAGCTAAATTACCAGTTGCTTCACCTGCTGCTATCAACCCAATTAAAGCCCAAGCGGTTTGAGATGCAGTACTATTTCCTTTTCCTTTAAGACTTGGATCGTCGTAGCTGCGGCAAGTCTCACCCCAACCACCATCTGGGTTTTGACATCCCGCTAACCAAGCTGCTCCTCGTTCTATACTGAGTTTATGTCTTTGAGGATCAATCAACGCTAAGGCTGACAAAACGCCACTGGTGCCGTAGATGTAGTTTACACCCCAACGACCAAACCAACAGCCTTCGGTTTCTTGTTCGTGTAGAAGATAAGTTAGCGATCGCTCTAAATTATCACTATCAATTGACAAATCACAAGCACCAAGCATTTCTACGACTCTGGCTGTAACATCTGCTGTGTTTGGATCGATCATGGCTTTCAAGTCGCCATAAGGGATAGAGTTAAGCCAATCTTGATCGTTATCCAAATCAAAGGCAGCCCAACCACCTGGTTTACATTGCATAGATGCAATCCAGTTTAAGGCACGTGCGATCGCAGCCTGTTTGATTTTTTCGTTGGGAAGTTTGGCCAAATGTAAAGCCATCACCACCACCGCCGAGTCGTCTACATCGGGATAAAAGCGATTCTCAAACTCAAATGCCCAAGCCCCTGGTTTTCCCTGGCGATTTTTTACAGCCCAATCTCCGTAATCTAAAATTTGTTTTTGTAACAACCATTCGCCAGCTTTTAACACAGATGGATGATCTGGTGCAAAACCAGATTCTACTAAGGCACGCATCACCCAAGCTGTATCCCAAACGGGTGAAACACAAGGTTGAACTCGGTAGCTATTTTCTGTTTCAATCACAAAGTTGTCAATTGCTTGCAAACCTCGTTCCACAATCGGATCGCTTCGGTTATAATCCAGACATCGCAAAGCTAGCATTGAATTCAGCATTGCCGGAATAATGCCGCCCCAATCGCCTGTAGCTTCTTGCCGTTCTAAAATCCATTTTTCGGCGGCTTCGATGCCTTCTTTACGAAAAGGTACTAAATTCAGGCTTTCTGCCAACTTAAAACCCCGATCGAGGGTGAGGAATAAATCTGTCCAATCGCCACTTTGGGGTAATTCCCACTGGACTCGATCAACGCCTTCAGCGTATAGCTCATCTAGGTTGATAGTTGAGTCGGTGAGAAAAACAGGTTTGCGATCGCAAACAATCAGTAATGGTACTGTGCTGGAACGTGCCCAGCTAGACATCTCGTAGATATTAACTGGGAAATCTTGAGGCAACAGCATCACCCAAGGCGGTAGCGAGGGAATACCGCGCCAGTTGTAGCAGCCAATCAAAGCTAAGTGCAACTTAGTAAAAATTCGAGTTTTGCTGATACCACCCCGTTGGAGAATAAAAGCTTTCGCCCGAATCAGCGCTGGATCGTTTGCTGGTACACCTAGCAGCCTCAGCGCCATGTAAGCTTCAACTGAAGTGCTAAGTTCTCCGCCATCACCGTAATAAAGTTCCCACCCCCCATGCTGTCGTTGCTCTTGACGCAGATATGCTGCAACTTTGTGTAAAGCTCTGGTTTGATCTGTTCCCCAAATCTTATGCAAAAGGACGGCTTCAGCAGTGATAGTGACATTAGATTCTAACTCTGCCCACCAGTAACCTGCCGGATTTTGAATCGAAAGTAAATATTGTTGGCTGACTGCGATCGCTTCTGCAACTTGATTGACTTTCGTCTTATTTTGTGTTTGCATCAAATACTATCTAACCTCACACTCAACACTAGTTATAAATACGGGAATACTATGAAAAATTTTTCGTTTATTGGTAGACATAGTATTGTGTCTGAGTCACTGAGAATTTGCAATAGATCATGGATGTAATTGTATTAGGATTGATGCTGTTATCCTTGACAATTTGGTTAGGATTACTGTGTTTTTGGGGACAATTTTGGCGGACAGACGAGCAATTAGAGGTTACAGAAACTCAGCTAGAATCTTTACCTGTGGTTTGTGCAGTCGTTCCAGCCCGTAACGAAGCTGAGTTAATACCAACCACGTTGCGATCGCTCCTACTTCAAGATTATCCTGGTTCTTTCAACGTATTTTTGGTAGACGATCGCAGTACAGATCGGACAGCAAACTTTGCCGAAGGGGTTGCACACGCTGTCGGTAAACCCCAGCAATTACATATTATCTCAGGCGAATTACTACCTCCTGGTTGGTCGGGCAAACTTTGGGCAGTTGAACAAGGTATAAATAGTGCTAGTAAATTCGCACCTGACTATTTTTTACTGACTGACGCAGATATCGAACACGATCCTGGTAATCTCCAGCGACTCGTTGCAAAGGCTATTCAAGAAGATTTAGATATGGTTTCGGTAATGGTGCGACTCCGGTGTGACAGCTTTTGGGAAAAACTTTTGATTCCAGCTTTCGTCTTTTTCTTCCAAAAACTCTATCCTTTTCGCTGGGTGAATAATCCCAACAATCCCACAGCCGCCGCAGCCGGGGGATCTATTCTGATCGCCCGTGAAGCTTTAGAGCGAATCGGAGGTATTCAAGTGATTCGCCAAGCTTTAATTGATGATTGCGCCCTAGCTCAAGCTGTTAAGAAGAGTGGGGGACAAGGGGACAAGGGGACAAGGGGGATAAATAATACCCAATCCCCAATGCCTAGTCAAGGGCGTATCTGGCTAGGATTGAGTAGCTTGACTCGTAGTTTGCGGCCTTATGACTCGCTAGCGACGATTTGGGATATGGTTGCTCGTAGTGCTTATACCCAACTAAACTATTCTCCATTACTACTCTTGGGTACTTTGGTGGGAATGCCTCTAATTTATCTAGTTCCACCAGTGGGTGTACTTTTAGGTGTAGTTTGGGGTAGTTGGGCGATCGCACTTACAGGTTTATTGGGATGGCTGTTAATGAGTTTTGCTTACTACCCAACAATCCGCTTTTATAAATGTTCTCCCTGGTTAGCCTTTAGTTTACCTGCGATCGCTTTTCTCTATACCCTGATGACTTTAGACTCAGCAATCCGTCACTGGCAAGGACGCGGCGGCGCTTGGAAAGGAAGAGTTTATCCCAGTTCGGATAATTTATAATTGGGATAATTGGCATAAAAAAATTATGACAACCGCAACACCAACAAATAATCCTGTTATTGTCCCTAAAAAGCTGCCTTTTCTGGAATCAATTTGTTGGCAAACTGCCGATGTCTATCGGTTTACTTTAGAACAAATGCTCAGTCGCTACGAGCGTGGTTGGCAATATCGCAACCTATTTAATAATCTTGAAGGTGAAGAACTCAATTTTCTTCGGGAACTCGCCAAACGTTATAAATCCTGGTTGCAAGTTTGTTTATGAACTCCAGGTTTGAACACCATAATAAAATTCTCACAGTTCTTGAATCCTTAGATTCTGAAATACTTACCAAGGGTTCTGCTTACTTCGGTGGCGGAACCCTTCTTGCATTTGAGTTTGAAGAATATCGCTGGAGTAAGGATGTTGATTTTATTTCTTCTGTTGGTACAGAAGGCTATAAATATTTACGTACAGTGGTATTTGAGGGTGGGCATGAAGCATTATTTCGGGATTTAAGTAAAATCCAAGTTGGACGTAGCACAACTGACCAATATGGAATTCGGATGATAGTTTTTGTGGATGATATGCCGATTAAAACAGAAATCATTGCCGAAACTCGTTTTCAACTAGACCCACCAAGATATCCAAAGTGGTCACTCGTTCCTTGCTTAAGTTTCAATGACTGTTTTACCTCTAAGCTGCTGTCAAATTCTGACCGTTATGCGGATGACAGTGTTGAGGCAAGAGATTTAATTGATTTAGCAATTCTCAGGCTGCAATCTCCAATCCCTCAAGCATCAATTGAAAAAGCTGAGGCAGCTTATCAGGTTATGCGCCCTTTGGAAAGAGCGATCGCACTATTCCAACAAAGACCAGATTACAGAGAGAAATGCTTTCTTAGCCTACAAGTCGATCGATCTCAGATACCCAAAATTATCGATGGGATTGATTTACTCTCTACAGATTTAGGTTTATCTCACACTCCAAGGACTTTTGGAGAACAACATGATATCTTTGCCGATTTAGAAACACAATTTGAAAAACGAGAAGATTCTTAAACAAATAGCGATCGCCCCGCCCCATGCCCCATGCCCCATGCCCCATGCCCAATGCCCAATGCCCCATGCCCAATGCCCCATGCCCAATGCCCCATGCCCAATGCCCAATGCCCCTAAATCCTTGAAGCTGTTTGTTTAGTACCAGGACAAATAGGCAATGGTTGAGCCGCTTTTAATACCGCATCCAGCAACCCTGGAAACAGCATCTCTAAATCTTCACGCCGCAGAATATTAATGTGATGTGTCCCTTCTTTACGTGTAAGGACTATCCCAGACTCCCGCAAAATCTTAAAATGATTGGACATCGTAGACTTAGCGATCGCAAAATCAAACTTGGCACAGCATTGTTCCCCCTCAGTCGCCAGCAGCCGCACAATCTCTAGCCGCACTGGATCGCCCAATGCATACAGCACTCCCGGTAAAGAAATATTTTTTCTATCTGGATGATAAAGAAATCTCATAGTTGCATTATCTCATCAAGTGGCATATATTTTTATTATTCGATATTATCGAATTATAGAATTAATTAGGAAGGCAATTTATGTCATCCATTACAAACGTCACAGAAGCCACATTCAAGCAAGAAGTCTTAGAAAGTGAAATTCCAGTCTTAGTAGACTTTTGGGCCCCGTGGTGCGGCCCTTGCCGGATGGTGGGGCCAGTCGTCGATGAAGTTGCTGTTGAATACGAAGGACAGGTGAAATTTGTCAAGCTGAACACAGATCAGAATCCTACTGTGGCTAGCCATTATGGAATTCGCAGCATCCCGACACTGATGGTTTTTAAGGAGGGTCGGCAGGTTGATACTGTCGTGGGGGCAGTTCCAAAAACTACGTTGAGTAAGACCTTAGCACAGTATCTTTAATTTAAGTTAGGGGCATTGGGCATTGGGCATGGGGCATGGGGCATGGGGCATGGGGCATGGGGCATGGGGCATGGGTTATTAATTCTTCCCCTGCCTCCCCTGCTCCCCCTGCCTCCCCTGCTCCCCAGTTCCCAGTCCCTAGCGATGCACTGAGGTTGTCGAAGTGTCTCCAATCCCATAGCATTTTGTTTCAACTAACGGGGAAAGAGCGAAATGGACTTGAAATTGCATGGTAAATCCGCGCTGGTGAGTGGCTCAACCGCAGGTATTGGTTTTGCGATCGCCCAGGGATTAGCTCAAGAGGGTGCATCAGTGATTGTCAACGGTCGCTCTGAAGAAAGAGTAGCCCAAGCGATCGCTAAAATTCAACAAAGTACACCCGAAGCGAAAGTTTCTGGTGTTGTTGCAGATGCAGGTACTGCATCAGGGGTAGAGCAACTTTTGCAAAAAGTTCCTCACGTTGATATCCTGATTAACAATGTCGGTATTTATGAGCCAAAAACCTTTTTCGATATTACTGATGAAGATTGGTTAAACATATTTGAGGTCAACGTCCTCAGTGGAGTTCGTTTGAGTCGGCAATATCTGCAAAAGCAGCTAGAGCAAAACTGGGGGCGGATAATTTTTATCTCCAGTGAATCTGGTATCCAAATTCCAGTGGAAATGATTCACTACGGCACAACAAAGACAGCGCAGCTTGCGATCGCCAGAGGTTTAGCAGAAATGACTGTGGGGACTGGAGTCACGGTAAACTCCGTCCTCCCAGGGCCAACTCGTTCAGAAGGAGTTGAAGAGTTTATCACCAACCTGGCACAGGAACGTGGTATTAGTCCCGATCGAGTTGAGGCGGAGTTTTTTGAAAATGTGCGTCCAAGTTCCCTAATCAAACGCTTTGCAACCAATGAAGAAGTAGCAGCGATCGTAGTTTACCTTTCTAGTCCCGTAGCTTCAGCAACTAATGGTGCAGCTTTACGGGTAGATGGTGGCGTTATTCGGTCGATTGTTTAGTGAATGGACTGTATTAAGAATTGGCTATTGGGAAGACTTTTTCCTTGTTACCAAGACTTTTCTTTCCAGACATAAACAGCCCATAACTAAAGTTTTTGACTACCTTAAAACGGACAATAACCTTTTCTTAGTGGTCTTTAGAGACTTTCGCTATTAGACTGAGAATTTATTGTGAGGCGGGCTAAATGAGAATAGAATAGCCCTCTCATTGTTCCCTTTATGTCTCAGCTATGGGGTTATGAATTTTTAACTTTGAATTTTGAATTGGAGCAAAGCGACATGACTACTGATATTAACTTATTCTCTTCTTACCAGTTAGGGAATCTGGAACTACCTAACCGGATAGTAATGGCACCCTTAACCCGAAATAGAGCAGGTAAGGGAAACGTACCACACGAACTGAATGCTACCTACTACGTCCAACGTGCTTCCGCCGGACTGATTATTGCCGAAGCAACACAGGTAACTCCTGAAGGACAAGGCTATCCCGCTACACCAGGAATTCATTCGTCAGAACAGGTTGAAGGATGGAAGTTAGTAACCGATGCCGTACATCAGGCGGGAGGCAGAATTTTTCTGCAACTATGGCATGTAGGCAGGATTTCTCACCCAGACTTACAACCCAATGGAGTTTTACCTGTAGCACCTTCTGCGATCGCTCCGAAAGGTGAGGCTGCAACTTATGAGGGGCCAAAACCCTATGTTACTCCCCGTGCTTTAGAAACTTCAGAAATACCGCAGATAGTCGAACAGTACCGTCAGGGAGCAGCAAATGCTCTAGCGGCTGGGTTTGATGGGGTGGAAATTCACTCAGCCAATGGTTATTTAATAGATCAATTTCTCCGCGATCGCACCAATCAACGGACAGATAAATATGGCGGTTCCATTGAAAATCGCGCCAGATTCCTGTTGGAGGTGACTGAGGCGGTAACTAGTGTGTGGGATTCTAACCGAGTCGGGGTACGTTTCTCTCCCAGTGGGACTTTTAATGATATAGGTGATTCCAATCCCTTGGAAACATTCGGTTACGCGGCTCAAGCGTTGAACCGATTTAATTTGGCATATCTGCATATTTATGAAGCAACAGAGGCAGATATTAGACATGGCGGGATAATTGTACCCACCAGTCATATCCGCGATCGCTTTACAGGTACGCTCATCGTCAATGGCGGTTATACTCGTGAAAAAGGCGATGCGGTGGTGGCAAGCAAAGCAGCCGATTTAGTTGCCTTTGGCACGTTATTTATATCAAATCCAGATTTACCCCGACGCTTGGCTTTAAATGCACCACTAAATGAACCAAATCAAGCAACCTTTTATGGTGGCAGTGAAAAAGGATATACAGACTATCCATTTTTGTCAGCCGCTAATGAGGCGGTAGCTCAACCGTAATTCGTAATTATGAGTCTTCCTTGGGGACTTACAACAAATAAATTACCCAATCTTGTGGGGTGGGCATCTTGCCCGCCTTTGTATATGGGCGCTCATGTTGCCCACCCCACAAGAAGTAGTTGAGTATTTTTTTATTTGGAAGTCCCTTGTGAGGTATGTAGGCAAGTTGTTTATTCTGAAACAGGGAATAATTTTTATTTTTGTTTCATGAATAAATAGATTTGGTTGTACTCTAATTACGAATTATTTGGTCAATAACCCAATTATCAGGAGAATCTCATGAGTCCGATCACTCAAATCCAACCTTTAGATGTACCCAGTGCGATCGCTAAACGTCGTTCAATCAAAACTTTTAAACCAGACCCCATTACCCCAGAACTACTCAAGCAACTGGTAGAGTTGACCGTAGCAGCGCCCAGTAGCTATAACATCCAGTCCTGGCAAATTATTCTTGTGCAAGATGAGGCGCAAAAAGCAGCACTATCAGCCGCATCTTTTAATCAACAGCAAATTATTCAAGCACCTGTAACCTTTGTTTTTGCCGCCGATCCCAACGCAAGCGAAGAAAACTTGACCCCAATTATAGAGCAGGGACTCGAAACTGGAGCATGGAATGAAGGCACGGTAAATTACTTTAAAACCGCCATCCCGCAATTTCAGGCTGGGCTAGGCGACAAGCGACGCGAATATGCCATCAAAGATGCCATCATCGCTGCTACCCATTTGGTGTTAGCAGCAGAAAGTCTGGGATTATCCACTTGTTTTATGAACGGTTGGATTGAGGATAAGGTAAAACAAGTGATTGGTGCGGGGGATAATCCAGATTTAGCGATCGCTGTTGTTGTTCCTGTTGGCTATGCAGCCGAACCACGCTTAAATCCAGGTCGTTTACCATTCTCCTCCAACATCTCAGTAGACAGAATTGGCAATCCTTATGCAGGGTAGTTAGCTCTAAATTGGGAATTGGGCATTGGGCATTGGGCATTGGGCATTAGACATTGGTAATTTAAGTTTCATCTGCATAACCTATCCCTTATTCCCGATTTGCTTATTTACCATTCCCCATTCCCCATTCCCCATTCCCAATTCCCCATTCCCAATTCACACCAATGTCCTTAGCCTCCTTCTTAGCGCGTCGTTCGTTCCACTATGGCTGGCTCGTTGCGGGTTTAACATTCTTAGCCTTACTAGTTGCAGCTGGAATTCGCTCTGCTCCCGGAGTTTTTATAGTGCCTCTCGAACACGAGTTTGGCTGGAGTAGAGCAACTATATCTTTGGCAATATCCATTAACTTAGTTCTCTACGGATTAATTGGCCCTTTTGCCGCCACAGTTATGGAGCGAATCGGCATTCGCCGGATGATGGTATTCTCACTTGCTGTCATTGCTGTCGGTGTCGGTTTAACCACTTTGATGTCAGAATCTTGGCAGCTAGTCTTGCTTTGGGGTGTAGTTGTCGGTTCTGGTAGCGGAGTTATCGCCCTGGTTTTGGGGGCGATTGTTGTCAATCGCTGGTTTTTTGAGAAGCGGGGTCTAGTTCTCGGTATCTTAACTGCCAGTACAGCCACAGGACAACTGGTGTTTTTGCCCATACTGGCTTCAATATCCGATCGCTTTGGATGGCGAACTGCGGCTTTAGTTTTGACTGGTGCAGCACTTCTAATTATTCCAGCGATCGCAGCCTTTATGCGCGATCGTCCGGCTGATGTCGGGTTGCGACCCTTTGGTGACAACAGCGAAACTGTAGAGATATCAAAGCCTAGAGCAAATTCCATCGCCTCTACCGTCAACGCCCTCTGGCTGGGAATGCATAAACGCGATTTCTGGCTGTTATTTGGTAGCTTTTTTATCTGTGGCGCAAGCACAAATGGGTTAATTGGAACTCATCTGATTCCTGCTTGTATTGACCACGGTATACCTGAAGTCAAGGCTGCTGGTCTTTTAGCAATCATGGGACTATTCGATTTTTTTGGAACTACTATGTCCGGTTGGCTATCTGACCGATGGAACAATCGCTACTTATTATGCTGGTACTACGGGCTACGGGGTTTGTCTTTAATTTTCTTGCCCTTTAGTTTCAACTTTTCCTTTTATGGACTTTCCATTTTCGCCGTATTTTATGGACTTGATTGGATTGCTACCGTACCACCGACAGTCCGTCTTGTTGCCAATGCCTTTGGTAAAGAAAATGTCGGCGTGATGTTCGGTTGGATTGTTGCAGGACACCAGATTGGTGCAGCCACAGCAGCATTTGGAGCCGGAGTCTTGAGAACTTGGTCGGGTAGTTATTTACAAGCGTTTATTTTATCAGGAGTTCTCTGTCTGATTGCCGCAGTTAGTGTACTGCAAATTGGTCAAACTCCCACTAAGGGCGATTCACAACTATCTTCAGCTAGGCTCAATTCTTAATCTATGAATGTTTTAATCGAATGGCATTAAAAAAAACTCTAAGCTAGGCAGGATAAGCACTACAGGTTTAAAATATGGCAACAACAGCTTTAATTGTCGGTGCAGGTAGTGGATTGAGTGCTTCTTTAGCTCGCTTATTTGCCAAAGAAGGATTTACCGTAGTTTTAGCGGCTCGTCAAATTGAAAAACTCACTCAATTAAGCACTGAAATTGGCGCAGTTAGTTTCGCTGCTGATGTTTCAAAGCCAGATGAGGTAGAACGATTATTTATTGATATTGATAATAAAATTGGTTCCCCGAATGTTGTCGTTTACAATCCCAGTTTTCGGGTGCGAGGGTCTCTTGTTGATTTAGACCCTGCTGAGGTGGCACAAACCCTAGATATAACTGCTTATGGTGGCTTTCTCGTTGCTCAAGCTGCTACCAAAAGGTTTTTACGGCTTGGCGGCGGTGCTATATTTTTTACTGGAGCCTCTGCGAGTATTAAAGGTTATCCTCTGTCTGCTCCTTTTGCAATGGGTAAATTTGCACTGCGCGGTTTGGCTCAGAGTATTGCTAGAGAATTAGCACCAAAGAATATCCATGTGGCGCATTTTGTAATTGATGGGGCAATCCGTTCAGCAGTTCGCCAAGATCCATTAGATAATCCTGATAGTACTCTTGACCCAGACGCAATCGCTCAAACTTATCTCAGCATTTTACGCCAGCCCCGCAGTGCTTGGACTTATGAAGTAGAACTACGTCCTTGGGTAGAGAACTTCTAGCCTAGAGAATTGTTACAAGAATGGTTTTGCAGGTATGAAAATTGATTTTGGTGCAACTGCTGTTGATTACGCAAAACACCGCGCTGGCTTTCCCAGTTCATTATTTAACAGACTTTCTGAATATGGTATAGGTTTACCAGGGCAAAATATTGTTGACCTTGGTACAGGAACAGGAACACTAGCGCGGGGCTTTGCTGATAGAGGTGCTTATGTAATTGGCATAGACCCATCAGCATCACTTTTAGAACAAGCCAGACAGTTAAGCGAATCTACCCAAATCAAAGTAGATTATCGAGTTGCAACTGCCGAAAATACAGAGTTACCAGATGCAAGTGCCGATGTAGTTACTGCTGGACAATGTTGGCATTGGTTCGATCGTCCGCGTGCTGTCCAAGAAATTACTCGGATATTGAGAAAAAATGGCTCACTTGCGATCGCTCATTTTGATTGGATACCCTTAAAAGATAATGTCGTTGAAGCAACAGAACAACTAATCAAAGCTCATAATCCCGCGTGGAATCTAGCCGGTGGTAATGGCTTACATCCCTTGTGGTTGCAAGATATTGGCGAAGGAGGATTCCGAGAAATCCGCACATTTTCTTACGATGTATTTGTACCTTATACACATGAGGCTTGGCGGGGACGAATTCGGGCGAGTGCTGGCGTGGGAGCCAGTCTGACACCAGAAAAGGTAGAAATATTTGATCAAGAATTGGCAAAATTACTCGAAACAAAATATCCTACACCAATTCTTCAGGTTCACCATAGAGTTTGGGCTGCGATCGCCAAAGCACCAGAATCTAATTCGTAATTACGTATAAAACAATCACACAATTTTAGGAAAAATAACCATGATCGATCTTTATTATTGGGCAACCCCAAACGGTCATAAAATCACGATTTTTTTGGAAGAAGTCGGCTTGCGATATACTATAATTCCTGTGAATATTGGCGCTGGAGATCAATTTAAGCCCGAATTTCTCAAGATTTCTCCTAACAATCGGATGCCTGCGATCGTTGATAGCGAACCGGTAGATGGAGGTGCGCCAATTTCTGTATTTGAGTCTGGGGCAATTTTGCTATATTTAGCTGAAAAAACCGGGAAATTAATCCCGCAAGATTTACGCCAACGCACTCAAGTTTTAGAATGGTTGTTCTGGCAAATGGGCGGGCTGGGGCCTATGGCGGGGCAAAATCATCACTTTAGTGTCTATGCTCCCGAAAAAATTGAATATGCCATTAAGCGTTATGTGAATGAAACGGGACGTTTATATGCAGTACTGAATAAGCAACTAGCAGATAAAGAATTTGTGGCTGGTGATTATTCCATTGCCGATATTGCTGCTTATCCCTGGATTGTGGCCCATGAGATTCAAAGTCAGAATCTAGAAGATTTTCCGCACCTCAAGCGGTGGTTTGAGACAATTAAAACCCGTCCAGCAACAATTCGCGCCTACGAGAAAGCCGAAGCATTCAAAACTCAAGCGCTCGATCCAGAGAAGTTACGAGATTTGTTATTTAACCAGTCGGCGAAAACTATTCAACCTTGAGCCTTTTGAATTGTCTTATGAGTATGGTAGGAGGCTTAATGTGTATCAGCTTCTTGATACAGAAATTCTACAAATGCTGAGGTTAGCGTCATTAGTAATTACCCATTATGATGAAAAACCTTGAGGATAAAGTGGCATTAGTAACAGGTGCTACGCGGGGAATTGGGAAAGGAATTGCTCTTGGTTTGGCTGAGGCTGGTGCAACTGTATATATCACAGGTCGCAGCCTCAACAATTCTGGTAATGCGGTTTCAGGGAGTCTTAGTGAAACCCAATCAGCTATTGACGAAATTGGTGGTATATGCATTCCTGTTCAAGTAGACCACAGCGACGATGAACAGGTGCGTTTATTATTTGAGCGCATCCAAGATGAACAGCATGGACAACTTGATCTATTAGTGAATAATGCTTATTCAGGAGTTCAGGCAATAAGAAATGCTTTTGGGCAGCCCTTTTGGGATTGTGAACCAAATATTTGGGATGCTAGCAATAACGTCGGTCTTCGTAGCCACTATATTGCCAGTGTTTTTGCTGCCCGAATGATGACTAAGCGGAACTCTGGACTAATTTGCACTATTTCCTCGTGGGGTAGTATGTCTTATATCTTTAATACAGCTTATGGTGTTGGCAAGGCAGCTTGCGATCGCCTAGCATCTGATATGGCTGTTGAATTAAAACCCCATAATGTCGCTTCCGTTTCAGTCTGGCCGGGTATTGTGGGGACTGAGCTTTTTTCCAGTTTTGCTTCTGAGATGAATCAAACCAATACTACTGAGCAAAAAAACTCATTAATTAGCGATCGCTACAACTGGGAAACTCCCTTATTTACTGGACGAGCGATCGCTGCACTTGCTTGTGAACCAAATATCATGCGCCATACTGGACGTGTGCAGATTGTTGCCGAACTAGCTAGTAAATATGGAATTGTCGATGAAAATAGCGAGCGTCCTGCATCGCTACGTTCTTTACGTTTTTTACTACCGACTGCATTGCCAGTATTGAGAAACTATTCATGGCTCATACCCGATATTAAAATACCGTGGCCACTATTATTATTGAATGCCCTTAGCTCACCTAAAATTTAATGACTGCTTTAACTTTACAATTACCTCCCAATCTCAAATTTACGGATGAGGAATTTGAGCAGATTGTTGCTGTGAATAAAGAGTTGCGTTTGGAATTAACTGCTGAAGGAAAATTGGTAATCATGTCACCCACTGGAGGAGAAACGGGAAACCGTAATTTTGATTTGTTAGGTCAACTATGGTTTTGGAACAGTCAAAAAAATTTAGGAAAAGCCTTTGATTCTTCCACTGGTTTTAAACTTCCCAATGGTGGAACTCGTTCTCCTGATGCTTCTTGGGTGAAGATGGAACGGTGGGATGCTCTCACACCACAACAAAGAAAAAAATATCTCCCCTTGTGTCCTGACTTTGCAGTAGAATTGGTTTCCGAAACTGATGATGTGGAAGACACTCAAGCCAAAATGCTGGAATACTTAGTTTCGGGATTATTACTTGGTTGGTTAATTAATCCCAAAGAGAAACAAGTAATAATTTATCGTCCAAATCTTGCACCAGAAGTTTTACAATCTCCTACAAGTTTATCTGGTGAAGATGTTCTCCCTGGTTTTATTTTAAATTTACAGCCGATTTTTGGGTAGATTAATTAATATTCGTGAACAATGCCCAGTGCCCAGTGCCCAGTCCCAAAAATTCTGTCACACCTTCACGAAACAAGCTGTTTGAGATCGTAAAACTTTGTATGCTGAATTAATAGGTCTTAATAAATAGTTCTTTTAAAACTGGTGCAAGAAGATTTTAGGCTAATTGTTGATTTAGTTTTAGTTTTGGGCGTTGCAGCTTGTGGCGGACTGCTGGCGGCACTTTTACAGCAACCTGTGCTGCTAGGCTATCTCATCGGCGGGATGATTATCGGGCCAGCCGGGCTGGGATTAATTAAAGAAGTTATTCAAGTAGAGACTCTGGCACAGTTCGGGGTTGCCTTTTTGTTATTCGCCTTGGGCGTGGAATTTTCGTTCGCGGAACTCAAAAAGGTAAAAGCGATCGCTCTTGGTGGAGGTGGACTCCAAATTGCTTTGACGATTTTGGTAACAGTTGTAGTGTGCGGTTTAAGCGGGGCTTGGGGAACCTTACCCGCTAAGGGGATGTTTTTGGGGTGTATTCTGTCCTTGTCTTCGACAGCAGTTGTCCTCAAGTGCTTGATGGAAAGCAATGAAACAGAAACCCCTCACGGACAAGTGATGCTAGGGATTTTGGTAGTACAGGACTTGGCACTAGGGCTGATGTTAGCAGTCTTACCAGCCCTCAACCAACCACCCGAAACTATTGGCATCGCCGTGCTGACAGCGCTACTGTGGATTGCTTTATTTGCTGCTGGTGCAGTAGCTGCGGGGATGTGGCTAATACCGCCTTTGTTGCGACTCTTAGCCAGTACCGAAAGCCGAGAATTATTTTTATTAGGGGTTGTAGCCTTATGTTTGGGTATTGCCCTGTTGACAGAGCATTTGGGGCTATCGATTGAAATGGGGGCATTTGTCGCGGGTTTGATGATTTCTGAGGTGGAGTACGCCGATCAAACTCTGACTTATGTAGAACCTCTGCGAGATATCTTTGCCAGTTTATTTTTTGCCGCTATTGGCATGTTAATTGACCCAGTGTTTTTGTGGAACAACCTAGAATTGATTTTAGGGCTAGTGGCGCTAGTTTTCATAGGTAAATTTTTGATTATCACCCCCTTAGTAAAACTATTCCGCTACCCCTTAAAAACAGCCATAATCGCCGGTTTGGGATTGGCGCAAATTGGGGAATTTTCCTTTGTTCTGGCTAGTGAGGGGCAATCTTTAGGGCTGGTGTCCCGACAAATATACTTATTAATTTTGGCAACCACCGCAGTTACTCTGATGCTGACTCCCTTTGTATTGCGGTTAGTGCCATTTTTATTTAGCTTTGCCGAATCGATGCCTTGGCTGAAACCGTACTTAGAAGAACAGGAAGCGCGGGATGTATCAGATGATTTGCCCTTTAAAGACCATGTAGTAGTCTGCGGTTATGGGCGAGTTGGCAAAAATTTGGTGAAGTTGTTGTTGCAACACAATCTACCTGTGGTGGTAATTGACCAATCAGAAAGTAGAATTCAGCAGTTACGTGAGGCTGGCGTATCTTATGTGTATGGCAATTGTGTAAGTTTACATGTTTTAGAAACCGCCGGGGTAAATCATGCCAAAGGAATGGCGATCGCACTCCCCGATCCAATGAGTACTCGTCTTTGCTTAAAACGCGCCTTAGAATTGCGCCCAGAATTAGATTTAGTTGTCCGTGCTACCCAGGATAAAAATATTGAGGTGCTGTATCAATTGGGAGCGAAAGAAGTTGTACAACCAGAGTTTGAAGCCAGCTTAGAAATGGCAACTCATTTATTAACTAGCTTAGGCTTGTTGTCGCTAGATGTCGTCCAACAAGAAATGCAGCAAATCCGCAACGATCATTATTTAGATTTGCGGCCAGAACGTTCTGCAACTGAAGTTGCTCGTGATTTACGCCAAGCAACTCGTGATTTAAATCAGCGTTGGTATCCTCTCCCGGATGATTCGCCCTTAATTGGTATGACTATAGAAGAAGCAGATATGCGCTACTTAACAGGAGCGAGTTTGATGGCAATTCGCCGCACTAACGGCGATGAAATCGATTATCCCAATAATCAAACCAAATTGGAAGCAGGCGATCGCCTCTTAGTAGTGGGAGCAGATGAAGAACTAGCAGCTTTAGCAGAATTCGCTAAGGGACAAGCTGCTGTTCCTGGAGAAAATAGTGCTTGCCAGTGGGTTACAGTCAATGCAGATGCGCCAACACTAGGAAAAACCCTTGCAGATTTAGATAGCAAGCAATTTGGAGTACAGGTACAGGCGATCCGGCGAGATGGTAAATTTATCCGCTATCCTGATGGCGGCATGGATTTGCGAGTCAGCGACCAAGTATTATTATGTGGTGGCTTAACAGGTTTGAGTGAACTAGAACAGTTATTTGCGATCGCCAGTTCAGTACCCCTTTCTCTTCCAGTGCTGAAAGCTACTGAGGTAGAAACACTCAAGGAGTTTCTACCTATGGATAATGTTCTTGATTAGTTATAACTCCTCAATCCTCATATCATGTCCGCTTGATTGCTTATTAAACCCGAAGAACCCCACCCCGCCAAAGCTATGCTTTATCTCCCCTCCCCGCAAGCGGGGAGGGGTTGGGGGTGGGGTTCTTTATGGGTAATCTGGCAGACATGATATCACTCCTGACTTGTTTTTGGCTTGATGTATGCGAGCGCATGTTTCCAAATGGTGGTTTGCTGACTATTTTCATCAGCAATAGAGATACACTGTGGGTCTTGCCATAAAAGCTTTCCTGTAATCACATCACCAGTTAGCAGCTTTAACTCTACTGGCGTTGTTTGTTTAATCAGGTTTTGGACTTGTTTAATACTGGGTAAAGTGGTGTCAAATTCGGTAAGCATTTTTAGTAAAGATGAACCTACAAGGCAAAATAAAGAGTAACTAATCCTTGATAATTCATCCTTGAAGAAATGGCAATCGAATTTACTAAGTATCATGGTCTAGGCAACGACTTTATTCTGATTGACAATCGCTCGTCATCTTTGCCTGTAGTGACTCCAGAACAAGCCATCCAGTTATGCGATCGCCATTTTGGTATCGGTGCTGATGGTGTCATTTTTGCCCTACCTGGAGAAAACGGCACTGACTACACCATGCGGATTTTTAATTCCGATGGTTCAGAACCGGAAATGTGTGGTAATGGCATTCGCTGTTTAGCTGGCTTTGTAGCAGATTTAGAAGGCGAATCGCGGAATAAAGATTCATATCGCATTCATACTTTGGGTGGTGTCATGACTCCCCAACTCTTATCTAATGGTCAAGTTAAAGTAGACATGGGTTTACCCAGATTACTAGCTGGCGAAATTCCGACTAATCTTGCACCCGCTCAAGAAAAAGTAATTTCTCTGCCGTTGGAGGTGGCGGGACAAACTTGGGAAGTCACCTGTGTAAATATGGGAAATCCTCACTGCATCACTTTTGTAGAAGATGTATCAGCAATTGAGCTAGAAACCATCGGCCCGAAATTTGAGCATCACCCAACCTTTCCCCAACGCATAAATACCGAATTTATACAAGTGGTACGCCGTGACTATTTGAAAATGCGGGTATGGGAACGGGGTGCTGGAATTACATTAGCTTGTGGGACTGGTGCTTGTGCTTCCTTGGTGGCTGGAGTATTGACTGGAAAATGCGATCGCGCTGCCACTATAGAATTACCAGGTGGCCCGTTACAAATTGAATGGTCAGAAATTGACCAACGGGTTTACATGACAGGCCCGGCTGAAAAAGTATTCACGGGTAAACTGTAACTAACCGATCCATTCTAGTAGGGTACGTTATGGATCAGGACTTACGCAAAAAATAGCCCAAAGCTTGAGTTTCAGGTAGGGGCAATTCATGAATTGCCTCTAGCGCGTGTAGTTTTGCGTAAGTCCTATGGATATTACTTCTAACGCACCCAAAATCTAGATGGTACGTTAGCCTTTGGCATAACACACCCTACGAAACTTCATTTTCCTTTGAAGATTGTATAGGCAGATTAATACTCAGATAGTAGTGCCATAGAAGTCTTGCAGCTACCGCCCGCCACGGTCGCCAGTGCTGTGTCATTGCTTCGAGTTGTGCTGGTGTTGGACGTGTTGCCAACTTTTTGAGTTTTTGTAGAGCGATCGCGATCGCTAAATCGCCTTTAGGAAAAACATCAGGACGTTGCAGCGCCATCAGCAAATAAATATCAACTGTCCAATCTCCTATTCCTTTAAGACGCTTTAACTCACTTCTGATAGTCATTTCGTCCATTGTTTCCAGCTTGGTTAGGTCAAGCTGACCAGTTGCGTAGGCTTTGCCCGCCGTAGGCATCGCATCCGCCAAACCACGACAGTATAGAATCTTTTGCCGACTGAATCCAATCCCTTTCAATTGAATATCATCTAATGTTAGAAAGTTTTCTGGTGTAAGAGTCACAACAAGCTCACATAATCGGGTAAATACAGCTTTTGCAGCTGCTAAAGAAACTTGCTGTTCTAGAATGATGCACAACAGCGTTGCAAAACCTGGTTCTCTTTGCCACATAGGTGGAGGCCCTAGTGTTTCTAAAATTCCAGCCAAATCGCTGTCAATATTAGCAAGCACCATTAAACCACGGGTGAGACTTTCTTCAGTCAGCGATTCTAGTTGTGGTGTTTGAGTCATCTTTGAGTAATTTCGATTCTTGTATAAGCAGTTTTTGTTTACGCTCAATTCCCCAGCGATAACCACCAACACTGCCATCACTCCGCAGCACCCGATGACACGGTACAATCAACGCGACCGGATTAGCCCCACAAGCATTTCCCACGGCGCGGACTGCGTGCGGCTTGGCAATATCGCGGGCGATATCAGTATAAGTGCGGGTTTCGCTATAGGGAATTTTTTGTAATGCTTGCCAAACCTGTTTCTGAAATGCTGTCCCACGGACATCAAGTGGTAAATCAAGATGTGTTTCATTTCCCGCAATCAAGCCGAGAATTCCTTGTATCCATTCGTTGTGTATGTCGTCATCACGCATGATCTGCGCTTGGTGAAATTCCTGATTTAAAATGTGTTCTAGCTTATCTGCTTCATCACCTAGTTTAACGGCACAGATACCCTTGTCTGTTGTTGCCACCAGTAAATATCCTAGCGAACATGGAGCGATCGCATAAACAATCCTGATTGTCTTTCCAGCTTGCTGATAAGTTTTTGGTGTCATTCCCAGTTGTTTAGGCGCTTTCTCATAGAGTTGGCTACTTGAACCATAACCCGTTTCGTAAACTGCATCAGCAATTTCTTCTCCTAACTGGAGACGCTGTTTCAATCGTTGGCTACGCAGCGCATCTGCATATTGGAAAGGAGATACACCAATTATTTGCTTGAATACTTTTTGCAGATAACTGGGACTCATTCCCACCTGAGAGCATAATTCGGAGAGGGTGGGGATGTGGTCAACTTGTGACTCAATATATCGACATACTGCTAAAACTTTTGCTTTGGCTGGATTTGGAACTGTTTCAGATTGTGGTTGACAGCGCTTACAAGGTCGAAAACCTGCAATTTCAGCCTCTTGTGCCGACTGGAAGAAACAAACTTGATTGCGATTTGGTCTGCGACTAGGGCAAATCGGTCGGCAATAAACGCCTGTGGAGCGAACACCATAGAAAAGCTTACCCTCAAAAGTCGAGTCTCGATTGAGAACTGCTTTCCAAAGAATTTCTTCCAAAAATTGTGTCTGTTGTAATTCCATTCATGCCTTCTTGGATGTATTGCAAAATATCCTTACTTTGGAGTGCCTATTATTAATTTTTGCCTTTAAGTAAAACTAGATTAAATGTATCAATAAACTGCTTTCTATCTGATTGTTGCGATCGATGTAAGTAAGTGGGTCAAATTAAATATAAAACCTCACCCTCCCTCCAGCTTCCCTCCCCTTACTAAGGAGAGGGATTGAGGGTGAAGGTCGATTATTGTGACAAAGCTGAAAAAATTGCTCGTCAGTCAAGTCGATGTTTAATTGGAGGGTAGGAGGTAAACTGACGGTGATAGTATTCATGTTATCAGTTTAAGTAGAAGCCATATATCTATTTTAGTAGTCTGTCAAGTCAACTCTGCTAACTAAATAAACTTGTAGTAAAGACTCAACTCCTTAACTGATTCGCTCTTTGACATCTTTGACAACTTGTTCACCCGATTGGGTGAATGCGATCGCTACATCCAGAACTACTCTGAAAGTAGAGGAACTTTTTTTACAGTTAGTGATAACGCTGACAGTCAAAAAACTCTTAAAATGGCTATGATTTCCTAAAATATTATGCCAATTGCTTATATATCAAAGGGTCTAAGAGTGGATGAAATTGTAAAATCACCCCATAAACCAGATGTCCAACCAGAGAAGATCACTCTGCTGGAAACAATTGCTGCCAATTTACCGGGGATAATTTTCCAAATTCTGCAACGGCAAGATGGTTCTGTGTTTATTCCTTATATTAGTTCTGGTTGTGAATATTTGTATGAATTAAAACCAGAAGCTTTACAGGTAGACTTTCAGGTGATATACAACCTAATTCATCCACAAGATATAAAAGCTTTTGTAAAATCTATTACTATTTGTAGTACCACTTTTAAACCTTGGCATTGGGAAGGTCGGATTATTACGCCTAGTGGCAAACTTAAGTGGATTCAAGGTAGTTCGCAACCAGAACGACAAGAAGAAGGCGATTTTCTTTGGAATGGCTTAATTTTAGACATTACAGACCGAAAAAAAGCTGAAGAAAAATTACAAGAGAGTGAGGCGCGGTATCAAGCAATTTTGGATGCTATCCCTGATTTGATGTTTCGCATCAGTCACGATGGTGAGTATCTAGATTTGAAAAGTGAGGGTGCAAATGTCATTCTTTCGAGAGAAGAAATAGTTGGGAAGCATGTGCAAGAGTTATTGCCTAGTGATGTTGCAACCATTAGCCTAGAAGCGATCGCTAAAACTTTAGATTCTGGAACTTTGCAAACTTGCGAATATCAACTACCAACGCCTTTGGGAATTAGAGATTATGAGGCGCGGTTGGTAGTGAGTGGTGAAAATGAAGTACTAGCAATTGTCCGAGATATCACAGAACGCAAACAAGCAGAAATCGCTTTACAAAATCTGGCCCAGAAATTTGCGAAAGCTTTTAGTTGCAGCCCTGATTCCATTACCATCAGCACGCTGCAAGAAGGGCGCTTTATCGAAGTTAACGACAGTTTTGTAGAACTTGCCGGTTATCAGCGAGATGAAGCGATTGGTAAAACTTCCTTTGAGTTAAATCTTTGGGTAAACGATCGCGATCGCTTAAATTTGTTACAGGAGTTGCAAACTACAGGAGTTGTTCGCAACTTGGAAGTTGGATTTCGGCAAAAGTTTGGCAAGATCATTACAACGCTGCTTTCAGCCGAAGTTATTGATTTGGATGGTGTTCCTTGTATCTTAGCCGTCCATCATGACATTACAGAACGCAAACGGGTAGAAGCACAATTCCTTCTTTCAGCACAACGCGATCGCTTGTTGGCAGAAACCTTAGTCCGAATTCGATCTTCCCTTAACCTAGAGGAAATTCTGCAAATCACCGTCACAGAAGTCAGACAATTTCTGCAAACAGATCGAGTTTTTATTGCTTTAAATAATGCCAAGTTAGGAGTCAGAACTCTTGCCGAATCAGTAGATCCCAAGTATCCATCAGTCTTAGGTTGGTCTACTAATGATGAAGCTTATTTACAAGAATTAAGAAACTTATTAAAAGATAATCTTGTGCGTGTCGTTGAAGATATTACACAAGTAGCACTATCTGCCAAAGTTAAAGCACACTATAAAAAATTCCAAAGTAAGGCTAGCTTGGCAGTACCAATTATGCTAGACAATGAATTATTTGGTGCATTAATTGCCAATCAATGCTCAGGTTCGCGTGATTGGCAGCCAATAGAAATTGATTTGTTACAGCAGATGTCAGAACCAGTAGCGATCGCTATTCAGCAAAGCCAAATATATCAAAAACTCGCAGAACTTAACACTAATTTAGAACACCAAGTAGAAGAACGAACAGCACAGTTGCAGCATAAAATGCAAGAAGTTGAAACATTGCATCGCATCAAAGATGTTGTTTTGCACACAGTTGCCCACGATTTACGAACTTCAGTCATGGGTAACTTGATGGTGTTAAAAAATTTGCTAAATCAGGGAATGGCGAGTGGCGGAGAAGAATTAATAACCAATGCCCCATGCCCAATCCCCAATCCCCAATCCCCAATCCCAGTATCTCGCTCAATAATCGAGCGGATGATTCAAGGCAACGATCGCCAACTGGCAATGATTAACTCATTGCTAGAAATGCATTCGTCGGAAAAACAGGGTATGAACATTAAACTTGAACCTGTGCAATTTAACATCCTACTGGAAGGAATGTTCACCCAGTTGGAACCCATGCTGATCCAAAATCAAGCGACTTTGAAGAAATTGGTTCCCACAGATTTACCATTAATAATGACAGATGGGACTCTGTTGCAGAAAGTTTTGATAACTTTAATCACATATAGCTTGCAAAATAATCCACCAGGATTAAATTTAACTCTGAGTGCCACTGTTGAGCGGCGAATGATTCGCATTCAGATTCAAGATGATGGTGTGGTAATGAGTAAAGTAGAGTGCGATCGCCTTTTCGATCTCCATGTCCGCGATCCCCAAGACTGTTGTTCTACAAGCATTGGCTTAAAAATGTATCTTTGTCGGAAAGCTATTGAGTCACATGGCGGCGAAATTGGTGTTATTAGTAACCGCAAGCGCGGATTAACTTTCTGGTTTACATTACCTTTGGCAACTTCATCAGCAACAAATCGCCCATAAATCACCAAAAAATGAGAAGGTGTTATTTATAGCAATATTGAGTAAGGAAAACACCCTCAAGGTATGGGCAAAGTTGCTCGGATGCTAATGGCCACTCAATTTACAACAGTAAAAAGGTTGTGGAGACAAACCTTTTCTGCACCAACGAGAGATGAAACTACTACTCTTTACAGAGCTTGGCGCGATCGCTTTTTGTGGCAGAGATTGCGTTTATGGTTATGGCTGGCGCTGATTTGTCTGTTTTCTTTTACTTTGCGAGACATTTACAGCTTGTTTTTCCCATTTCAAGAGTTGCAGGAACTGCCAGAAGTACTTAGAACTCAAAGCCTTGTAATCAATATTGCAATGCTCTTGAGTATACTAATCTGTTTTGCCTTACATAAAACTAAATTAGGTCGTAATCGTCCAGATTTATTATTTTTAGGGTCTTCTTGGGCAATTAGTCTAGCATCGCAGTTGTTTGCCACCCTCAGAGGTTTTGCACTACCCGATCCTATTGGTTGGTCACTGCTATTCTTGAGTCAAGCTGTATTAATGCCAGTCTGTTGGATTGTTCACTTGTTATCACAAGTGGGTGTATTACTTTACTATTTTAGTGTGAATACGGCACTTGGGCTAAAGACACCAGTCCCTGAACACCCAGAAATATATAGCGTAACATTTATTTTATACATTTTTTGGTTTTGTACTATATGTGATATAGGTGTTTATCTATACGATCGCCTGCAACGTTCTGAGTTTTACGCCCGTCAAGAACTGGAATCTGCCTATCAAAAACTCAAGGTTGCAGAAACTAAATATCGCACCATTTTTGAAAACGCTGTTGAAGGTATTTTTCAAAGCAGTCCCGATGGACGTTACATTACAGCAAATCCTGCTTTAGCACGCATTTATGGCTACTCCTTAGCGGAGGAGGTGACAGCAAATTTCACCGCCATTGAACAATTGTACGTTGATCCGAACCGCCGCGCCGAATTTGTCCGCCTGATGGAAAAGTATGGCAGCATTTCCGAGTTTGAATCCCAAATTTATCGTCGAGACGGAAGCATTGTCTGGATTTCGGAAAAAGCCTACGCAGTGCGCGACGAACATCTTCAACTCCTTTATTACGAAGGTTTGATTGAAGATATTACCCAGCGCAAACAAACTGAAGCAGAACTACGAGTATTTTTCCATGCAGTTTCTCACGACTTACGCAACCCAGTGCTGGGTACTTTAATGGTGCTGAGAAACTTGCTTGCATATCCAGAGGGAAATATTTCGATTTCCCGCTCAATTTTAGAGCGAATGATTCAAAGTAGCGATCGCCAACTAAGCTTAATTAATTCGTTGATGGAAGCTCATCTAGGCGAAATTCAAGGTGTAGTTTTGCAACGTCAGCCTGTAAAACTACTGACGGTTGTGGAAGCTGCGATCGCAGATTTAGAGCCATTGCTTGAGCAAAATCAAGCCAAGCTAACAAATCTAGTATCCACAGATTTGCCACTAGTAAATGCAGATACCACACAACTATGGCGAGTTTTTTCTAACTTAATTGTCAATGCTTTGAAACATAATGCCCCTGGTTTGCTATTGACAATTAACGCTACTTGTGAAACTAGCATGATTTATTGTACTGTTAGCGATAACGGCGTGGGCATTAGTCAACAACAAAGCGATCGGCTTTTTGAGCTTTACTTTCGGGGTGCAAATATCCGCAATTCTGTAAGTTTAGGATTGGGCTTATATTTATGTAAGCAAATCATCAATGCTCACGGCGGTGAAATTGGGGTGAATAGTGCGTTGGATGCAGGGGCAACTTTCTGGTTTACATTACCTATTAGCTAGTACTCTGTCAAACCCCTTTTGACGCTTGGAGAGACGCGATAAATCGCCGTCTCTACAGAATATCTATTCGTCAATTAAGTAAGTCGGCGAGAAAAATTCAATGTATATGAAGAAATATAAATTGCGAGTAGCGTGTGTTATGCCGTAGGCTAACGCACCTTGAATTGTTGACGGTGCGTTGCACTGCGTGACAACGCACCCTACATTTAAATTTCTTAATATAGCTTGTGCCGTACTAAGCTGAAAATACTTTAATTTGCATCCTCAAAAAAATAAATCTCTTGTGGGGTGGGCATCTTGCCCGCCCTAGCTGTGCAAATTAAATGCACGACAGCTTAGTCATTCAGGAAAAAATAACTTGATAGAACAGCAAAATCCGGGTAAAAGTGGCGATGTGATTTCATCATCGCCTAACAAAGTAGCAACTAAAACCAATTGTGCTTTTTCTCGCCGATAAACTTCGACTTTTTGATTAAAGCGATCGACAATCCAATACTCACGCACACCTTGAACTGAATAAAGTTTCAGTTTTGCTTCTTTATCTCGAAGTTCATTTTGTTTACCAGGCGATAAAACCTCTATTACTAAATCTGGTGCGCCTGTCAAATGTCCCGCTTTATCTTCAATTTGCGCCAGTCGTTCTCGACTTACCCAAACGACATCGGGTATAACGCTATCTGCTTGCGAAAAAATCACTCCGGGAGCGATAATTGTTTCGCCTAAACCACTCGAATCTGACCAAACATCGAGTTGTCGGAATATTTTGCCACAAACTTGTTGATGACGGCGGTGAGGAGTGCGAGTCACAAAGAGTTCTCCATTAATAATTTCATAGCGCGTCCACTCATTTTCGGGTAAAACCTCTAAATCGTGAACTGTCCAGCGTACTCCCTCAATGGCTTGGTTCATGATTGTCCCCGTTTGGCTTGTTGCCTTTATTTGTCTAATTTTATCTTTTCTTCGAGAAAGGTAGCTAAGTAATTCGTAAAATTAGAACCATAATGAGAAACGGAAGTTAAAGCGAAACTTTGTATGATAACATTTACCCAACTTAAACCACCTAATCAAGATGCCGCAGTCGCTTTTACTCTGGCGCTGACAGCAGAAGAACGTACCCGTAGCCGTCATCGCTTTGAAATGGAAGATGGTAAAGTTGTGTTTTTACATTTACCCAGAGGAACTGTTTTACACGATGGTGATATTCTGCTAGAAGAAACCCATTGCAGTTTAATCAGAATTACTGCCAAACCAGAATTAGTAGTGACTGCTTTTGCCGAAACACCACTTTTATTACGGGCGGCATACCATTTGGGAAATCGCCATGTACCTGTAGAAATTACTCCAACTTATTTACGCTTGTCTTCTGATTCGGTTTTACGCACGATGTTGGAACAATTGGGGTTAGAAGTAAAAGAAGAAATTTTACCGTTTCAGCCAGAATTAGGGGCTTATGGACAACACCATCATGCTCACTGATAGCCATCTTTTGAGTATTTTGCAGCTGGCTAGCCCCGCTTTACCTGTGGGAGCATATAGTTATTCTGAAGGTTTGGAAATGCTCGTAGAAAATGGTACGATCGCTAGCCAGACAAATCTCAAAGATTGGTTAAAAGCCGAGTTGCTGTATGGGGCAATTCGGCTAGAGGCGGCGGTAATGCTGCGATCGCAACAATCTGCAAAAATAGGTGATGTTGAGTCCATATCCCGTTGGAATCTCTGGTTATCTGCCGCTAGGGAAACAGAAGAATTACGCGCCTCTAGTTGGCAGATGGGGCGATCGCTGATTCAATTACTTGGTAAACTAGAACCGCAGATTGTACCTATTGCCAATGCTGTGGGTAATCCTTGCAATTATGCGATCGCTTTTGGTATTGCGATCGCACATTGGCAAATTAGCATCAAAGCTGCATTACTCGCATATCTGCATAGTTGGGCGAGTAATTTGATTATTGCTGGCGTGAAACTTATTCCCCTTGGACAAACAGCAGGACAACAGTTATTGCTAGATTTGCAACCATTATTTAGCACTGCGACATTACAAATTTTGGCGTTGGAGGATGATGAACTCGCTTGTTGTAGTTGGGGTTTATCACTAGCGAGTATGCAGCATGAAACACAGTATACAAGGTTGTTTAGAAGTTAGGGAATTGGGAATTGGGAATTGGGGATTGGGGATTGGGAATTGGGGATTGGGGATTGGGAATTGGGAATTGGGCATTGGGGATTGGGCATTGGGCATTGGGCAAAAACTAATGACAAAGGACAAATGACAATGAATGCATTTAGAGTGGGGGTTGCTGGCCCGGTGGGTTCGGGGAAGACGGCTTTGGTGGATGCTTTGTGTAAGGGATTGCGTGAACAGTATCAGATTGCGGTGGTGACTAATGATATCTATACTCAAGAGGATGCTCAGTTTTTAGTGCGTTCTCAGGCCTTGTCTAGCGATCGCATTTTGGGTGTAGAGACTGGCGGTTGTCCTCATACTGCTATCCGCGAAGATGCTTCGATGAATTTGGCAGCAATAGAACAGTTAGAAGAACGTTTTATCGATTTGAATTTAGTCTTTTTGGAAAGTGGTGGCGATAACTTGGCTGCTACCTTTAGTCCCGAATTGGTGGATTTAACAATTTACGTCATTGATGTTGCCGCAGGTGATAAAATTCCTCGCAAAGGTGGCCCCGGCATTACCAAGTCTGATTTGTTGGTAATTAACAAAATTGATTTAGCACCTTATGTCGGTGCAGATTTAAGTGTGATGGAACGAGATGCTAAAAAAATGCGCGGTGAGAAACCTTTTATTTTTACTAATTTAAAAACTCAGTCAGGACTTGCAGATGTAATTAACTTTGTTTGCACAAATATCTGTTGAAAAAAGATTATAAGCCCGTGTTCATGTAGGGGCAATTCATGAATTGCCCCTACAAGTCTAAGGAACGTGGATTAAATAAAATGTAAAACTTTATCCTGTCTCTAGCTTCCCTCTCCTTAATAAGGAGAGGGATTGAGGGTGAGGTTGTATGTTATTTAATTCTTATTCCTAACTACGAAGCCCGTAAATGACGACTTCGCACGCGTTCAGGACTACCAGTAGGAATCGCTGCAATTAATTTTTGCGTGTATTCCTCTTTCGGTTCCAGGTAAATGCTTTCAGATGTCCCTTGTTCAACAATTTGACCGCGATTCATAACTAAAATGCGATCGCTCATAAATTTCACCACACTTAAATCGTGAGAAATAAAGATATAAGTAAGCTGAAAATCTGACTGTAATTCTTTGAGAAGATTTAATACCTGCGCCTGTACAGAAACATCCAGCGCTGATACTGATTCATCGCAGATGATAAACTTAGGATTCAATGCCAAAGAACGGGCTATGCAAATCCGTTGGCGTTGACCACCAGAAAATTGATGAGGATAGCGGTTAATTGCATCTGCACTCAACCCTACCCGTTCTAAAAGTTCGATTACTCGCTGCTTTCGTTGTTGCTTTGTCTTACCAACAGCGTGAATTAACAACGGTTCCATCACCGCGTCCCCAACCTTCATCCGGGGATCGAGGGAACTAAAAGGATTTTGGAAGACTATTTGCATTTCCCGCCGCAGTTTTTGCAACGGTTCACCTTTGAGGCTAGTAATATCTTGTTTCTCAAAGATAATTTGACCACTCATCGGTTCAATTAAGCGCAGCAGGGTTCTGCCAAGGGTAGTTTTACCACAACCAGATTCTCCCACCAAACCTAGTGTTTCCCCTGGTTTGACATCAAAAGAAACGCCATTCACTGCCATATTGTAGCGTTTTGTTCCACCAAATACCCCGCGCACCGGAAAACCAACTTTCAGGTTGCGGATTTGCAGCAGGGGTTCCAATTCATTGAAGTTTGCCAATCTTGTAGCAATCTCTTCGGTGGTGACATCTATGGGTTGTGCGGGTTCTTTTGCCTGAATAACTACTTGTCCCGTTGCTGTCTCCTCTGCACTCATGTAGTCAGAAACGGTGAGTAATTTTTGGGGACGGCGGTCAAGTTTAGGGCGACAAGCTATCAAACCTTTAGTATATGGATGCTGGGGACTGCTAAAAATTTGTTCAGCAGTCCCAGATTCGACAACTTTGCCTTTATACATCACCGCTACTTCGTCAGCAATTTCCGAAATTAGCCCCAAGTCGTGGGTGATGAAAATCATTGCCATATCACGGCTTTGCTGCAAGTCTCGCAACAAGTCCAAAATAGTCGCTTGCACCGTCACATCTAAAGCTGTGGTTGGTTCATCGGCAATTAAGATTAAAGGGTTGCAAGAAATTGCCATTGCAATCATTACCCGTTGCAACTGACCCCCAGAAAGTTCATGAGGGTAGCGTTCTAGCATGGCTTCTTTGTGTTCTTTAACCAACCGTGCCAACTTTGATGGTTCTGGTTTTGATGAAGTTTCGGTATACTGCTGCTGGATCTCCTCATCACTAGGTAAAAGTTTAACCTCTTGCAAACCTGCGATCGCAATTTGTCTTGCTTGGGATACTGAGACATTTTGATGTCGCACAATCGCTTCTGTTAGCTGAAACCCAATGTTATAAACCGGATTAAGCGAACTCATCGGTTCTTGAAAAATCATCGCAATATCGCCACCCCGGTATAGCTGCATTTGCTCAGGAGGCAATTTTACCAAATCGATGGGGTTGCCATTCTCCTGGGGACGAAACCAGATTTCACCGCCAGTAACTATACCGGGAGTTTGCAACAAACCCATCACAGCTAGGGCTGTCACTGATTTACCACTCCCCGATTCTCCGACTATTCCTAGAGTTTCACCTCGATGTAGGCTAAAGGAAATACCATCCAAAGCTCTGTTAATGTTGCCATCACCGGGAAATTCAACTTGTAAATTGCGAACCTCTAGGACAGTTTCTCTCATAGGAGTTGGGTAGAAATATTATCTTAAAATTATTTGGATTTTAACAAGAGCTTTGATCTATTATGCCGACAAATCTGGTTTTTACGCTCCCTAGAGAGCCAGTCCAGTAGAAGGTGTTGACAAACTAAACAGATTGTGGATTGTTAAAGCTAGCCATTTCTTGAGTAGTATCGGATATCCGAGCAAGAACGTGGAGATTGTGGACAACAGCCATACGTCGAAGGTCAAAAAGGTTTTTACGTAAGCCAATGTAGCGAGCTTTATCTCCTTGCCATTGACCAATATGAGCAAGAGTATGCTCAACACTGACACGTTCGCGGAGTTTGGCACGTCCGCTTTCAGTGGTTTGACGTTCGCGGAGTTCCACAAGTAAAGACTCATCTGGGTGAATTGAGATGCTACGATCAAGCTTGCTCTGGGTACATTGAGAACGTTTTGGACAACTGTCACATTCGTGTTTGGAGAAGTGAACAACACTCCCCTCTGTAAATGGTAAAGTGACTTCATTGGGACAACGAATTAAATGATTTTCCCAATCGAGAACAAAAGCTTTTTTATCAAAAAACTTACCGTTTTGAACTTTCCAAGCTTTACAAACAATAGTCATACCTGGGATGCGCTGTTTAACCCAATGACTAACCAAATATGCACGGTCAATTTGCAATTCTTTGATGTTTTCGAGAGTTAATTGCTGGGCATTTAAATCGGACTCAATCTCTGTAGTTACAGATGCTTCCGGTTCATTTGCTCTGGTAACACCAACAGCCCTGATCATTTGCAGTTCTAAATCTTTGAGAACATGACGTTTGTAACCGTCAACTTTTTGACTACGGCTTTTACGACCATGACGCATATCCTGATCCTCAATTGAAATGCGTCTTTCCTTAGCAACACCTTTACGGAGCTTTGGGGAACCATCCACTGCCTCCTCGACATCCTGCGCTTCAATTTGTCTTGCATCTTGAATGCTTTTGTTTACACGCTTGGTTGTCAAGTCATCCAAATCTGTTTTTTGTGTGACGCAAGATTCAACTGAGTTTAATGCTTGCAATATTGTAGACAGTTCCACATTACGAGCTTCTGGGTCATCCCAATCTAAATCCAAAGCGGCTTTCAGGCTCGTTCCCGTGATAATATCTGCCCCCATAGTCGCTGCAACAGTTGCTAAATCCTGTTGATAATTTTGGGCTATTACTTCTAGTGCTTTCCTGAGTGCATGACCTAATAAGTTGTACGTATCTTCAACTCTTGCTGCTCCCCATAATGGGCTTGAATCTAACGCTACTCTTAATGACTTGGAATTGTAACCTTTGCTCACATGTGCCATTTCAATTGTTTTCTCTACTAGCCTTCTATCAAACGATTTAGACATTAAAAGCGCACGAAATCTTACTAATGTTCCTTTGCCAAAAGGTGATTGTTCGCAATCGAGACAATCTAAAACTAGTTGCCATCGTCTATTCATTTCAATCGCTTCCATTGCCTCCTCATCTGAAACCCCTGTATATGCTTGTAGGATGACTACAAGTGCTAGTTGTGCAGGTGCTATTGGACATAACCCGACACTACTGTCTTTGAATACCGTTGCTAACTCGGTTTGAAAGTCTGAGTCAAATAATTCGTGGCGTATTTGCCTCAAAAATACGAATAATTTCGCTTTGCGTATACGTTTTACGACTTTTTCTTCTTTCGTTGACAGGGAGATTGGTGGGTTCCAGATTAATGGACGCATAGTGCAAGACTCCTAATACCGTATTCTCCAATAATTTAGCCTCTGCAAAAACTGTGCATCTTGTCAACTACTTCTACTGGACTGGCTCTCTAGCAGTTTTTCACCCACAACAAACATCACATACTTCCACAATATATACACATTTGCGATGTCCAACTGCTTGTGATTTCTGCAAATCGTCATCGGCTCATGGTATCCTCTGTTTTCAGAGTTCCAGTCTTTAACATAATAGAATTAACTAAAAAAATTGCCACCACGAACAAAACAGCCAGGAGAACAAATCCGTAAATTGGTTAATGATCGTCGCCAGTCTGCAATGCTGAGTTATGCATTTGCAGTGCTTGTTCTCATGGGGACAGTACTGTTATTCAGTATCTTCAGAACTTCTTTTGTGGGGATGTTGCTCTCGCTAGGGGCATTGGTAGGCTCATCCTACCTGTATCGTAATGGGCAACACTTAATGAAAAGAGCGAGTGATGCTCAACGTGGTGCTACAGCCGAAACCGAAGTAGCTAAATTATTGCGCCCTTTGGAACATCAAGGATGGAAATTAGAATACAACCTCCGAATTAGGAGATGGGGAGATGCAGATGTAGTGTTGCATTCTCCTCAAGGTAAGTGGTACGTAGTCGATGTTAAGTCCCATAGCGGCACTAAAGTTTATGAAAGCGGTCGTCTACGTAAACGCTACGGCAGGAATACCTTTGATTTTAACGAAGGTGATTTGATAGCCAAAGTTAAAGGACAAGCAACAGAAGTAAAACACTTAAAAAGCGCACGGTGGGTGACTGCACTGCTTTGTTTTACAAAAGGTAATGTCAATATTTCTAGCAATCAAGTTGATGGTGTTTATGTTGTAAATGCCGATAATTTAGTTAATACTTTGTTACACTTAGACAAGTAATAGATATTCTCTGTAAAATTGCTTAAGTATAACTTATATAGATAGAGTTAAATGAAAGTGAGCGATAAATTTACTCATGGTTATGCACTATTAATTGGTGTAGGGGAGTCTAAGTATAGTAAGTTTTCGCTACCAGTAACAGTAAAAGATACTCAAGCAATTTATGCTGCTTTAATTGACCCGCAACTATGTGCCTATAACGATGATAAAGATCATATTCGGGTGCTAAATAATCAAGAAGCAAATAAAGCAGCTATTCTAGAAGGATTGAATTGGTTAAAAGATAAATCAGCCACAGACCCACATGCAACGGTATTTGTTTATTATTCAGGACATGGCTGGGTAGATAAAAATACACAAAACTATTATTTATTACAACATGATGTTAAGCCAGCTAAACTCGCTAATTCTGCACTTGCAGCCGAAACTTTCACGGATGCATTAAGGCAGATAAAAGCAGAACGTTTATTAGTTGTGATTGATAGCTGTCATGCAGCAGGAATGGCAACTTCTAAAGAGGCCGATTTAGAGCTAGAAGAAGAATTTGAAGATTTTATTCGTGTTGCTCCATCTGAAGGTTTGATTGATAATTTGAAACAAGGCAAAGGTAGAGTAGTTTTTACTTCCTCTGAAGGAGAGCAACAATCTTGGATAAAAGATGAATCAAGTAGCATCTATACTTATCACTTTCTCGAAGCTTTGCAAGGTGCTGGAAATCAGCCCGGTGATACAGAAGTTCGGGTTTCTAATTTAATGAATTACTTAGGTAAAACTGTTCCTGAAAGTGCGCGTAAGCTGTTCAATGCAGAACAAATTCCGCATTTTGATATGGATGCAGGGGATTTTGTAATTGCCAAACTTCAGGGTGGTAAAGGTTTACCTGATAAGGGATGGGATGAAGTGAAACCCCAAGCTACACAAAAGATTAATAAAATTGCCCAGACGATAAACCAGTATGGAAAGTTTATCACGAATATTAATGAAGCTCGCTATCTGCATATTGGTGATGTGTACAACAAATAACTGCTGCGTAAAATATATACTTGGCGTAATTTTTATTAGTATCCCAGTTAATTAATAATAATACATAGAAAACTTAAATCAGTAAGGCAATCTGGAGGTAATTTTGAACGCAGCTAGCAAAGTAGATGCAATTATCAATGCGTGGTTCGATTACATTGCTTTGGATGATTACAGCAACGCTAGGATTGAAGCAGCTAATCAGGATACGGTAAAACAGCGTGGTGTCAAGCTAGCGAACGACCATGTATTGATTGAGTCAACCATTTTTTTAGAACTGCAACAAAAAGTTTCCAAAGTGCAACAAGGTCAACAGGAAACTTTGTGGGCATTGTCTTTCCCCCAATTTATTGATGTAGACAAGGGACAATCTTTTTTCTGTCCTCTGTTTAGTTTGGATGTAACATCTATCCTCAAAGGAGAGTACCGAGAAACTGGGTGGAGTCTTGATAAGTTAAAACTAATGGAAGCAGGAGATAACCTAGCCACCTTTCTTGGATTGGATGATGAACAACGTGAACAGTTGATTACCCAAGATGGACTACGACGATTTCTTGAAACCACATTTGGGCAAGAATTTCAGACCTATGAGGAGTGGATGCAACACGTTACGATACCTCGTCGCTACCAAATTCAACGACAGCCATACTTGTTTGCGTTTACAGGAGCAATATATTCTAGGAATCTCAAGCAAGACTTGAAAGAAATTAAATCAGGTTCCAAAAATTGGTTAAAACTAAGACATCCAGCTTATGAATATTTGTTCGGTTTGCCTCAAATCCCAAAACACGAAGTTACTTATATGGGTGCTTTCCCAACCCACGCACCGACTAAATCGCAATCAACAGCACTCAAGCACGCCCAAACCGAAGCAATGACGGCTGTCCAAGGGCCACCAGGTTCTGGGAAAACGACTCTTATCCTTCATCTCATTGCTCAACAGGTAGTCCAACGCGCACTCAGTCTAATTGAAACTGACCAAGACATTAATAACTTAACTGTTATTAGTAGTACCAATAACAAAGCTGTTGAAAATGTCATTGACAAGTTAGATGATTGGTTAAAAGATAAATCTTTAGAACATGATTTTCTGTATCTTAAAGGAGGGAGTCAAATTAATATCCAATCTACTGGTGGCGCTTTAGAACATTTACAGCAAGCACTAGACTATTTACAAAAGAATACTTTTGACAAAAGCTGTTTTGATACTCTAAAAAAGCAAATAAAACAAATTAAAAATGAGTTAGAGGCTGAAGAATCTAATTTTTTAGAAAAACGTCGCCAAAGAATCTTAGATGAAAAACGACTTACTGAAATTTTAGAAAAAATACAAACATTTCAACAGTATTTAGAAGAAATATTAGATACCAGAACGAGCTTTCAGAGACGAGCATCACAATTATCCGACTATGACAAACTTCCAGTAGAAGCTTATAGACAACTTGAGGTCATACTAAATACTGCTAAAATGCGACTACCGGAAGGAAAAATATCTTGGTGGAAGAAGATATTACTTTGGTTTTCTGGCAGAACAGAAAGACAGATTTTGACAAGAACGGCTGAAATCTGTCAACCAGCAATTTTAAACACTGTTAACACTATATTTCCTATCAAAGTTCCTGAAACTCGCAATGATTTAATTCAACAATCATGGTTAGTTAATGAACGACTAGCAAAAGCGGATGAGTTAAACACTGTAGCAGGAAGATTACAAAATATTTCTGGAGATATTGTAACTACAGAGCAAAAAAGAGATGAGGCAAATGAAGAGTTAGTTTTTTTAAGAAATAGGTTGGCTAATCAACTAGAAGATTTTTATGATTACTTTCATCAAAATTTTCATGCACAGCAGCAGGAACTATTTAAGTTATCACAGGAATTGCTTATTCAACAAGCACTATGCTATAAAGACCGTGTAAAATCTTCTTTAGAACTGTATTCAAATGTTCTTTCTAGAGATCGCAAAGATATCAAGAAGATGGCAGAAAATCTAAACGAGCATCTTAAAAATGTGAGTTTATTTTTTCCTGTCATTACTAGCACATTGCTTTCCATCAGAAATATACTTCCTTGGGTTAAGGAATGTGTTGACCGCACAATTGTAGATGAAGCGGGAATGATTCCTCTGCATCAAACATTTCCCTTATTGGTGCGATCGCGCAAAGCTATTATTGTAGGCGATCCTCTACAAATAGAGCCTGTAATCACTCTCAGTAACCAAAGACGCGATGATTATCGCCAAACAGCGTTTATTGACAGAGGATTAACTGAACTTGATTACCATCGTTACAGTCCAGAGGAAGAACATAGTGCTACTAGCTATCACCGTGCTGCTGGAGCAACTGGAGAAGACAATGATAAAGGTCAAGGGATTTGTTTGATTGAGCATTACCGTTGTCAACCTAGCATTATTGAATATTGCAATGCTATTGCTAAATATGGATTAGAAGTAAAAACAGAACTAGTTACTTCTTTATTAAACTCACACTTAGTTGCTTATCATGTTGAGGGAAATATTAGTAAGAATGTTAATGATGAAGAAATTTTGGCTGTGATTGATGTAATCCAGCACTTGCAAAAGCAAGGTTATTCATTACAAGATATCGGCGTTATTTCTCCTTTTAATGTTCATGCTATGGCTTTAAGAGAGGAGCTAACTCAAAAATTCTCTGGATTAGACAAAAAATCTGTTGGGACAATTCACACTTTCCAAGGTTCTGAGAAAAAGGTCATTATCTTATCTACAAAAGTGTGTGGAAGACAAGATAATGTTAATTGGCTTAATAAGCGCCCAAACCTACTTAATGTTGCAGTATCTAGAGCAAAAGAACTATTTATTTTAGTTGGTAATCTTCACAGATTACAAAAAGGCAGACTGACTGGTAAGCTTGTTGAACACATTGGGGAGCATGGAGATATCTTAGACTACAAATCTGAAGCTGAAATACCTCCGCAGCAGCCTGGAACTACTCTAGTTTATGATTGTGATCATTTAAAAGTTTTTAGAGAAGCTCTTGAGCAAGCTGAAGAAGAATTGGCAATTGTCACGCCTTGGATTCGTGATGATGAATCAAAACGGTTTGTGAATGATATTGTTTTAGCTTTGGAGAAAGGAGTTAAGGTTAGACTAATTTATGGTAATAAAGGTAGCGAAGATAATGATGGAAACGATGCTCAACTTGAAAAAGATTTGGAGAAACTCTTTTCTCAGTATCCCGGTTCGCATCTAACTTGTCTAGGTAAAAAAATACATATAGAAAGTAGAGGAACTAATGAAAAAATATTGCTTTGTGACACTAAATTTGCTGTAATAGGAAGCTGGAATTGGCTTTCTCATCCTTATAGAAACCACTGTAGCAGATCATCAATAAATTATAAGGTTCAAATTCGCAGAGAGACAAGCATACAATTTTCTGATTCATTATCTATCGATGAGATAAAAGCGAGAATTTTACAATTAATTATATAACATAATAATTCTCAAATTATTGTATGGTGTGTTAAGCATATATTTAGTAGTAACACATCCTACTTAAAATTTACTAAAAATTAATTACATTGACATCTAAGAACAGACAATCCGAAAACCAAATTCTTTATCAGTGACACTTGCATTTTCAGAAAAACGAGATGCAGAACGACATAAATAAGTAGGAGAATCCCAAGAACCCCCCCGCAAAATTCGATATTCCGAATTTCCATCATTCAGCCAAGAGCTACCATCTAATGGTGCGCCTTGATAGTCTTTGTGTTCATAGTCAGCACACCATTCCCAGACTAAGCCGTGCATATCATAAATTCCAAAAGTATTGGGTAGAAAACTGCCAACTTCTGTTGTCTGCTGGTGATAAATACTATTAATATTTTCACTTTGTCCACAATAATTTGCTAAATTAGTCGTAATTATTTTGCCAAAATGGAATGGAGTTGATGTTTGGGCACGACAGGCATATTCCCATTCAGCTTCGCTAGGTAAGCGGTATTTTCTTCCTGTTTCTCGTGAAATTCGCTCACAAAACTCTTGTGCATCATACCAAGAAATTCTTTCTACAGGTAAGTTATCTCCTCTAAAACAAGATGGCTCTAGTTCAAGACGGCGTTTAATTTTTGGAAGCTTTGCAATAACTCTCCACTGGGCTTGAGTAATAGGATACTTACCTATAAAAAATGGATTCAAAGTTACTATGTGCTGGGGACGTTCATCTTCAAGTGATTCAGATTCATCTTGAGGTGCGCCCATTTGAAATTTACCACCAGCAATAGAAACCATTTGCGATATAATGCCATCTGCTAAATTTTCTATAAAATAATCAGCTTGTTTAAGACAACGCTTAGTTTCTATTCCTTGAATGTCTACAGTTATGACTTCAAACTCGAATTGTGTAATAGCTGGTAGGATTGAAGGAGTAGATTGTTGTTTTTGTAAATTGCTTTTTTCTAGTAAATCTTCATTTACAGTTTGAGATAAAAAATTAGCTTGAGCATAATTTTCTTGAGGCAGTTTGTCTGGATTAATACTATGAAGTAGCTCCGTTAATACTTCTTGAATAACAGCTTTGATGGTTTGAGCATCTGTATTATAGTAAGTGCGATCGCCAATATGAATATCCTTGCCATCAGCAATATTTATAATGTTATTGCCCACTTGTAGGACTTTCTGATTATTGCTATTTTTCAGAAATTCTTCTAATAGTAAAATATCTTTATCATCTTGAATCCCATCCCGGATACGGTCAAATATGCCAACTAATTCGTCAGATGTAGTCATTTCCTATAAAGTGAAACGCTGTCCAAAAAGAATATATCGTTCTTTATTCTTGACTTGCCACTGGAGTCAGTGATGTTTTACCACAAGATGCAAAATATCAACGCAGACAAAAAAATAGCACATCCTAAAGGATGGCTATTGGTAGAAATTGTCTAATTGTAATGTTAGTTAGCAAACTGAATACACGCTCAACTACCAACTTTAGAAGGGAATATCATCTGGATCTGGTTCTTGCTCTTTCACTGCTGGATAAGTGGTTCGCTCATAATTTGTGGGTTGAGGTACGGGTTCGTAACTTGGCGCTGGGGTAGGTGCTGGACGTGGTGAATCGTAAGTGTTAACTTCTTTTTGTGGAGGACGAGATGCTGAAGATGCTTGTCGGGGAGTAGTTTCAGCAAATGATTGATTTACGGTTGCAGAAGGTAATGGATCGGTATTAAAACTACCTCCAACAGGTTGAATTTGTTGCACTGTCAATTCAGCACGTTTTTCTTTAAAACCTTCCATCGGAACAGTATTCATGCCTAAACGACCTACCAGGATGACGCGATCGCCTTGGTGATAGTTTTGCTGGATTTCTGTCGCTAAATTCCCCCAGCCGACAACTTTTAGGGTAGCTGGCGGATCTTCTGGTTTCAAGGAATTGGGAAACTGCACCAGCATTTCTGTAACTCCCAAATTGTCTGCTGTGTAGCGGAGTTGCGGCTCGTTAATAATTTCCGCCATCAAAACGCAGCTGTTCATTAAAATTACTCCTGACTGCAAAAAGTACTGATTGAAAAAGAGGGATTTTTCTATGTAGTGCCAATTAATATCTAGATATGTTTAATTGATCGCATTTTTTAATAATGCCTGAGTTTTTAGTTATTTCTAGCATAAAAGCCAAGCGATCGCTTTGAACAGCATTAAGTATACCGTCCGCCACTTTCGCTTGACTAAATTGAGCATTCAATTCTGCATGAGTAGTATAAGTGTACCATCTATTCCAGAAATATCAAAAATTCTTGGCAAAAATTAAGTCTTGACGTGAGAGGGAAAAACACCGAAGGCGATCAACCTGGCTGGTAGATCGCGCAAGATGGGGAAGCGCAAAAATGCAGGTGGTACAAAGGTGCTATTTGAGGTGAGAACGGGGGCAAATACCCGTTTTTGGATAAAAGTTTGAAACGCCTGAATGATGCGTGTGGGTAACTCGCGTTGACGTTGTACTTTTGCTAGGTCGCTAAGTTGTACTTTTCGGTTCTTAAGCGGTTTGCTGAGTACATTCGCCGCAACTACAGCATCTTGAATCGCGTAGTTAATGCCAACTCCACCCACGGGGGACATTATATGAGCTGCATCACCGATTAGTAATAGTCCTGGATGATACCAGCGTTTGACGCGGCTAGATTCGACCGAGAGAAAAGCTATTTGTGACCAATCATGTAAATTTTCGATGCGTTGCTGGAATTCTGGTACTACTTCCACAACAGATTTTTTTAATTCCTCCAAACCCTCAGCCCGCAGTTGTTGATAGCCTCCCTTGGTGATGACATAAGCAACTTGCCACTCATCACCACGATCAAGCATGGCGATGATTTTACCTTGACCAAAGCGCCCCATTCCCCCCTCTGAGTCTTCTGGCTGACGCGGTAGGCGAAACCAAAGAACATCCATTGGCGGCGACGTTTCGATGGATTCAAACTCACCCAGGTGGCGCAAACGTGAGTGGCGACCGTCTGCACCCACTGTCAGTATTGCCAGAACTTCATGCCAGCCACCGCTTCCCCGATAGCGGACACCTTGAATTACGCCATTTTCGGCAATTAATTCTTGCACATTCGCACCCATTACCAGATGGAAACTCGGATATTTTTGGGCTTCTTGAGTGATGAACTCCAGAAATTTCACCTGGGGAAGCATTGTAATGTAGGGGTAGCGGGTTTTTAGATGGCTAAAATCTGCCAATGTGACGGTATCTTCAGGAGTTTTAAACCTAATTTGGCGCATTTTTGCATGGGGGAGTTCTAGCAAAGCTTTACTAAGTCCCAATTCTTCCATAATTTCCATCACTGATGGATGAATAGTATCACCGCGAAAATCGCGATCGAAGTCTTTGTGTGTTTCCAGCAGCATCACCGAAATGTCTTGACGCGCTAATAACAGCGCCAAAACTGCTCCGGCTGGCCCCCCACCCACAATGCAACAATCTGTGGTTTGTACGTCTAGAATGTCATGGACAGGATTAACGCTTGGATCTTGGGTAATATTTTTAGGTACATCGGTAGTCATAACAACACCTCCTGACAGCCCTAAAATTAAGCGTAGTTTGCTTTTGATAGTGCAAACTATTTTGTTAACTTTTCGTATTTACAGAGAACGTGTATTATGGGCGCTAAACTGTCATTAGTCATTCGTAATTATCCTCCAATTCCCAATTCCCAATTCCCAATCCAATAATTAGTTGTGTCTCAAGTTGTTTTAGAAAACGTTTATAAAAGTTTTTCCCCACGTAAAGGGGAAAGTGTGACCTCACAAAACCAATCTCCTTTCACCTCTGGAGATAAAACTGATGCAGCCCAAGAACGTGCGGGAAGTGTTAATGTCTTGCGGCGGATTAACCTGACGATCGCAGATGGCGAGTTTATGGTGCTGGTAGGCCCTTCTGGTTGTGGTAAAAGCACCTTGCTGCGGTTAATCGCTGGTTTGGAAGTAATGACTGGCGGTAATATCTGGGTAGGCGATCGCTTGATCAATGACTTACCACCCAAAGAACGCGATATCGCAATGGTGTTTCAAAATTACGCCCTCTATCCCCACATGAGTGTGTACGACAACATCGCCTTTGGGTTACGCCGTAGGGGAAGCAGGGAAGTAGGAGTAGAAATTACTCCCTCATCTCCCTCATCCCCCTATCTTCAGACGTGGGCAGAAAATCTCTTCGTAGGGGTGACAAGAAAGTTACCTAAAGGACTGCGCTATGTTTCTGATCAGGAACGGGCGGTTGATCAACAGGTGCGTAGTGTTGCTCAACTGTTACAAATTGAAACATTGCTGAATCGCTTACCCAAACAGCTATCTGGGGGACAAAGACAACGGGTTGCATTGGGAAGAGCGATCGCGCGTGACCCCCAAGTATTCTTAATGGATGAGCCGCTTTCTAATTTAGATGCCAAACTGCGGGCGGAAACCCGCGCTCAAATTGTGAAATTGCAGCGCCAACTGGGGACAACGACAATTTACGTCACCCACGATCAAACAGAAGCGATGACAATGGGCGATCGCATTGCGATTATGTCTGAGGGTAAAATTCAGCAAGTTGCTTCTCCCCTAGAACTTTACAACCGTCCTGCCAATCTTTTTGTCGCAGAGTTCATTGGTTCACCACCAATGAATTTTATACCTGTAGAATTTCATGCCCCACAGTTGATTACGCATTCCCAGTTTCGTTTCACTCTTCCAGAAGTCTGGGGAAAAGCTCTACAAAAATACGATCGGAAAACTCTAATTTTAGGCATTCGTCCAGAACACTTAAACTTGAGTATGCCTGCCACCAAAAATTTACCAGTGCAAGTAGATTTAGTAGAGAATCTCGGCAACGATTCCTTTCTCGCCGTTAAGATTGCCGAACCAGGATCTCAACCTGCTACTACAGCTAATTACTTACAAGTGCGAATCCCACCAGACCGATTTGTCCAACCTGGTGAGCAACTATGGTTATCACTAACTCCAGAAAAAATTCACTTTTTTGACCCGGAAACTGAGTTGGCGATATTTCCATAAAATTAATTTCCCACTTTACTTTTTGCGAAGTAGATCATTGATATTTTGATTTGGGAAGTTAAAGTTACACTACCAAAATTACCAATTTTTCTACCTTAGATGATTATATTTAAGACTTCCTGTATTTTTCTATACTTTTGCTTTTTACCAGTGAAATATAACTTAGGTATAATACTTGGGATCTTTCTTTATTTATATGCAACTAGATAATCCAACATTAATTGGTGTATATATCGCTAGTATTACTGCTGTAACTAGTGTAACTACTAATTTAATCACTACTGTTATTTCTAACTGGTTTCAAAACAATAGAGAAAAAAGAAGCGAGCTTCAAGACATATATGTTGGTTGTATTAAGAGTCTTGCAACAGTATCAACTCTTTCGGGCGCTACTGAAAGTAATATGGATAATATAGAGCTATCTTTAATTGAAGCTAAAAAATACTTGGCTCTTTTACTAATACGCAGCAAAAAAAGGAATCAAATTAAGCTTATTGAAAAAGAAGTATATTTATTTACTTCAGGACAGTATGAACAGCTTTTAAACCAAACCAGTACAAATGTATTGCAAACTTCAGAAAAATATGAATATTTGCCAAATCAACGTCAAAAACAAGTTCTTAATGCAGCAGATATGATGCTTCAACTAATTATTAAAATTGCGCCTCAAGATAATAGACTATCGTTATAATTCTATATTATTCCTTTTCTATCATTGTCATAGTTATAAATCTTTTAATCAAAATTTTCATGCACTTATAAGAGGGACTTCAATCTCTTCAGCCCGCCATGCAGCGTAGGCAAGTGCCTCATAGATGTCGGCTTCTTCGAGGTAGGGATATGCTTTGATAATGTCGCTATTACTGTGTCTAGATGCCATTAAACCGATGATAGTACCAACAGTGACACGCATTCCTCGAATACAGGGTTTGCCGCCCATCACTTCAGGATTACGAGTAATTCTAGTGAGATTTTGCATAATTTTTGTAGAATGAGAGTAAAGTTATGGGATTGAGAAACTAAAAATGGCTGTGTCAATCTTTTTTATTATTGAACTTTTACCACCTTCCAGGCTAACTGATTGCTAATCTTCACTTAAGGATAATTGTAGCGACTGTTTTAAAAGTCAAGTGATCGCTTTGTTTGGGGAGATTTCTGAAAGCGATCGCACTCTTGTATCTCACTGAACGATGAATCAAATAAATTTAACAAAGCTTTCGTCGTCCCTTCTGGCAAGCATTACAGGCAGAAGTTTTCGGCTCAAAATCAATACAAGCGATCGCTTCCTCAGAACAAGCTTTTTTTGGATGTACAGTACATTTGAGGCGGTAGTCGTTAGTGAAATATTCACAACCAGAGCAAGGAATTTCATGCAGCGTCTTTAAATGAATTATCCCTTTTTTCAAAGTTAACCAGACACTACCAATAAATAAAAGCATTATTGTCCAGCCACAGAAGGCGCACAAAATCATAGTTAGCATTATTTATCCTCATCAAAATTCCAAAAAAATGCCTGCAATCGACTGCTGTTAACCGCAGGCATCGAACTTTATTTAGCTAGTGTTGAGCGAAACTTAATTAACTATTAGCTTGATGCGATCGCCAATAGTGCCAAACATAACCTAAGAAGGCCACTACACCAAGGAAAAACTGAATATCTGCTAATCCTAAACGTTCAGAACCGTAAAATTCTCTTGGAAAAACTGTCGTGTTATATCCCACAAATGCGGCAGAAATCCAAGCCATCAAAGCTAAACCCAGCAAGCTATAAGAAAGAATTTCTTCACCATTCTCAATTGGTAAAATTCGTCTTAACCAGCTAAAAGGTTGTACAAGAATATGCCATGCACCACCAGCAATTAAAATGAAGCCAATCCAAATATGTCCGCCAATGACATCTTCTAAGTTGTCAACACTTGCCATCCCTAAAGGAGTCCAGCTACCATTTTTCAGACCAACTAAGTAGCCAAAAATTGTTGACGGGTTTAAATTAGGATTGCTAATTAGACGGACATCTCCCAAATTAGTATCATAAATTCCGCCAAAAATCATCGCCTTTAGCACTAGCAAAAAGGCTCCTAAACCTAGAATTATTAGGTGATGACCTAAAATTAAACCCAATTGCTTGGGGTCATTCCATTCATAGTGAAATTTCGCTACTTGTCCACCGACATTATATAAAATTGCCGGAGCGCGAAAAACATGAAAAAGTCCGCCTGCGCCTAACACAGCAGATGCAACTAAGTGCAAAATGCCAATTACAAAATAGGGATAGGTATCGACTACTTCACCTCCAGCACCTACACCCCAGCCCAAAGTTGCTAAGTGTGGTAACAAAGTTAATCCCTGTTCATACATTGGTAAGTTAGGAACAAAACGTGTAACTTCAGATATTGTTATTGCTCCTACCCAAAACATAATTAAGCCTGCATGAGCAATATGAGCGCCTAATAATTGACCAGATAAATCAGTTAAACGGGCATTACCTACTAACCACGATAAATTTGTGTCTGCTGCTAAGGTTCTGTCAGTTGTAATTGTCATAGTTAAATACCTTTAAAAGTGGGGAGTGGGGAGTAGGGAGTAGGGAGTGGGGGAGGAATTTCTAACTCTTAACTCCTAACTCCTAACTCAGCACTTATTATGATTCGCTACCAATGGCATTTAATGCCTTTTCAATTTGCCTAAAGTCAACGCCAATTGCTCGCAGGGCGTGCCACAGATGACCTTGCAAGAAGAAAAACGCTAAGAAGAAATGAGCATTTGCTAACCATGCTCTAGAAGTGTAACCACCGTTAGCTAACTTAATGCTGTCAGCAAAATAAGGGCTGACTCCGAGTTTTACTTCCAAGGTAGAGCCATAAAACTCCACGGGATAAGCTAAGGTATTCACCGCACAGAAGTAAGCTGCAACAAATCCTGCTAAGGCAATACCGCCTAAAGAGTAGGAAAGGATGGCTTCACCGGAGAAGATTAAAAGCTTTTTCGCCCAAGGTAAAGGCTCTATGAGAATGTGCCAAATACCGCCGCCAATGAGTAACAAGCCTACATAAATATGACCGCCGACTAAATCTTCTAAGTTGTTAACAGTAGCAAAGTGGGTTTGATAGCCATAAATCACTAAGGGATTGAGGGTGGGGTCGGTGACAACTCGAACATCGTGAATTGTCGAGTCATACAGCCCTCCCCAGAACATGGCTTTTCCTACTAGGAGTAAAGCCGCTACTCCCAAGAAAATCAGGTGATGTCCTAAGATAAACCCAAGTTTTTTAGGGTCGTCCCATGCAAAGTGAAATTTCCGAGCGTTACCTGTGGCATCTTTTAAGTTTTTTGGAGCTTTGAAGGTGTGGAAAAGTGCCCCTGCACCAAGCACAGCAGAGGAGATTAGGTGTAAAGCGCCGATTACAAAATAGGGGTAAGTATCAACTACCTGACCACCTGCACCTACACCAAAACCCAAGGTGGCTAAATGGGGAAGTAAAATCAACCCCTGTTCGCCCATAGGTACTTGGGGATTGTAGCGAGAGATTTCAAACCATGTAAACGCCCCAGCCCAGAGCGTCGTCAGCGCTGCTTGTGCCACATGAGCGCCGATAAATAAGCCAGAGAGATTGGCGAAGCGGGCGTTACCAGTCCACCAATCAAATTTGAGGTTGGGATTGCCGTATGTCTGCATTGTTAAGCACAATTAGCAATTATTGCTAATAATATTCAATTAATTGGTTCTTGTCTCAGCAGTGAAATGTCGCGTGAGGACTATTAAAGTAGACCCGAAGCTTTTATCTGAACGAAGAGAGGTTCTTCCAATTCACCGCAGGCGTTATCGATCTTCGTCAGATATGACTTCTTGCCACATACTCTGCTTATTGACAGCTAACTACCAATTATTGAGATTACAAATTTAGTCTATTGAAAGTAATTCCTATTTAGGTTATCTCTTTACAAATTGTAATAATCAAGAATGGAAGGAAAATAGGCAACGCAAGCGGAGCGATGATAGTAACTATCACCGCTCTAACAACTCTTGGCTGCAAGCAAATATTAGTTTTTAAGCATGGGTTATCACCAAATCAAGGGTTTAAATCCCCGACTCCAACCGTCTTTAATTTTGAAGTAATGAGTAATAAGTAATGGGTATTTACTCATTACTCATTACTCATTACTGATTTAATCTGCTTTCTGCCTTCATGAATAATTTGTAGAAGTGCTAAGAGATAGTGGAGATGCTTCCAGTAAATGTGGATGGTGACATTGCCAAAAACTCAAAATCTCTTCGCCAACCTGTTGAGGGTAGAAGTAGTGAAAAAAATGATACCCTTCTGGGCATTCCCAGAGTTTATCTTCTGGCTTAAGCCAATTAAACCAGTCATGCAATGCAGTTGGGTTGACTACCGGATCGCTATTGCTACCACATACCATCATTGGCATAGAAACTCCACCCTTGGGCAAATAAACTAACTTAAATAAAGAGTGTGGCGAGGGAGATTGTTCTAAATCTTTATCTAAAGCAGCGACTAACTTCTTAGTGGTATGAGGTGGTTGATTTCCAAATAGACTGCGAACGTTGCTTGCTAAAACTAGCTCACGGCTAATATTAAAAAGTTGTCGCTGAAAGTAATAGTGAGCTTGCCAATTGTTTGCAGGTTGAGCAGCTACAGCCAGCATAGTGAGCGATCGCACTTTTTGGGGAAATCGTCGTGCAAAGGTTAAGGCGATCGCACCACTCATTCCATGTCCTGCAAAATGCACGGGGCGATCGCGGTATTCTAAAAACTCATACAGCAACTCCACAGCTTGATCTATGGAACTGCCTTCATCTTTGGTTTGCTGGTATTCCCACTGGGCGATTCTCATATACCCAGATAAGTAATCGAGTAATGGTTCATCAAAACGCTTCAAAACAGGACTAGCATTTAACCACAAAACATCAAATAAATCAGACATAAATACCTATAACTTCTAAATTATCAATTTCAGCTAAAAGGGCGAACGCGTCTACACGGGTTAAAAAACCTTGATTTTTTCTTAACTAGGCTTTGTTTGTGTAGACGCAAATTCTATTCACAAAGGCTTCTACAAACCAAATTCTGTCTTCAACTGAGTCACCCAAGTTTTAATTCGCTCGTCTGTTAAATCAGATTGGCTACCTGAATCAAGTGCCAATCCGACAAACTTGCCATTTTTCAAAGCTCTAGATTCGTTAAAGTCATACCCATCTTTTGGCCAGTAACCAACAGTTTTACCGCCGCGCCCAGAAATTTTTTCTTCTAGAATTCCCATTGCATCCTGGAAGTTATCGGCATAGCCATATTGATCTCCATCACCAAAATAGGCAACCAACTTACCTTTAAAATCTATTTGATCCAGATCGGGTAAAAAGCTTTCCCAATCGCTCTGAAGTTGACCTATATCCCAAGTTGGAGAGCCAATAATCAGCAATTCATATTCATCAAAAGTGCTAGTATCCGCCTCATAAATGGGATGTAATGTTACAACATCACCACCAAACTCATCCCGAATTTTTTCAGCATCAGATTCAGTGTTGCCAGTTTGAGTACCGTAGAACAGACCAATTTTTTTCGACATATTTTCACCTGATATATAGATTTGCAATTTTTTTTAGAGATGGTGCGGTATGGTGCAAAGCACCCGCGTGAGGCGATCGCAACGACACCTATTTGTCTAGTTCGTGCAACTTAGAAAAACAAACTGCTATTGGTTAAAAGCAGGAAGGCAAACAAAGCTCCTCCACAGCTACCTACCGTCCACCCAGCATTGAACTCACTCCAAGACTTAGCTGTTTTCAAGTTTTCCGGTAGCTCACCTTGAGCAGGTTTGCGCCCTTGGAACGATACACTACCGTACAGCCACAGACAAATTGATAAAATCAACAGTAGACCGATTGTGGCCAGTAAACCTGCTTGATTCGCCAACTCCGTATCCCGCAACGGGCCTAACTTGACAAATGGGCCAATCAAGAAGTAGCCGTGCGCCATACCGATTTCCAACCCCCTTGAAAAAGCAGACAAGCCTTGACGGTAAATAGGAAGATTTGCCAACAACTTCAGCGTGATATCCGAAGCATTCACTGGGGTATCAAAATTCCCGATTTCCGGCATCCCCGCAGCGTTAACAACTCCCTGCTGAAAATCAAGTCCAGTTGCTATGACACGAACTCTCAAAGCGTGCCAGATATGACCAGCTAAAAATACAACTGCCAAAGCAAAGTGACTAGTTGCTAGCCAACTACGAACCGTAATCACTCCCAATGCACTGGTACTCAATCCCAACGGGCCATAGAAAACTGTGGGATAAACGGTATCATTTACCGTCACAAAATAGGCAGCCAACAAACCCATGTAAGCCAGAGCGCCCAAACTATACGATAGGTAAGCCTCTCCAGACCAAAACAGTACCTTTTTTGTCCAACCAAAAGGTTTGGTAAGAATGTGCCAAAATCCTCCGGCAATGCAAAGTATTCCTACCCAAATATGTCCACCGATGACATCTTCTAGGTTATTAACTGCTGCCATCCCCTGTTTGCCAAAAGCACCGAAGAGATAGCCAAAGATGCGACTAGGGTTAAGAGTTGGTTCAGTAATTACTCGTACAGATGCCACTGCCGGATCGTAAAGGCCACCCCAAAACAGCGCCTTTGCCACCAATAACCACGCCCCGAACCCCAACAACAGCAGATGAATACCAACGATAGTGGTCATCTTGTCTTCATCTTTCCAGTCGTAGCCAAAGAAGCCAGGGAAAGATGTGTTTTCACTTAACAGTTCCGGGCCTAAAAGGGCATGGTAAATGCCACCAGCACCCAATACAGCCGAACTAACCAGATGTAAAACACCAATGACAAAATAGGGATAAGTATCAATAATTTGGCCACCGTCACCAACACCAAATCCTAATGTTGCCAGATGAGGCAGTAAGATTAACCCCTGCTCATACATTGGTTGTGCAGGGTTATATTTGGTGATTTCAAACAGGGTCATTGCTCCTGCCCACAGGACAATCAAGCCAGCATGGGCAACATGAGCGCCCAAAAGCCTCCCCGACAGGTTAATAAACCGGGCATTGCCAGCCCACCAACCCGATTCTTGGGTCGTTATCGTTGCAGTTGCCATTCTTAGATTGCCTCCCCACGAGTTGAATGAATGACTCTACCCTTCGCAAAGTCGAATCCAGCAGCGCGTAAAGCGTGCCAGAGATGCCCTTGAAGAAAGAAGAAACCTAGCCAGAAATGAGCATTCGCCAGCCAAACGCGAGAGGATAGTAAATTTCCACTCTGGAAGTAGGGAAAACGGTCAAACCCAATACTGAGGGGTGGGCCATAAAATTCTGGTGGGTAAGCTAGTGTGTTAACAGAGACAAAATAAGCAGCAATCAAACCCATGAGAGCTAAAGCGCCCAAGCTGTAAGAAAGGTATGCTTCTCCTGACCAGACAAAAAGCTGCTTTGCCCAGGCGAAAGGTTGAGTAGTAACATGCCAGATACCGCCTGCAATGCAGAGAATGCTGACCAAAATGTGACCACCAACTAAGTCTTCTAGGTTGTTGACTCCAGCAATCCAATGTTTGCCACCGCCACCAAATAAGTAGCCAAAAATTACGGCGGAGTTCCAAGTAGGGTTAGAGATTACGCGCACCTGACCCACTGTAGAATCGTACAAGCCGCCAAAAAACATAGCTTTGGCAACCAGTAAGCCGGCTCCTAGACCCAGCAATACTAGGTGAATACCCAGAATGGTAGTCATTTTATTAGCATCTTCCCAGCGATAGCCAAAGAAGGAAAATCTGTCTTCTAAGATGGCATACCCACGTAGGGCATGAAATATGCCGCCAAGTCCTAGAAATGCGGAGCTAATTAGGTGCAATACTCCAATGACGAAGTAAGGATAGGTATCTACTATTTGTCCACCACTTCCTACACCCCAACCGAGAGTTGCTAAATGAGGCAATAGGATCAACCCCTGTTCGTACATTGGTTGCGCTCTGTTAAAGTGGGCAAGTTCAAAAAGAGTCGTTGCACCAGCCCAGAGAACAATTAACCCTGCATGAGCAACGTGAGCGCCCAAAAGTCGCCCTGAGAGGTTGGTTAACCGGGCGTTACCTGCCCACCAGGGAATCGATTCTGGTGTTTGAGCAGCCATCCTTGTCATGGCGTTACCTCCTGAGAAAGTTTTGAAATAGCTGAAATTTATTATGACTTAATGAATATCTATCTCAAGAAGCCTGAAGATATCCTACCAGAATTATTGATAATTTATAGCAATTAATTGAGGTAAACTTTTGTAAAGGATTTCAGAAAACAAACCGAAAAGGTGGGCGGCGGTTCATTCTAGCCGAACAATGAGTAGGCTAGAAGACAAGTTATTGTAAGTGCCTTACGATACACACAATATTACAGGTAATTACGGGTTCTAAATAATACATCGATAAAGGAAGCTAGAGAGAGCAAATTTTATGTGCATTTATGAAATTAATCCAAATACTAAAAGTAGCTGCAATTCCTGTTTTAACTGTATTTAGCTTGTTGTCTGCATCAAATCAAGCACTAGCTGACTATTTAAATAGTCAGGGTTCAGGAGGTAATTACCGTTACGAGTTATGGTCTACTGATGATAATAATCATTACTATTTGAAGGTTTGGTCATCTGAAGCTAGTTCAAACAGTGACGCTTACCACACAAGTAGCTCATTCACCTCTACTAGAGAAGCTTTAATTTATTTTGATTGCAATTACGCTAAGAGAAGTTTACCAGAATGTCCTCGATGATAATTTTTAATCCCTCTCAAAGTATTGTGGGAGGAGTAAGCTGTCGTGCATTTTATTTGCACAGCTAGGGCGGGCAAGATGCCCACCCCACAAGAGATTTATTTTTTTGAGGATGCAAATTAAAGTATTTTCAGCTTAGACATTTGCGAAAATTCGCGGTGTTTAGATCCCCGACTTCTAAAAGAAGTCGGGGATCTGAATTTTTGCGACTGATTATAGCGGTTCCAATACTGCGTAGGTTTTTCCTAAAAAATAAAAATGTGTAGGTTGAGGCAATGCGTTACCCAACCTACGAATATTCAAAACCTACGCAATATTGATAGCGGTTCCCATTCAGATGCAGTACAACATTAATTGCGAAGTGTAAGGGCACAGCAGTGCTGTGCCCCTACGGGTGTATCTCACTGAACCGAGAACTGCTATAAGTAGGGGTAGTCACCACAATTCATAACTCATAATTTGTGATTAAAAAAATTAATTACGAATTACGAATTAAGCTTCGGCTGGTTGATATTCTTGTTGTCTTTCTACAAAACTTTGGACACGGGTGCGGTAATTTCTGACAGTTTCATCTACCCATTCGCGATCGTTGCTATTTGCATACAAATGCACCAGAGGTTCGCTGGCATCTGGTAAAACTAATAGCCAACTGTCATCATAAGGTTGACAAATTTTCACTCCATCAATGAGTTCTAGGTTTTGGGCTGGGTGAGTTTCCACCAAGTAACGCATTAAAGCACCCTTGGCTGTCCACGGACAACGGACTGTATAAGTTTTGTGAATTACACGGGGCAATTCCGATCGCGCAGCAGCAAGACTCCGCTCCTGTATGGTTAACATTTCAATTATCTTTGCAATGCAGAACATGGAATCAAAGCCTGGATGCAGTTGTGGGAAAATAAAACCAGTCTCTCCACTACCTCCCAGCACCACATTGGGATTTTTCTGACAAGCTTCCATCAAAGCTGTAGGGTTGGCTTTGGTGCGAATCACTCTGCCATCATGACGACGGGCGACTTGTTCAATAGCGCTAGAAGCATGAACTGGGACTACTACCGTTCCTCTGGGATTAGCCGTTAAAATCATGTCTACCATCAGCGCTGTTAAAGTTTCCCCACGAATTGGGTAGCCAGATTCATCAACTAAAATTAGCTGTTCTCCATTAGCTGATACTTGCACACCAAAGTTAGCTTTCAATGCCTCCACTACATGACCTAATTGAGTCAGCAATCCTTCGCGATCAGCTACAGACATAGCTGTTTTATTGACACTGGCATTTAATACGACTGCATCAGCACCAAATTTATCCAACATTTGGGGTAAGACTGCCCCTGATACGGCATAAACATAGTCAATTACCACTTTTGCCCGACTGTTACGGAGTGTATGAACATGCAAAAGTTTCTCAAAAGCAGTGCAGTAGCGATCCATCACTTGGCTGGGGTAAGACACATCGCCAATTTCATGAATTAGCGCCCGCCGCATATCCTCTTTAAAGTAAGCGCCTTCAATTTTCTTTTCCAGGGCTTTGGAGATATTAATACCCTTAATATCCATGAATTCTATCAGAATGTAATCAGGGCGATCGGGGTGGACTCGCACATGGATACCACCAACTACCGACATTGTGGGTATAACCGTGCGGGCGATGGGGATAGCTGTAGCATCGAGGTTTTGAATATCAATACCTACTGACATTAAACCAGCAATGAGCGATCGCGTCACCATTCGAGAAATATTACGCTGGTCACGAGAAACAGTTACTTTAGAACCAGGTTTTAAGGTAGAACCGTAAGCAGATCCCAATTTCACAGCGAATTCTGGGGTGATGTCGATATTTGCTAATCCTTGGACACCTCGTTGTCCAAATAAATTGCGTTGGGCGGTGTTTCCCCAAATCAAGTTAATGTTTAAAACTGCACCTGATTCAATTTTTTTACTGGGCCAAACGCGCACACCTGGACTAATTTGGGCTTCTTCTCCCACCGTAGAAAGGGAACCGACAACAGCAGCTTCTAATACTTGAGCGCGACGATCTACACGAGCGCCACGGGAAATCACACAGGCAGAAAGAGCCGCTTCTTCGCCAATAAATGCCCCATTCCACACTATGGGGCGTTTGAGATTTGCATCAGCGCCAATAGTGACATTATCGCCAATAACAGTTCCGGCTTCTATATGGACTCTTGCACCGATGCGGCAATTGTCACCAATCACTGCTGGAGTTTCAATCACAGCCGTTTGGTCAATGTAAGTATTTTGACCTACCCATAACTCAGGAGAAACTTCTTTATAGGCACAATCGAGATTTACCTTCCGATCTAAGGCATCATACTGAGCCTCCCGATAAGCATCTAAGTGACCAACATCGCACCAATAACCTTGAGCAATGTAACCATACATTGGCTCATCTTTTGCTAACAGTAGGGGGAATAAGTCTTTGGAAAAGTCGCATTCAATGTTTGCTGGCAGATATTCTAAAACTTCTGGTTCGAGAATGTAAGTACCAGTGTTGACTGTATCGGAAAAAATTTCACTACTAGAGGGTTTTTCTAAAAATCGCCGAATTTGTCCTTCCTTATCGGTAATCACCACCCCAAACTCAATAGGGTTGGGAACTCTGGTCAAAATCAAAGTAGCTTTTGACTTATTTTGTTTGTGAAATGCGATCGCAGCCGTGAGGTCAAAATCTGTTATGCTATCACCGCTAATGACTAAAAAAGTTTCATCCAGAAGTTCGGCAATGTTTTTCACACAGCCTGCTGTACCCAAAGGCTGATCTTCTTCGACAGCATAAGTCATCTGAACACCAAAATCGCTGCCATCTTGAAAATAATCTCGCAAGACATCAGGTAAATAATGTAGTGTTGCAATAACTTCTGTAATTTGATGTCTTTTGAGGAGATTGATTATATGTTCGGCAATTGGTCGATTTAGGATCGGTACCATCGGTTTGGGCACATCGCAAGTTAACGGGCGAAGCCGCGTTCCCGAACCCCCTGCCATCAGTACTGCACGCATAAATACTCCTTAACTGCTTAAAAACGTGTCAGATAAATTTTCTTCTTCTTTCTCTAGTCTCCTATGGATATTGATATTTGAGGAACTTCCAGAAGATGCATCTATATTGGGGATTGGGGATTGGGCATGGGGCATTGGGCATTGGGCATTGGGCATGGGGCATTGGGGATTGGGGATTGGGCATGGGGAAGAGATAAGGAAGGAACTTTGTTAAATAATTCCCCTCATCTCCCTCATCTCCCTCATCTCCCTCATCTCCCCTGCTTCTTATCGGCAGTGATAAAGTTGATATTCGTAGCCGTCGACACCTGGCAAAGATTGACTATCAGACATAACGCATGTTTTGACGGCTTCTGCTACAGGGGCGTGAAAGTTTACTAACCACAAATCTAAAGGTCGTGGTAATTTTTTTAAAGTATTTTCTAGAGCAATAGTAGAAGTATTCGGATCTCGATCTTGATGGGCAAGGAGAAACAAAGAATTTTGGGGTGATTTGGCAAGTTTCAATTGCCTAGCTACTCCCATCATTTCCCCAGTGTGTACATAAGTTTTGTGAGTGGTGGCAATTAGTACTGGTACTGGGGATGTTTGTTGAATTAGCCGCACAAACTCGTCAGGGCGATAATATTTTTGATAGCCGAGATTACAGATTACTGTGACTGCACTAAAAAATCCCATTAACCAAACTAACATCACGGCTTTTTTACCGTTTATTCCCCATTTACCTATGGTTTTTATCCCATTTTCTTCCATCAATTTCTTGGGATAATGCCAACAAACTGCGAGGCTTGCCGCTAATAAAATAACGATCGCAGGAAAGTAAACAAAGTTATATCTAGCACCTCTAGTTAAGTCAATACCCAAAAAGTACGTAAATATCATGAATAAAGCGATCGCACTGGTTACAATTCCAATAAACACCTGAATCATAATCCGGTTTTCTGGATGCTGTAGCTGAATCCTGATGCCACGCAGCAAAATTGGTACTGCCCAAATAAAGAAAGTCAACATTACTATTCCAGAAGGAATCACCACCAATAGCTGTGAAGATTCAACTGGTAACAGCGAAATCATTGCAATCAATGTTCCCAAAGCTTGAAAAATGGGGCTTAACCAATCTAGCCCAACGCGCGAACCTCGAATCCACTCGGTTAAATTACTACGATTTTTATTCTCTAAAAAGATTGGTAGCCAAATTAGACTCGCAACAATTGTACCTGTAGCAACGGCGTATATACGCCACCAGGTAGAAGAAAAGAAAATTGAAAATTTTTTGCTAGTCTGCAATTGAAGCCAAGCAAGAAAAATCAAAACTACAGCTTCTGTACAAATAGTAAGGGTGAAGAGGTAATGAGTCGCAACACCTAAAGCATTAATTCCTATCCAGAAAAGTGCTATCGAAATGGGTAAAGGTGTGCGGTTTTGAATATGACGTGTAGCAATTACTAAGCAGGTAAGAGAGGCAATTACCCATAAGGCTCCCAAACTGTAATGGCGTGCTTCTTGTGATAAAAAGATAGCATAAGGTGATACTGCCATCATCGCAGCAGCCAAATGTCCTACTAATGAAGAACGAAATGCTACTCTGCCTAATATGTAGATGCACGGTATGGAAGCAGCACCTACGATCGCAGGTAGCGATCGCGCCCCAAACAGTGACACTAATCCGCCAACGCTTGGAAATAATTTCATCCACAGGTGAGCTAATACAAAATACAGTGGTGGATGAGTATCTTGTGTAATTAAGTTATGAACCACATCGCCAATACTAGCTGCTGGGTTTGGTTGTAGTGGTTGTAATAGAATATCAGGTGCGATCGCTTGATCTAAGGGTACTGATAAAAAAGTATTCCCCAAGCTAAATACTAAAGTGGAAAATTCATCAGTCCAAGGAGGCTTTACAGTCAAGTTGGTTAGGCGCAAGCTGATGGCGATGATTAACCATATCAAGTTTAGAAAAAGGTGAAGCCAGAAAGGTGGTAGGCGAACCTGCAAATTATGCCAATACTTGCGTTGTAAGGCAGAGTTTGAACCTAGCATTTGGAGGAAATGAGTAGCATGGGCAATAATTTTTCTGTAAAAATAAAATGCACCTTGGGAAATAACTCTCATTGCCTGGCCTCACACTTATGGATTTGTTGTAGATTTGACGTTTTAGATTTTAGTTCCTTCTAAAGTCTAAAATCAAAATCTCAAATCCATCATTGTGACTATTTCACATCGGTAATCCGCCAGCTAAGTTTCAAATTAATCCAGAAATTCCAGATTGTAGCAATTGCGATCGCAATAAAGTTAGCAATGTAGCGGTTAGGAATCAAGAAATTGAATACTAAATTTAATATCAGTACATTCAATATCAGTCCAGCCAGACAGATGGTGTTGAATTTCAAAAACCGCTTCAGGCGTTGCTGCAATTCTTGCTGTCTGGCGCTGACATCAGCAAATGTCCAAGCGTCATTCCAAAAGAAATTATTTAAAATGGCAATTTCACCAGCAATAATTTTGCTGCGTGTCAGTGGCCAAGCTAAGGTAGTGGGATCGCTGAGTAAATAAAGAATTGTCATATCGACAAATACCCCACTTAGCCCAACCAGCCCAAAGCGGACGAATCTACCAACGGGGAAATTGACTTTTCTGCTAAATCTTCCTACTCGCCCTGTGGAAAGCCGCAACCGCACTAGATGATGGATGTAATCTATATATTGCTTCCATGTAACCTTACTCTCACCTTCTTTGCGTTCGCAGAACACATACCCAACTTCGGCAACTTGATCTACTTTTCCGCGCCCGATTACTTCTAAGAGAATTTTATATCCGACTGGATTGAGTGTTGCATTGGCGATCGCACTCCGGCGCACCATAAAATAACCACTCATGGGGTCAGAAACTCTGCCCAGTACTCCTGGTAATATTACCAAGCCTAACAATTGAGCGCCACGAGACAAGACACGTCTAGCAACACTCCAGCTACTAACACCGCCTCCTTCAACGTGACGGCTGGCTACCGCTAAATCTGCTCCCTGCTCAATATTACGCAACAATTGCATCAGTACTTCTGGTGGATGCTGTAAATCCCCATCAATCACTCCCAACACACTTCCCCTAGCTGCTTGCCATCCGCGAATCACTGCCGAAGAAAGCCCCCGTTCCTGCTGCCGTCGCATTACTCGCAGCTGAGGATATTCTTGCGTCAAAGATTGTGCTATTTCCCAAGTTCTGTCTGGGCTATCATCGTCTACCACAATTAATTCATACTTTCCTGCAATCGATTCATCCAGTAACCGAGTCAATATACTGACCACATTTTGGATGTTGTCACGCTCTTTATAAGTAGGAATTACTAGAGAAAGATCGATAGATTCAGCACTTATACCCAGATGGTTAGGGGGTAACTCTGAAATCTTTAGCAGACCAGTTGGGACTGTTAACAGCGATTGGGATGAGTTAATCTTCATAATTTCACATTACAGAACGAGGATGTGTAAAGACCCAGGCAAATAAAGCCAAGCACTTGCTGGCCTTATTAATTGAAGTCGGTTAGTCAAAATTCGATGAACAGTTTTGTTAGAGTTAGCTGTTCATGAAAAGTTTAATAATTCCCGCACCTCAATTCAAAATATTTTTATCAAGTTCATCTAAACTTTACATTTCACCGCTTGTCCTTATGGTAATGCTTGTTTCCTTACAACATAATTTTTATACTGGTAATAGATACTGTACCATTAAGTCCACAAAGTCAGGAAATATACAGTTTATTAAAACTATGTGAAGACGTTTTAGTATTAGTAAGGCTAATGCATAAGTCTAAAATTATTACTGAAACCTAAACCTTGTTTACTCGTAATATTAGATACTGTAGTGTGGATTTTATTCCTGTTGGGGTGTTAATGTCTGTTTTACATAAATATACTGTTATTGTTCCTGTTAGTCTGAGCATTGCTTTGTTGGTTAGCAGTTGCACTGAAAACAAAGTCTCCCAGTGTCAGCGACTGATTCGAGTTGTGAATGCGGGAAATTCTCTGATTGATAAGAACAAAGGAACGCAAGTGATCACAAGCATACAACTGTCTAAAGATTTAGAATTTGTGACTAAATCGATTAAGGAACTGAATTTAAGAGATCCCAAACTGAAAGAATTTCAAAGCGGTTTTGTGAAAATTTTTCAAAGTCTCAGTCAATCGATAGCTAAAGCGGGTAGGGCACTTGGTGTAACCAAGACAGCAGAAGCCTCAGCATCTGGTAGAGAAAAAATCCAAAAGGCGAGAACTGAAATTGACTCAGCACTGACAACAGCTACAACGCTTGGCAAGCAGTCGGATACGTTAGTCCAGCAAATGAATAAGTATTGTAAGTAGGTAGGCGTAATTAAATATAAGATCAAACCTCACCCTCAATCTTTCTCCTTACTAAGGCTATGTTGTACACACAAGTCTTTGGTGAGGCGATTTGCCCTAGCCCCTAAGAAACCTCACCCTGATTTTGCTGTGCAAAATCTGTCCCTCTCCTTATTAAGGAGAGGGATTAAGGATAGGGTGAGGTTTTTCTTTTGTTTTGGGTAATTCGATGACTTGTTGACCCACTTACTTAGCCAGCCAGAATAATCTATCTGGGGCATTGGATATTAAGCATTTATAGGGGCGCACAGCTAGCTGTGCGCCCCTACGATATTAGGATGTTTTTTACTGAAATTCCCTTAGCGATCGCCCCTTAAATACCAGTAGCTTATATCACCCTTTTTTATAATTCTTCCTGATATACACTAACTTTATTTGTCAAGAGAAATATTGGTGTAAGTCAAATAAAATACTATGAGTGATATTAGTCTACTGATGGCGAGTGTGTTAGCAACAGCGCCAATTTCTGCGCTTCAGTTACCAGAACAGCCTGTAATTAAGTCAGATAAAGTGGTGCAGCAGTCAATACAAGAAAATTTATCTCAAGTTATCTCACCTGCTGAAATTACACCGCCGGAATTTGTGCAGCCAGATATAACTATCTCATCAGCGATCGATCATAAGTACGAAAATATACTTAATAGAGGTAGAGAAAAAATTAAATTTATAAATTCTCCTAACTCACCCGAATTAAAAGATCCTCAAACTGTAATCGAAGTTGCACACAACCAGGAAAACACAGAAGAATTCTCTCTATCTCCAGACTCAGACAACGCAATGTCTCAAGTCACCTCGGTGTCGCAACTTAAAGATGTGCAACCCTCCGACTGGGCTTTTAATGCTTTCCAATCCCTAGCAGAACGCTATGGGTGCATTGCGGGATATGCTGATGGAACTTATTCAGGAAACCATCCCATCAGCCGTTATGAATTTGCGGCTGGTTTAAATGCTTGTTTGGAAAAGATTAACGAAGCGATGCCTGCGGCGGGCTACGCCGACGCTAATCATAAAATTAATACTGTTCATAATCAAGATTTAATCCTGCTGCAAAGGTTGCAAGACGAATTCAAAGCAGAGTTGCAGCAATTACAGCAGCATATTGAGACTATCGAACACCGAAGTACTGAATTACAAGCCAATCAATTTTCCACAACTACCAGATTATTTGGTCAAGCCGTTTTTAGCGTGCAGGGAAGCAATAGCCCCAATGTAGATTTGTTTCCTAGAGATGGAGTCCCTGAACGCCAGGGAAAAACCAATGTGACTTTCACAAGTAGCGCCCAACTAACCTTAGCAACTTCATTTACAGGGCGAGATTTATTGTTAACAGGGTTGTCTGCGGGTAACTTAGGTTCTAATGCATCGTTGCTATCTACTAATATGGGACGGTTGGGGTTCGAGTCAAATACAGACAACAATCTAGTTATTAGTGACTTATCTTATCGATTTCTAGCCGCCGATAACTTGGGAATTGTCGTAGGTACGGCGGGAGTCAACCCCATCAACACCTTTCGCGGTATTAACCCTTTAGAAGGTTCTAGCGACGGGGCAATCTCTCTATTCTGTCAGCGTAACCCGATTTTAAGTATTGGCAACGGCACTGCTGGTATAGGCTTTGATTGGCAGATTAGCGAACGCATCAGTTTACAAGGCGTTTATAGTGCAGAAATTGCCAGTTATCCTGGCAACATCAAACAGGGCGGACTATTTGGCGGTAGATTTACTGCTGGTACCCAGTTAAGTTTAGCACCCAGTAATAATGTTGATGTCGGCGTACATTATCTTTATTCCCACTCCCCAGATGGTTTACTAGCAAGTGGTATCGGTGATTCTCAATTAATTTCGCCTTTTGCAGATGCAACAGCTTTTGATACCCAAGCCATTGGCGCTACCGTTTCTTGGCGAGTTAACCCTAACTTGCAATTAGGCGGTTGGGGTGGCTTTACTTCTTCCAAACCATTCAACCTTCCTGGAAGCGTAGAAACTACAAACTGGATGGTGTTCGCAGCCTTCCCCAACTTGCTGCGTCCTGGTAATTTAGGGGGCGTTCTCGTCGGACAACCGCCCAAAATTACTTCGAGTACTTTACCCGATGGCTTTAATTTTCCTAAGTTTTCTGATGGGGGAACAGCAGGCGGACGTAGTGACACATCAATTCACGTAGAAATTTTTTACCGCGCCCAGTTTAGCGACAATATCGCCTTGACTCCGGGCTTATTCGTTATTTTCAATCCCGATCACAATTCGGCTAACGATGCTTTAGTTGTTGGAGCATTAAGAGCAACTTTCCGGTTTTAAATTTATACTGATGAAAATGTAATAAAATACGCTATTTTCGTACTAGTCAATTCAGTATACAAATGCTTGTATTCCCCAATAGAAGCAAGAAAAAATTGTGCGTATTCTTTTTATATGTGATTAAAGGAGCAAATTTTCTCATGAAATTAGATTCATTAACTAAATTGAGTTGTGCAGTTGTTAGCAGCAGTTTAGCCGCAGTTATCATCGGTTTAGGTGGCACAAGCGTTTCGGCTCAAATCACCATTCAAAGCACTGGTACATTATCGGGCACTATCCAACTTCCCAGTATTAATCCCAATTTCAATCAAAGTACTACTCGTGTTGATACAGATGGCACAGGAACTTACTCGCGGAACTTAGGAACTAAAAACAATCCTAATTACGTTCCGGTGTATAAGTCAGGCTATGTAAAAGTAGAAACACGTAAGGATGGTAGTTTGCATTACTTTGTTGATTTTAAAGGCATTCCAATTGTCTCCTTTAACGGCATTTTGAATTCGCCGATTCTCTCTGGCGGTGAGTTGACACCTTATAAATACCAAGGAAAATTGGCAGGAACGACATTTCAAGGAGTCGTTCAAGATGAATTTAATCTCACAAAAGCCTTCTATACTGGCACTGTCACCGATCCAAAGACTGGGAATCATTATCAGGGAACCTTTGAAGTGAGTGGATATGGAGTCCGATATAGCGATCGCTTAGGTGGTGCAACTCCCACAGTCTTTGATTTCAAGTCCGATCTCCCAGGTTCGCCAAAGGTGACATCCTTGGAAATGACTAACTCTCCCCTAGCGAGAATAACAATCAAAGTACCTGCAAATGCAACCGTCATAACTCCCACACCGATTGGTGGTAGTACACCCACTCCAGCAGCCATAGTTAATGGTGGAAGCCAATTCACTGTTACACCAATAGTTAATAGTGGAAGCGAATTCACTGTGACACCGATAGTTAATAGTGGAAATGAATTTACTGTTATACCGATAGTTAATAGTGGAAGTGCGATCGCTTCCCCAACACCTACAACCTCACCCTCTACTACACCTAAAATGGAATTCAGTAGCGGTAACTTAGAGGTCAATCAAGTAGTAGTTAACCCTGCAACCCTTGTTCAAGCCACTTGTTCACAAGATTCTAGCAATAGTTGCACAATACCAGTTTCACCCAAACAAGCGATCGGCCCCCGTAGTCGAGTGCTACTGCGTTAGTTATTTGACAGCTTCTTATATCCCCCTTTTTTTAAACTACGGAGCATTTCCGGTTAAGTCTCATAGTCCCTGAGATACCTCAAGAAAGATTTTGCTATGCAAAACCTGTCCTAATACTACGGTGTACACACAAATCATCGAATCACCCAAACAAAAAGAAAAACCTCACCCTGTCAACAAAGGACATCCCTCTCCTTAGTAAGGAGAGGGACAGGTTTTACACAGTAAAACCAGGGTGAGGTTTCTTAGGGGCCATAATACCTTTCTGAAACTCTAGCAAGGCAAAATGAAATTAATATAATATTGAACCTCCCCACGTCTAAAACCGGGGGCTTGCGTCTCGCTTTTCGGTCAAGACAGGGGCAACATTGTAATTAAAAAAGTCTACTAGAAGTTATTTACAGCGTTTTTGTTGCTCAGGCTTCATTTCGGTGGTAGATTTTACCCCGATCATTTTCTGGCTATACTAGTTATTTAAGCTGATTGATAAATTTCATCTCCCTCCATGAAAGACATAAAAACTCTAAACTTTAGACATATATCAATGTGCATTTCCTTTTAAGTGACACAAAAGCCTTCTCTGTCCTTAGAGTAAATAAATTTCGTTGGGGGTAAAAAAATTATCAGTCAATCACTGAAGTTAACACTAACACTACAAAGTAAATCTAGATCAATCAAACGTCTTCTGAGTTAGCACCTATGAAAGAAGAATTGATAGCCAGAGTTATACAAGTATTACGAATTAATATGAGTTGGATGACTTGGAATTTATTTCTGGCTTTTATACCTTTAGCTTTGAGTGTGTGGCTATTTCGCATGAGGCGTGGTGGCTCTTGGCTTTGGTGGCTGGGATTCTTAGTTTTCTATGCTTTCTTACCAAATGCACCTTATTTATTGACCGATGTAATTCACTTGATAGATGATATCCGCAAAATTCAATCAGTGTGGATGATTACATTGGTACTAATTCCTCTGTATTTGCTAGTAATTCTAGGTGGATTTGAAGCTTATGTAATATCGTTAATTAATTGGGGTCATTACTTACATCGGATCGGCAAGAGCCAATGGATTTGGCGCGTTGAGTTGATTACCCATTTTCTCTGCGCTGTTGGTGTCTATTGGGGACGATTTTTACGTTTCAATAGTTGGGATTTTATTACTCAACCCGATGCCGTAATAACTAAAGGAGTAGAAGAAATTCTTGGTAAACAGCCATTAGTAATTATCGCTATCACATTTGTGATTCTTATTGGGCTGTACTGGATTATGAAACGAGTGACTTTGGGTTTTGTTAGGCAACCCAAAAATGTATATCCTATCGAGTCACAATCAACCGATACTAACACTCCAAATGCTTGATAAATCAAGTACTTACACCTGCTCTTGCTGCCCATCAAACACTTCGCAAACGACGTAACGCTTGGCGAACGGGTAGGTGTAGGCTTGTCACAACAAAAACCTAAAACCTGAACAACCAGCAACTAATTTAATTCTGAACCGCTTCTAACCAAGCCAGTAAATCAGCGAAACTGGTGAAATCTAACAGCCCTTCACAATCACAGATCATAATAATGCTAGGACTAGCCCTTTCAAGGTGACTCCTAAAATCTCTTATTTTTCTCAGCGCTCTCTGTGCCTCTGCGGTTTAGAAGTATTTTTTTAACCGCAGAGGCGCAGAGAACACAGAGTAAAGAGCTTAAAGAGGAGTTTATTGACCACAATTTTTATCCACCTTAAAAGGACTAGTCCTAAATGCGATCGCCTGTTGTCGCTCTGTCTATCCAGCGATATCTAATAACAAATCACCTTGTGTCTACACACTCCCTAACAAAGTGAGGCGATATCACTCGTGACGGCAACCTAATATTTTTAATGTATTGAATAATACCCAAGAAAACTGAATGGCACGGCGATCCCACACATTCAACCCTCTTCAAAATGCACCACAACCACGTTAAGCTGAATTAGAGTAGCAATTTATTGCGCTTTTTAATATGAAAACCTCTGTTCTTGTCAAATTTTAATTTTTTCTGCTTGAGAAACCCGGAATGCTAGACCAAATTTTTAATTACCTCGACTTTCATTTCAGCGTTGAAGCCCCCATAGTTTTGCTGATCCTGGTGCTTTTAGAGGCGCTGTTATCTGCCGACAATGCCATCGCCTTGGCTGCGATCGCAAGGGGGTTGGAAGACAAGGAACTAGAGCGTAAAGCCCTCAACTTTGGTTTAGTCGTTGCTTATGTGCTGCGAATCACCCTGATTTTAACTGCCACTTGGGTGCAACAATTCTGGCAATTTGAATTATTAGGCGCTGCTTATCTGTTGTGGTTGGTATTTCAACACTTTACCTCTCAAGAAAGTGAAGACGATCAGCATCACGGGCCGCGTTTTAATTCCTTGTTGCAAGCGATACCTGTGATTGCATTTACAGATTTGGCATTTTCTTTAGATAGCGTGACAACTGCGATCGCAGTTTCTCAAGAAAAATGGCTAGTACTGACGGGTGCAACAATTGGGATTATTACGCTGCGATTCATGGCAGGATTGTTCATTCGTTGGCTAGACGAATATGAAAATCTAGAAGACGCAGGCTATGTAACTGTAGCGTTAGTAGGCTTGCGCTTATTGTTGAAAGTGGTGAACGATAGTTTAGTTCCACCAGAATGGATCATGATTCCTGCCATTTTCCTGATTTTAGGTTGGGGATTTTACAAGCCCAAACGTGTTAGCACAGAAGTGCCCGAATTAGAACCAGAAAAAAGCGAAGTTTCTAAGTAAGAAGGGCATGGGGCATAGAGCATAGGGAGGAAGACAAAGGAAAGAATGAGACTAACCCATATTCCAATTCCCAATTCCCAATGCCCAATGCCCAATGCCCAATTCCTAATTTCTTACTCGTGCAACCAAGGGGTTGAGTGTGGTTGCCAATTGACTAATTCTTCATCTTTAAACCATAGGGCTATTTCCTGTTTTGCGGTTTCTGGAGCATCAGAACCGTGGATCAAGTTGCGACCAATATTTATGCCAAAATCGCCTCGAATCGTTCCTGGCTCAGATGTTAAGGGGTTCGTGGCACCAATAATCTTTCTAGCAGATGCAACAACGCCATCACCTTCCCATACCATCGCTACCACTGGGCTAGAAGTGATAAATTCCACTAAACCAGCAAAAAAGGGACGTTGCCGATGAACACCATAGTGCTGTTCAGCCAATTCCTTACTGACTTTCAAGAACTTTAAACCAACTAGGGTAAAACCTTTAGTTTCAAAGCGACGGATAATTTCCCCCACTAATCCCCGTTGTACACCATCTGGCTTAATTGCTAAAAAGGTACGTTCCATTGCCATCTCCCAAAGCTTAATAAAGTTTTTATCTTGTCAAGAGTCATTTGTCCTTTGTCTTTGTCCAAGGGTTTTGCACTAATGACCAATGACTAATGACCAATGACTCTTGACCAATCAGAGTTTATCTTAGAAATTATCTTTGGGTACATATACGTTCCCAAATGAATGCGTTAAATTGTTAAGTCGTGGGCGAAAAACAGAGGTTAGGAAGAAATGGGTGTTGAGTCAACTGCTACATCTGACGAGGTGGTACCAGTACCGTCCAATGGACAAAAATCTGAAGTGAAAAATCATAAGCAAAAAAAACTTTTACCACCTACTACTACCACAGGAAGTTTACCTCGCTCCTGGAAAATTGAGGATAGCGAAGCGTTATACCGCATTGAAGGTTGGGGACAACCCTATTTTTCCATTAGCGCTGCTGGTCACGTCACCGTGTCACCCAAGGGCGATCGCGGGGGTTCTCTAGACTTGTTTGAATTGGTCAACTCCATGAAACAGCGCAACTTGGGACTTCCCATGTTGATTCGCTTTTCGGATATTTTGGAAGACCGGATTGAACGGTTGAATGCTTGTTTTGCCAAAGCGATCGCCCGCTACAACTACCCTGGCGTATATCGGGGTGTGTTTCCTGTCAAGTGCAACCAAGAACGGCATTTGATTGAAGATTTAGTCAAATTTGGCAAACCCCATCAATTTGGCTTAGAAGCTGGTTCCAAGCCAGAATTAATGATTGCCCTGGCTGTCCTCGATACACCAGGAGCATTGTTAATTTGCAACGGCTACAAAGACCGAGAATACATAGAAACGGCAATGTTAGCCCAAAGACTAGGGCAAACACCAATCATCGTCATAGAACAGATTGAAGAGGTTGATTTGGTAATTGATGCCAATCGCCAGTTAGGTATTAAGCCGATATTAGGTGTTCGTGCTAAACTCAGTACCCAAGGTATGGGACGCTGGGGAGCCTCTAGTGGCGATCGCGCTAAATTTGGTTTGACAATGCCGGAAGTCATTGAGGCTGTTGACAAGTTACGAGAAGCAAACTTGCTCGATTCTTTGCAGTTGATGCACTTCCACATCGGCTCACAAATCTCTGCCATCAATGTAATTAAAGATGCCATCCAAGAAGCCAGCCGTATTTATGTGGAATTGGCCATGCTAGGGGCAGATATGAAATACCTTGATGTTGGTGGCGGCTTGGGCGTAGATTATGATGGCTCCCAAACCAACTTCTATGCATCGAAAAATTACAATATGCAGAACTATGCTAACGACATCGTGGCAGAGTTAAAAGATACCTGTGCAGAGCGGCAAATTACCGTACCAACACTGATTAGTGAAAGTGGAAGAGCGATCGCTTCCCATCAGTCGGTGCTGATTTTTGATGTTCTTAGTACCAGCGATGTCCCTCTCGATTCACCAGAACCTCCACAAGACGGAGAATCCCCAATAATTAATTACCTTTGGGAAAGCTACCAATCCATCAACCAAGAGAATTACCAAGAGTTGTATCACGACGCGGCCCAATTCAAAGAAGAAGCCATCAGCCGCTTCAACTTAGGAATTTTACGCCTCAGAGAACGAGCCAAAGCCGAACGGCTCTACTGGGCTTGTTGCCAGAAGATTTTGAACATCACTAGACAGCAAGAATACGTACCAGATGAACTAGAAGACCTTGAAAAAATCATGGCTTCCATCTACTACGTTAATATGTCAGTGTTTCAATCAGCACCAGATTGCTGGGCGATAGATCAGCTTTTCCCCATCATGCCAATCCACCGCTTGGATGAAGAACCAATCCGACGAGGAATTTTAGCCGACCTTACCTGTGATAGTGATGGTAAAATCGACCGCTTTATTGACCTGCGCGATGTCAAATCGGTTTTAGAACTGCACACCTACAAGCCAGGAGAACCCTATTATTTAGGGATGTTCTTGAATGGAGCTTATCAAGAAATCATGGGGAATTTGCACAACCTATTTGGCGACACTAATGCTGTTCACATCCAATTAACGCCCAAAGGCTACCAGATTGAACACGTTGTCAAAGGTGACACCATGAGCGAAGTAGTAAGCTACGTTCAGTATGACTCCGAAGATATGGTGGAAAACATTCGCCAGCGTTGCGAGAAAGCATTAGAAGAAAAACGTATCACCCTAGCAGAATCTCAGCGATTACTCCAAACCTACGAGCAGAGTCTGCAAAGATATACGTATCTAAATAGTTAGGATTGGGGATTGGGGATTGGGCATTGGGGATTGGGCATTGGGCATTGGGCATTGGGCATTGGGCATTAGTTCTTTCTCCCCATGCTCCCTCATCTGCCCCATGCCCGATTCCCCATGCCCCATTCCCTAATTCGCGTTTGTCCCCAACAATTCCTCTATCGCTTGTCGCTCAACAGGGGTATGTGATGGCGGTGTCTGACGGGCATCGGTAATCAGCCAGTCTAAAGCAGCAGCTTGAACATCAATTGCTGCTCCAGTTTTATCGACGCAATAACGCCCAAATACCAGCTTATCAACTAAGCGGACTCCTGGTCCTAGACGCGACCATTCAAAAATCACGCTATTTTCTACAGTTGCGCCACTACATATCCAACAATTGGGGCCAATCATCGCTGGCCCGACAATTTTTGCTCCGTCTTCTATTCTCGTCATCCCGCCAATGTAAACAGGGCCTGTGATATCCACTTTGTCCCAATTTACGGCAACATTTAAACCAGTATAAATACCAGGGGCGACTTCATGACCGGGGATTTGCACATTTTTGATTTCACCCAGTAGTACACCGCGAATCGCCCGCCAATAGTCTGGAACTTTACCAATATCTACCCATTCAAAATCCATAGGAATGGCGTAGAAAGGGGCTTTGATTTCTACCAATTTAGGAAACAATTGGCTACCAATGTCATATTCCGTATCAGAGGGAATATAGTTAAAAACCTCTGGTTCAAAGATGTAAATACCTGTGTTGATGTTGGTACTGAGGGCTTCTTCCGTTGAAGGTTTTTCTTGGAAAGCTTGAACACGCCCCTCTTCGTCAGTTACTACCACACCGTAGCTAGAAACTTCTTCCTTGGGGACAGATTTTGTAATAATAGTAGCGATCGCCCCTTTAGCTCTATGCCATTTAACCGCCTCAGTTAAATCTAAGTCAATTAAAGCATCACCGCACAACACCACAAAGGTATCATCAAAAAATGGTGAGAAGTCTTGAATGCGGCGCATCCCTCCTGCAGAACCGATTGCTTCCCCTACCAGTTTACCGTCATCATCAATTTTGCCCTCAAAGGAATAGGCAATCTGCACCCCAAACCGTTGACCATCACGGAAATAGTTTTCTATTTCTTCAGCCAAATGACTGACATTGACCATAATCTGGTCAAATCCATGTTGGCGTAACAGTTCCAGCAAGAATTCCATCACTGGCTTTTGCAGGATGGGAATCATTGGTTTAGGAATTGTATAGGTAATCGGACGCACGCGAGTACCCTTGCCAGCCGCGAGAATCATCGCTTTCATAAAAATTTATTCCTCAACCACAAGCCAGTTTACTTTCATCGAGTGATACTTAATCATCAGTTTTTATTTCTGCTCTAAGTCATCCTCTAAACAGGGATAACAGGAATTAAGTGGTTATTGCAACCATTTATATACTTAGATGACAAGCGATCGCTTATCTTTTCAATTTACCCGGATTTTGGGGCTGAATCAAAAATCTGTAAATTATCTGTAGGGCTAATTTTGACTTTTTTAGTTCATTGACTGCTCAAAAGCTTTACTGGTCTTAGCTGAATCTATAATTAGCCGAATTTTAATCTCATGGTAAAACTCCTCTTGAAATAGCTCTACTTTCGATTGAGCCGAAAGTAGTAGTAACGCCCAGAAAACGCTAACTACATGACTATGTTTAGACTCATGTCCAAACCCATTTTGGTTGAGAAGCTTTGTTTGAGTCCATAACTCTACAAGTTGTTCTAGATTCAACCAATTTTGTTCTGAATTTAGCTCCCTTGCCGATAAATTCAACACTTGTTCAAGTTCCCCAGCTACTTCCGTCAGGTTTTCTTGGTGAGCTAATTCCAGCGCCTCCCGCATACTTTGAACGCTAGGCAAACGTCTGGGACGAATAGGCTTGCTAACTTTTTCTACTAGTTTTAGCTGGTTTGCCATAATCTGCAATTGCTTGATTAACTCTTGCAGAGTCACCCGCCGCTTTGGTGGCGGCATTGCCGATGGACGACGGCGCAATTGCCGTTCTAATGGTAGACGATGACCTTGATGTGATATTCCGTCTTCACCTTCTAAGAAGGCATCATCTAATACCCCATCTTGGATATCTCCTACTGTTGACAATTGCATCAAGGTATTAGCTTTGAACAATACCAGCATTGATGCTGATAAAAATGCCTGTCCAGATTGAGACAAATCAGCTTCATAGCCTCTTCCTATTGACTCCGGTGCCATCAGTTCTAAGTAACGGTCAATCACCTCAATCACTTGGACATCCCAAGGGTCAATTTCTCCTTGTTCAGCTTGGTAAATCAGGAGTGTGATTGTTTCTAATAGCTCGGAAGCTTCCATCAACAGGTTCTAAGTTAATTAATAAGAATTCAGCACTAAACTCATTGACTATCGGCAAAGCCTGTACTTTATACATCTGCTTGCACTTCTTTTAATCAGGAATTGCCTGCTGGCAGTATCCCCTGAAATTGTAATCAACCACCATTGTGAATTGTGAGATCGGAATGTGCAACTTTTGATATTTTATATTTGGGAATTGGGCATTGGGCATTGGGCATTGGGCATTGGGCATTGGGCATTGGGCATTGGGCATTGGGCATTGGGCATTGGGAAATAATTAATAGTTATTCTCCCCCTGCACCCTGTCCCCTGCCCCCTGCACCCTCAATCTGGGGGTGGGTCATGAGGAATGGTGACAGTTGGGACAAAATTACCAGGCTTGCCGCTTTTAATCGCATCGAAAGTGCCTTTAATAGTACCAGCAATGGGAACAGCAACAAGCGTTCCTAACAGCCCAGCAATCTCAAATCCCATTAAAATAGATACAAAAATCCAGATGGGATTCAACCCAATAAAGTTGCCAAGTAACCGGGGAGCTAACAGGTTATCTTTAAGCTGCTGCATAATAACTGCTGCTATGGCAACTTGAACTGCTAACACCCAATTTTGCAACAGGACTAAAATTGTCACTAAACCAATGCCAAGAGATGCCCCGATAAAGGGAATGAGTTCTGAAATCCCAATTAATATGGCAAACAACAGAGCAAAGGGTACCTTCATTACCAAGAAAATTGGCGTGAGGGTTAGCATCATGAATAGTCCTAGCAACAACTGGCTAAGAAAGAAGTTCTGAAAATTTAGGCGTAAGGATGCAGTGAGGGGATCTGCAATATTAGAGGGCAAAACATTTACTAGACCATACCAGACGCGATCGCCATACAAAAGCATATAAAATGCAAGCACAATGACTAACACTACGTCAAGTAAGCCTGATAGCAGTGTTCCAGCAAATCCCACCGCCCCAGAAGCTAGCTGTTGTACCAGATTCTGAATATTTGCATTGATTTGACTGCTTACAACCCTTAGATCAATTGGCAAGTGTCGCTGTTTTGCCAACATCTCAAATTGCTTTAAGTTTGCTTGACTAGCGCCTAACCAATCAGGGATCTTATTTAACAGTTGGATTGTTTGGTCAATGATCAACGGCACTAGGGTAACGCCTAGAATCCCGAATAGGGTAAGCGTTGCCAGTAAAACTATAATTACCGCCTGAGTGCGAGTGATTCGCGCACGTTCAAAGAACTTAACCGGGTAATTGAGTAGAAAAGCCAAAATTGCCGCAATGCTCAAGACGGTAATGGGATGCTGGAAGTAGCGAAAAAGTACTGACAGTAGCCAGACATTAAGAGCGATAATTGGACCGCTCAGACCATAAATTAATAAGCGTTGAAGAGAGGCTGAACGGCGCATTTTATGCAATCTATTTTAATTTTAAATATTCGTGAGAGAATTTGTAAAATTCTTGATGAGACTGATTATCATGATAGATATTTTTAACAAAGATATGTATAAGCGTAACTGAAAACAAGGAAGTATATCAAAATGGACAAAACTGTAGGTGATCTTCGCAAAGACTACGCTTTGGAAGCTTTAAGCGAACTCGAAGTAGACCTCAATCCTTTTATTCAATTTAAAAAATGGTTCGATCAGGCTTTAGCAGGGCAACTCCTCGAACCTAATGCTATGACCCTTGCTACTGTCACACCAGACGGTAAGCCTTCAGCCAGAATGGTGCTACTAAAAGATTTTGATGAACGGGGCTTTGCTTTTTTCACCAACTACAACAGCCGCAAAGGACAAGAACTCGCAGAAAATCCTCTAGCAGCTTTAGTCTTCTGGTGGGCAGAACTGGAACGTCAAGTTCGCATTTGTGGGTATGTGGAGAAAGTATCCGTTACTGAATCCGACCAGTATTTTGATACTCGCCCTCCTTACAGTCGCCTTGGTGCGTGGGTATCTAATCAAAGCGAGGTGATAGAAAGTCGAGAAGTGTTAGAGCGCCGTATGCAGGAGTTCTCCAGTAAATACGAAAATCAAGAGATCCCCCGACCGCCTCATTGGGGAGGCTTACGAGTGATCCCCACAGAAATTGAGTTTTGGCAAGGACGCTCTAGCCGCTTACACGATCGCTTACTCTATACTCGTTTAGATAATGGCACTTGGAAAATTGAGCGGTTATCACCTTGAAGATGAGGGAGATGAGGGAGATGAGGGAGAAAAAATAAAGAACTAATTCCCAATTCTCAATGCCCAATGCCCAATGCCCAATGCCCAATTACCAATGCCCAATTACCAATGAGCGATCGCGTTTTGAATTGCTGCCCGTGCTTCTGCTAGAGATTTGGTACGGGCATCACCCTCGTTGAGGCTGTTGGCGTTAATAAATTGAATATCTGTAATCCCAATAAAGCCGAAAATTGTTCGCAGGTATGGTTCTTGGAAGTCATAGGCAACGGCAGGGGAGGTTGGGCTAAAGTCACCACCACGGGCTGTAATGATAACTGCCTTTTTGCCCTCGACTAACCCTTTAAAACCTTGAGCATTTAAGGAAACAGTCCGGTTAATGCGAACGATTTGGTCGATGTAAGCCTTAAAAGTGGAAGGTATATTGAAGTTATACATTGGCACTCCAAAGACGTAGCGATCGGCTGCCAAAAACTCATCAACTAGTTGATCAGAAATTCTGATTGCCTCAGATAATTCTGGGGTATGGGTTTCTGCTGGTGAAAATGCCGCCGCAATCCAAGCTTCATTAACGTGAGGAACTGGGTGATGCCCTAAATCTCGATAGGCGATCGCATCTTCAGGATGTGATGCTTTCCAGGCACTGACAAATTCCTTAGATAGTTCTCGTGAGTGCGATCGTTCACCACGGGGACTGGAATCAATATGTAGAATATTTACCACCAAATATCTCCTGATTAGCTAGGATTTACTGCTTTGATAGCGTTTCTCGACAACCGTGAGGTACAACCCTACACCAAGCGATATAATGTTGTACCCCATCTGAATGGGAACCGCTATAGTTTTTTTGATTCTAAACTTCAAAGCATTACATCAGATACTAAAAGTAACTAGTTACTAAAGTAAAGTAGTTACTATAAAGTAACTATTGGAAATTTTTGATTAACATTTGATTAACATATTCATGTCTGTTTCTAAAATCCAAAATTCTTCTATCAGAAAATAATCCAAGAGTTAGAATCTAGAATTCAGAATTCAATATCTGTGCTAATTTCAGGTGAATAAATTGGTTTAATCGGTCTCATTAATTATCCTGTTGCACTCCATTTACTACTGGCTTCACATCAGAAAATGGATCGGTGCCGCCACCCCAGTTAAAATCACTAATTCGGATACTGAAGCCGCCTAACTCCAACACTGGATTGTAACGCAAGGTGATCCCATAGGTGCGACGGCTATATTCCACAATGTAGTCAGTGCTAGTTTCTTTACCTGTATCCAAGTTAATAGATGTTTGAAAGCCTAAGCGAAAAGGGCCGTAGATTTGCTGTGATATCCCAGCACTTAAAACTTTGTTATCAACGGAACGATCAAACAAAAAGGGAGATAATCCGCTATTTAAGCCTTGTGAGTAAGTAATATTAAAGGCGGTATAGTCGAAAAAAGGTCGAGAAAAATGACCAATTTGCCCTAGTAAGCCAATTCTACCAGTTAGGGTGCTTTGGTTATCCCCATTGGTGTAATAACTGGTAGTGCCCGTAAGTCCAGCGATCGCCTGCAAGTAAGGAACTACAGGGTTAGCTGTATATCGTAATCCTTGGCTGGCAGTAGATGGTAATGGTTTTCCTCGCCAGAGTAACAGCCCTCTACTGAGGTCAGCACTAGCTTGGAAACGACCTAGTGAGATGCGATCGTTTTCCCGTATGGGTTTTAGCAAGTCTTGGCGATCGGTATTGGCATCGATATACTGAGCGCTTGCCTGATAGTTGAGGTTGATGCCACTTTTTCCTAAAGGAATCACAGGAGAGGTAATAATGGCACCAAGACTGCTCTGGACAGTTTGATAGCCCAGAGTACCGTTGTAGAGGCGATCGCGGTAATTATATTGCACATTCAAGACATGGGGAAGGCGATCGCCTACTATTTGGCGCAATCCCAAATTCACCCGCAAACTGTTTTCCAAATTGTCGAAGTCAAAACTGGTTAACTGCCCAGTCCCTTGAATTACTGCTTTTGGACTCAAAACAGAACTTATCTTTGTTTTAACGGCAAACAGTGAGCCTAAGTTACTCGTACCTCCTTCCAAAGCTTTCTGTACTAGCAACTGAGGCGTAACTGTCCAGATTGTCCTCTGTGTATCGATCACTGGAAAGCCACGCTCAATATACAAACCACCCCGCTTATCTCCATCGTAGCCAGGAGAAAATATTGTAGGTGTAACGTCCCGCTCTCGCCGATCAATCGTCCGTTGATTCAGGGGTATTGGTAAGGAAGTTGTTTGATCCAATACCAAACGCTGTCCCTGCGTCGTAATCCGGTCTACTAAGGGTGCCTCTCGCGTCAGAGTTATTGTATCTGCGCGTAACTGTAGTTCTGGCGGCGAAAAAGGATCGTTGGTGATGCGAGCATCTTTTGCTTGCCAGCCTTGGGGATAAAAATCAATGTGTTCGGCTTCAAACCTGAGTCGATTGACTGCACCCCCTGCTTTCGGGGGTGGGATGTTGCTGGCACTTGACTGACCACCAAATGCCACATCAATCTGTCTGGGGCTACTCACACCAGAAAGTGGCTGATTGGCTCTAATGCGATCGCTAGGCGGACGTTTTGGAACTCCACCCGCAGGAACACCTGCGGGTGAGAAAGCAAAATCTGTTTGGCTTGAGGGTACATAAATTTCTCCTCTACCATTTACAAGTTCCCCACTATCTTGAACAAAGTTATAAGTAAAGCGTTGTCCACGGAGTATTTGATCGCCCCGTGTTAAAGTTACATTGCCCTCACCCGCAGCAATTAAGTTGTCCAAATTGACTTGCAAGCGATCGGCATCCACCACCGCCCCATCAAATCGCAGAATTACATTTCCAACAGCTGTAATAATTCGCCTTTGCTCGTCATATTCTTGCCGATCTGAAGTGACTTCTACAACTCTCGGACTGGCTGGCGGGTTACTAGCTGGCGCTTGTGGCCGATTGGTGGTGCCTACTTGTGGTGTTTGTGCTTGAGTTTGTTCTTGAACTTGGGAACTGAATTCTACAGTTATCGGTGTTGAGGATTGCTTTGTCGGGTTACGAGACTGGAATTTTATAAAATTTTGTTGTAATTGAGAACTCGGTACAAGATCGGCAGCAGATACAGAGATATTCTCTTCTTTTGAAGATTGTTGTGCAGTAATATCACTTTGCTGTTTTTGCTGGGTTAACTTCTCAGCTAAAATTTCTGCCTTGGATTCGACTAACTTGTTGCTGTTTGGAACAGTTGGGGCAATTTTAAGAGTAGGCGGAGATTGGGCGACAAGGGGATTTGGGGAAACTCTATAGCTAAAACTAGAAGAGTCCAAAAAGGTTTGCTTGTCTCCACTACTAGAGTGGAGATTTAGCGTATACGCAGAGCGGCTTGTCGTCAGACATGGTTGACTAAGTGTTTGAGAAGGTTCACATTTTGGCTCAGGGGAATCCCTCGCACCAACTTTTTTTGGCGGCAATGTAATGGCTTCTCTTTGCCTCTCCCGTTTACGTAACGCCGCTCTTAGCAGAAGTTCTGAGGGCCGAACTATCTTTGTGTCTTTATTATCTTGGCCATTAGAGATTTTAACCTCCTGCGTGGGATAACCAACAACCACTGACTGCCCCAAAAGTGCAGCACTTCCATCGGTGATGGGGGAAATTTCTGGTGGGAAGGTTTCTGGTGGATGGGGTACAGAATGAGTTTCAGGAACTACCAAGTTATCCTGAGTTGAGTTTATCGGAGTTGGCAATGGCGAATTACTCTTGATGTCATCCGCAATTGTCAACTGAGACAAATCCTGAGACTGCTTGGATTTGTCTGTCTTTTCCTGCATTCCCGTTTCTACAGCTGAAAGAAACTTTGTATGACTAGCAGATGAGGCGGGATTTACAGGTTGTACAGATTCGAGAATAGCAGGCGGAACTGGATGAAGCATAAGTGAGCAAAATCGGGCTAACAAACAGCCAAATGACGGACGGAAGGATAAACTATACATTTTGCCTTCCGGCTGTCGCCTTCTGCTACCTACAGCAAGCTACCTGGAGGAAGAAACTTACTAACTTTCTCTTAGTAAGTTTCCGTGGCGTTTAGTATTTTCCGCCTTCCAAAGTCGCGGATAATTTATCGCCCTTTTACTCTAAGTCCCGACGGCCGGGGTTACGAGCAGGATCGTTCGACAAAAATCCGAAGATGAAGATAGTTACGAAGAGGGCAACAACAATATAAACAGCGATTTTTAAAGTCAGCATAGAAATATCTCCAAGGGGTAAAACAAAGAAAGCTTTTCTTTGAGGATCTGCCATGCAGAAAAGATAGCTACTTTATATTACCCAAATCTCGTCCCTTTTTTAGAGGACTCTGGGGACTGGGGATTGGGGACTTGGGACTGAGGACTGGGGATTATGGGCTAGCAGTGCCTATCCTGCGGTTATTGAGAATCATCTAAAATGTCAGTTGTCTAACTTTCAGATCCCCTTCAAAAATAACTCACAGACTGTCTACTCTTGTGACGTTGACTGACAGCAAAGGTTTCCCAAAAAAGTTTACAGGAAATACTTCTAATACCCCATGCCCAATTCCCAATGCCCCATGCCCAATTCCCTATTTCTCAGTTTTAACTTTTGCTACCTCTTTACCAATCCGGTTTTTGATTACTCGTGCAGGTATACCGACTGCAACGGAGAAAGGAGGAATATCTTTATTGACAACTGCTCCTGCACCAATAACACTGCCTTTGCCGATGGTAACGCCATCTAATACTGTTACTCCATGCCCTAGCCAACAGTCATCTTCAATCACAATTCCCTTGCGAGTAACACCTTGGTATTTAATTAGCTCCATCGGCTCGGCAAAATTATGATTATTGGCATATATACCTGAGTGGGCAGCAATCATGCAGTGTTTACCAATTTTAATGTCTCCTGGCCCCTCAATACACACGTTGGGAGCAATAAAGGTGTCTTCATCAATATGTATACACGTGTCTTCCAAGCATCCTATATCAACGTTACGCTCAATAGCTACTCTATTTCCTAGATAAATTCTGTTATTTTTGTGTCCTCTAGCATCCAACCGTACACCCTTGAAAATATATACTCCATTGCCAATTTCAATACAAGAAGTACCGTTAAATTCAACACCATTTTGAATATAAACTGGGCTGCCTATTTGAGCAAAAATCCTCCGATATCCTAAATTACGCAATTTTGACCCTAAAAGAATCGTGGGAATATCCCCTAACACAGTAGTCACGAAAAGTTCTTGCACGCGCTGCAATTTTGAAAAATATTGCTCGTTATGCATAGCTACATATCTCTTCAATTAATTGTTGTTGGCAGTATTGAAAGTTGTTTTGCCTGTATCCTTATCTTCTGCCAAGACTAAAAAACAAAAGTTTTTTAATGCTAGGACTTACGCAAAACTACACGCGGTAGGAGCAATTCATGAATTGCCCTACGGAGAATCAAGATTTGGGCTATTTTTTGCGTAAGTCCTTAATACATTAAATTGGTTTGGCAGTATTACCGAAATTTATCCATACTTTTAGATGGCTTTCCAACATTTGGAAAACTTGGATTCTGGTTTTGACTATGTGAGCAATTCTTGAACTAAGGTGTGTATAATTACTCAATTGATATGCAAAGTTGGCTTGGATCGCTAGAATATTTTGCACCAGTCAAGGCACATACAAACTTTGCTTCTCTTCACCAAATTAATTAATCAAAAAACCTTAACGCATTGCAGAGCCAAATCTCAGACTATTAAATTGTCTGATGGATAAATTTCTGGTTTAGATAGGGTACTTTTTTGGCTATCCGGGAAATTTGCAAAGCTTGTTACGCAACTAGGGATAGAGTTGTTAGACATGGAGGCTATTTCCTCTCTGGCAATTTTAGTCTTTTAAAACAACTCACTTCCACAAGCTCTTTTGCAACAAAAAATACATTTAACTAGACTATATTCAAAAATTTGGATAAAATTTATGCCTAGCATCACAATGTAATTATTGTTGGGTTTTTCTGGGCAATCTTGCCCCAATAAAAACCCAATTATGGTGGATTATCTCCCACATCAGCCATCACATTGAAGTTAACCATCGGTGCAAACAAGTAAGCGCTTCCCCGACTGCTATGACGGCTTTCTTGCAACGAATTTCTAGAGTATGTTGCTCCAATCATGTCGCACACGGATGATTTACAGACTAGTAAATTCATGTTTGTAATTACATGAATTGTTTTTAATAACAGTTGTTTTTAACAATAACACATTTTATTTTTAATGGAACACTCTCAATAAATCAGTTGGTTATCAAGTTGCTTGTTGATGATAATGTAAATTAGCTAACTTTTTTCTGGTGCCATGCCTACGGCGGGCAAAGCCTACGCGACTATTAAATAATTTTATACACTTATACTAATTCTATTTGAGGAAAAATATCCTGGTGGTACTTCATTGGATAACTTCTAGAATAGACACTAAGCAACTACACAAATTGACTTTGAGTGTATGTAGTTTTGCGTAAGTCCGATAGTTTAATGATTGGATGTTAAATCTATAATGATATCTACTATACTTGTGACACCCTCTTACTTCAAAATCTCAAAATTTATTTTTTCTAATTACTTGTATTTAAATAATCTGTAAATCACCCATTCGGGTGAGCCAAGAGGGTGATGCGTGCTTGGTACTACTCATTATAAATTTTATTAAAGAAAAGCTAAAACGTAGCTTAGTTTTTAGGAGAAATTCACAAAACAATATTTAATGCCCACATTGAGGTATCGGTTTTAACTCACACACTTGGTTCAAATTATGGCTTTAATTAAAGAAATTGTCCAAGAAGCTCTAGCTATCGGCTATCTGAGTGTTTTAGCCGAAAAACAACTGCGATCGCAACTTCAAAGTAATTATGACTCAGAAGACTTAGATGCCTGGATCGTTTTACAGCGAGCTATTGCAGCAGGCGATGTCAAACAAGAGTCGCGCCGAAAAAAAACTTCCGTCTCTCCTAAAGCCAAGGACGCTTCATCGAGTATCAAACTTGCTTATCAAATGGCAGCCGAGATTGCTTATGCAGCAGCCGTAGCTTTGTCAATGACAAAAAATACCAAAGATCAGCCTTCACTAGGCGCGTAGAATAACACGCTAATATAGTTATTTTCCTGATTTAGTATCAAAAATTATACCAAGTAGTTAGCGCTCGCTTTTCCTAGTTAACTGCTTGGTATTATTTTTACACGTTCCAATTTTAAGTGATGTCTACCTGGATTATTTGGTATCCCATCTCTTTTAACTCACCTTAACCTAAGAATCATAACTGCTTCTTTGTCAGGGCAATTTTATTAAAAAATGATTAAAATTATAATTTTCATGGCAACACCTATGAATAATTTTCACCCTTATCCAAGACCACAGACTGATCCCCGCAAGCAATACTAAAATAAATATAAATTATTTATTCAAAACTAGATTTTTTTAAGTGATGTATGCCACTCAATGATTAAATCTTAATATACCAAGTACATGGCCCAGAGTAACGCATAGAATTAGAAACACCTTGGTGTAAACTTTAGCAACGATGTTAAAAAGAATTCTCAATGCTTAACAAAGTCATCGCTTTTTCACAAACTACAGTATAAAGAATTGGCAACATTGGTAAAGACAGTAAACAATAACCATAACTAAACTTGGAGTTTTGCTAACCTATGCAGCCAATTCGTACATTTAACGTATCCCCTTCATTACCGGCGCGACTCGAACCACTGCGTCGGCTAGCATATAACTTGCACTGGGATTGGAACGTTGAGAGTAAAGATGTATTTCGTCGTTTAGACTCTGACTTGTGGGAGTCTAGCCATCATAACCCGGTGTTGATGCTCGGTACTATCTCTCAATCGCGGCTTTTGGAAGTTGTCGAAGATGAAGGCTTTCTCGCGCAAATGGATCGGGCTGATCGTCAGTTAGACGATTATTTACAAGAGCGCACTTGGTATCAAAAACAACGGGAAGATCAACCAAAAGAATGTTACGCCTATTTTTCGGCGGAATTTGGACTTGTTGATTGTTTACCCGTTTATTCTGGGGGCTTGGGAGTTCTGGCGGGGGATCACCTCAAATCTGCTAGTGACTTGGGGCTACCGCTTGTAGGTGTAGGTTTGCTGTATCAGCAAGGCTACTTTGCCCAATACCTCAATGCTGATGGCTGGCAGCAAGAACGCTATCTGCTGAACGATTTCTATAATATGCCCTTGCATCTAGAGCGCAATGCCGATGGTTCAGAACTACGGATTGCGGTAGATTATCCAGGACGCAAGGTGTATGCCAGAGTTTGGCGCGTACAGGTAGGAACGGTTCCCCTGTATCTGATGGATACCAATATTGAGCCCAACAACACTTACGACCACGACATTACAGATCAACTGTATGGTGGCGATATCGATATGCGTATCCACCAGGAAATCATGTTGGGGATCGGTGGTGTGCAAATGCTCAAAGCTTTGGGGCTGAAAGTCACAGCCTACCACATGAATGAAGGACACGCCGCCTTCTCTGCCCTAGAACGCATCCGCTTGCTGATTCAGGAAGAAGGACTGAGTTATATCCAAGCTAAACAGGTGGTAGCTTCCAGCAATATCTTTACTACCCACACACCAGTACCGGCGGGAATTGACTTGTTCGCTCCCGACAAAATGTTGTACTATCTGGGGTACTATGCAGAGATATTTGGCTTGCCCAAAGAGCAATTTTTAGGATTGGGGCGCGAGAATACAGGCGATTTATCTGAGCCTTTTAGTATGGCGGTGCTGGCGCTGAAAATGGCAACATTTTCTAACGGTGTAGCACAACTACATGGTGTCGTATCGCGGCAAATGTTCCAAGGCTTGTGGCAGAAAGTGCCAGTAGAGGAAGTACCGATCGCAGCAATTACTAACGGTGTCCATGCTCGGAGTTGTGTTGCTAAATCAACTCAAGAGTTATACGATCGCTACCTCGGCCCAAATTGGTCATCAGCACCACCAGATAGCCCATTGTGGGAGCGGATGGAAGCTATACCCGATGAGGAATTGTGGCGCAATCACGAACGCTGCCGCTTAGATATGATTTTGTATGTGCGGGAGCATTTGGTCAAGCATTTGCACGATCGCGGTGCTTCCGCTTCCGAAATTATCCAAGCCCAAGAAGTTTTAGATCCCTACGCTTTCACCATTGGCTTTGCTCGTCGCTTTGCCACCTACAAACGCGCCACCCTCTGGATGCGTGATTTGGATCGGATTAAGCGGCTTTTACTGGCTAACAAAGACCGGAAAGTGCAATTTGTAATTGCTGGTAAGGCACATCCGAAAGATATTCCCGGTAAAGAACTCATCCGCGATATCAATCACTTTATCCGCGAACAACATTTAGAAAAACAGGTAGTGTTTGTTCCCAATTACGATATTCACATAGCCCGGTTAATGGTTGCGGGTTGCGATATCTGGTTAAATACACCGCGTCGTCCACGGGAAGCTTCTGGTACTAGCGGCATGAAAGCGGCAATGAATGGATTGCCGAATTTAAGCGTACTAGATGGCTGGTGGGATGAAGCTGATTACGTCCGCACAGGCTGGGCGATTGGACATGGAGAGAATTACGACGATCCTAACTACCAAGATGAAGTAGAAGCAAATGCTCTCTACGAATTATTAGAGAAGGATGTTGTACCACTATTTTATGAGCAACGGGATAGTGATGGCTTACCTCGTCCGTGGGTTGCCAAAATGAAGGATGCAATTCGGTTGAATTGTCCTTTCTTTAATACAGCGCGGATGGTGGGAGAATATGCACACCGAGCTTATTTCCCAGCTAGCGATCGCTATCATACCCTGACTGTTAATAACTATGCCCCAGCTAAAGAACTAGCTGCTTGGAAAGAAAAACTGAGCGAACACTGGTTCAACATCAGAATCAAAGATGTTGACGTATCGGCAGCTTCAGACATTGAGGTTAACCAAACCGTTACTGTCAAAGCCAAGGTTGACTTAGCAACTTTGGCCAAGGAAGATGTGCAGGTGGAGTTATATCAAGGTGCGATCGATGCCAATGGTGATATCGTCAACGCTGTAACAGTGGTGATGGATTACCAAGGTGAAGATGCACAGCAATTGAGTACTTACACGGGTAATATCACTTATACCGCTTCTGGTTTACAAGGCTTGTCTTTGCGTGTATTGCCGAAAAATCAAAATCTGGCTAATGCTTATGAACCAAGGTTGATTGCTTGGGCAGAGTAAGAGTGCTGAGTAGTTATTAAATACTCAAGATTAGGCGTTGCTAAAAATCAGCAACGCCTTTTATGTTAAAAGTTTTCAGGTAGATAATTAATATCTAGTAGCTGTTCTAAGGTGTAAGTACAAAATTGAGGTAACTTATCGAGTTTTCCCTCAGTTTTATCAATTACATATCCTAACGCATCTTCATAAATTGATGCTAACTCGGTTTCTAAAAATTGATGTAAATTTGTTGTTAGCTGACGTTCTAATTGATTCCTAAAACTTCTAATTTCTGCTTTCCAATGCCCAGAATTATATTGAGACTCTTCTGTCCAATATTGCAGCAATAAAAGATGTCTAATAATTTGTTCTAATAAACTAGCAACCTTGGCTTTGTCTCTACGAGCCAAATTCTCTAACTCCTCAATTAAATTTTCTAAATCTAATTCTCCTAATTTGTTAGCTTTTAATAGCTTGATTGTTTCCTCCAACCAAAGATGATCGTCAATTTCATAAAGTTGCTTTAAACTAAAATTAGGACTAACTCTTTGCATAAAAACTCCTTGAGTTAAATCTTACAATATTACAATTTTAGGCTAATATTCTTTGGGGGATGATAATGTAGCCTGTGGTGCGATCGCCTAATACTAAGTTACGTTGTTCTCCCCAATACCACCAGTATGCAGCAACGTAAGCGCAAATTAGGCTATCTAGTTGGTCTTCGGTGGCTTTGAGGGCTGCGCCTGTGGTGGGGATTTCAAGAGGAAACGAACCGCCAAGCCGCCAAGGACGCAGAGGAGGAGAAAGGGAGGGGAGGATATCTAGAAGATAATTTTGGAGTTTGATTAGTTCTAGGCGGCGATCGCTTAAGCGCCCTTTTTTGTATTTGAGGATGCGTTCTAGGTTGAATAGGTTGACGATTGCTGGGTGGGGGAAGACTTCTATTTGATATCTGCTCAGTTTTTGCGGTTCAATGGTGGGTGCGTGGGCAAAACCACGTGATTCTAATTCTAAACCAAAGTTGATGGTGCGATCGGCGAAGGGTAGGTTTTGATTAGCTGGGTAGCATCCTGCATGATATTTGCCAAAGTATTTGTGGCTGAGTTTGTCGGGGAGGCGACTCCCGGTAGGGTTGGGGATGAGGGTAGGTGCATCTACGGCGATGATGGCTGGTTCGTCTGGTTGGACGCTGCAATCAATCCAGGTGAGGATGTCTGCAATGGCTTCTTTGCGATCTAGATCGAGTAGTTGCAGTTGGCCATCTATCCATTCTAAACAGCATAGTCCGCTTGGTTGCGATCGCCAGCCTAAATCAATACCAATAAATTTCATTGTCATAACACGAATTTGCGATTATTTTCGCATTTCCTGACAACCATTTACCTAATTTTACTTGCTCAAAATCTTAATAAATAATCTTATAATCTTAAAAAGATTGTCTTAATTTATTTTATCTTGCAATAAATTAATCAAGATTGTTCCAATGAAAATATTATTTTTACATCCCAATTTCCCCTCGCAATTTCGCAATCTAGCGATAGTTTTAGGTAAAGATCCTAATTGCCAAGTGGTCTTTGGAACAAACCGTCTAGAAGGGGAAATACCTGGCGTTTTTAAAGCTATTTACACTCCTTCTCGTGAAGCTGCTCCCCAAACCCACCATTATGTTCGCAACCTGGAAAATGCTGTTCTTACCGCGCAGGCTGTCTATCGCGTGTCCGAAAAATTAAAAGCCGAGGGTTTCGTTCCAGACATAGTTTATGGGCATTCTGGTTGGGGGCCGACTTTATTTATGAAAGATGTTTTTCCCAAAGCAGAGTTATTGTGTTATTTTGAGTGGTTTTATCACGCTCACGGTTCCGATGCCGATTTTGATCCCAACGAACCACTAAATGCTGATGATGAATGCCGTATCCGCGTGAAAAACGCGCCGATTTTGACTGACTTATATAGCTGCGATCGCGGACTTTCTCCAACTAATTGGCAGCATCAGCAGTTTCCCAAAGAATATCATAGCAAAATCACTGTCCTTCATGATGGTGTTGATACTAAATATTTTGTTCCCAAACCAGACTCAAAATTAGTTTTACCAAGAATAAATCTTGACCTTTCCCACGTTGAAGAGTTGGTAACTTATGTAGGACGGGGGATGGAACCTTATAGAGGATTTCCACAGTTTATGGAAACGGTGGCACTAATTCAGCAACGAAGACCTAAATGCCATGTAGTAGTTGTGGGAGAAAATAGGGTTGCTTATGGGAAGAATCTCCCCGATGGTCAAACTTATAAACAATTAATGCTAGAAAAATTGAAATCATCTTTAGATTTATCGAGGCTGCACTTTACAGATAGGCTACCTTACAATGAGTATCTTCAAGTTTTGCAAGCTTCTTCTGCTCATATTTATTTAACCCGTCCTTTTGTTTTATCCTGGTCAATGTTAGAAGTAATGGCAGCAGGATGTTTACTAGTAGCCTCTAAAACTCCGCCAGTATTGGAAGTGATAAATGATGGAGTAAATGGACTGCTAGTAGATTTCTTTTCTCCCCAGGATATTGCTAATCGGGTTGAAGAAGCGCTAAATAATCCCCAGGAAATGAAAGCAATTCGGGCGAATGCGCGAGAGACAATTCTGAAGCGTTATGATTTAGCCAAATTGTTACCACAGCATTTGCAATGGATGTTTGCTGGTAAAAATTCTGATAGCTTGAAAAAGCCCTCAGTTTCTAAGGGATTTAGCAGAAGTCATTAGTCATTGGTCATTGGTCATTAGTCATTAGTCTCTTGCATAAATATTTTTTGACTCAAGCAAAGGTGCAAAGAAAAGCCTGAAAAAAACGACTTTTATAAAAAGTATATCAATGATTAGCTATGGCTCAATAACAAATGACAAATGACAAATGACAAATATAAAAGTGATATTTAAAATGCGGATTATTTTTACCATTGCCCATTTTTTTAACCCTAGCAATGAGGGTAGTCATGCTTCCCAACGCAAAGACCCACAACCCCGTTTACAAGCATTAACTAAAAGCCTTACCGCCTTACACGAATTATTTGGTAAATCTCAAAGGATCATCAATATTGCTCAACGAATAGCTTTCCCTGCTAACCAACCCCAATCGCACGAACTAGATATTGTTATTTGTACAACAAAAGATAATCATCTTCTAAATCTGCTTCCCTTACCATCCCATTTATATCAGCATCATTCTACTAATGTCGAACCTCTACTTTTGGGGTTTGAATGCCAAGCTGTTCTGCAAAGCTGTCTCGGTCAGTATGATTACTACTGCTTCCTTGAAGATGATCTAATTATCCATGACCCTTGGTTTTTTATAAAATTAAACTGGTTTACCCAACAAGCGGGAGATTTAAATTTGCTCCAGCCAAATCGTTATGAAGTCTCCGCTCATAATTTTGTTCATAAAGCTTACATTGATGGAGATTTGGCTTTCCGAGTAACTGCTCCCTTTCAAAATGTGCAGGAGCAACAAGAACTCAAGGGTACAATTATGAATGCACCAATTACCTTTCATCGTGCCCTCAATCCTCATTCAGGATGCTACTTTTTGAATGCAAATCAGATAGCTCAATGGGCTAATCAAACTTATTTTCTCGACCGTGACATAAGCTTTGTTGGGCCTCTAGAAAGTGCTGCCACCTTGGGAATTATGAAGACATTTCGGATTTATAAAACCTCACCGGAACAAGCAAGTTTTTTGGAAATTCAACACTTCGGAACTGGGTTTTTGGGGCTAATTGGAGGACAGGTAGGTTTAGCTGAAGGGTAAACCGAATTTAAGAGTTTGGTTGTAATTTAGTTTAGTAAAAGTTCACAGACACAATAGTTAGAAAATTTTAAAAAGATGTATGCTAGTTTAGCAACTTGCTAACTATTAAGAAATATTTAGCCAGCAGAATTATATCTCGGCTAAATCCCGTATTGTATCTTCAAAAATATTCCTAAATCTATGTTACAACTTCTTACACTTTAGTGTTATAAAACTAAAAGAATCTAATGATTGTACTCATGTAGCATTATTTGAATGCTTTTAGGAGTATGACTATGACTGCTGATACTCTGTTGCAAGAAATAGAAAAGCATATCCCTATTGTGGGAGATATAAATATCAAGAGTCCATTGGCATACCAAGTAACTCGTGGGGCTGTTGAGGTAGTCAACACAGTGCAAATGGCAGTGGCAGAAGCTTATATCAATGGATTAGAAGTTCCTGATTCAGTTCTAGAATCGCTCTTCGATACTTGTATGCCAATTTTCTTTCAGTATTTCCCATCTCTCCTGGCACCTTATGAATGGGTATTAAAAGAAACCGATCATCTCGCCGAAGGATCGCGGGAATTAATGAAAATTCAGTACGACTTGCCTCAAGCCATGCTGAATACTATGTTGGGGGATGGGGAACTCATTTATCCTAAGTACAGTATGGGATTATGGGAAAAAGGAGCATTAAACCTTGAGCAATCCCAAATGCAGATGATTGATGATGTGATTGAAAAGCTAGACATCAAGGATGGAGATAATATCTTAGATTTTGGGTGTGGGTGGGGATGTGTTCCTAATTACATTCTTTCTAAGTTCCCCAATGTTAAGTTTACGGGTCTTAATTTGAGTCACGAGCAATGTGAATATATACGTCACAAAATGCAAGATCCTCAGAGTTATCTTAGTTCAGATCGATTTACCCTATATGAAGGTGATTTGAATAATGCAAATTTTGAAACCAAGTTTGATAAAATCCTCTCGATTGGTGTTTTTTGTCATGTTGGTAACTTAACAGTAGCCTTTAAAAAATTAGCTTCGTTTCTAAAGGATGATGGCAAAGTTTTTATTCACATCATCACAGTCCGCATCCCTAATAATATGTCCAGCGTTTACACCCATAAATATATTTTTCCACACGGTCGATACTGGAATTACAATGCTGTTCCTAGCCATCAACAAGACCTCAAAACAGTCAAACAATGGTATCTCAATGGCTTTAATTACTCTACAACACTAACTAACTGGTTACGGAATTTTGACGACAATCAGGCAACAATAAAAACACTAAACTATGGCATGGACTATGCCAAGTTTCGCCGGATATGGAGATTTTATTTGATATGGTTTATTCGCAATTTTGCTAGTTGTGATGGAGAATATAATGGGAATGGTCAATTTTTAATGGTTCATTCTTAACTGGACAAAGCTAGAGTTTTCCCTGATAGGGGTTGAACAAAAAATTTTAATGTCAATTAGATTTTCTTTGCTTTGTTTGAGCAATCTATTGACCAGAATATTCAGACCAATGTCTTTGCTTTAGCCTTAACCACTGAGTTTTGACAGTTTTGGTTTCTGGTACGGGCAATAAGTTCTGTTTCAGAAGGCACTCTTACCTTTGATCCTAGCTTCAGGAATTCAAGCACTCTGATAAACCAAAATGTTGGGTCTGGAAGATAAGCAACCTGCCCCTCTCGCACGGTGATGCCATGTCGGGCTGAAGACTGGAATGCATGATGAAGATTATGCCAGCCTTCACCCAAAGTCAGAAATGCGACAAGCCAAGAGTTCCGACTGTGGTCGTTGGTTATGAACGGTTGTTCGCCCAGGATGTGGCTGAGTGAGTTGACAGTGGCGACACCGTGGAAAAGGACAGTCGTGCTGAGGAAAAAAGCGCCGAGATATTCAGTTCCACCAATGTAGTACGAGAGTACACCGAGAGCAATGGTAGGAATGAAGTGCAAACGATCGATAATCTTCAAAACCACATTACTCTCAACATCCGTGGGAAGCTTTGAGGGAAAAAATTGTGGGGAGAATAGCCATCCAGCTTGAGACCACCAGAATCCTTTTATCCCCTTGAAAGGCATATAAGGAGAGTGAGGATCTTGTTCTTGGTCTGAGTATTGATGATGGGTCATGTGGTGAGCTTTCCACCAACTTGGCCCCATCTGCCCAGCTGAAGCAGCTACGATGCTTCCAACGCAGAGAACTGAGGCTGGAGCCTGGTAGCTATTGTGCGTAAGTAGCCTATGGTAGATACCAGTAGTTGCAAGCATTCGTATTATATATAACCACACGGCCCACAAGCCAGCACCCCACGATAAGCCAGTAGAAATAATTAGTAGCGATCCTAAATGACTCACCACGATCAAAATAGGGCCTACTATGTAAGAAATAATCGTGAGATGAGAGTACTGTTTCATTAGTCTTCTAACGTCCTTATCGCGTTTCCTAATCATACAAGGTACATCATAGCCCCCTCTCTCGAAGAGCGGGGAGGGGGTCGGGGGTGGGGTTCAGTACCTACTCAACTGAGAACCGCTATAAGCTTCAAAATAGAAATGCATCACATCCTTGCCATAGTTAATATTGGCAACGGTAGACACCCACTATTACCAGTATTAACACCATAGAGATATCTTGGCACAATTCGCTTCATAGAATATGAAAAGCAGCTTTAAACCATCAGTTAGAGGTTAAGGTAATTGCACATTTGTCAAGAGGGTGCAGGAAAAAGCGATAAATCAAGCTTGGAGACTGGCTCTTGCCTAGCTTTGACTACTTTTAAGTCTTAATTCTCTGGGGTAGAACAGCTAGAGCGCCAGTCCAGTAGAAGGAGTTGACATAAATTGAACATTTAGAAGTTTCATTTTAATGCGATCGCTAAAAACCAGACTTAAATATTTAGCCCAAAATAGACGTTTCGCCATGACACACATACTTAAGCTTTTGTCAATATATATTAGTGGACTGGCTCTCAGCTGTGCTACCCTACTGCACGTTGCATCCAAAAGAAAATTACCGGGAATTTTATAAATAGCTTTAAGTAATATCTTGGGAAGTTGGCAATAAATAAAGTGAACTATTAAGGGTTGTCATTTTTTATCTACAAATAGTCAAAGACACTTGATTTATAAGCATCAACGGCTTTCACTAGGGGGAGAAAAAATAACAATAAATATAGTTATGTTTATTTATACCCACTCATCTAATTTACCTTGATTGCTTATGTATTATTTTTTACTAAAAAATAGAAATAGAATAACAGGTAAATAACTGTTGAATAACTGTTTTAAAACATGAAACAATGAGAGATAGCTAAGACAGTAAAGAAAAAAGCACACAGATAATTACTGATATGAAGCAATCGAAGAGTACTCGGAAGCGGGGACTTATCCTCACAATCGCTGGGCTAAAGCGTTTACAAGCGGCGATTCTGGCGATGGAAAAGGTTCAAAATAGCGGCAATCACTTCACTCTAGAAGATTTAGGCGATCGCATGAATGTTTCGACCAAAACTCTAAACCGATTATGGTCATTGAATACAGGCGTGGATCAAAAAACCCTGAAATTGTGCTTTACCGCTTTTAACCTAGAATTGTATAGAGAAGACTATGCAATCTTGAGTGAGCCGAACAATACTGAAATATCTCGAACTTACTCGCTAAGTTTAGATACAGATAAAGAAACAGTACCTCCGTCTTTACCTCTAGACTTATTTGTTACTCAGGAACATCATCAACTCGAAAACCTTTGGTCATACCCAGACGGCCCCGTACCTCTAGATTCCCCCTTCTATGTCGAACGTTCTCCCATTGAAGAACTAGTTTATCGAGAAATAATTCAACCAGGCTGTGTGATCCGAATTCGAGCGCCAAGAGAGATGGGTAAAAGTTCTCTTGTGCTGCGCCTGTTAGCCTTTGCTCACATCCAAGGTTATCGGACGGTAAACCTGAATTGCAAACAACTCGATGCGAGTTGTCTAACAAGCCTAAATAAGCTTTTGCGTTCTTTTTGCTGGCAAATTGCAACAGAATTAGGCATAGATCCCAAGCTAGATCAGAACTGGGATGAGGAAATAGGTTGTAAGTTAAGTTGCAATTTATACCTACAATCTTATTTACTCAAGCAGAGTAAAAGTCCAGTGGTTTTAGTCTTAAATGAGGTTGACCGCTTTTTTGAATATCCTGAAATTGCTCAGGAGTTCTTTGGTTTGTTGCGTTCTTGGTACGAAGAAGCACGACAAGATACCAACTTACGTAAATTAAGGCTAGTGGTTGTTTATTCCACAGAAGTGTATGTCTCTCTGGATATCAACCGTTCTCCATTTAATATCGGACTACCGATTCATCTACCAGAATTTACTAAGCATCAAGTCGAATATTTAGCCCAACGGCATGGGTTAGACTGGACTTCTGGTACCGAAGTTACTCAACTGATGTCTCTTGTCGGGGGACATCCAGCCCTAATTCGGATTGCTCTGTATTATCTCTGCTATCAAAGAATTAGTTTAGAAGAACTGATAGAGGAAGCGATCGCTAACGGTGGTATCTATCGTTATCATTTATGGCGACACTGGGCAATGTTGCAAGAAAATTCCAGTTTGGTAAAAGCGTATCTTGAGATCGTTACCGCAAAGCAAAGTATTTCTCTCAATCCCATTGATGCTCATAAGCTCGAAAGCTTGGGGCTAATCGCTTATGAAGGCGATCGCATCCTACCACGTTGCGAACTCTACCGTGCTTACTTTAAAAAACAACTCAGCATTGCTGAATTTGGATATAAACCATTGCAAAAACGTGCAGGGTAATAACTCTCAGGTACTTTTTCTCTCACGCTTCTATGTTCACCGAAACTCTGGGTAGAGGATTCCTCTATCCAGGGTTTTCTAGAGAGTCAATTTTAGGTTTTAGATTTATCCTTAAATCCAAAATTTATCAATTTATAAATCCTACCGTAATTTAGAACTACAGATTTAGAGATTTATAAGGAAAACTAATTAACTATTTGACCAATAAAGTTGATAATCCTCGATCAAAAATGTTCCATTATTGGAAGACATTTTAAAAAAGAAGTAATAATCTCCTGGTTCCCAAATACTAAATTCTTGCTCTTGTTCTTGAGCAACAGCTGTAGAGCCACCGTTCGGGATGGTCATGCTAGCAGTTTGTGTTCCATTCTGCGCTCTCATCAGAAAAACTTCGAGCAGTGAGAAACCTTGTAATTCGGCAGAATAACGGATTTTGAAGCGGATTCTGCCTCCATATCTTAGAGTCTTTTGAACGAAAAAGTTTTCAGTTTGAATCGGATTACCAGACAGTTTAATATTCTGGGCTTGTGTTAAAATTTCGCTCTGCTCTTGATGAACTGAATTCATTAATTTTGCTCCTGAGAAATAATAGGGTATATTGAAGCAATTACATTGTTGACAAATGTCTCTTGGTAAGAATTCAGCACTCAGGAATTAAAAATCAGAACTTAGAACCAGGTCTACTTTCTGACTTTTCACGTTATGTAGAAAAACCTAACCCCCTAACCCCCTTCCCTACGTTCGCGCAGCGTCTCGTTGGCGAAGCCTCTCGTAGAGAAGAGAGGGAAGGGGGAAAATTTAAAGTCTCTCTCCTTTTAGGAGAGAGAAATAGAAGAGAGGTTTTCCAGATACCGTGAAAAGTCAGGTCTACTTTGACTTATATATATGATTAATCAAGTGTTATTGCGTTTCTTAATCATACAAGTTACATCATAGCCCCCTCCTCGCAAGCGGGGAGAGGGTTGGGGGTGGGGTTCTTATACCTCACTCAACTGAGAACCGCTATATTGTGATTCTTTAATTATTCTGATTTCTGAATTATGACTCCTGAATTCTTACTGTCACGTTCGTATTTTCCCGTTATCGCTAAGAAAATGCAATGACAGATAAGACAGATAAGACAGTTAAGAAATATAGTTAAATATTTAATCGAACAACAAAAAATAATCTAGACTTAAGCATGAACTATAGGAATCTGGTTTGATTCCTGAAATTAGTAAGATTTAGGCATCGACAGAAAAAGTTAAATGTGGAGCATTTGAAAAACCACATCTGTCGTAGGGTCAATTTATGAATTACAACTACGACAGATGCTTCTGAATTATTCTTCAAGAAACTTGTATATCTTGTAGCTTTGCCACCATTTCTGCACGCGCCGAAACTTTCAACTTACGAAACATCCTCTTCAAAGCTTGTTTGACAGAATTTTGCGTAATCCAAAGTTTTTCCCCAATTTCTGCATTTGTTAACCCCTGCGCCACTAACTCGGCAATTTGTAACTCACGCGCTGTTAGAGGATTTACTAAAAGGGAATGGAATATTTTTGGTTCTGTCCGCAGAGTTGCCATTTTTGCTGATAAATGAATGCATAAGGCACTCAAATCGGCTAAATCATTGCCATTAAAAGGAGGATTTCCCTTATCACGAGCTAAGTTGAGCGTTCCCACAAGATGACCATTGCAAACAATTGGCCCACTCATGACGTGTTCGTGATCGGAACGCGAACAAAAATGCTTCCAGTCTGCTGGTGATAATAATAACTGTTCGTGGGCGGGAGCGTGACGCTCAACCACGTAGCGCCCTACTGGATTGCTTTCTAAGCAGACTGCTGGAATACCTTGAACATCGATTTCATCTGTTGGTTGCTCATGTAGGAAATAAATGCCCCAATTTTGCACGCCGAAATGCTCACCAATTTGATCCGTTAGAGCTAGCTTTAATTCTTGCTCATTTCGGACATTAGCGATCGCATCAAATACAGCGTGGAGAGAATTAACCATAAGTGTACCCAGTTGGGGACTATCCAAGCCTCAACAATTACTTCTATGCTAATACCAACGAAACTAAAACGCTAATTACAGTAGCGACTAGGAGAAGCACATGACAGTTACAAAACTCTCTGCTCAGGAACTTTTCCGGGCTGCTTATGAGAACCGCTATACTTGGGACAAGAATTTCCCCGGCTATACTGCAAATATTACCTTTAAGCATGACGATAAAGTTTTTACAGGCAAAGTGATTATCAATGCCAATCTCAAAGCCGAAGTTTTAGATGTAGAAGATGAGTCTGCCCAGAAAGCAATTCATGGCCAAGCCTGGGAGATAGCAATTCACCGCATCCGCCGCAGCTTTGATGACACTCACAGCGCCAATACATTTAGCTATGGTAAAACTGACGAAACTGGTGCGGTTGAGCTTTTGATTGGTGGTAAGGCTGAGGGCGATAAATACAAAGTCCGCAATAATGAAGTATGCCATGTTCACCGTCTAATTCACGGTACTTTTGTGACAATTGACACTTTCAGCAGCCATGACACTGGGGAAGGCTACCTCTCCCACCGCTATGACTCTGTATATCATGACCCCAAAACTGGCGAACAAAAGGGCGGTAGAAGTGAGTTTACCGATGAATATGAAAAAGTTGGTGACTATTTCATCCTAAATCGTCGGGAGATTCGCACCGAGACAGCAGGACAAGCATCTATTCAAGAATTTATTTTCTCTGATATCAAATTGTTGGAACCTGTTGCTGCTTAAGTTTTATTTGGGAATTTACAAATTAGCGATCGCTCTTTAGTTTAAAGGAGCGATCGCTTTTATTTTTTAACATGAGTTAAGTAAAAATAAGTTGCCAGCCAATAATAAAAATTGCTATATCCGCAAAAATATGACTGATGTATCCAATCCAAATTGAGCGATAGGTTAAGTAGCACCACGACCATACTACTCCTGCTATAAACACGCCCAATGAGCATAATATAGTCGTTTTCCAATCGAAGTAGGCTGATAGACCTACAACGTGATGAATTGTAAAAAATAGCCCACAGATTACTACAGCCAAAGGGGAAGTTACTAATATTTCACATTTGCGGTACACAAACCAACGCCAGACAAACTCCTCAAGCAAAGAATTGATGAATATCCAGTATGCTGCGCCTACTAAATAAATAGTAAAACTGTTCAATCCAACCTGATTTGCTCTATCTCGAACATATTCAACATCTATCCACTGTGTGCCCAGGAGCCAATAAAAAGTCAAGATTATGGATAGCATCAATAGTCCTAATCCGGCTCCAACTAACAAATCGCGTCCCTTCGGATATTCAAATTTTAAATTCTCTTTATCGACAAATAACAACCAAATAATGGGTATAGCTAGCAACCATATTTTAGAGAAAAGAGCTATTAAATGTCCTATTATTCCAGGAAGGATATACAGTTCAGCTGCAACACCAATGCTAGGAACTGGCACAAGCAACAACAAACCTAGTAGTGCATTTAAATTGGGGCTATCTTTCAACATGCAAAGGTTTTCCTGTATTTCGATGCTTTAAAATTTTCATAATATAGACATCCTATTTAATTTTAAAAAAACTCCGTACAACTCAAAGAGCTTTCTTTACTATTGCCTACGACGCAAATAAATTAAAAAATCAAAGTTGACTGCTATATATACGAAGTATAAAACTTCAGTACGCAATCTTAATTAAAGCAGGTGACACTTTGTACGTCGTCACATAATTTTATTAACTCTTAAAATTTTTTAATATTCAAAGATTACTATGGATATCTAAAGGTAGCAGCCATTAGACTCTCCAAACTCACTAATAAAATGGAGCGCTTAAAAGCACTCCATCGCTACAATATTCTTTTTCTGTTAGCTAACCAAACTCGAACTACTGAAAAAATAATGAGAATGGAAATTAGAACCCTTTTTGCCACTACTTAAGTCACAATATAAGGCGATTCAATCGCCGCTACACGACCAGCGTCTAGCAAAGCTTGGTATACCATTACCGTTACCTCTGCGCGTGTAGCATCGCGGGTAGGATTGAGTTGTTTCAGGTTCGGGTGATTGACAATAATTCCTTTATCTATAGCTTTTACTACCTCATCTTTAGCATAATCAGGAATCTTTGCTTGGTCATCAAATTTAATAGCTGCTGTACCATCAGCAGATAATCCCAACCCATTCACTAGGGATACAATCACTTGCACGCGCTGAATATTTTTGTTGGGGCCGAAGGTATTATCAGGAAAACCAGAGAGAAATAAACCTTGATATGCCTGTTGAATTACTTTAGATGCCCAAAAGTCTGTCGGTACATCTTTGAATTTGCTCACGGGGCGATTTGGTGATGGGTTGAAAGCTTTCACCACTAATGCGGCGTATTGCGCCCGTGTCATTGTAGCATCGGGTTTAAATGTGCGATCGGGAAAACCATTAACTATCCCCAATTTGACTAATTCCCGAATAAATCCACCCGCCCAATGATTACTAATATCGGTTAATTCGATAGTGGGAGTTGGCGTTGGTGTCGGGGTGGGAATTGGTATTGGTATTGGTGTCGGGCTGGGAGTTGGCGTTGGCGTTGGTGTCGGGCTGGGAGTTGGCGTTGGAGTTGGCGTTGGCGTTGGGGTGGGAGTTGGCGTTGGGGTGGGAGTTGGTGTTGGCGTTGGGGTGGGAGTTGGAGTCGGTGTTGGTGTTGGAGTCGGTGTTGGAGTTGGCGTTGGTGTCGGAGTTGGAATGGAAGCCGAACTATCGGCAAACTCTATGTTTCCTATGACTTTAGACACATTTATTTTATTTCCCACAGAAACCAGCTTATTAGAACTGGCATTTTGCAAATCGAATTTACCATTATTTTGTAGAGTATTGCCTCCTGGATTATTGGCACTGCCAATATCTGGTAGGGCAGTTCCAATTACTGTAATCCCATCGTCAGTATTATTTTCGCTAACATTGTTACGCAATACAGGGCGAGTATTGCCAGAGATGACAATTCCAGAACGGTTTTCGGAAATTTTGTTATCTCGAAGTATGGGTGATGCAGTATCACTAATGGCGATGCCAAAACCTGTTTTGACACAGGTATTTCCTTGAATTTGACCTTTGGAATTTTTAGCGATCGCAATTCCATTGGCTGCATTCTCTCTGAATACATTATTTAGAATAGCTGGATTAGCATCACCTGTAGCAAATACTCCTTCCCGTTTACAGTTGATGAAGGTACTATTAGCAACAGTAGGGGCAGTTGATTCAATCCAGACACCACTACCACGACTAGCCAGATTTGTGACAGTTACTCCCCGTAGTTCAGCCTTATCTAGTAGCACAAATGTTACATTTTGAGCCGCAAAAGTACGGCTGAGGTAGCTACCACTCCCTTCAATCAAAATACCATTACCACTGTTTGTTTCATCACCCGCCACTATTACGCCCGATGGAACCGTTAGCGGAAATACTTCACCGCTAGCAGCATTGTAATTACCATTTGCTAGTTGAATCTTGGTGCTATTTGTAGCTACCTTGAGGGCTTGGGTAATAGTTTTGAACGGGGCTTGTTGGCTACCAAGGTTAGTATCGCTACCTGATACTGGATTTACATAAAAAGTCTGAGCCATATTTATACTTCCAAAAAATACATAGCTATCCTAACGCTAACTAGAAAAGTAGGTAGCGGTTGATGCATTAAATAACTTAAAATACTTCTCACTCCGAAGTTAAAAAATTATGCCAATACTTTTGGGTTTTACTGCTTAGACAAGTAATTACATTAATTTAGATTAATATTTGATACATAATGTGAAGCAATTTCGCATAATTCCACCCAAGCTAATTGAAAGGTTTACGGCGACTGGATATTTTAATAGAATAATCTCATCAAAAGATTCGCAGAAATATCAATGGACTGGATTACACTACTGCGATCGCTACAGTCTGATTTTATCAAAAGGTTAACATCTGGTTGTCTGCTTCATTGTGAAACAGAAGGTCAATATAGTGAATTAACTATAATCTCTGGAGAGAGATTAAAGGCGCTACGGGAATTTTGCTGGTTGATGGCTGAGAAATATAAGCGTGTTTCGCCAGTTCGTGACGTTTTTATCAGCTATCTTAAAGGTAAATTGGGTGAGGAAGTTGTCAAAGAACGTTTAGCAGATTTTATTACCGAAGTCGATTATGAAAAGCGGTTCGGCGGCGATGGCAATATAGATTTTACCTTGACTTCCGATCCATCTATTGGTATCGAAGTTAAATCTCGTCATGGTAATATTGATAGAGTTAGATGGTCAGTTAGTTCTGAAGAAGTTGAAAAAAATGCAGTTGTAGTTTGCATTTTGATTCAAGAAGATGTGAGCGAAGCACAATCTGAATATCACCTTTTTTTAGCTGGTTTTCTTCCAACCAGGATGATTAAATTAAAGACTGGTAAAATTTCTTTTGGGATAGAACAATTATTGTATGGCGGTGGTTTATGGTGCTATCTAGAACAGTTACAATCTTCTATAAATAATTCTTCTAAGCAACAATCACCAATTTACAAATATCTTGCGAAGCCGGAAGTATTATCTAAGCCAACTAATAATCAATTTATTAAAGCTTCTTTTCAATCTGAATATAGTGATGAAGATTTGAATATACTTTATATTAAATTGGGTGATGAGTGTTTTGAGAGAGGAGAATATACAAATGTAATTATTAACTATAATAAAGCCTTAAAAATTAGTCATGGTGATGTTGATTTATATTATAAACGAGGTTTAGCTCATTATCAACTAGGAGATTATGAAGCTGCGATCGCAGATTATTCTCAGGCAATCCAGATAAATATTCAGGATGCTAAATCTTACAATAAACGGGGTTTAGCTCTATCTCAACTGGGGCGATTAGAAGAAGCAATTAATGATTATACCCAGGCTATCAGAATTAATCCTAATGTTGCCGTAGCTTATAAAAACCGGGCTGAAGCTCGTTCTCATGTAGGAGATAACCAAGGAGCAATTGAGGATTATACTCAGGCTATTAAAATTAATCCTCATTATGCTGATGCTTATAAAAACCGTGGAATTGAGCGTTATTTATTAAGTTCTCAACCGGGATTTCCCCAAGCAATTAAAATTAATCCTAAAGATGCCATAGCTTATAAAAAACGTGGTAATGCTCGTTCCGACTTAGGAGATTTTGAAGGAGCAATTGAAGATTATACTCAAGCAATCCAGATTAATCCTAATTATGCCGATGCTTATTACAACCGTGGTAATGCTCGTTCCGACTTAGAGAGTTTTCAGGAAGCAATTGAAGATTATACTCAAGCAATCCAGATTAATTCAAATTATGCAGATGCTTATTACAATCGTGGCAATATTCGTTTAGAAATCGCAGATAAACAGGGAGCAATTGAAGATTTTCAAAAAGCGGCAGACATCTATCGCAAAGAGGGTAAGCTAGAAGCACTCAAAGATACACGAGAAAGAATATTAGATTTAGAAATCGAAGAATCATTAGATATTTTGAAATTCTAGGCAATCAATTTATTGTAGAGACGGCGATTCATCGCGTCTCTTGCCTGAACGATAAATTCAGATACCCGACTTCTTTAAGAAGTCGGGTATCTAATGGATTCGCTTACTTAGCTCAAAAAATCGTTCCAGTTTCTTTCAAATAAACCCGCGTAAATGGTTCATCTTCAGCCAAAGTATAATCTTCAATCAATCCTTTGCGACGGATAGAAATATCATTGCCTTTTCTAATCACCACAGTAGAACTATCGAAAACATCCCGCGCTAGTATCATCTCAGTTTCGGTAGGATTGTCCAAAACGACGATATTACTATTTTGGTAAAATGTCCCCTCTTCATCTAAGGTTTCTTCCGCATACTCCGCAATCAACAAATCAAGTTTGGGATGACGCAGCAAAGTTTGGACATTGCTGTTGTAATTTTTGCCTAATACTTTTTTCGAGCGATTCACAAAAACTGCATCACGACAAACAGCCCCTATTATCAAATTGGGATGTTGTAAAAGAATATGGTCAATCGTTTCTTGCAGTTCTTCAACGGAGATTTTATTAAAGGTGATAATTGGTATCCTCGCATCTGTACCCGACTCAAAAAAGGTTTCTAGAATATGAGAAGGTACATCAACACTTTCACCTTCAGAAGGTTTAAGATGCATTAAAACTCCCGGTGCAGCATTGATTTCTAGGATAGCGAAGTTACTAGATTTCCAAGACTCTGAGAGACTCTTGGTAATGACATCAATCCCCAGACAAGTCAGTTGGAAGTGTTGAGCAATATCTTGCGCCAGGATAATATTGTCAGCATGAACCGTGCGTGTTGCATCGATGCTCATACCCCCGGCTGAAAGATTAGCAACTTTACGCAGATAAACAGTGCGCCCCTTCTCAATCACGCTGTCTAACGATAAGCGCTGTTCCTCTAAGTAGAGTTCCATCGCTTCATCAATCTGAATTTTACTCATCGGTGAGGTAGGCGTATCTAAACGTGCAGGTTTGCGGTTCTCTAGGCGGATTAATTCTGCAAGCGTTAAATACCCATCACCGATAACTGATGCTGGACGGCGTTCTGTGGCGGCGACAAATCTGCCATTGACGCACAACATCCGAAAATCCGAGCCGGAAATACTTTTTTCAACAATTATCCGAGTTAGCTGATCTTCAGGAATCGCTGCTAATGCCCTATGATAAGCAGATTCCAGTTCTTTTGAGTCTTGGATGTCAGCTGTAACACCAATTCCTTTGTGACCTACCACTGGCTTAACAGCTATTGGGTAGCCAATTTTTCTTGCTGCTATTAAGGCTTCCTTTTCAGAAAAGACGATATCGCCTTCAGGGACAGGGAAACCCAAGGTTTTCAAAAATGCCTTGCAGTCATCTTTACGGGTAGTAAATTCTGAATCTAGATGACTATCGCAGTTAAATGTCGTTGCTACCCCCCGGACATGTTTTCTCCCAAAGCCGTATTGCATTAATCCTTCTTCCCACAAATAAAAGGCAGGAATACCTTTTTCGTAGGCTGTTCGCAATAAGGCGTAAACTGTGGGGCCACCATAGACAGATGCACGGAATTTATTTTGCAGCCTGACTAGCTGCTCATCAAAGTTAAAGTCTTCGTCTTGGGTAATGGCTTCAAACCAATCCCAAGCAAAATAAACTACCTCTCTAGTTGTGCGTTCGTGTATTGACTGGACGCTAATTCGCATTAAATCTGGATATGGCTTGACAATCCATTGCTTCAGGTGCAAATCCATGTCCAGTTTTCCGACTTCGGACACAACTTGGGCGAACAGATGGGCATGGGATTCGTAGCTTTGGCTGCCCAGATTTGGATAGCGATCGCCAATGCTTGCAATATAATCTTTAATGGGCAAAGGCTCTCTAGATTCAACTAGAGCAAAGTCAAATACTATTGCCCCTATATTCAAATAGGGGTTGGGGCCAACATAATGCTTGAAGTTGAAAATATCGAATACATCCGTTCTTCTAGCATTGATGCGGACTAAATCACTGCTTTTTTGTAGAACCATTGATTACGAACCTTTGGCTAACTAAACACCCTGAAATTTATTTATATGCTGAGTTATGGTTACTCAGACTTCTTGAGTGGAGATTGATTCAGATTACTTTTGGGGAGTGATGGCAAAGCCATTGATCTAATCAGAACTTACATTAACCCTATTAGTAAGCATTTTTAACTATCTCAAGGCATAATTAAATTTTCTTTCCTCAGTAAAGAATTTAGAATAGTAACCTCATCCTCACGAATAGTCAAAGATATAACCTTTGAAAGGTGCAATACCCATCAGAAAATTTGTATAAATAAACATCCAGTACTGAAAAGACAGCCAAGTATGAATACCACACAAGCTGCTCTAAGAGACGAAATTCGAGAACTTGCTGAGGAAGCTTTTCATCAAAAGCTGATCTCTGGGCATGGTGATGGGGCAGACATCAACGAGTATCAAATTGTCTACCAAGGTAAACCCAGGCATCTCCCACTAGAACAAGCACGTTTTTTCTTGACTAACTTGCTTTACACAAGTCGTATTCATTAGAACTTACCATCAGATATCCAATTGCACGATAAATTTTCCGGCAATTAGAAACATAGTAAAAATTGCCTTGAGAACAATTTCTCTAGGCAGTTGCTTTGCAGGTTTTTATTTAGTAAAAGAAAATTAATTTTGAGGGAAACTGTTCTCAAGGTAATTTTCCTGAAAAATCTTTTGGTCTAATTGCGATGTCTAACGACAAGCTGCTTTGCGTCTACGCAAATTTTAATCCTACCTTATATCAGGTAATCTACCATAGGGATGATTTGATAGTTTAATTGTCATGGTTTAGTGAAATTTATTAACTCACATCAGGGGGCATCAAGGTGGAAAGTAATTTCAAACGGCAGCTGGTAATTATTGGGGGAGCCGAAGACAAAGAAGGAGATTCCCAAATTCTCCGGGACTTTGTGCGACGTGCTGGCGGTACGAAGGCGTACATTGTCATTATGACGGCAGCGACAGAATTACCAAGAGAAGTGGGAGAAAATTATATTAGAGTTTTTGAGCGCTTGGGAGCCGAGAATGTTCGCATTATTGATACAGAAACCCGCGAAGACGCATCTTCATCTACCGCATTAGAAGCAATTAGTAAAGCAACTGGGGTATTTTTTACCGGTGGAGACCAAGCTCGCATCACCAACATCCTCAAGGATACTGAAATCGATGTGGCCATTCATAAACGGTTTGCCGAAGGTATAGTTATCGCTGGCACAAGTGCGGGCGCTGCTGTGATGCCAGATAAAATGATCGTGGAAGGTGATTCACAGACACATCCGCGAATTGAAACTGTCGAAATGGGCCCCGGTCTAGGCTTTTTACCAGGGGTGGTAATTGACCAGCATTTTTCCCAGCGTGGACGCTTGGGACGGTTAATTTCAGCTTTAATACTAGAACCTGCTGTTTTAGGATTCGGTATTGATGAGAATACCGCTATGGTCGTCACAGATAGCCAAATTGAAGTGATTGGTGAAGGTGCGGTGACGATTGTAGATGAATCAGAGGCTACATACAACAATATGGGCGAAATTTTAAAGGATGAGTCTTTGGCGATTTTCGGAGCAAAGCTTCATATCTTGCCACATGGCTTTAAATTTGACTTGAAAACCCGCCAACCCATCCCCGGTAATGGCTCTGTGGCAAATCTCCCTGTATCTGTTGCTTAAATCAACACCCAATTTTTAACAGGTTCGATAATTCAATACTTGTAGATTAGTGACATTTATCTTTTAAATATCCTTCCAAATACTTTCAGGAATAGGGGACATAGCCCCTCTTTTTTGGAGTAAAGGGAGGATTTATTATATATAAGTAGAACGGTGTAAAGAATTCAATGTTTGTAGTAAGGACTTTAGTCCTAAGAAAAGGCCTAAAGCCCTTACTACAAGCTAAATTTATCTAGCTTTATATTAGTTAACATAGTTTGATTTATTCTCACCGACTTACTTAGGAGTTACGCAAAAAAGCAGTGAAAGCTTTGATTTACCGTAGGGGCAACACCTGATGAAAGATACCTTCTGCTTTTGGGAATACTAGATTTACCACCAGACTTAACAGAAAGGGGTTGATGCCTAAAGGCAATGGAATAATAGATCGAAAAATACAATTACCCACAACAAATTTAAAACCAGTGAAGCGTAATACAATTACCCATGAATTTGACTCTGGTTCAAACGCACAAATACCACCTCCATACGAAAGTGACGACAATTTATCCGAAGCATCCAACCTACTACGGCAAGGAATTCAACAACAGCAAGCTGGTGAATTAATAGCAGCGCTAAAGTCTTTACAACAATCTTTGGAGCTATTTCAGGCAGTTGGAGATTTGCAAAAACAGGCACAGACGCTTTCTTTTTTAGGATTGGTAACTTACAGCGCTGGAGACTACAAAGGTGCTATCTCTTACTCCGAGCAGTGTTTGTCTTTGCTCAATAACATCTCAGATTTAGCATTGCAAATGCAAGCACTTTCCCATTTAGGCAATTCATACCGTCACCTGAATGACCATAATAAGGCTATTGAGTTTCTAGAAAAGTGTTTAAAAATAACGCAACAGCTGCAAGACAAACGCAGTCAAGTGGCAGCACTGAATAATTTGGGATTGGTGTATAAATCTTTGAGTAACTTTACGCAGGCTATTGAGTATCAGCAGCAAAGTCTAGAAATTGTGCGGGAACTCAAAGATAACTGGGGTGAGGAACAGGTACTCAAAAATTTGGGTAATGCTTGGTATGCTTTGAATAATTACCCAAAAGCGATCGCCTATTATGAACAGTGTGTAGTACTAGCACGTTCCTTAAAAAATGTTCGTAGTGCTTCTCAGGTGCTAAAAAATCTAGGTAATGCTTGTTATGCTTTAGGTGATTATACTAAAGCCATTAAGTATTATGAAGACCGATTGCTATTAGCTAGAGAAATTCAAGACAAGCGTAGCGAGGAACAGTCTTTAGGTAGTTTAGGAGTTGCCTGTGAAGCTTTGGGTGACTATAACAAAGCAATTACATATTATGAGCAACGTTTGCTGTTAGCTAGAAATATCAAAGATCGTCGCAGCGAAGAAGAAGCTCTCGATCGTCTGAGAGTCGCTTGCTACGCCTTGGGTGATTATGCTAAAGCTATGCAATACCAGCAAGGAACATCTTCAAATAATTCGTAATTCGTAAGCAGAGGAATAATTAAAAGTTAATAATTCAAAATTACTCGCACAGATCCATTGGCTCTATTGTATTTTGTTGCTGGAGATATTTCATAACTTCTAATGTATCAACTTGGGGAAATTGGGCATAAAAATTGCTCACACTCCAGAAGGGTTCTGGTGTTTGCAAGACGATTGTGCGATCGCCCCACTGTTCTAACCAAGGTAGCAATTTTAGCGGAGCTACTGGAGTGCATAGCCAAACTGCTGCTGGCGAAAGCGCTTTGATGGCAGTTGCTGCTACCGCTATTGTCATACCTGTAGCAATGCCATCATCAACTAAAATGACCGTAGCATTCTCAGTATTCACCTCTGGACAAGCAGGAATTAATTGAGCTTCAAGAGACTTCGCTTGATTAATGGCTTTATTTAAAGCTACTTCCCGCAACCGCGCGTCATATTTAGACCGAAATAGCTTTTGATCGCCCCAAAGAACATTTCCACAAGTAGTCACTGCACCAATTGCTAACTCTGGGTTTTCTGGATGGCTAATCTTTTTCGCTACGACGATTGTCAAAGGACAATCCAAAAGACGTGCTATTGGTGCTGCGACTGGTATGCCCCCTCTTGGCAAAGCATAAACAATTGGTACAGGCTTTACTCCAGAATCAATAGTTTGCTGAGTCAAAACATCATGAATCACTCGTGCCAATAATTCACCCGCATGGGTGCGATCGGCAAAAAGCGGGGTATGGGACATGGGTTCCCCCAGCATCTTAGGACGGCAATGCTTTTATCATGACTGAATTTTGTCTCAAATTAACTGATACAATAAGATTTGTATAAATAATTAAGTACTCAGCAAAAGTCTATTGATTCTGATAAATCTCCAAGCAAAGCAGTATTTTACTCAGATAAGACAGCTGGTGCTGATGCCAAAATCCTAATTTTCATGAGCAGCGAAACCCAACTCAGTCTCTTCGACGACTCAACCTTTAACCAACGAGAACTGATTCCCACAGACGCGAAAATTGCGATCGCTCCGGGAACTTATGCCACCATAATGGAGTTGACACAGCATTGCGATCGCTGTCACCGTTGCCCATTGGGAGACACTCGTATTCATACTGTTGTCGGACGCGGTAATCTCAAAGCACCAATTATGGTTATCGGGGAAGCGCCTGGTCAAAATGAAGACGAAACGGGTTTACCATTTGTAGGCAGATCGGGACAGTTGCTAGAGAAAATTTTGGCATCAGTGAATCTTACTACTGAGCAAGACGTATACATTGCCAATATAAATAAATGCCGCCCACCAGACAATAGAGTTCCCACCCCTATAGAAGTAGCGGCTTGTCTACCCTACTTACTAGAACAAATTCGTCTAGTTGACCCTAAAATAATCCTATTAACAGGTGCAACTGCTGTCAAAGGCATCACTGGCGATAAGCGAGGGATTACGAAAATTCGCGGACAGTGGCTGGAGTGGGAAGGGCGTTTATGTATGCCAATTTTTCATCCTTCCTACTTGCTGCGTAACCCTTCTAAAGAAAAAGGTGCGCCGAAATGGTTGATGTGGCAGGATATTCAGGCGGTGCGGGCCAAGTTAGACGAAATTCAAAATAACAGTTAATTCCATGTCTGATTATGCCAGAGTTTTGACTGTTAGGGAGGTTGTAAGAGTGCGATCGCTGGGAAATAATACATGAAATATTAGCTAACCACCAATCGCACAAATGACCCAAAATCAAAACCCCAACCCAAACCTCATCACCAACTCCAGTCCCCCCTCCTCGCTTGCGGGGAGGGGGTGGGGTTCCGGGATACCCTTGGCAAACCCCCCACGAACTTTAGAAAAAACTTAAACCATTAGCGCGACAGATGCGGTGTGAACCAACTCCAGCAGAAAAGTTACTTTGGCACAAGTTGAGAGACAAGCAACTTTTGGGTTTTAAGTTCCGCCGTCAGCAAACAATTGACCGTTTTATCGTCGATTTTTACTGTCATGAAGCGCGGTTAGTGGTGGAAGTGGATGGCGAAATTCATGATTACACCCAACAGGAAGATGCAATCCGTCAAGAATTTTTGGAGAGTTTGGGGTTGCAGGTTGTGCGATTTAGAAATGAGGATGTTTTGGAGAGGATGGAGAGGACATTAGAGGATATTGGTGCTTGGTTGCAGAGATAGAACCCCACCCCCAACCCCCTCCCCGCAAGCGAGGAAGGGGCTAATTATGTCGCTTTGTCGTATGAATTGAGGGGTAACAAACACACATCAGTTGATAACCCGCAACTTGGGTTACTTGTTAGTCTTACCAGCCTTTTTCAGTTCTTGCCATCTCTCTCGCAGTCGCTTCAAGTTAGGCGTATGACCACCATAACGCCAGCCAACATAGGCTTGGCTAATCTCATCTATGACCTCAGCAGTTGCTGGGGCATGATGCTGGTACGATCCTCTGGCATACTCTAAAGGTGTTTGTGCTGGATGTTTACCTAAACCTTTTTGGCTTGTCCATTGCAGCATTTGTTGATAAAGGCTTTCCATTGCTGGCAATTTCTTTAACCATCGACGGTTACGCCACTCTCGCCACTGACCCCAACCTAGCCAACCGAAGAAAGCTGCCGTAGTTGTCAAAATTAAGCCAGTTAATACACCAAACCAACCTTGAGAGAATAAAGCTAAGAACCAAGCGATCGCTCTAATCACCCACCTAAATATTGTCTCAAATACATTATTCAACAAACCTGTCACTGGAGATGGTAGCCATCCAGCAACCCAGTGCCATAACTGGCGCAACACACTAAAAGTCTGGGTATCTTCTACTGATAGAGGGATGAGGGGATGATTGGGAATGGGATCAAATGCAAACCAGCCATATTTGGGAAAATATACTTCCGTCATCGCATAAGCGTCAGTATTACGGACAACATATAGCCCTGTAAATGGATTAAATTCTCCTGCACTAAACCCTGCGACTAACCGCGCTGGGATACCAATGGAACGTAACATCACCGCGAGAACTGTTGAGAAGTGATCTGGATAACCACCTTTATATTTGAATAAAAAAGATTCTACTAAGTCATCTTTTTCTCCCAAATAAGGCAAATCTAAGGGATTTTGGGGAAGAGAGTAGCGTTGCTTTAGATATTGAGCTAAGTAGAGAGCTTTTTCATAAGGTGAATCCAAGCTTTTAGAAGACTTTGATACCCCTTCCCGATTGTAGTCAGCAAGAATTTCTTCGGTACGTTGTCGGACTTTTTCGGCAATTTCGGGAGGAATTTGCAGATAATGCTTCTTAATCTGTTGGGGATAATTAGTAGAAGCTTCACCTAATAAAGTGCGATCGCGGTATGGTACTTCAGAAATTACTGTGTAAGTGAGTCCTTGTGATAATTCCACAGGCGATCGCAATCCATTTTCTGTATCAACTGCAATCAGTGGTGTGGGAAAGTAAATCTCTTTAGGATAAGCCATCGCCGGAATTAAGTTAGGCAAATCGTCCACCACTGTATAAGTTTGGACTATCTCTTGGGTTTTACCAGTCATCACAGGTGGATTCAAGAAAATTTGGTAAGACCAAGGCGCTCGCCTCATAGTCATAACATTTTCATTTCGTGAGACTTCCCATCCCTTACCTGTATAACGATCAAATCCTAATACTCGCCAAAAACCCTCAGCTTGCGATCGCACCCGCATCACAACTTTAGGTTTCATCTCGCCGCGTAAGTTTTGATTAATCTGGCTATTAAAACCGTAATAAAAGTTATTATCTACTTTCCCCGGTTGACCAGTTTTGCTTTGTCCTGTACCACCGCTACCATTACCTTGATTACTACCATTACCTTGACGGACATAACCGGGATTAATGATCCTACTACCTGTAAAATTACCTTTTAACTCGATAGGAGAACTTACAGGAAAATTCCGTAACTGATAGCCAGGGAATCTGGGTAAAACAGCAAAAATTGCCAGTCCTAGACCGACAATTAGCAAAAAAGTTAGAATTAAAAATTTAAAATTAAGAGTTGAGGAATTTTTATTGTTGAGTTTTTCCTTTTGAGCTTTTAATGGCTGCAAACCCAAGCGTGAGCGATAATCCAATACTAAAGTTGGCAGAGCGATCGCTAAAAATAACAGCAACACAGGTGCAAATGCTAAAGTCTGACTTAGGGTTGCCGCGACACCCAATAAAATCAGTCCTATAACAATGGAATAACCTAAATCTTTCCGGCGGGGTGTATCAAAGCTATGCAACACCTGGAGTTGAATTAATAACTCCGCTAAACCCAACCGTGTATCATTCAACTCTCCCACTAACCGCCCAAAGAAAGCACCCAGTGCTATTAACATACCGATAGCAATGCAGAATTTAATTGCAACATTGGCATCACGGCGACGATAGTGACTCCAAACCGCACCAACTAAACTCAGGGGTAACGCCCAAAAACTGAATGAAGTTTCCGCAGCAATATCCGTCGCTACAATTCCTAAAATAACTAACGCTAGCACCAGCGATCGCAAGGAAATTGAATCTTCTACCTCTATTAAAGGCGATCGCTGTAAATTTTGCCGCCAGAAATTACCTACAGGGACACGCCAAAACCGATTCATCCTGGATAAGTTGAGCATTTCGAGTCTAAATATAGATGCCACGGAAACAATACCGAGGACGAAACTCTTCGCCCTACTTTAAAGTATTCCCGTTAGAAGAAGCTTTATAGCGTTTCTTAATCACATGAGTTACATCATAGCCCCCTCCTCGCTTGCGGGGAGAGCAGGGTGGTTTCATACAAGCAGAGAAAAACTGAGTTTCAAAGCCTCTCTCCGCTTGTCTGACGACAGGCTAACGCCAACGGGGAGAGGTTTGGAGAGGGGTAAAAAGCCACGCTGCAAAACGGGAAATCAAGACTTATGTATTTTTCTTTTTTCGTATGAAACCACCCTGCTCCTCGCTTGCGGGGAGAGGGGGGTGGGGTTAAGTACCTACTCAACTGAGAACCGCTATATTATCCTGCCTTCATGCATCTATCGAGGTTTAGCGCCTATTTTTACAAAACGAAGTACCCCAAACTACCAACGCCAGAGCCTGGGATTTCTACATTCGCCGACTCATCAATAGCATCACATTTCTTTCTTCTCTCTGCGTTCTCTGCGCCTCTGCGGTAATGCCTCCGGCACGCTCCGCGAACGTCAAAACATAAATTTTGTATAAAAAAACAACACAAACAAATAAATTCGTTGTGAAAAATTGGTAGCTTAGTAAAACAAAGGTAAAATCAGCACAACACAATAAACTCACTCATTCCCCAGGTTTTGTTAGTAACCGGGTAGACAGACGAGTAACCACGAAAAAAATCAATTATGGAATGGAGGGTGAATCTACACCCACTGGTTAACTTCAACCAAGCCTTAAGTATAAGGAAGCACCCTGTTGCTAGTAGTATGTAGAGAATAAAAAAGCCCCAAGGCAATATTTACCTTAAGATGTTCCGCATTACGTACTAGTAGTAGTAGTTAAAGTTATACAGTGGGATTAATGACAAACAAAAGCGGCTGTTCGTCGATTTCTGGAAACTCAACTTCCAAAGTATAAGTTGGGTTAAGTTGCTCACAACCTAACTCTACACTTAAGCATCCTGGAGTCGAAGATGTTGCCATTGCTAAAGTGCCACTTCCCCGAAGGATCAAAGTCCCTTTAACAGGTAACTCAGCCTGAACAAGTAACTTCGTAAGTTTACCTACAGACTGGTACTCTACTCTGATGTTCAAATTACCGACAGTGGTTAACCATTGTCTTTCTACCACTGGACTGGTTGCTGAAAGTGGTAGAGTAAGATTTTCCAGCAATTGTTTAGCCGCCATCAACGACAAAGCCATCTGTTGACGCGGTTGTAAATCTGAGTAATCGCTCTGAATACTTGGCATTGTCTCCAGAGTACTTGCAGAACGATAGGTGCTTCTTAGCACCAGTCCAGCCATATCATTTAATGCTTGAGGCTCGTTGGGAAAAAAGTTCTCCACCACTTGAACTAATTTTGCTCCCAGAGGTATTGAAGATGTCACCAACGCCTGACATTGTTCCAGCAGTTGCTGGAAAACTCTCTCCGGTAAAGGACGTGGCAGATTCAGCTTCGACTGTTGCACCATCCACCCCCAGCTAGGAACGAGCGTCATTGACGGCTCTTCCACAAAATCGGGATAGTCGATTAATTGTGTTTCCCAGGGAAATAAAGGTGGGTGATCTTGGACTTGGATTAGTAACCGACGTTTAATAACAGCTTGAAAACGATCTTGCACAGTAGGAATTTCTCCCAATTGAAGGGTTTGGGGGTTTTCTCCCAATTTTGGCTCACTGCTTTTTGAAGCAGTAGCTTCATTGAGGAGTTTTTTTACCCCGTCATTTTCCTCACATTGTACTGATTGCTCGTTATTTTTGACATCATCTGCCAATAACCAACTGAGATACCAGTATTGTGAGGATTCTGAGTCACTATTCATGAGTAGATGCACCTGATCCGGACACTAATGAGTTACGAATTTCCCAAGCTTGCTCAAGAATCTTAAACCAGCGTTTTTGAAGTTGTGCCATTGACAGCCCTAAAGTTTTGGCGATTTTCTCATCGGCTTGTCCTTGTTGCTTCAACTCTAATAAAGACCGTTGCTTATTGTCCAGCTGTGCTGTGTATACTTGCCATTGCTGGGGAGTTAAACCCAAATTGGTGTGTAAAGAAGCTTCTAGCCACTCGTGAACTAATTCCCAACGGTGTAACAATGCAAACCTAATTAAATGATACTTGAAGCGCTGCTGTAAGTAATCTCTCTGGCGAGGGGTTAAACCTAAAACCGACTCAATTTCCTGGGCTGATAAATCTTGGAGGCGGAGGGAAAAGTAATCAGCACAGTCAGATTGTTGCCGTTCTTCGAGATAATTCATTAATTCTGTAACCACAACAGAACGCAACGTATCTTCTTCAGGTTCGGGTTCGGCTTGCGTTGCCATTGTGGAGCGTAACTGATGCACTGCTGGTTCTTCCCAAGAACCATCGCCTTCATTATTGCTGCCTTCTGCGGCTTGTTCTATATCTACACTGGTTTCTGGGGGCTGTTGTTGAGAAAAAGTTTGCGCCCGCAAAATAATTAACTGCTGCTGACGGCCTGGTAAAGGAATGCGTCGCTTGCCGTAGCGTTCGCTAAATGCCATGTACTCGGACAATTCTAGAAGCGTCTGAGGGCGATAAGTAGCACCTAGTTGATTTTCTCGGCGGAAAGCGTTTAATGCTTCTAGATAAAAACTTTGTAAAAAATCTTCAATTATAGTCAGTCGCCCTTGATAACTCAATTGCTTCTGAGGCGGATTAATATATCGATAAATAATTGCACTCAAAGTGCTGTGTAATTCTACCCTGCCCCGATTTGAACCCAACTGATAGTACCTGAGACACTGTTGCAGCCGATGCCGAGCCAGGGTGAGCGCCGAGCTTTCTACAGTTCCAGAAGCTTGAATACGTTTGCTCTCATGGCAAATCCGATAGACTTCGGTAGTAATACGTCTTGCTACATCGTGGCAGTTCTGTTCCGAAGCTTTGGTCGATTGTTGAAACTCGTTGGACAGGAGTTGAAAGATCGCCTCCACGCCTTTAGAATTTTCTCCCAGAATATTTGCAGATGGAATAGTTACGGTTGCGGCTGAATTCATAGTCTCAGTTTTCAAAAGACCCTAAGTATTTAAATACAACCTGTACGACTGTGGGTATTGGCTTTTTGAGTTTTACGTATAAGCTAAACGCAGACCAATTCTATATTGAGAATGTGGCTGATTTTATTATTCCCAACTTGGATGGGATTGTTCACACTTTGATAGATGTTATTGCCATTACCCAAGAGCCGTATACAAGTCATTATGGATTTAGAAACACAAATTCAATTGCTGATTGACAATGCACCCCGCGATGGTATAACACCAAATCTGATTTCAGCAATTGCTCCTGCTCTTAGAGCGATCGCTCAAAAATTACGTCACCCCCAGTACTATATTCTCCAAAATTCAGAGGCAAGCTGGGTTTTAACTACTTTGAGCAATCTTACTAATCCAGGATTGGAAAAGCGAGTTATTTACGCTTTCCCTACCATACAGGATGTCTCTCTATTTTCCCCTGCTGGGCTTGACCCTCAAATGCTAGCTAAAATTACTCCTGTCACCCATATTTTGTTCCAATTGGTGGCATTAGAACCCGTAGATAGTATCGTTTTTTTGGAAACGCCGGGTAAGACCACTCATACCGTTGAAATTCGGCGAACCGATCTAGAGAAACGTATGCAGCATCAGTTACGACAACCGCGATCGCCTAAACAGATACCCCCTGATATTGCATAGAAAAATCTGGGATGCGGGATTTTTTAGATACAATCCCACATCCCAAATTTTAAATCTCAAATTCTTTTAAAAAAGTTTTTGATGAAAAGAAATTAATCCCAATGACTACCTTTTTAGTTCTTTAAAGAACCAGGCGATCGGCTTAATTTTCTGCATAATCTAAAATTGATTAACAAATAGTTATCAGTGAACATTTTTCAAAATTTAGCTGACTATTGAGCCAAATTTACCCACCTAAGAACATCTGGCAGGTTCAACTTGGCATCTAAAGCCCCATTTTGTACCTAATAACTGATAACTAATTTAATAGAGACGACTCAGTGTGTACTCAGCTATGTTAATCAATGCCTGGTGAGATTCTGAGGGTGGAAGAACTGCAAGATGTTCAATTGCTAACTTCGCATGATGACCAGCTAACTCTCGCGCCTGCTGTATGCCTTGACTATCTTGAATTAGTGCTAGTGCTTGCTCTAAATCCCCTTCTTGAGCAAACTCTCGATCAATCAGCGCTTCCAAGGATGGTTTTTCTGCTAAAGCAAATAAAACTGGTGCAGTCAGATTACCACTTTTCAGATCAGACCCCACTGGTTTGCCCAAGGTATCTGTTGTACTTGTGAAATCTAGAATGTCGTCAACAATTTGAAATGCTATGCCAAAATGACGACCGTAGCTATACAGATGCTCAACAGTTTCCCGCGAAACTTCACTAAGTAACCCAGCAGCTTTAGAACTGTTGGCGATTAACGAAGCTGTTTTGTAATAACTCTTCTGGAGGTAAGTTTCAATCGAAGTACCAGCATCAAAACGATTTAATCCCTGCTGGATCTCCCCAGTAGCCAGATCCATAATTACTTCTGAGAGGAGTTTCACCACCTCCAAGTTATCCAAGTTTGCTAAATACCAGGAAGATTGGGCAAAAAGAAAATCTCCTGCTAATATGGCAATGCGATTACCGAACAAACTATGAACGGTAGGAACGCCTCGCCGCACGTCTGATTCATCTACCACATCGTCATGTACCAAGCTTGCTGTGTGAATCATTTCTGTAATCTCAGCTAGCCGGCGATGACGTGGTGTAATATCTTGCTCTAACATTGTTGCCCGCGATATTAGCAGGACAATTGCTGGTCTGATACGCTTTCCCCCGGCTCCGAATAAATGTTCGGCTGCTGCAAACAAAATGGGGTGGCGATTTCCAACTAGCTGTTTTAGGTTATCTGCTAGTAGTCGCAGGTCTGCTTCCACAGGGGTAAACAGGGAGGTGGCTGGGGTCATGGATGGGCGGACTCTGACTTAGGTTACGAAAGTTTACATATCCTACACTCATTTTAAGATAACCCTGTGCCAGCGCAAAGTTTTCATAAGTTAATCCCATTATCATGAGTCTATCGGTGACAATTAAGGTTGATGATACTTTTGTCAATAAGCAATAATGCTTAATTTTGGAGAAAATCATGTTTTAAACTAACTTAAGATATGACTTCTCAGTATACGTGAATAAATATCAGCTTAAATTGTATCAAGTAGTTTCCCAGTATACATTTACCGCCACAGTTCAAAGCAAAATTAAAGCAATATTACTTATTGACAAAATAGATGTACTTTAAATGAAGTTGCCAATGGATAAAACCAAATTTCTTCAGAACTGATAGTGTAACTGTTCAAAAAATTTGAAATTTAGCAGTCGAATGGGCTTCAAATTCAGGTTCGTTGTGTTACGCTAGAATATAGGAATTTTAAATTTTTCAGATATTCACGCCCCAAAAGTAAGTCACTTACTAAGTGATTTTACTGCATCGGTAATGTGAGTCTAAAATAATTACTCGTAGCTTAAGATTAAGGAAATAATTCCTTTGATTTTTCCTGCGATATGCAAAACTCCTGGTTTGGAGCTATGTGATATCCCTATGGGAAGTCGCTACACGTCTTCAGCGCACGTTGAGCGCAAGCATTGCTCTTTTCACAGCAGTGTGAGTAAAAATAACACAGATCAATAAACCTCTGAGAATCGTAGTTTTAGATTGCTAAGTGGCAATATAACTGCTGTGGTATCTATGGTCTGTAATAAGTCTCATTAGACAATTGAGTTCTTTGTCCGTAGAGGATTTTTTCTCTATAGGTAATTTTACTATATGAAACTACAGTAACCAAAAATGTACTTGGTTGGCTGAGGTTCTACTAATTTTATGGAATTTTATATTCGTTTGAAAAGGTGCTAGTAGAACAATGATTTACGGAAGTATACCTATGATGATTTTTATTTTAGCGTCTGGATATTTGTTCACAGTCTACCTGTTATTAGCACTGGCGAAACGAACGGGTACAAACACTATTCCTACAAGTTTCCCTTCCTCTACCGAAGGAAAACACAAGCAGGAGATATCAGTTAATAGTCAGTAGTGAGAAGTGGGGAGTGAGGAGTTAGGAGTTAGGAGTTAGGAGTTATTAATTCAAAACTTTTAACTTCTAATATCTATTACATCTAAGGTTGCTCCCGAACAAGGGGATTTTGCGCCTTAACTTACCAAACTTGATTCTATACAGTTTCACAAAGAATGGGTATAAACCTCGTATAGCTCGAAACCCCTGGTTTTTCTGCAAAAAAATAGAAACAACATTAGAAATGCCCTTGGTCTAAAACATTTTCCATTGATGGACTTGTATCGTCAATTAGAACTTGAATCTTATCAATCATCCTTTGAAATACGTCAGGGTAGTACTTAGAAGAATCCAAAAAGTCTACATATTCCTGTCTGTGAAGTTGCCTTTCCTCCGGTGTTCTATACTCTTGTCGAATATTAGAAGACATCCGCTTAGTTTTCCGCACAATTAAAACATCATCAATTTGAGTTGAAATTATTGAAATTGGTGTCATATCAAGAAATTCACAAATCAGAAAATATAAAGATCCAGGAACAGCTATCTTTAAATCTCTACTTGTTGCTACTGCTTCTTGAAACATAGTTTTATCTAAATTTGTTTTGCATTCCGCACAAACATATCCAAGATGTGATTCAATTAACTTGTAGTCTTTAAACTCTCGATCAAAGGATGACTTTAAATATAACCTTTTTCCAAGTATAAAATCCTGATCTTTAGTTCTAATGCTTGGTTCACCACCTTGACCGAGATTTCCAAGAGAAGATAGAAAACTAAGTCCAGAGAAGGTATTTCTTGGGCCTAACTCGAAAGAATCATCTATTCCTCGCAAACTACGGAAAACTACTTGTGGCAAAAATTCTTCCAGGACAGTATTATCTAGCTTTAACTGCCCCTTCTGTCTATACAAAAAGTTATCTGAACTATCAAATATTAGGTCAAGTTCAATAAAACGTTTATATCGGTTAGTAGCTTCGACTAACTTCTCTACTGTATCTGTTTGACCACGCTCAATTGTTTCTAACTCAGCAATCCACTCGTGATACTTTCTAACAGCTTCTTTTACCCGCTCTTTATCAGCTTCAGGTAGACGACGGTTATTAAGACATGCAGTTAACTTCGTGTAATGAGGGCGAGAAAGTTCAGGCATAGGTTGAACTGACTGTGAATATTTAAGGCTGACTAATTGAGTAGATTGATGAGATTGATAGATATGAAATCTTTTATCTAAAGTTGGTGTTCTTCCAATATCTTGAACTTTGTCAATTGCATCTTCTAAAAATTCAATATTTTTAGATGAGACTAAAGAAAGACCACTTTTCAGTACATCAAATGCTACTTCTCTTGCAATTTGCTCAATTTTTTCCTTATGAAAATCATTATTTAAGTTGACAAAATTAATTAAATCTTCTCTAATTATTTTACCAAATTTATTTTTGAATTCCCTCTTTTGTCTCAAAGCTCGATGAAAAAGATTTGTTCTTAGTCCAATTTTTTCAATAATATCAGCATTGTAAAAAGGCACTCCAAGAACATTAGATTCGTGTCCGACAACAAAAACAATCCGAGCCTCATTTTTAGTTACTCTTGAAATCTCCCTTAGAGTGTCAGCCATATCTAGACAGTATTGTACTACTGTGTAAAAGCGGTTTCCTCTATTTGCTCGGTTAGATCCAATTTCTGACTTTGCTATCTTTAATAAATCCCATCCTAATATCTCAGCAGAACTGCGATAGTTTTGATGATAGTTAAATACATTTATGTAAGGTGGTGAGGTAACAACAAAATCTATCTGATCGTTTTTCAATGGAAGAGTACGAGCATCAGATAGACCTACTCTGATTTTCTTTTCGGAGTAAGGAAGTTTTTCGATTACACTTGCTAAAGCAGCAAATTTATACTGTATAAATTCATTAGTAATTTTATTGTTTGCAACATCAAGAAGGATTATCAAAGCATCGAATATTTTTGTTGACTCCTCATCTAACTCATTCCTGAGCATTCTTAACTTCTCTACCAAATTTGGTACTTGGCTACCATTTTCAAAAACTCTAAAGGGGAATTCCCTATCTATCAGAGTCCTAATTATTTTGATAACCTCCTTTCTTTGAGAATTATTTATCAATTCATACGTTTTGCTAAGAATGCAGGCTGCTGGGTTAATTTCAAAACCATGTGACTCAAACGCGAGAATGCTAGCCTCTAGCAAAACAGTTCCACTACCCGCAAAAGGATCAAGAATAACTGAGTTAGATAGACAATATGAGCTTAATATAACTTCAATAAGCTGTGGTGAAAATTGACCACGCCAAGTAAATAAGTTAGCTCTGGTTTTCTCAACAATGTCAAGACTTTCTTGTGGAATGGCTTTGTCAAACTCCTTCAATTACCAATCTTCCTTATTTCTCAACTTATTCTCGTAAGCTCAGTGTAGTTTAACATTTCTTTTTGAACATTTAGGAGGGTGCAAGGCTGCTGCGCTGCGTACCTTTTAAGTTCATTAAACCTCTAACTTAGTTGTTTAAATAGTAAGCGATCATTAAGACGTTGCTTTGGCTATCGCTAGTGAAAAAGTGATGCAGAAGTAAGTTCAGTATCGATTGCTACTGCCTTTGGATTGGGGTTTATTCCTTTACATAAGTCACGCAGGGCTTGAAGTTGTGCTAAACCGCGTCCATTTTGAAAACTGGAGTTTTAAGGAGGGTATATTAATCAGCCTTGGCTTGAGTTTTGTGCTTTACCCTTGTGACAAAAAAAACTACGGTTTTCAAGGTAGACGAGGTTTAACTTCTCATTTGCGTTATATAGTTTTATTGAAGTTGGGAAATGGCGGTATCAGTGAAGCAAACCTCTTCAACCATTGGGGTGTAGCCTAGCCACTGCACTCCTGACTGAGAAAATTGTTGTGGACAACCGCTAACAGCGAAGCGGGTTGGTAGTGGGAGGTGAGTATTTTTTAAGCCTAGTAAGTCTAACTCTTGGGCACAAGCTGCTACGACATGAACGGCTGGGTCAACTAGCTTGACTTGAGAGGGAAGGAGCGATCGCAATACTGGTGTAAGGTGGGGATAATGGGTACAGCCGTGAACTAAGGTGTCAATTTCCTTCTCTAGTAAAGGTTCCAGGTAGGCTCGTGCCACTTCAGCAGTGTAGGGGTCATGAATGCGGTTTTGCTCGATGAGTGGCACAAACTCAGGACATCCAACTTGCCAGACTTGAACATCAGGAGCAATTTCGAGGATGGCGTGCTTATAAGCATTACTTTTCGCTGTAGCTGGAGTGGCAATTACACCAATGCGCTTTCCTTGCTGCACCGCAGCTTTTGCACCCGGTAGGATTACTCCCAAAATGGGTATATTGAATTCTTGACGCACAGTTTCTAGGGCTAGGGCTGAACTGGTGTTGCAAGCCATAATTACCATTTTTACCTGCTGCTGTTGTAGCCAGGTAATAATTTCGCGCGTAAATTGTAAAATTTCTGCTTGTGAACGAATTCCATAAGGAAGTCGGGCTGTATCCCCAAAGTAAACAATTGATTCATTGGGGAGTTGCCGATATAGTTGGCGCAGTACCGTCAATCCACCTACACCACTGTCAAAGATGCCAATTGGGGCACGTTGGGGTTCAAGAGCCGAAAAATCGTCAAGATTCGCATCAAAGATCGAAGATGAATACACAGGCAGATATTAATTTAGGTTTTGGGATTTAAAATACAGAATTTAGCAGACAATTGGCTAATTGACCACTAAATTCTGTACGCCAAAGCAGTCTAAATACCACCTTTTAATAGTAATTTGTACTATATTAACGCTGTAAATATTTTAGGATGCCACGAGCGATCGCTTCAGCCATCTGATTTTGATATTCTCGTGTTGCCAATCTAGGATTATCTTCTCGACCAGTCATATAACCTGTTTCTACTAAAATTGACGGCATAGAGCTTTTTCGGAGAACGTAGAATCTGGCTTTGCGAGTTCCCCGGTTTTTGATTGTACCGATGTCCTGGAGGATGGTGTTGCGAACTACTTCCGCCAAATCATAACCGCTATCGTAATAATATACTTCTAACCCATTGACATCAGGGCGATTATCAACAGAATTAGCGTGAATACTGACAAAGGCAGTCGCATTAACTCGCTGGGCAATTTCTACCCGTCCCTGAAGTTCTACGAAAAAGTCAGCATCGCGCGTTAGTACTGCTTGTACACCATGTTGTTCTAAAATTGCTGCTACCCTTTTACCAATAGGCAGAATTACATCCTTTTCTAAAAGTCCACCTAAACCGGGAGCGCCTGAGTCTTTTCCACCATGTCCTGGGTCAATAACTACTAGTAATTTCCCTCTAGGAACTGAGGGGCGCGGTTTTGGTTGGGATATAGGACGGGGATTATCTATGGGGTTTGGGAATTGCCCTTGGCTTGACGATGATAGAGGAGGTAAAAGAATCGGGGGTGTGACGTTACCAGAGGTTTGTAATTCTAGTGCCAAAAGTTCGTCGCCAACCTGGTTGAGTTCCCCAATTTGGACTCCGGCTGCTGGTTGAACCAAGACGACGACAGTATTAGATTCTTGTGGTTGCAGGCGGACTCGGAGGATAGGGCTATTAGGATTAAAAGTTGGGCCTGTGACTTTGGGAGCTAATCGAGCATTGTTGATGGTAATGCGGTACAAACCAGAAGTTCTATCCCAACCTCCTGTAGCAGATAAAGCTTGGTTGGCTCTAATTAGCAGTTGTGTGCCATTATTACCCAGTTGCACAGACTCAATAGTGGCTGTACTAGATGGTATGGGGCGTGGACTATTTCCCCCAGATAACTGGGCAATGCCACGACTGGGCAGAAGCAGAAAACCACCAACACTGCTAGTAGTTGCTCGCCAATTTTGACTATTTTCATCCACCTGTAAAGTCATGCGAACAACAGATGGGCTTGTTTGTAGTTGGCTGAACTGAATCCGGCTGACACCAAAGCGATTAATTAACAAATCGCGTTGCTCTAGATTTGGTGATAAAGTGGCGCTGGCAATGTCGATGTTAATTGCCCTTTGATCGTTGCTACGATTTACCTGAATCCGAGGATTACCACCATTGGTACGGATGAAAAAACCATCGCCTGTGACTTGTAAGTTCTCAATTTGAGTCACCCTAGAGGCAAGCATTCCGTTTTTAGGTGGATTGACAGGGGGTGTTGTCACCACGTTGTAAATATTTCTTGGGGGGAACACTGATGGAGATGTTCTCGGTGGAGTTGCGGTTGCTATAGCTTGTTCTTGTTGCCCACCAGTATTTGTTGAGGTGAGATTTTCGGCTACTGGCGTAGGTAGTTGCACCATCCAGCGATCGCCAGTTCTACCAACAAATTGTACTCCTTTGGGGTCTAAGGTATAACCAGGAGTCAGTTCAACGACTATGCGTGTCGTTTGTTCGTCAAACTGTCCAACCCGGATAGCGCGAATTGCACCACCTACCTGTTGGGTTAGCTGGGGACGGTCAAATGTCGTTCCTGGTAAATCAATTACCAAACGAGTGGGGTTAAAAATTAATTGGGCTTGGGGTTGAACACTCCCTACGGTATTAAATTCCAGCTTATTTTGATTGACATCAAAACGCCAAGATTCAAGTTTCGCGGCCATTGCTGGCGACGATAGCATGAAGATAGTTCCAATAGTACTGGATAGTAACCAGCGTAATTTCACAGTCTTTTCTCCTGATTCATATTCATGGGAGCCGTCAACATCTCAACACATTGGCAAATCCTCACACCATCACCGCACACACTTGAGTATTACGCTGTTATTAAGACACAGCTAATGGCGTAAAATATAGCACGCTCCTCTAATTTTGCCATGCCATCCATTAGCCTATATAAATTTGACTTGCAAAGCATCAGATGACAATAACAAAGATGCTATTCTTGTCCCGCCGCAATAATACTTAAATTGTTTTACTACTAAATTGGAGAACAATGGTAAAGATTAGATGTATTTACTCAATAATTTCGACTAAATTACTTATCTTCTCTTTAAATACTGAAGAACACCACGAGCGATTGCTTCTGCCATTTGATTTTGGTAAGCTGAGGTTCTGAGCCTAGCCATATCCTCTCGACCAGTCATATAACCCGTTTCCACGAGAATGGAAGGCATAGAACTTTTTCTGAGGACATAAAATCTGGCTCGTCGTACTCCCCTGTCTTTGAGAGTACCAATACTTTGAAGAATGCTACTACGGACAACACGAGCTAGATCAAGACCACTGTCGTAATAATAAACTTCCAAGCCATTAACATCGGGACGACTCGCACCTGCTGAATTAGCGTGGATACTAACAAACACATCAGCATTAGCTCGCTCTGCTAATTGCACTCTTCCAGGAAGAGTAACAAAATAGTCAGAATCCCTGGTCATAATAACTTGTACACCATTTTGCTGCAAAATTTGTGCTAGCCTTCTTCCAATCGGCAAGATCACATCCTTTTCGCGTGCCCCCCCAATACCAAGCGCTCCTGAGTCTTTACCGCCATGTCCGGGGTCAATAATGACTACCACTCGTCCATTGGAAACTCGGCGCTGTGGTTGGAATTGCGGCTGGGGATTGGGATTGTTTGGGTCTGGGAATGGCCCCCGATTTGGCGGCGGTAGCCCAGGTAAACCATAGGAGGCTCTTCCGGGAAGGGCGACAATTCGACGAGAACCTTGTATTGGTATAGCCAAAAGCTCGTTGCCGATTTGCTGGGGTTGCTCAAGTTGCACTCCGGCGGCTGGTTGAACTAAAACAACGACTGTGTTGGCTGCTTGAGGTTGCAGACGTACCCGGAGAATGGGGCTATTGGGGGCAAAAGTCGGGCCTGTAACTCTGGGCGCTAACTTGGCATTGGTAATTGTGACGCGGAACACACCGGAGGATCTATCCCAGGTTCCTGTAGCAGATAAAGTTTGGTTGGCTTTAATGAGCAGTTGTCTGCCATTATCAGCCAGTTGCACAGACTCAATGGTTGCTAAGGAGTTGTTAGCAGATAATCTACTAGGTAATGAGGGTGGTTGTGATTGATTGTCCGAATTACTACTTCCAGGCAATCTGACAACACGACTAGGTAGAAGCACCAAACCACCACTGTTACTATTACTTGCTTGCCAATTTGGGCTATTTTTATCTACCCGCAAAGTCAAGCGGACACTAGGAGTTTGGTTTTGGATTTGGGTGAATTCGACACGGCTAAGACCATGTTTGTTAACAGGTATACTATTCTGTTGCGCTAGACGTGGTGATAAAGATGCGCCAGAGACATCTATGAAGATGCTAGCCCCATCGCGGCTGCGAACTACCTGAATTCCAGGATTGCCTCCACTGGTACGGATGAACAACCCATCGCCTGTTACTGTCAAGCCCTCGATTTGAGTTGCCCCTCGTGTAGTAGTGGCAACCCTTGTAATACTGGGTTGCGGCTCAGAGTCTGGGGTAACAACACTATAAGCACTTCTGGGAGATAAGGTAGGAGGTGAGGCTACTCTATCAAATTCTGGTCTAGGTAATTGCACCGTCCAGCGTTCGCCAGTTGTCCCCATAAATTGGACTCGTTTGGGGTCTAAAGTATAACCAGGTGTCAGTTCGACAACTATACGTGTTGTTTCTGTATCAAACTGCCCAACCCGAATCGAGCGAATTCCACTGCCCACCTGTTGGGTTATTTGTGGACGGCCAAATGTTGTTCCTGGCAAATCAATTACCAGTCGAGTTGGGTTAAAAATTAGTTTTGCTTGGGGTTGAACTGTTCCTACAGTATTAATTTCCAGCCTGTTTTGATTGGCATCAAAGCGCCAAGATTCAAGCCTTGCAGCCATTGCTGGCGACGATAGCATGAAGATAGTTCCAATAGTGCTGGGTAGTAACCAGTGTAATTTCACAGTTCTTTCTCCTAATTCACGTTCATGGGAGCCATAAATATCTCAATTCATTGGGAAATCATCACGCTGTCACCACCTAAAACTTGACCTTTAATGCCTGTTTTTGATTTTTTAAGTCGGTATAAAAACACCCTCAAATGAGTTTCTGGGTTCATAATTGGGTTTAAATCCCCATGTAAAATTTTCCACCTCTAGAGGTAGAAACTCTAACTCCCAAGGAAGCTAGAAAACTAATAACTGATAACCGTTCACTGATAACTTTTTTTTGTTTGTTGCCATCAATGTACTAAATAGATAATTCCCATTACTGTCAGACGATCTAGCAAGATTTATGAGTTTTACTTCCTAACTACCTGGAAAATATTCAGATAAAGGCTAACTTGCCAAGGGAGACTGGAAATAAATAACATTCCAAATGGTGGTAGAAATTATAAACAGACGATTATTCTACAATCAGATGGGACGGAAATTTGGAGAGAGAAGTTTCCACTTTATAATTGCAGAATCTTCAAAATACGGTGATTGTACTGAATTTGGAGTGCTGAGTTCTGAGAGAAAATTACTCAAAACTCAGTAAGAATTTACCCAAGAATTCTGATTAGCGATCGCTAGAATCTGGAGTTACTTCCAAATTGCTACTATCATTTGATGCTGACACCCTAGACTGAAGTGGTTCAATTACCAACGAGTTACTAGAGGAACCATCTAAAACCAGTTGCTCTGAGCTTGCATCAACAGTTTTTGGCTCTGGAAACACAAATCGTAACAAAGGAGGAGCTAAAAAGGTTGTCAAGATAACCATCATAATGATTGCTGCCCCTAATGGTTTCGAGAGAGCGCCACTGGCTGCGCCGACACCAGCAAACACTAAGCCAACTTCCCCTCTAGGAATCATCCCCACACCGATCGCTAAACGATTAATTCCCGGTTGACCAAACACGCTTAAGCCTGTGATTACTTTACCGAGAATGGCTACTGTAATCAGGAAAGTTGCCATAATTAAACCTTCTCGATTGTCGGGAATTGCTGGGTTTAATACTCCCAAATCGGTTTTTGCCCCAACAGTCACAAAGAAAATTGGCACTAACATATCGGCAATGGGAAAGACTTGCTTTTGCAGTTCTTTGCGTTTATCCGTCTCTTCCAAAACTAAACCCGCCGCAAAAGCTCCCAAAATTGCTTCTAAGTGGATGACATCGGCAAGGTATGCCATAGCAAGGGCGAAGATGAATGCTGGTATTACCAATTCGCCGCGTGTTTGGAGCTGATCGGCGATCGCTACAAAGGACTTATTGAAAACATTCCCTAGTAGGATTGCTCCCAAAATAAAACCAGTGGCGCTGATAATCAAATAAATGACTTTGCTGACATCCACCACGCCATCTTTAGCTAAACTGGCAACTACCGCTAAAACGATGATTCCTAGAACATCGTCAATTACAGCAGCACCCAAAATAATCTGCCCTTCTTTAGAATTGAGTCGCCCCAACTCTGACAGTACTTTGGAAGTAATCCCAATACTAGTAGCTGTCAAAGCCGCCCCTGCAAAAATTGCGGGTACAGCAGCAATTCCAAATAAAGTCATCAATCCCACAGTTCCAGCAGCAAAGGGTACTACTACCCCCACTACTGCGACAACGGAGGCTTGGACACCAACTGCCATTAAGTCTTTTAAGTTCGACTCCAAACCGATTTCAAACAGCAGAACGATCGCACCAAACTCTGCCAAAACGGAAATGACCTCAGACTGCGCTGCAAACACGGCTGGAGTGGCTTCAGGCGTTAAGCCAGCAGTGATTTGCAGGAAGGACACGATCAAAGAGTTAGAACTGTCTGTGCCGCCTTCTGGAAACACTAAAAGGTGGAAAACAGAGATACCTACTACTACACCACCTACTAGTTCCCCTAAAACGGGCGGTAAACCCACTTGGTTTGATAACTCTCCACCAACTTTGCTGGCGAGATAAATGACTACTAAGCTGAGTAGCACTGCGGCTACTACCATTGAACTGTCTGCGGCTTCTGTTGCGGTAGCCAGCAGAGGAAAAGAGGAGTTGATTGGATCTAACAAATGCATGGGTTCTGTGAAAATCCTTCTCTTTGATTCTGACGTGTTTCTGAAAAACATCTATATGTAAAGACTTTTTTGGCAGGTTCAAAAACTTAATTTCTGCCATTCGTCTACTCAATCAAGCGCTATCAGAAAACTTTGCAAACCTTGACTACAGACAGTTTAGGAAGTCGCAGCAAGTCAAACTCGGTGAATTAATTGACCATTGTGACAAAATCCTTAAAAAGAATAGTGTAATTTTTTTAGTTTCAAAAAATGTAACCATTTCAGCTTTTGGCGATCGCAGTGTCAAAGTAAGAACATAGAAATCGGATCTAGCGATCACACTAAAGTTGTGAAAAACTTATGGTGGCTGTTGACTGTCAACAACCACGAAAAGATCGCTATATACGTTTATTAAAGACATCTGTGGATATTTTGAGGAGTGCAAATCTTATGACTAGAGCCGCTTTACCCGGTTCACAATTTCCATCTGGAAACTTGTGGAAAATACTGTCTTTATCTCTGCTGGTATGTACAACTTTTACACTGCCTGCATTGGCGCAAGAAAAAGATAAATTGTGGCGAACCCTTAGTGTCAGTGGTCGTGGAGTTGAAACGATTCCGACAACCTTGGCGCAAGTCAGCTTAGGAGTAGAGATTCAGGGAAAAACAGCAGAGGAAGTACAGCAAGAAGCCGCCCGGAAGTCATCGGCTGTGGTTGCGTTCCTCAAGAGTCAAAATGTCGAAAAATTACAAACTACTGGTATCCGGTTGAATCCAGTTTACAGCTACACCAATAATGTGCAGCGAATTACAGGCTATGCTGCCAATAACACCGTGAGTTTTAGAATTCCTACTGAAAAAGCCGGTACATTATTGGATGATGCAGTGAAAGCGGGTGCAACACAAATTAATGGTATTAGTTTTGTTGCCAATGATGAAGCGATCGCATCTGCTCAAAAACAAGCATTAAAAGAAGCCACCCAAGATGCCCAGCAGCAAGCCGACGCTGTTTTCAGCGCCTTGGGTTTCAAATCCAAAGAAATAGTCAGCATTCAAGTTAATAATGCTACTGCGCCTTCACCACCCATGTTTTTACGTGCTGAGGCTTCAAAGCTAGCTAATTCTTCAACTCCTGTCGTTGGTGGTGAACAGGAAGTAGAAGCATCAGTAACGTTGCAAATTAGTTATTAGGGGACTTCCAAATAAAAAAATACCCAAAAAACTGACGAAAAAAACTCTCTTCTCCTCATTCCTCAGTGTTCTGTGCGCCTCTGTGGTTCGTTTTTTGGATAATTTATTTATTGGAAATCCCTTAGTTCTTAGTTATTAGTCCTTTGCTTTCACAAATGACAAAGGACTAATATTGAACCTCGCATGACTAAAAGTCACGCGATTCCTGCTTCATAGATCCCTGCCTAAATTGCTCCAGGTCTTATGGGTTCTCCACAGGCGTTTTGATGAGTCTCCGACGCACCGGCGGCGACTTTTGAACAACTACCTTAAAAGTATGTTCAACCTCAGTACCTTAAAGATTTTACCTACTAGAAGGATGCGGCACAATGTACCCATTTCTCAGTAGAACCCCATATCTTTAGTTGTCGTGGTTCTGTTAGCTTGGTTTTCGCTATGTATATAGCGTATCAGAATATCGATTGCTTAACTCATGACTGGAAGTCACGAGTGTGCAGGTTGCAGAAATCAATTCCCAATCCCCAATTAATTAAAAATGTTCTGAAGGCATATCTCCTCCACCGCCCTCTCCATCTCGCTTAGAACCTAATAATTCCAGTTGGTCTACTCTAATAATTGGTGTAGAACGGCTTGCTCCTGTTTGGCGATCGCTCCATGTGTCAAACTTTAAGGAACCTTTGATGCCAATTAAGCTGCCTTTACGCACATAATTACCTGCTACCTCAGCCGTTTTATCCCATAATTCTAGGGTGAACCAGTCAGGTTCATCGCTGTTGCGCGATCGCCTTTTTACAGCTAGTGTCAATCTACACTTCACACTACCAGACTCAAAATATTTTATATCTGGATCGCCGCCTACACGACCAACAAGGGTGACAATATTAATACTCATACGTGTTACCTTTCAGTACAGGTGTACTCGTGAATTCTGACTTTTATCATAGCGAATTGTGAAACACTTGAAAATAATGTGTTAAACAGTTAACAATATAGTTGACTTGAAAAATTATACATAACTACTTGGAGAAACACATAAAAGTATACGGATATACTAAGCAAACCAGAGAATATCAAAACATAGATGGCTGAGACATCGTAAATATTCCTGGGAATCATATAAAAATATAGTTTAGTTTGCTGAACTCAGGATACAAACATAATCGAATCTACTCTTACCGTTGTAGTCAAGAAGTATCGCACATAGGGGGCTTAAAGACGCGTGGGTATTTTTAGGAACTTTCGCACATCATGGGATATGGGTATCGACCTCGGTACTGCTAACACCCTGGTTTATGTATCTGGTAAAGGAATTGTACTGCAAGAGCCTTCTGTAGTTGCTATCGATGTTAACGAAAAGGTAGCACTAGCAGTAGGAGAAGAAGCCAAAAAAATGCTCGGTCGCACACCTGGAAACGTGATTGCCCTCCGCCCCTTGCGCGATGGTGTAATTGCTGATTTCGATATAGCCGAGTTGATGCTGAAAAGTTTTATTCAGCGTGTAAATGAAGGCAAATCTCTGATTTTACCCCGAATTGTCATTGGCATTCCCAGTGGTGTCACAGGTGTAGAAAGGCGGGCTGTGATGGATGCGGCTCACCAAGCGGGAGCAAGAAAAGTTTATTTAATCGATGAACCTGTAGCTGCCGCCATTGGTGCAGGACTACCGGTTGCCGAACCTACTGGCAACATGATTATCGATATTGGTGGTGGTACAACAGAAGTTGCAGTGCTGAGTCTTCAGGGTACGGTAATTAGCGAATCAGTACGCATTGCTGGGGATGAACTGACTGATTCAATCATTCAGTACATTAAGAAGGTTCATAACTTAGTCATTGGTGAACGCACTGCTGAGGATATCAAGATTCGGCTTGGTTCTGCCTATCCTACCCATGATGATAATGATGCCATGATGGAAATCCGCGGCTTACACCTGCTTTCTGGTCTACCGCGAACTGTAACCATAAAAGGCCCAGAAATCCGTGAAAGCATGTTGGAACCGCTATCAGTAATTATAGAAGCTGTGAAGCGGACACTGGAACGTACACCTCCAGAACTAGCAGCAGACATTATTGACAGAGGTATCATGTTAGCTGGTGGTGGTGCTTTGCTCAAAGGCATAGATACTTTAATTAGCCATGAAACCGGGATTGTAACCCATATTGCCGCCGACCCTCTCTGCTGTGTTGTGCTGGGAACAGGTCGGGTGTTAGAGAACTTCAAACAGTTAGAACGGGTTGTTACAGAAAGCTCTCGCAATATGTAACAAAAAAATATCATACTTGAGTTCTATTTGAGTTCTATTTGGGTTCTATATAAAGAGAATCCGAATAGAACTTAATTTTATAAGTAGATAAGGGTATATATGGTTACAATACGGCGTTGGTGGGATCGTAAAGGCTTACAAATCGGGTTGTTAGCTCTAGTAGTTGGTAGTGCTTGGATATTGCGGCAGACTCAAGGTGAATTGGTGCTTGAGACATATCAGGCAATTACCCGTCCGTTAGAGATGTTGCAGTCAGGGCCAACTCCAGAAGAACGGATTAGAGATGCCCGGATATTGGAATTGCAAACCCGTATAGTAGATTTGGAAAGTCAAAAGACAAAACTACAAGATTTATTAGGTTATGTGGAAAAAGAGTCACTGACATCACGGCCAATTCCAGCCAGGGTGGTAGGACGGAGTGCTGACCAGTGGTGGCAACAAGTTACTCTCAATCGCGGTGCGAATACAGGGATTCAGGAAGGCTTTGTAGTCAAGGCCGATGGTGGATTAGTAGGTTTGGTGGAAAGTGTAACTCCCAATACTAGCCGCGTGTTGTTAATCAGTGACCTGAAAAGTCAAGTTGGTGTATCAGTTAGCCGCACGTCAGCTAAAGGCGTTTTGCGAGGAGATTCTTCTGCTGAAGCTGTGCTGGAGTTTTATGAAAAAGTCCCAAATGTCAAGATAGGAGATTTAGTTTCCACGTCTACTTATAGTCAGAAATTTCCATCTGGCTTGGCAGTAGGACGAATCAAGTCCCTCGATTTAAAGAAACTTCCGGCATCAGTGGCAAAAATTGAGCTTTTTCCACCAATCCGCTCTCTTGATTGGGTAACAGTTTATCCAAAGCCAGAAAACCAAGAGTTAGAAAACGAAAAGCCAGCAAATCAACTGCTACAAAAGTCTAAGTAAATTCTTCCAGAAAATCCATAGAAAAATGAAGATTCCTGCATTTGGTGCTAGCAGGCAGAAAAAGCCAAAATCGTCAGAGCGAAAATCGAAATTCCGAATCAAGCCGCTTTCTCGTTGGCATCCCGGTGTTCGTCAGCTGTTTAGTTACATAGTGACGGCTAGTTCTGTACTGTTATGTTTACTATTATTGCCAACCCGCCTGCCAGGTATGGAATTATTGGGAATTGGCCCTAACTGGCTGTTAATTTGGGTGGTAGCTTGGAGTGTAAAGCGCACGGTGTTTGCCGGAGCCTTAGCAGGTATAGTTCTGGGGCTACTTCAAGATTCAATGACATCACCTAACCCTACTCATGCCATCAGTTTAGGGATAGTGGGACTTTTAACTGGTTTGCTCCAGAAACAGCGTTTTATTGAAGAAGACTTTATTTCGATTGCTGTAATTGTCTTTGTGATGGCAGTTTTGGCAGAAACTATCTTTGGGTTGCAATTAACTTTGATAGGGAATGAGCGCAAACTAACAGATATTTGGACATATTACCAGCGTGTCGCCCTAGCCTCTGCCATTCTTAGTAGTCTGTGGGCACCTGTGGTCTATTATCCCCTCAATCGTTGGTGGCAACGGTTGAAATTGTTGGAGCAATAGTCAAACGATTTTGGATTTTGGATTTGTCGTGAGCGTTCAGTCGAACGATTTTAAATTTTGGATTGACCACGATAAGCAAACAACACCGTATCATGGTAATTGGTAGTATTTATGTTTGATACTGTCTTTTTTGCCTTACAAAGAATATCAGGTAGGTTGTCTCCTGATTTACTGACGGCAGAATGTGGAAGCTTTCACTCAGTAACCTAGTTGGAGAACGCTAATGTCGAAAGAAAGAAAAAGTAATAAAGAAGTTAAAAAACCTAAAAAAGATCCCAAAGACAAAAAGGACAAAAACGACCCAAACAAATAGAACAATTTTAGGTAAATAGCTTTAGCGAAGACCAAGAGTTGTATTTATTTAAATTGACAATACTTCGTCCAGTAGGATTGAGGAGGAGAAGTTATTGTCAACAATTTAGGGATTTACAATAAATAGTTGAATACTTTTTTATTTGGAAGTCCCTTATTAACCCTTGGTCAAGCCTCAAAATTTGATAATTTAGGTTAGGGTGTCAAGACTGATTAAGCAGGGGTAAATTTCAGCGAAACACCATTCATGCAGTAACGCTTACCAGTGGGTGCAGGGCCATCATCAAAAACATGACCCAGATGACCACCACAGCGACTACAATGCACTTCAGTTCTGCTCATAAACAACGACTTATCTACAGTAAAAGCGATCGCACCTTCAATCGGTTTAAAAAAGCTAGGCCAGCCAGTACCACTGTTAAATTTGGTATCAGAGGTAAACAGTGGCAGTTCACATGCAGCACAATAGTAAGTACCATTGTCGTATTCCTTATCCAATGGGCTGGTGTGAGGGCGTTCAGTCCCGTGTTTACGCAATACATTAAACTGTTCAGGCGTTAAAATCGTGCGCCACTCTTCATCTGGTTTGGTAATTTCAAATCCACTCTTAGAAGTTGTCATCGCTTTTGACTCCCAATTGATATATCTTGATAAGAATGCTGTGCCGACTATTACTGCACTAGCCTGAAAAAAATAGCGTTTGTCCATATATCTATTATTTTCTATTTTCCGGTTAACTGGACAATCAACTCCAGTACGGAATTCCCTACATCAATAACTATAATCAGCGATCGCTCTGAATTAGCCCTGATAAACCAATTAAAATTAGCTAAGAAACAACAAATTGGGTAATCATTGGAAGTCGGCGGGAAACTCCATACCCTTGTGGGTGGAGAAGAATAGCCGCCGCATTGAGCATTGGTAGCTCTTCCCCGTGCCTTATGCCCAATTTTTGCGATCGCGATCTTATTGAACACCGCTTAATATACATTAGTCTGATAGGAATACCGGAGTTTACAAAAAAACTTCTTGCGGGCTTTTGTAAAATATGTGATACTCTAAATCTATAAAAATAAAGCACGGTATTTCTATCGTTTTACCGTAGTTAAAAGGACAAGATTCATGCAGCTACTATGGTTCATCCCAACCCACGGCGACGGACGTTACCTTGCAACTGCTACAGGTGGTAGAGCAGTAAGCTTTCCCTATCTGCGGCAGATAGCCCAAGCGGTGGATGATCTTGGTTATACAGGGGCATTACTACCCACGGGACGTTCTTGCGAAGATGCTTGGATAGTAGCGTCAACGCTGGTATCGCTGACACGACAGATGCGTTTTTTGGTAGCGATTCGTCCCGGCTTGGTATCTCCGGGAGTGGCAGCACGGATGGCGGCAACCTTTGATCGCCTCTCTGGAGGACGCTTGCTGATTAATGTCGTGACAGGAGGCGATCCTGTGGAGTTGGCGGGAGATGGCTTGCATTTGGATCACGATCAGCGCTATGAATTAACAGATGAATTTTTGACAGTATGGCGAGCGATCGCTAGTGGAGAACAAGCTAATCTTCAGGGCGACTATCTCAATATTCAAGATGGGAAACTGCTGTTTCCACCTATTCAGAAACCATATCCACCTTTGTGGTTTGGTGGTTCCTCTCCAGTTGCTCAAAAAATTGCAGCCAAGCACGTAGATGTCTATTTGACTTGGGGTGAACCACCGGCGCAAGTAGCCGAGAAGATTTCATCAGTTCGCAGACTTGCTTTATCAGAAGGCCGGACTTTGCGGTTTGGGATTCGTTTACATGTGATTGTGCGCGAAACCGAGAGTGCAGCTTGGGATGCAGCCAATGATTTGATTAAATATGTAGATGACGAAGCGATCGCTAAAGCTCAAAAAGCTTATGCGCGGATGGATTCAGTTGGACAACAACGGATGACTCAATTACACCACGGCGATCGTGAGGCATTAGAGATTAGCCCGAACCTGTGGGCAGGAGTCGGTTTGGTGCGGGGTGGCGCGGGAACAGCCTTAGTAGGAGATCCTCAAACTGTAGCGGCTAGGATATTGGAATATGCAGATTTGGGTATTGAGTCTTTTATCCTCTCTGGCTATCCCCACTTAGAGGAAGCTTATCGAGTTGCAGAACTTCTATTTCCCCATTTGCCCTTAGAGAATCTGCCGACAGTGGAAAAGCAACATGTCTTAAGTCCATTTGGTGAAATTGTGGCAAATGAAGATTTCCCTAAGCAACAGCACCAGGAAAGGGCAACGTCCATATCCTAGTAATTAAGAACTAGCAGATTACCAGCCATGTTGCACCAACAAATTGACCAAAAAATCTCAGAAAAAGAAGCGTGGGCATTGCGTCGTCAGTTGGGGATACCTAACAATAAACGGTTGTGGGTGTTGGGGTGCATGGATGAGCGATTACCAATAGAAAAAGCATTGGGAATTGGTGAAGGAGATGCTCATATTTTCCGTAATGCTGGGGGGTTAGTTACAGATGATGCTATTCGATCAGCGATGTTGACTACACAGTTTTTTGGCACAAAAGAAATCATCGTTATTAATCATAGCGAATGTGGCATGATGACAGCATCAGGAGACTTTCTTAGTGAGGTATTGCGAAATCAAGGTATTGACGTGGATCAAGTTAGTGTCGATCCTGCTTTACCAGAGTTGAAGCTACCAAAAGGCGTTTTTTCCAAATGGATTAAAACGTTTACTGATGTCGATGAAATCTGCATACAGCAGGTAGAATTGCTGCGTAATTCTACTTTAATTCCCCAAGATGTGGTTATTCATGGCTACATCTGGGAAGTGGAAAGTATGAGTTTGCGCCGTCCCTACAAACGTCTGAGTGAGAAAGTCAACACCGCAGAAGCGATGAAGACTAAAACCACAAAACATACTCAACCCGTTTTAGAAATTGGGAGTTTAATTGAATGACAAATATTTTAGCGATCGCAGGTAGTCCAACCCATCCATCTAGAACTTATGGTGTTATTGAATACACAGCCAAGCTTTTACAACAAGAAGGCTTGCATGTAGATATCATTTCAGTTCGAGATTTGCCTGCTGAAGATTTAGTTTTTGGACGATATGATAGCCCTGCTTTAGAACAACCAAAAGCTTTATTAGCAAAGGCAGATGGTGTGATTATTGCCACCCCAATCTACAAAGCTGCTTACACAGGAGTGCTAAAAACATTTCTAGATTTGCTGCCACAAAAATCATTCACAGGTAAACCTGTATTACCGATCGCCCTTGGTGGAACGATCGCGCATTTATTGGCAATTGAATATGCTCTGAAACCTGTATTATCGGAATTAGGAGCGCGGCATATCTTAGCTACTGTTTATGCAGTAGATAAACAAATTCAACGACAAGCTGATAACAGCGTTATCTTAGATGAGGAAATTGACCAAAGGCTCAAAGATTTACTCAAAGAATTTGTTAAAGCTGTAGCTTATGATGCCGCTGCGCCTCAAGAATTGGTTCATGCCAATTAAATAATCAAGTTTATACCTCCGTTTGTTTGTAGCAGGGTGGTAAAAATTACCCCTCTGCTACTTTCTTTTTTCTAAAAGTTAATCAAAATAACATCAAATTATTTTATTAGAACTTACACAAAAAATATCCCCAACCTTGTTTTTCCGGTAGGGGCAATTCATGAATTGCCCCTACCGCGTGTACTTTTGTGTAAGTCCTATTTATATGGCAATACAGTTCAGATAAGGCCAAAAGACTTGTAGAGAGGGCGATTTATCGCGTCTCGAAAACCCAAAATTTTTACCAGTAGCCCTTAACTGAACCGTATTGATTTATATGGCAATGCGCTTTTTTGGTCAGGTTAACCAGTAAATTAGATGTAGGGCGTAAAAAAATAAACTCAATGAAAGCGATGTCTAACGACAGGCCACAAGGCATCTGCGCTACTGATTTTGCATCTATTATCGGCGAAGAAAATGCTGTTTGCCTTTGGGAAAATATCGAAATAGACCAGAAAAAACCTATCCAACAGGCTATAGCCTACGGAAAACCTCCCAGTTGTATCGTCTATCCCCGTACCCAACAACAACTAGCCGCAGTTATCGCCAAAGCTCACAGTCACAACTGGCGTGTCCTCCCCTGTGGTAGTGGCAGTAAACTTAGCTGGGGTAGTTTAGCTAAGGGTATTGATGTCGTAGTTAGCACAGAACGGATCAACCAACTGATTGAACACGCTGTTGGCGATTTGACTGTCACAGTCGAAGCAGGAATGAAGTTCTCGGATCTCCAAGCACTTTTGGCAAAATCGCGGCAATTTCTCGCCCTTGACCCCACAGCACCTGAGTCAGCAACCATTGGCGGTATTGTTGCCACAGGTGATACAGGTTCTCTGCGGCAACGTTATGGTAGTGTGCGCGACCAGTTACTAGGTGTTACCTTTATCCGTGCTGATGGAGAAATTGCTAAAGCTGGGGGAAGAGTAGTTAAAAATGTTGCTGGATATGACTTGATGAAGTTGCTTACTGGCTCTTACGGCACATTAGGCTTTATTAGTCAACTAACTTTCCGTTTGTATCCGCTATCGGAGGCATCGGGAACGGTGGTACTAACTGGTAATGCTGAGGCTGTATCCCAAGCGGCTGATATCCTTCGAGGTTCGGCATTAACACCAGTTCAGGCTGATTTGCTATCAACTAAATTGGTGTCTAACTTAGGTTTGGGTGAAGGGCTAGGATTAATTGCTCGATTTCAAAGTATTAGTGAGAGTGTTAAAGAACAGTCAAACCGAGTTTTGGAAGTTGGGCAAAAGTTAGGTTTACATGGGGCAATTTTTGCCGATGGTGATGAGGCTAGTCTATGGCAGAGATTGCAAGAACGAATACATACTACTGTCACAGAATCTGTAATTACCTGCAAAATAGGAGTGTTACCTACTGCTGCTGTCGAGATTTTGACTCAGGTGGAGTTGGGTTTGATTCATATAAGTAGTGGTTTAGGTTTGTTACAATTAGAGAGTAAAAATCAAGTTTTGAAGGTGCGCGATTCTACTCAAGCTAATAGAGGTTTTTTAACAATTTTGTCAGCACCAATAGGGGTTAAAGAACAAATAGATGTTTGGGGTTATACGGGGAATGCTTTGCCGTTGATGCGCCGTATTAAGGAACAGTTTGATAGTAAGAATATTTTAAGTCCTGGTCGATTTGTGGGTGGAATTTAGTTTTAATAGAACGAACCGCCAAGAACGCCAAGAACGCCAAGGAAGAGGGGAAAGAATAATTATGCAGGTTTCAGAAAATTCTGTTAATAATACGGCTAGTTTAAAGAATTTGAAGGGGTTTGATGAAAGTCATCCACCCGATCCGAAGTTGATTGATAGTTGTGTACATTGTGGGTTTTGTCTTTCTACTTGTCCGAGTTATCGGGTGCTTGGTAAGGAGATGGATTCTCCTAGAGGACGCATCTATTTAATGGATGCGATTAATGAGGGTGAGATTGCTTTAAATACGGCAACTGTAGAACATTTTGATTCTTGTTTGGGATGTCTTGCTTGTGTAAGCACTTGTCCTTCTGGGGTGCAGTATGACAAATTAATTTCTGCAACTCGTCACCAAATTGAACGGAATTATCCCCGCAGTTTGCCAGATCAATTTATTCGGAAACTAATATTTTCTCTGTTTCCCTATCCCAATCTTTTACGAGTTTTATTAGTTCCGTTGTTGGTGTATCAGAAGTTGGGGTTTGCTAAATTATTTCGCGCTACCGGTTTACTTAATAAAATATCCCCTCGTTTGGCAGCAATGGAATCAATTCTGCCAGAAATTACTCTCAAATCTTTTCAAGATAATTTGCCTAGTGTGATTCCTGCTAAAGGTGAGAAGCGCTATCGAGTCGGGGTAATTTTGGGTTGCGTGCAACGGCTGTTTTTCTCTTCAGTGAATGAAGCAACGGTGCGAGTTTTAACAGCGAATGGTTGTGAAGTTGTGATTCCCAAATCTCAAGGTTGTTGTGCAGCGCTTCCCGAACACCAAGGACAAACAGAACAGGCGAAAGCTTTAGCAAGGCAGATGATTGATAGTTTTGCCAACACTGATGTAGATTTTGTGATTATCAATGCTGCTGGTTGTGGTCATACTTTAAAAGAATACGGTCACATTTTAGAAGATGACCTCGAATATCGGGAAAAGGCAAAGGATTTTGCCGCTAAAGTTAAAGATGCTCAAGAGTTTTTGGCAACTGTTGGTTTAACAGCAAAACTTTCACCTTTGACTGATAAACCTTTGAATTTAGTTTATCAAGATGCTTGTCATTTATTGCATGGTCAAAAGATTAGCGTGCAACCGCGTCAGGTATTGCGACAAATTCCGGGAGTGAAATTGAGAGAACCAATAGATGCAGCTTTATGTTGTGGGAGTGCTGGGGTTTATAATATGTTGCAACCAGAAGTTTCTGAGGAATTAGGTCAGCAAAAAGTACAGAATTTGTTAAATACTGGTGCTGATTTAATTGCTTCTGCTAATCCGGGGTGTACTTTGCAAATTACAAAGCATTTGCAGTTACAAGGTAAGAAGATTTCAGTTATTCACCCAATGGAGTTGTTAGATTATTCAATTCGGGGTGAAAAGTTGAAATTGTAATAATTAGGGCGCGTTAAGGCAGACTTTAATGCCACTGATAAGTTTTCCATCTCATCAACCAAATTGACTTCGTGCGATTCAAAGCTGGATTAACGAAATTGAGTAAGGAATGTAGTAGTGCGATCGCTCCTATTTTGCTCAATATATAGATGGTTGCAAAAGGGCGATTGGGTTGCGATCGCTTGTCTATCTATGAAAGGTTAGATTTCGGGTGATTTGTGGGGATGAAGAAATAACGCTTTCAGGAGTTTTGCAGGGTTGTAAGTGGCTCTATGATTATCTGAAGAATAACCGGAATGTGAGTAAGAGCGATCGCTATCTCTGCAACGATAAGCTGTTCCACATTTAAATTGCATATACTGGGCGGGCAGGATGCCCACCCCACAAGAGTTATATTTAATTCGATTATGCAAATTAGATGTTTTTTAGCTTATCAAGTAAAAGTTAAGCATTGGTACTCTCTCAAATTATCTCAGGCGATCGCCAAGCGACGCAAAGAACTAATATTGAAGAAATATAGACCGCAAATTAGCAAGCGATGCCCACGGCGGTAAACTACGCTTTTTCAACACAATTAAACTAGAAAGAAAGATGCTCAGGATAGCTTATGAACGCTGTTACAACAACTTTACCTTCTACCCTCAAATTGAAAATCGACTTAACTGACGAGCAATTTTTCCAAATGTGTCAGAAAAACCGCGATTATCGATTTGAGCGTACAGCATCAGGGGAATTATTAATTATGCCACCTACAGGTAGTGATACTGGCAACCGTAACTTTGATATGGTTGTTGAGTTGGGAATCTGGAATAAACAGACTAAATTAGGCAAAGGTTTTGATTCTTCAACTGGCTTCACCCTACCCAATGGTGCAGAACGTTCTCCCGATGCTTCTTGGGTAAAAATTGAGCGGTGGAACGCTTTAACCCCAGAACAACAAGAAAAATTTGCCCCTATTTGTCCTGATTTTGTAATAGAGTTGCGTTCTCGCACTGATTCCTTGAAAGAATTGCGAGAGAAAATGCAGGAATATATTGAAAATGGCGCTCAACTAGGATGGTTAATTGACCGAAAAAACCAGCGAGTAGAAATTTATCGTCCAGGTAAAGATGTAGAGATATTAGACAATCCTGCTAGTTTATCAGGAGAGAATGTCCTACCTGGATTTGTGTTGGATTTACAGCATATTATGTAGCTTTATCGATTCGGATACACATGGCGCATTTCAAAGCGACTTTGTTCCCAAAGTGGTAATAAAGCCTTTTTAGTTTTGTCAAATAACATAAGAATCAAGCATTTAAGTAGGTGGGCAAGAATAAATCAAACGATGTTACGCAATGTAAAATTAATTAAATTGGCTCTTAGTAAGGGCTTTAGCCCTGAGAATAGGGCTAAAGCCCTTACTACAAACCTTTAATTATTTACGCCCACTTACTTGTAAGTTTTTTACCCACTTCATATAGCGATTCGATAAAGACAGGACTTACGCAAAAAAGTTCTGAAGTAGCGGTAATTCATGAATTACCGCTACGACAAATCAGGTTTTTGAGACAATTTTGCGTAAGTCCTAAAAGAGACTTGCAAACAGTAAATCTTAGTTGGTAGATTCTCTCAAGATTCTGAGGATTACCATTTGCAAGTAAACTTTATTTGATGTAAGCAACGGTAACACCACTACCGCCATCTGTTTGTTCTGCTGGTTCGTAGTTGTTCACTCTGGAATGATGTTGCAAAAAGGCGTGAACTCCTTGACGCAGTTTACCAGTACCGTATCCGTGAATAATCCAGACTGGGCCTGTAGCTTCAGAGATGGCTTTATCTAAAATGTATTCGGCATCAGCTACTCGTTTACCACGCAAATCGATGGTATTTTGAGAAGTCCGAATTTCCGGGACACTTTGCGGTGGTGGGGTTACTGGTGCTGGGGCTGGTTTGGCTTTGACGACTGGTTCGGGTTTTTGACCATCTAGAGATTCTACATCTTGCAACTTCACCGTCATCTTCATTAACCCAAAGCGAACGCTTAACTCGCCATCTTCATTAGGGGCGGCGATTACATCAGCTATCTGTCCGAGTTTGGGAACGCGGATGCGATCGCCTACTTTGGGCATAAATCCAGGTTTTGGTTTTGCTGGGGTTGCTGGCTGATATAGCTGGCCAATTTGATTTAAAGCATTAGTTGCTTGCTGGGCCTCTTGGGCTGTGGGCGTACCTTTTTGCAAACGGCGAATCACTTGAGCAATTTCACCTTTTGCTTGGGCGATCGCTTGTTGGACTGCTATTTCTTGTGAAGCCCGCAAACTACTTTCCCTTTCCTCCAAACTTGCGGCTTTTGCGGATACCTCTTTGTATAAACGTTCCGCTTGCTGTAACAAACTTTGGGCTTCGGCTGCTTTGGTTTCCTGGCGGCGGCGTTGGGCTTCTAAGCCTGCAATTACTTGGTTAACTTCATCTGTGGCCTCTCCTACTTGAGTTTTCGCCTGTTGTACGACTTCTGGCTTTAATCCCAAGCGTAGGGCAATAGTTAAGGCGTTAGAACGTCCAGGAATGCCCCATAGCAGACGGTAAGTAGGCGAGAGAGTACTTTCGTCAAATTCTACAGAGGCATTCTCAAACCGCTCATCTTCGTATTTCAGGGCTTTTAGTTCGCCGAAGTGAGTAGTGGCGATCGTTAGCTGGGCATGGTTAGCGAGATATTGCAACAAGGCGATCGCTAACGCACTACCTTCAACTGGATCGGTTCCTGCACCGACTTCATCTAGTAAGACTAGGGAATTGGGCATTGGGCATGGGGCATGGGGCATGGGGCATGGGGTATTGGACTCTCCCTTATCTCCCTCATCTTCCTCACTCCCCAGTGCTTCTAAGATTCGACTAATTCGGCGGATGTGTCCAGAGAATGTGGATAAACTTTGCTGTAAGGATTGTTCATCGCCAATATCTGCCAGCACTTTATCAAACCAAGGTATTTCTACTGGTTCGCGGGCGGGGACAAATAAACCTACTTTGGCCATTAATGCTGCTAACCCCAAAGTTTTTAGGGTTACAGTTTTACCGCCAGTATTTGGCCCGGTAATTGTCACTACCCGAATTAGCGGATTGATCAGCAAATCTACAGGAACTACTGGTTGCCCTTGTTCGTGCTTTTGCTGCCAGACTAACAGAGGATGTCGTAAGTTCCGTAAGGTAATGGTTTCACTGTCTTCGCGCTGGATAAATCGCGGGGGATTTGCTCCTAGCCAGTAACTATATCTCGATCTAGCGGTTGCCAAATCTAAAGTTGTGGCGATCGCTAATAATCTCTCTAAATCTGGTTTGACTGCGGCGACTTGTTCTGTCAAAACGCGGCGAACTGCTTCTTCTTCGGCTTGCTCTCTGCGGATGATTTGCCGCAGTTGGTTGCCTAGAGGCACTACGGAATTCGGTTCTACATATAGCGTTGCACCACTGGTAGAGGTATCGTGAACAATACCAGGGATGGCATCTTTTTGCGGTGCTTTTACGGGGATGACAAAGCGATCGCTGCGTTGGGTAATTAGCTGTTCTTGAACTGCTCCAGATTTTGCCTGTAAGATGTTTTGCAGCTTTTGGGTAATTTGGCTGCGTAATCGCCGCAAGTCTGTGCGAATTTCTCCCAGTTTTTGACTCGCGCGATCAGTTACCTGGGCGCGTTCATCAATACATCGGTGAATTTCTTGTTCTAGTTCTGGATAAGTCCGCAAATCGGCAACCAACTCAGTCAATATCGGCAAATCTTCCTGATTGTCGATGACACGGCGCAAACTTCTAGCACCAGCGAGGGTGGTGGCGATCGCTAACAGTTCATCTCCTGCCAAAACTCCACTGCGTTCTGCCCGTTCTAAGGAATCGCCAATATCTTGAATTCCCTCAAATGACAGCCCCGTAGTGAGGCGAGTTTCCAGTTGGTAGATTTCTTTGGTTTGCTCTAACAACTGTTCGCTTTGAGTCTGAGAATCGGGTATTTTCAGATGACGCGCGGCTGTCGCCCCCAGCTTAGTCGCCGCGAAGGTGGCAAGGTGCTGGCAGAGGCGATGCCATTCTAATAGTTCTAAGGTTTCAGATTGGATCAAGGTTTCAACATCTAATCTGAAATTATCGTAACAATTTTAGCTCCTAGATGGCTAAATCTTAAAAGAGAAAATTTTGCTTTAGTCAAATCAGTCAGTTAGTGCGTGGTAATAACTGGCACACCAAGTTATCTTTCGTTAGAAACTACGCAAACATCAAGTGCCATCGAAAACAATACAGAAACTAATTTAAGTCTCAACTATTTCCTTCACCAAAACGTAAGGCTGAACGATGAGAGTATTAAATCGTTTACTGCGCTCAAGATTCCATTCTCCCACTTGTACTGTCGTGGGTTTGGTAATTAATTGCCGATCAATCCACTGTTCTACTGATGGAATGTTATCACTAGCGATCGCTACTCCAACATCCACCAAGTTTAACTCTGGGGACACCAAAATTACTGCATCTCGTTGTACATGAGGAATTAGCGACTCCCACTCTGCCTCATCCAAAATTTCCGTTAATTCCGCTCTTAAATCCGACATCATTCCTCAATTTGTATTGTCTAATAAATTATCTTCCCAAATCATGCATTTCATTAATTACCGTGGTACATTTTTGTGTCAATCCTTCCAATTCCTCTTTATTCGTGGAACTGGGAGCATCAATCAAGTTACCAATTCTCACAGTTATGGGAACTGCGTGAGGTAGGGACGATCCTTTTTGCAAAATCTTATCAGTACCCCAGACACTTACTGGTAATATTCGGGCTTTTGCTTTCGCCGCCAGTAGGAGTGCGCCTCTTTTGGGGTCTGTAATTCGACCGTCTGGGGTGCGAGTACCTTGTAAAAAAACACCGACAGCCCAACCTTTATTCAGATATTCTAGGGCGGAACGGATGGCATTGCGATCGCTATTCCCTCGACTGACTGGGTAAGCACCATACAATTTAATCGCTTGGGCCAAAACGGGGATATTAAATAACTCTTCTTTGGCCATGTATGCCACTGGACGACGTACACAGTTGGAGACAATGGGGGGGTCAAAGTAACTAGCGTGATTACTCACTACCAGTAGCGGCCCTGATTGGGGGACATTTTCCGCACCATAAATCTGGCCCCGAAAGTAAGCGTGAAGCATGGGGCTGACAACTGACCATTTAAAGGCGTGATAAAGTGCCAGACTGATGAACGGTTCGCGGTTTTTGTCCACAGAAGGTAATGCAAATCAAACTGAATTTAGCATACGCGATCGCAAGACCCAGAGCAAAGGCAAAAAAGCTTTGAAGAAGAATTCAGCTATTCTGAATGGGCTAAACGCCCCGCTATTCGCGTACAGAAGTCAGAATCAATTCAGTCGGGGATTCAGATCCGCCACTGTCGCTTCGCTTCAATTAAAAATTGATAATTAAAAATTAAAAATTAATTTCCAGTTTTTAATTTTACATTTTTAATTTTTAATTCCCGAAGGGTGGGGGTATTAAACCCGCTTATTCATCTGCCACTCGGAAAGAATTCATTGCTGAATTCTGACTCCTGACTCCTGAATTCTGTTTGGTAAATATCAATTGCTTCACCCATCTGGGAATACTAAATCTGAAAGTTTTAAAGATTTAGTAGTATGCTTAACACTATTGTCAGTATTCCCGGATATCGGATCGGTGAAGAACTCTACAATGGTTCCAGAACCCTAGTTTATCGAGGGTATCGAGAGACTGACTCATTACCTGTAGTGATTAAACTGCTGAAAAATCCATATCCTACTTTTAGTGAACTGTTGCAGTTTCGTAATCAATACACTATTGCCAAAAATCTCAACTCACCTCTAATCATCCAAACTTATAGCCTCCAAGCGTATGAAAATGGCTACATGTTGGTGATGGAAGACTTTGGGGGGATTTCTCTGAAAGATTATTTGACTTCCGACCAGACGCGATATATCGCGTCTGGTCAAGAGTTTTTAGAAATAGCGATCGCACTGTGCAATACCTTAGATATACTCTACCGCGATCGCATTATTCACAAAGATATCAAACCCGCCAATATTTTAATTAATCCAGAAACCAAACAAGTTAAATTAATTGACTTTAGTATTGCATCCCTACTACCACGGGAAACTCAAACGCTCATCAGTCCTAATATGTTACAAGGGACACTTAGTTATATTTCTCCTGAACAAACAGGAAGAATGAATCGCGGGATTGATTACCGCACTGACTTCTATTCTTTGGGTATAACTTTCTATGAATTACTTACAGGAGAGTTACCCTTTCAATCAAATGATGTGATGGAGTTAGTACATTGTCATATTGCTAAAACAGCCCCCAATTTAAGGGAAATGGGGAAAGGGAAACAGGAAACAGAGATTCCCCAAGTTCTTTGTGATATTGTCAGCAAATTAATGGCTAAAAATCCTGAAGACCGCTATCAAAGCGCATTAGGAATTAAATTTGATTTAGAAAATTGTTTAACCCAACTCCAAAAAACTGGTAGAATTAACAACTTTCAAATTGCCCAAAGGGATGTGTGCGATCGCTTTATTATCCCCGATAAACTCTATGGACGAGAAACCGAAGTATCAACCCTACTTCAAGCATTTGAAAGAGTTAGTTTTGGTGCAACTGAGATAATGCTGGTAGCTGGTTTTTCGGGTATTGGTAAAACTGCGGTTGTCAACGAAGTTCATAAACCTATTGTTCGGCAACGTGGTTATTTTATCAAAGGTAAATACGACCAATTTCAGCGAAATATTCCCTTTTCGGCATTTGTGCAAGCATTCCGGGATTTAATGGGGCAATTATTAACAGAAAGCGATGCTCAAATCCTGCAATTTAAAACCAAGATTTTAGCGGCGGTAGGTGAGAATGGACAAGTCATTATTGAAGTCATCCCGGAATTAGAACGAATTATTGGTCAACAACCACCGACTACAGAATTATCAGGAACTGCTGCCCAAAATCGATTTAATTTATTATTCCAAAAGTTTATCCAAGTCTTTGCTACTGAGGCGCATCCATTAGTGATGTTTTTAGATGACTTGCAATGGGCTGATTCGGCATCACTGATGTTAATGCAGTTATTGATGGCTGATACAGGTTATCTCTTTTTAATTGGTGCTTATCGTGATAACGAAGTCAACCCAAAACATCCGTTAATCTTGGCTTTGAATGATATCCAAAAAACACAAGCCACTATTAATAGGATTACTTTAGCACCACTAAGTCAAGTCCAAGTAAATCAATTAGTGGCTGACACACTTAAATGTGCAGAAAGTTCGGCATTACCTATTTCTCTACTGATATCTCAAAAGACTGAAAGCAATCCGTTTTTTGCTATCCAGTTTCTTAAGGCATTACATCAAGATGGGTTCATTAAATTCATCCCTCCAACCTTCCCTTACCAAGGTGAAACTACAGGAAGTTGGCAATGCGATCTGACGCAAATAAATCAGCAAGCAATTACAGATAATGTTGTTCATTTCATGGCATTGCAATTGCGAAATTTGCCTCCATCAACTCAATATCTGTTGCAATTAGCTGCTTGTATTGGTAATGAATTTGATTTAGCAAATTTGGCGATTGTTTCGGAACAATCGAAAAATGAAACGGCTGCTAATTTATGGAAATCTTTACAAGAAGGGTTGATTTTACCTATTAGTGATATTTATAAGTTTTATCAGGGAGAAGATTCCGATCGATTGGCGCTGTCAAATGAAAATACTAATAAAAAGTTAGCAAAGTATAGATTCTTGCATGATAGAGTGCAACAAGCTGCCTATTCTCTAATCCCCGATCGCCAAAAACAAGCAACTCATCTCAAAATTGGCAAATTACTTCTACAAAATTCCTCTCAAATACAACAAGAGGAAAAACTGTTTGATATTGTTGGACATTTAAATTTAGGGCAAGAATTAATTACTCAATCAAGCGATCGCCTTGCATTAGCTAAACTGAATTTGCAAGCGGGAGTGAAGGCGAGAAACTCTACAGCTTACGCAGCAGCCAGGGTTTATTTACAAACGGGAATTAAGCTACTAGAGACAAACTGCTGGCAAGATCGGTATGAATTGACTTTGAATCTGTATGTTGCAGCTGTGGAAGTTGCCTATTTGAATGGTGACTATGAAGGCATGGAACAGCTAGCAGCATTGGTATTGCAGCAGGCGCAGACAATTTTCGACAAAGTGAAAATTTACGAAATTAAAATCACGGTACAAACAGCTTGCAGCCAAATGTTAAAAGCGATCGCTGTGGGAAGAGAAGCACTGAGTCAATTAGGAGTGGATCTCCCGAATGCAACCGATGAAGCTCAAGTCGCCAAAGTTCTACAAGATATTGCAAGCCTTCAAAGCGGCAACGATCTGTCTACCTTGGTTAATTTACCCACGATGAGCGATCGCATCACCCAAGCCGCAATGCAACTATTAGGAACGTTATTTCCAGCAGCGATCCAGGGAATGCCAGAGTTATTGCCCCTCTTGAGTGCAACTATGGTGAAGTTATCGCTCCAGTTTGGGAATGCACCCATCTCAATGGTAGGATATGCGATTCATGGAATGGTGCTGTGTGCCTTTTTCGGCGAAGTTGAAACAGGCTATGAGTTTGGTAGATTGGCGCTTTCGTTGCTGGAACGATTGAAAGAGCAAACAACAAAGTCCCTCACTCTCAACCTGTTTGGGGCTTTCATCCAACATCGCCAGCAAGCACTGAGGGAAACGATACCGACGCTCAAAGATGGGTACACGGCTGGCATTGAAACAGGTGATTTTCTCAACGCTGGGTACAACATAGTATCTTGCATGAATATTGCGCTTTTCGCAGGTGTCGATCTAGACAGTTTGGCATCCGAATTGGCTGCTTACAGTGCTGCCCTAACTCAGATGAAACAAGATTCGGCACATATTCATTTGGATATAGTGCGCCAAGTGGTACAGCATTTGACAGAAACGGTGAGCCAACCAGATTGCTTAATTGGCACTACCTACGATGAAACAGTGAGGCTGCCGAAGCATAAACTGGATAACGACCTCACGCCGATAGCCGTTGCTTATATCTACAAATTGCTGCTTGCCTACTACTTTGGCAATTATCAGGCTGCACTCGACTATATCACCCAAGCCAAGTTCTATTTGATGGCTGTATCGGGATTGGTTTTTATTCCCATTTTCCATTTTTATGCCGCACTAACGCACCTGGCACTCATCCTTAGCCAGCCAGAATCGGAACAAGCCGAAATGCTGGCTGTTGTAGCCACTCATCAAAGTATTGTGCATCAATCGGCACAAAATGCGCCCATGAATTATCTGCATAAATGGCATTTAATTGAGGCTGAAAAACAACGAGTGTTAGGCAATAAAGCAGAAGCACTTGAACATTACGATCGCGCCATCTCCCTCGCCAAAGAAAACGGCTACATCCAAGAAGAAGCACTTAGCAATGAGCTAGCAGCCAAATTTTACCTAGACTGGGGCAAAGAAAAAGTTGCTCAAGTATATATGCAAGAAGCATACTACTGCTATGCAAAATGGGGCGCAAAAGCCAAAGTAGAAGATTTAGAAAAACGCTATCCCCAGCTACTCCAACCCATCCTGCAACAGCAACGAATCAACCTCAACCCCTCAGAAACTATTGCTTTTCGCGGGACTTCTTCTTCTACTCGCACTTCTAGCGCTGGCAGCACCAGTATTTCTGACGTTCTAGATTTTACCTCTGTTCTCAAAGCGGCTCAAGTTATTTCCAGTTCTCTAGAATTAAATCAACTTATTGCCAGCCTCACCCGGATTATCCTAGAAAACTCTGGCGCGAAGAAATCTGCACTAATTCTTCCCCAAGATGACACTTGGCAAGTACGAGCAATTACCTTTATTGAGGATGAGGAAATACAAACTATCCTCGAAACACAATTACTAGACAATTGTCAAGATATTCCCGTAAATATTATCCATTACGTCAAAAATACCGAGCAAACAGTTGTTATAGATAATTGCAAAACAGATATTATTGGGTTGATTGGGGAATATATGCACTCTTCACAACCTAAGAGTGTATTATGTACCCCGATTATTAATCAAGGACATTTGGTAGGGATTCTTTACCTAGAAAATCAATTGACTCAAGGGGTATTTACTAGCGATCGCCTTTCTGTGTTAAATTTCCTCTGCACTCAAGCGGCGATTTCTTTAGAAAATGCCCAATTATATAATCATCTCCACGAACGAGGAAAGTTTTTAAGTAGTATTTACGAAGGTGTCGGCTGTCTTATCTTTGTAACTGATATCCGAGATAATGGTAGATATGAGTACACAGGATGGAGTAAATCGTGCGAACTAGTGATTGGTATACCTGCTTCGGAAGTGCTGGGTAAAAGTCCGCAAGAATTAATCGCTCCTGATGAAGTTGCAGCAATCGAGCAAAGATATCTGGATTGTTTCCAAACCGGGAAATCCGTCACTTATGAAGAATGTCTAACACTTAACGACCAGAAAATTTGGTTGTTAACCACACTCAATCCATTAAAAGATGAGACGGGTAAAGTTTATCGCGTAGTCGGGACAACTATTGATATTAGCGATGTCTACGACGAGCTTCGCTTACGCAAACAAGCCGAAGAAGCAGTAACAGAAAAATCTCAAGCACTCGGAACAGCTTTAGAATATTTACAACAAGCGCAATTACAAATGGTTCAGAGCGAGAAAATGTCTGCACTGGGTAATTTAGTTGCAGGGGTAGCCCATGAAATGAATAATCCTTTGGGCTTTATTTCTGCCAGCCTCAAACAAAGTAAACCCAGCATTGCTGATATTGTTGAACACTTGAAACTATATCAGGTAAGTCTCCCAAATCCTGGCGAACAAATTATTGCTCATGCTGAAGAAATTGACTTGGATTATACTTTAGAAGACTTACCAAAAATTATTGATTCAATGGTGATGGCGTGCGATCGCCTCAAAAATATCAGCACTAGTTTAAGAACTTTTTCCCGTGGTGACAAAGATTACAAAGTTGCATTTAATATCCACGAAGGTATCGAAAGTACAATTTTAATTCTGAAACATCGCCTCAAAGAAAACGAACTACGCCCAGCAATTGAAGTTATAACCGAATATGGAAATTTGCCCAAATTAGAATGCTTTCCGGGGCAATTAAATCAGGTATTTATGAATATTCTGGCTAATGCTATTGATGCCCTAGAAGAATCAAATACTGGTCTGAGTTTTGATGAGATTAAGTCTAATCCTAACCGAATTACAATTAAAACCTCCCTAGAAAATAAAGGCGTGAAAATTTCTATTGCTGATAATGGTAAGGGAATGAGTGAAGAAGTGAAACAAAAGATTTTTGACCACTTATTTACTACAAAAGCTGTAGGGAAAGGGACGGGATTAGGGTTGGCGATCGCGCGTCAGATTGTCACAGAGAAACATGGAGGAGCGATCGAGGTAGATTCTAAACCAGGCGAAGGTACTGAATTTGCGATCCAGCTACCGATTTAGCATATCCACACGAACTTTCTGGAAATATTCAGCCTAAACACTTATCTCTGTGACTCCATGCTTACCCAATTTAGACAAACCCTTCAGAAACAGTGGTGTGACCGTTTAGTTAAGAATCGCCCTACCTCGCTTACCCACAAAACACTAATGAATATGGCACTGCGAGTAACCGCAGTGGTACTCGTGTCTGCTGGGGTAAGTTATATCCATGTCATATCCCGTTTAGAAGCCCAGACCCAAGTCCAGCTAGAAAAGTACATCAGTGGACGGGGAGAGCAAGAAAGCAGTATCTTTAAACTCGCACAGGATAACCTCACTTTGCTGCGCGATCGCATTTTACAAGAATTCAAGCAACCCACTAATATTGATTTCCATACTGAATTTGAGCGGCAGTATTTTTCTTGGAACGATGGTACTAAACGCAATTTTCCCCAAAATCGACCGCTCAAAGACTTTGATTCTACTCGATATGCCGGAGCATTCATTGGTCGAAATGTGCAAGTTACTGAAGAACTAAAGCAGCGCCTACTCACAGCTAACACACTGATTAGTGCCTACGGATCTGCTTGGTCTAATCGGTTTGTCGATACCTATTTTGTTACACCAGAAAATGTCGGGGTTAACTATTGGAAAGGGCTGCCGATTGCGTTTCAAACACCGTCTGATCTATACATGCCGAAAGATGAATATTTCTATATTGCTGATCCTCAGCATAACCCGTCTCGATCGCCGCAGTGGACAGGTGTTTATCTCGATCCAAGTATTAATCTCTGGATGGTTTCGGCAATTGTACCAGTTTATGAGGGCGATCGCTTCTTGGGCGTTGTAGGACACGATGTGGTCTTAACCGATTTGATGGAGCATACAATCCAGGATCAATTACCGGGTACTTACAATCTAATTTTTCGCTCAGATGGTCGTTTAATTGTCCATCCCGACCGGACTGCCCAAATTCAGCAAGCTCAAGGTCAATTAAAAATCGATACAATCAACGATCCTCATCTCAACCGCATTTTTCAGCTAGTGACAAAGGCTCAACCAAAAACCCACGTCCTGGAAAATAGCCAAGACCGTGAATACTTAGCAGTGACTCGCTTACAAGGCCCAGATTGGTATTTTGTCACAGTCTATCCCAAATCACTGCTATCGGGGGAAGCATGGGATATGGCTCAGTTTATTTTAATTTCTGGTGCAGTGGCGCTGCTGGTTGAAGTGTTGTTGCTCTTGTCGGTGTTGCACCAGCAAATCGCTAAACCCCTCCAGCAATTAACCGCAGCTAGTAACCAACTTGCTGACGGTGACTTTGCGATCGCTCTCGATACCACGCGACAGGATGAATTGGGAGGACTGGCCAGTTCTTTCAACAGCATGGCAAGTCAGTTAAAGACTTCTTTCATTCAATTAGAACAGGTAAATAATGCCTTAGAGCTACGGGTTGAGGAGCGGACAACAACGTTACAAAAAACACTTGAAGAACTACGTCGGACTCAAATCCAGATGATCCAAAGTGAAAAAATGTCAGCCTTGGGGCAATTGGTGGCAGGTGTGGCACATGAGATAAATAATCCTGTTAACTTCATTCACGGCAACCTTACCCATATAGAAAATTACGCCGAAGATTTGTTGGAATTTATCCAACTGTATCAGTATCACTATTCTAATCCAGTGGCTGAAATTCAAGCTGAGGCTAAAGAGTTGGATCTGGAATTTATTCGAGATGATTTACCCAAGATGCTGTCTTCGATGAAAGTTGGCACTAATCGCATTCGGGAAATTGTGCGATCGCTCCGCAATTTCTCCCGTTTAGATGAAGCTGAATTTAAGGCGGTTGATATTCATGAAGGCATTGATAGTACTTTATTAATTTTGCAGCATCGTCTGAAAGAGCAACCACAGCGTCCAGCAATAGAAGTGATAAAAAACTATAGTAATTTGCCTCCAGCGATCTGCTACCCAGGACAACTCAATCAGGTATTTATGAATATTTTATCTAATGCAATTGATGCCTTAGAAGATGCAAATCAGCAGCGCCTGGCTACAGAAATTGCTTCACATCCCAACACAATTTGGATTCAGACTAGCTTATCTGAAAAAGAAATCATGATTTCCATCACGGATAATGGTCTTGGAATTACAGATACAGTTCTCCAAAGGTTATTCGATCCCTTTTTCACCACTAAAGATGTAGGTAAAGGATCTGGATTAGGTTTAACTATTAGCTATCAAATTGTGACTGAACTACATCAAGGTAAACTTCATTGTAATTCCACACTAGGAAAGAGTGCAGAATTTGTCATAACCCTACCAATCAAAGCTAATTTTATGATTGCTTCGCGTTTGTAGCAAGTGTTTCCAAAGTAAGTCTTTTATTCGCAGTAATTAGATTTAATAGTTTTTACCTCCAGAATTCCTCTAAATGTTGTTTTGCTATAAAAACAGGGAATTCTTAAACAGGTAAATGAGCAGCACCCTGGATATTTTCTAATATTAAGTCAGGGCTACTACGTTTAATCAAGCCAGTTAAAACTTTACCAGGGCCAACTTCTATTACTCGCTGGATATCGTTGGCTGGTAATTGCAGAGAAATTTCTCGCCATCTTACAGAACCAGTCATTTGTTTGTTCAGCCGTTGCTTTAAAATCTCAGCATCAATAGACGGAATTGGTTCTGCATTAGACAACACTGGCACTGTAGCTGGTTGAAATACCACAGAGTCTAAAATGTCTTGGAATTCTGTAGCCGCAGGTGCAATTAAATGTGAATGAAATGCTCCAGAAACTTTTAGGGGAATAGCACGCTTGGCTTTAACTTGAGTCATCACCGCTTGTACAGCCTCAGCCGTACCTGAAATTACCACCTGAGTCGAGCTATTATCATTTGCTAGTACTACATCAGGGTTTTCGGCAATGACTTTTTCCAACTGTTCGCGGTCAAAGTTAATTAAAGCCGCCATCATTCCACCGACGGCATTATCCATGAGTTCTGCACGACGCTTTACTAGATATAAACCAGCTGACCACTCAAAGACACCCGCTACATAAAGGGCAGAATATTCTCCCAAACTGTGACCAGCAACTAAATCTGGCTGGTGTCCTCGTTCTCGAAGAAGATCGGCAATAATGGTTTCCACCACATAAAGAATTGGCTGAGTATATAGCGTCTGTGATAACTTTGCTTCTTGATTTTGACAGATTTCGGTTACAGACCAGCCTAAAATGTCCTCCGCTTGGGCAAATTTGTCTTTAGCGGCAGGTATATCTAATAAATCTATTCCCATTCCCAATACTTGAGAACCTTGTCCGGGAAACACCCATGCAGTTTTAGTCATTAGTCATTAGTCAGTGGTCATTTGTCGGTGGTCATTCGTCAGTGGTCATTGGTCATTAACTAAGGACTAATGACAAATAACTAATGACAAAATATTTATCTTCCCCATTGAAAAATTGCTGCACCCCAGGTAAGACCGGCACCAAAACCGGATGTAGCAATGATGTCATTGGGTTTAATTTTACCTTGTCGTACTGCTTCATCTAAAGCTAAGGGAATGGAAGCAGCTGAGGTATTACCATACTGGGCAAGATTACTTATAACTTTATGTTCTGGGATATTCAGGCGTTGGGCAACAGCATCGATAATGCGCTGATTGGCTTGATGTAACACTAGCCAATCTATTTGATCAACGCTGAGGTTGGCTTGAAATAACGCTTTATCTATGATTTCTGGCACTTTTTGGACAGCAAAGCGGTACACTTCTTTGCCGTTCATAGTAATAGGTTGATAAGTGCCTTTAGTAATATTTACACCGGGGAGCAGTTCTTGGGAAGCGCCTGCATAAGCAAGGTTGAGGTGATGATTTTGAGTGCCATCACTTTTAAGGGCAAATCCTAATAAGCGATCGCTTTTGTCAGCCTGTAATACTACTGCCCCTGCACCATCGCCGAATAATACACAAGTGCGTCGGTCTTCCCAATCCACCCAGCGAGAGAGGATATCTGCCCCGATCAACAGGACGTTTTTATAAACACCTGTTCTAATATACTGGGCTGCTGTAACTAGACCAAACACAAAGCCAGAGCAGGCTGCCGTTAAGTCAAAGGCTACTGCGTTGGTGGCTCCTAATTGCGCCTGTACTTGGCAAGCACTGCCAAACAAATCGTCAGGGGTGGAAGTCGCTAGCAGAATCAGGTCTAGGTCTTCTGGTCTAATTCCTGAAGCTGCGATCGCTTGACTGCTGGCGGCAGTAGCAAGTCCACTCAATGACTCAGATGTTGTGGCTAATCGTCGTTGACGAATTCCTGTTCTTGTGGAAATCCACTCATCTGATGTTTCAACTAGTTCACTCAATGTCTGGTTGTGTAGAAAAGTTGCTGGTACTGCCGAGCCACTTCCAGTAATTGCTACGCCTAAGTTTTGCACTCCTCATCTCCCAAGCTATTAGCTTTTTGTCATTTGTCTTTTGTCATTTGTCCCTTGTCATTTGTCCTTTGTCATTTGTCTCCAAAGTTTTTATCGCCGGGAGTCGCTGCTCAAACTTCTCTGTTTGTGAGTTGTCCTTTGCAAATGACTAATGACTAATGACTAATGACCAATGACCAATGACTAACCGCCCTCGCGCTCTAGGATATATTGGGACTGAATTCGTTGTATTACCTGGTTATCAACGGCTTCTTTGGCCATGCGAATTGCATTAAAAACTGAAGGTGCTTGTGAGCTACCGTGACCGATAAAACAAACTCCTGCCACGCCTAAGAGCAAAGCACCACCATGTTCTGCGTGATCCATTCGCTGCTTAACTCGCTTCAGGTTTGGTTTTAAGATTGCTGAACCAATTTGACCATGCAATCCTTGGGGTAATTCTTCGCGCAGAATTTGCAGAATTACTTCTCCAACTGCTTCGGCAAATTTTAATAGTACGTTGCCCACAAAGCCATCGCAGACAATCACATCAAAGTTACCGGAAAGCACATCACGCCCTTCGGCATTGCCAATAAAATTAATTTGAGAATTTTCGCGGAGCAGTTGGTGGGCGCGGACGGCTGCATCATTACCCTTAGAGTCTTCTTCACCAATATTCAACAAACCTACTTTCGGTTCGGTTGTACCTAAGACATACTGGCTGTAAGCCGATCCCATGACGGCGAACTGCTCTAAAAACTTCGGACGGCAATCTACATTTGCGCCGACATCAAGTACTAACACTGGCTTGCCAGCAACAATTGTCGGAAAAACAGTCCCAATTGCTGGACGATCAATTCCCGGTAATCGCCCTAAGCGTAGCAAAGCTGATGCCATTGCTGCCCCAGAGTGACCGGCAGAAAATACGGCATCTGCCTTTTGCTGCTTAACTAAATCCATCGCCACATTGATAGAAGCCTTGCGTTTGCGTCTAACTGCATTTAAAGGCTCCTCATCCATTGCGATCGCTTCCTCAGATGGAACGATCTCCACCTGCCCTAAATTTGTTTTTGGTGGCAAGGCAGCTTCTATTTGTTGGGGATCGCCAACTAGTAATATATCTACACCCAATTCTTCCCTTGCTCGCAGTGCGCCAGCAACGATTTCACCGGGTGCGCGATCCCCTCCCATTGCGTCAATTGCGATCCTTACGCGAGTCGATCCCATTGCTCAGAGCTTTTAGAAACCTTATAAATTTTACCAGATGGCAATGCCCGAAAAAGCTTAACTTTCTCATTGCCAAACTATTTTTGTTACTATTGCAACAATTTTTGCTGGCAAGCTCAAGATAGCACGAATTTGGGAGTGGGGCATTGAGAATTGGGAATTGAGAATTGGGAATTGGTTATTAATTCTGCTCCCACTGCTCCCTTCCCCATGCCCCATGCCCAATGCCCAATGCCCTACTCCTCTGCCCCTAATACCCAGCTAACCAGCATCCGAACGCCGTAGCCTGTTGCACCTGCGCTGTTGTAGCCATTTTCTTTATCTGTCCACACTGGGCCGGCAATATCTAAGTGCGCCCAAGGTGTCTCTTTTACAAATTGCTTGAGGAAAAGGGAAGCGGTAATGGAACCACCTGGACGCGGGCCTGTATTTTTCATGTCCGCAATGCCAGACTTTAGCCCTTCAAAATATTTTTCTTCCATTGGCATCCGCCAAATCTTCTCTCCTGAAGTTTGGGCAGCTTTCTCAATCTGGGAAGCTACGTCATCGTCGGGAGTGTACAAACCAGCTATATCCTCACCCAAGGCAATGACGTTGGCACCGGTTAGGGTGGCTAAATCTACGATCGCATTTAATCCCAATTTATCGGCATACACCAAGGCATCTGCTAAGGTTAAACGCCCTTCAGCGTCGGTGTTGTTCACTTCGATTGTTTTACCATTTGATGCGGTGAGAATGTCTCCAGGGTGCATGGCGCGACCGCTAATCATGTTTTCAGCCACCGCCGAGATAAAGTGAACCTCAACATCTGGCTTAATTTGAGCAATTGCTTTTGCTGCGCCCAAAGTAGCTGCTGCACCGCCCATATCAATTTTCATGGTTTCGATGCCGCTACCAGCACCTTTGATATTCAGTCCGCCGGAATCAAAGGTTACACCTTTGCCAATAATTGCTAGTTTCTTTTTGGGTGTACCTTCTGGCTTGTAAGTCAGGTGAATAAATTTAGGTGGCAACTCGGAACCTTGTGATACTCCCAAAAAAGCACCCATTCCCAACCTTTCACAGTCTTCTTTTTCCAGAATTTCTACTTGTAAACCGTACTCCTTTGCGATCGCTTGAGCAGTTTCGGCTAAAGTAATTGGTGTGACGGCGTTGGCTGGCGCTGCTACTAACTGCCGTGCCAAATTTACCCCAGAAACGATTTGATTGGCGCGGGTAATGGCGGCTTCTTGTCCACCGAAACCTAGTAAATCTACGCTTTCGATTTGCGATCCTTTATCTTCTGGTTCTGATTTAAAGCGAATATCTTGGTAGAGCGCTAATTCTACACCTTCTGCGATCGCTTGAGCGCTGGCTGCTGGATCGTTATTCCATAATGGAAAACTAAATCCCAGAATTTTGCTCTTTTGCTTTTTTCCTACCCTAGCTACAGCCGCCGCCGCGCGTCGCAAAGTGTCGAGTTTTAGTGCATCTGCTTTACCTAAACCTACCAGAATCAATTTACGCACTGGGCTACCAGCATTTACACGAGTGAAAATAGTACTGTTGGCTTTACCTTTAAATTCTTCTTCTGCAATTAGTTCTTTTAATACCCCAGAAAACTTTTGATCTAAAGTTGCTAGTTCTCCAGTTAACTCCACCGCATCTTCAAATAATCCAATTGCCAAACTATCGCCTGCCCACTCTAGCAAAGGCTTATCACTAGGTTGAATTGTCATTTTGGGATTTTATGTAAATATTCCTTCCTGTACCAGTATTGCTCAAAATTCTTGTTTCATGGTGTGGGGAATTGGGAATTGGGAATTGGGCATTGGGCATTGGGCATTGGGCATTGGGAATTGGGCATTGGGCATTGGGAATTGGGCATTGGGAATTGGGCATTGGGCATTGGGAATTGGGAATTGGGCATTGGGCATTGGGCATTGGGAATTGGGGTCAGTAGCTATAATCTAGTGAATTTGCATAAATACTACTCCGTTAAGGAGTCTTTGATCTTCGTGAATCCACCTACAGAACTCCATTCTTTTACATCCTACTTCTTTCCCTATTGCCCTATTCCCCATTCCCCATTCCCCAATTCAATTTGTATCAAGATCAAATTTACGGGCGATCGCTGCGATTATTTCTTGCTCTGGTGGTGTAATCTTATTGTCAAGCTGGGCAATTTTTTTACACTGAGCCAGCAAGGGTATGGCAAAATCCCGATTCATCTGATTGAGCAGTATATTTAAAGACTTTGGTGATTTGATATTTTGGGCAATAGCATCCAACGAAGTAGGACTGAGTTTTACAGCTTGTAATTCTGGCAAAATTTCTTCCAAAGTCTTGTCTGGATGGCTAGCAAGGATCATGTGAACTAAAATTTGATCCATAATGGCTTCTTGAGCGATCGCACTTTCGAGATACTTTTCACTCTCTGCTTTTAATGTTGCCAATGTCTGTGGCGATGCTAGAGAAGTAGATTCATCTAGCTTGGCTTGGTAAAATCGACAAGCAGCATACCCCAATGAATAGATCATTGTCGCATTTGAACTAGCTCCAATCACTGCACCCGCCAAGGGTACATTTCGCAGCAAACCTAATCCCGCAGCTTTCAAAAGACGGCCTCCACCCAAAGCCAGACCAAAAATTGCCAAAATTTCACCTTTCCGCGCAGGATCTTTTAAATCTAGCCCATAGACAGATGCAATTTGATAAAGCATTTCTGATTGCAATTTGGTTGTCGCTGTTAAATCAATTGCTAACAATGCAACTGCTATTCCTGGCAAAATACTAGTTGCTAGTCCAACCGTGGCTGCATGAGTTGCTTTTTCAACCATGATTCGGTGAGCAATCTGGCTGGGTAATTCATTGGGATACTTTTGCTTGAGCTTATTTACCGCCGCTTCTGCTTTTTCTAAATCAACAAGGTTAGTATCAGTAATTAGCCAATTTAGATTTAATACTCCAGATAGTTTTCTAATTAGCCAATTTTCGCTCAGGCGATTCACAATTTGTCCACTACTTTGAGTTGTTTCCTCAATGAACTTGTGTGTTTGTTTTGCTGTCGCTTCTCCTGCTTCTACTGCTGTGTCTAAAACTGCTTTGCCAGTCTGAGCAACAGTTGTAATAAAAGACTCTAATGCAGACGGTTCATTTTCTACTGATGATTGAGCCTGGATTTTGATTTCTGAAGTTTCTTTGGATGAATTAACAGATTTATCGACTACTATTTCTGGTTGGGGTTTGTCTGCCATTACTTGACACCATCTTGTAAAGCCTCTCTCCATTTGTAACGAATTATAAGCAGTTCTACATCTCTCTATAAACGTAAATCTCAGGGAAATTCTCTTCTTTAGGACTTACGCATTGAGAGGAAAGACTAAATATGGATGGTTTGAAAAACCACATCCGTCGTAGGGGCAATTCATGAATTGCCCCTACGTGAATAAATTGCAGCTTCATATTAAATTAGTCTTGATTGAACCTTATTGAGTTATGTCGGTCTAAAATTATTCATTTTGATTGTTTGAGATCCCAGTCCTGGTTTTGTCGTTTTCTAGTTCTCTCATTAAAGAATCAAAACCACTAGTGTTATTTCCACCTTTGGCTAATAAAGACTGAATTTTATTTATTATCGCACTCATATTGTCAGAGAAAAATCTACCAAGATTATTAACAAAGTTTTTTAGCTTCTCAAATATACTAATGTCTACAGTAGAGTACTTATTGATGATTGGGTATACAACCTTTCCTTTTTCTGTTTCATAGTACTCTTGCTCAGGCATCAACATAGATGTAAGTGGTTGCACCTGTTTTGCCATATCTGCTTCAGTTCGTTTATGGCTGAGGAATAAGACATCGTAAACTTTTCCGTTCCAGCTAGCCCAATAATGGTTTTGGAAGAACCACCGCTTTCCATCATCACAATTTGGTTTTTTACCTTGGTATGGTGTAACTCCAGCTTCACTCAAAAAAGGTTTGACAATGCTTTCAACTGTTATTTTTTGGATGCCAAAATATTCCTCTGCAACTTTTTTAAAAGCACGGGCTAATGTCTGACAATCTCCTTCTGGAGAGCCTTTTAAGAGAGTTTCTTGGCTCTTGCTCACCATTGTGTATTGAAATTGGATATTTCCAAAGTTTTTGAAGAGTTGTTCCAGGATTTTATCTTCTGGTAATGTGTCGTCTATGCCATTTACTAATGTTTTGGCTAGTGAGTAATCCTGTAAAAATTTTTGTTTTTTATCTGCTGCTAATGTTTGTTTAGAGCTTGCTTGTTCGTTGCTATTACCTGGTAGGTTTGTCTGCTGTCCTTCCTGGTTTTGCAAAGTAGGTGGATTAATTTGATTGACTACAGAAATAGCAACTCTATCCGCTTCTTGCTCATACTGATCTTCTGGTTGACCAATAGTGAGTTTTGGCTGTATTAGTTGTTCCCGCAGAGGTTGCATTTGTTCCAGTGAAACACTATTAGCACGTTTGATCGCCATTTTGTCAATGTTATGACCAAACCGGAAAGAGTGTTCCTTGCCTTGCTGCAATGACTCATTCATCTTTGCCTGTAATACAGTGAGTCGTTCCTTTCCCTCTGGCGTGATAGTGCCATGCTTGGCTTGGATTTGGAGTTTTGTTGCCTCAAACTGATGCTGTTGAAATTCCTGATTCTCAACTTTTGCCTGTACTATAGGCTTGTGGGAGCCAAGTTGAGAGTGAGTAGCTAACAGGTGCGATTGCAACTCACCTTGCTCTGACTTAGAAGCGGATGAGTCAGCTTTTTTGTGGATTTGTAGCCGTTGTTTCATCGCTGGTTTCAAAAGTCAATAGTGGGTAATCTATATATTATGTCACTTCAGATTGCAACTTGGTGAGGTACAGATCATCGTAGGGGCACAACATGTTGTGCCCCTACCGGTGTACTTGATTTACCCGCAATACGCTCTATCTCACTTCAGATTACTTGATTACTTATACTTAAGTCGAATAATGTTAAAACGCATCATTCCTTTTTTTACAAGACTTACGCAAATCATAGCTGAAACCTTCATTTTCATGTAGGGGCAATTCATGAATTGCCCCTACACTGTATAGTTTTGCCTAGGTTAAGAACGCCGTACATTCAAGCAACACCATTCTTTTCGTTTCCACAGGGTAGCAACGACCCAACCATGTTTTTCTAAAGCGTCAGCAACAGCTTTAGATTGTTCTAGTAAAATACCACTGAATATCGCCCAAGTTTCAGGTTTTGCGATCGCACTCATTTCTGGAATCAACTCAATAATTACATTAGCCAAAATATTGCAAACAATACCGTCCACTGGTTTTTCAAGCAGTTTTGTCAAAACGTCTACACTCCCCAGTGCTGATAGTAAACGTTCTGAGCCAATGTCATTTAGGGAACCATTGCTGATAGTTGATTGCACCGCTAAAGGATCGTTATCTACTGCATAGACTTTTTCGGCTCCCAGTAGCAACGCCCCAATGGAAAGGATACCAGAACCACAGCCGATGTCTGCAATTACCAGATGTTCATGTTTGCCACTATTACCTACAAACGATTGAGAAACCCCACTTAGCCGCATTTCCAGGGATTCTAAACATAGCTGAGTTGTGGCATGGTTGCCCGTACCAAATGCTACACCTGGGTCAAGACGAATCACTAACCGTTCCGTTGTTTCTGGTAATGGTAGCCACGCGGGGTTAATTAGGAAGCGATCGCCAATTTCTTGCGGATGCCAATATTGTTTCCAACTAGTTGCCCAATCTTCCTCATCAATTAACTGCCATTGCAGAGAGGGAGATGAAACTCCTATACAAAGGGCATCTTGACGCAGCCACAGTGACAGCGCTGCCAAATCTAGTAGCTGTGTTTGAATTGTCGATAAATAAGCCCTTACTAAAGATGAATTTCCTTTGTTTTCACTAGCTGTCCCACGACAGCCAAAATCTTCCAGTCGCCAAAAGATCGAATCTTCTAGGTCTGGCTCACATAAAATCTGTAGTTCCCACCAGGTGTTTGCCATCTTTCAGAATGGGCTGAACGCCCCGCTACCGCTAACAGGAGTCAGAATTCAGGAGTCAGGAAGAATTATTTCTTTTGACTCCTGGCTCCTGACTCCTGACTCCTAAAGTGTTACTGTATAAGCGTCCCGAATACCCGGGACTTTTATAATTTCATCCAAAATACCTTCAGGTAAAGGATCATCTATACTCAGAGCCATTACCGCATCACCACGGACGATTTTACGACCTACTTGCATACTGGCAATATTCACATTAAAACTGCCGAGTAGGGAACCAAGTTTGCCGATAATCCCCGGCATATCGCGGTGTAGGGTAAATAGCATATATTTGCTGGGTGGGACATTAATGGGGAAACCGTCAACATCGGTTAGGTGGATTTCCCGTTCACCCAGCAAAGCACCTGTGACAGAGTGAGTACCTAAAGTACCCGTGGCTTCTAGATGAAGCGTTCCAGCATAGTCTCTGATGGAAGCATCACGGGTTTCAATTACCCGAATTCCGCGTTCTTTGGCTTCTATGCTGGCATTGACGTAATTTACCCGTTCTCGCAAAGCTTGGTAAAGTAGTCCTTTCAGGGCAGCTACGATCAAAGGCTGACTTTTGTTAGTAGCGAGTTCCCCTTGCAGTCGAATATTGAGTACTTCCACCCGTCCGCCAGCTAGCTGTCCTACTAGATTACCTAGAGTTTCTGCTAGTTGCATGTAGGGTTTGAGTTCTTCCAACACATCAGGGCCGAGTCCGGGAATGTTGACGGCTGAACGCGCTGGTAGTCCTAAAAGGACATCCCGAATTTGTTCGGCAACATCAATAGCCACATTTACTTGAGCTTCTGCGGTAGAGGCTCCCAAGTGGGGAGTGAGGATAACTTCTTTGCCTAGCGATCGCAATTCCGATTCACCCAATGGTTCTGACTCGAACACATCCAAGGCTGCACCCCCAATCTTACCCGCTTTCAAAGCTGCTGCTAAAGCTACTTCATCAATGATCCCACCACGAGCGCAGTTAATAATCCGGGCTGTGGGTTTCATCTTTGCCAAGGTTGTGGCATTGATTAAGTGGGTAGTTTCTGGGGTTTTGGGGATATGTAGAGTGATATAGTCTGCTTGCTGGAAGAGTAAATCTAACTCCACCAACTGACAGCCAAGCTGTTCGGCTCTTTCCGTAGAAATAAAAGGGTCATAAGCTAGGAGTTTCATCCCCATTGTCTTAGCTACAGCCGCAACATGGGAGCCAATTTTACCCAAACCGACAACGCCGAGAGTTTTTTTGTAGACTTCCGCGCCGACAAAGCTATTGCGATCCCACGCACCGCGTTTCACCGAGGCGTTAGCATCAGGGATGTGGCGAGATAAAGCCAAAATCATTGCTAGTGCGTGTTCGGCGGCGGCAATTGTATTTCCCTCTGGAGAATTGACTACTACAATTCCCCGACGTGTGGCAGCCGGGACATCCACATTATCCACACCCACGCCAGCACGGCCGATGATTTTTAGCTGAGTGCCAGCTTCAATGATTTCTTGAGTGACGCGTGTACTAGAACGAATCATCAGCGCGTCATACTCACCAATAATTTCGAGCAGTTGGGCTGGTTTTAGTCCTAGTTTGACATCAACGGTAGCAACTTGCGAAAGAATGTCAATTCCAGCTTGGTCAATAGAATCTGAGACAAGAACCTTAGACATGATTACTTCATTTAAAGCTACAGGTTTTGCTGCACAAGACTTTTTAGTTTAGTCTTTATCTGTCGCAATTCAGCAAAAATTATTCGTTTGAATATCGACTTAACCTTAACTTACACTATATAGTGGTGGTATCAAAGCATGAGTTGCTTCTGGTGGGTACTGCCTCCTAAATATTTCAACGTGAGTGGCTGTTTGTACCACCCTGTCGCTAAATATAAAGCATTAAAGCACTAAGCACTTAAATATATTTATTAATAGTTAAGAGTTACCAAAATTTTATTAGTTTAAGCGATTTCCTTGGTAGCTTTGAAACGCTTGTATTCTTGACTAGGGTGCAACTTTAGTTGAGGCAATGCTCTGCACAACCAACAAACGAGCCAGTAACTATTATATCTATCAAATCTTGGCTGTTTCTCCATACCACAAGTGGGATATCTTAGTCAAACCAAAACATTGCATCATCAAGATAATCGGATTGTGACAGTTATAATTTAGGCATCAAATAAATTTTCTTGTTCATGATTGCGGCGGATTTAAGATCGCTTAGTAGTTAAAAGCTGCCAACTATATCAGTAGAGTACTTAATATACATTAGTCCTCTACTGATATAGTTGCGGAGAAATCGCTATAATTCTGGTGAGCCAAATATCCTTTGAGTTTTGGGGAAACCAGCCATGTTAGACTACAACTTGCCAAGGTACTTACCCTCAGCCGAGGAGCTACCAGACTCTGACGAAACGCCTGTGGATAATGAACTACAAGAATTGATACCAGGCTTGCTGAAGGCGATCCTGTTGATACTTTGGTCAGAACGTATGGACTGGCTATTTGCCATAGATATGGGTATTTATTATCACCCCGATAAACCGCCCATTGTGCCAGATGGGTTTTTGAGCTTAGGGGTAGAGCGCTTTTATGATGAAGAGTTGCGTCCCAGTTATGTGTTGTGGGATGAAAATGTTGTACCGATTTTCGTGCTAGAAGTAGTTTCCCCAAATTATCGTAAAGAATACACCACTAAATTGGATGATTATGCAGCTTTGGGTGTACTTTACTACGTGATTTATTCCTCTCGTCGCCGTCGTAAACCCCATCTAGAAGTACATAAGTTAGTCAATGGTAAATATGAATTGCAAGAGGGAAACCCCGTTTGGCTACCAGAAATTGGCTTAGGAATTGGTTGCGAAAGGGGAAATTATTGCGGTGTAACACGGGAATGGATGTATTGGTATGATGAGCAAGGACAACGGTATCTCACGCCCGCAGAACAAGTAAAACAAGAAGCACAACGCGCTCAACAAGAAACACAACGCGCTCAACAAGAAGCACAACGTGCTCAACAAGAAACACAACGCGCTCAACAAGCAGAAGAAAGAGTGCAACAATTGACAGAACAATTAAGAGCGCTAGGAATAGATCCAGAGTAATCTGGGCTAACTGAAATATTTTGCAATATTTTCAGTTACCTTGAAAAATCAGATTTTTCATGAGTATGGTACAGCCTGACGATTTCTGGCCATTTTGCCAAAACTTAAGCGGCAGGTTGTCCAATATGCTGGTTTTTACCCCAATCAGACGTTTTAGCGCCGGATTAAAATATCTTTCATAATCACTTTAAAGCGGTCAAGTTACAACAGATTTCCGAATCCTGAATTCTTAGAAAAAACTATTGCTTTTTAGGAATAACGTTTCTAATTCCACTTTTAGTACCAACAGTATCACCTTTGTAACGAGGGATGATATGAATACTGGCGTGCATAATATTTTGACCTGCGGCTCGATTGATATTCATTCCTATATTAAAGCCATCAGGTTCATATTCTGCTTTGATAATTTCTTGTACTTTGTTCACCATAAACCAGCAAGCAGATTGTTCTTTCAATGGTAGTTCAAAATAATTGCTAACATGACGTTTGGGAATAACTAAAACGTGTCCTTTGCTTATCGGATAGCCGTCAAAAATAGCATAAGCCGTTGCTGATTCAGTTACTAGTTTGAGAGTTTTATGAGGATTACAGAATATACAATAATTAGATGAATTTCGCTGATGATTATAGTGAAGATACTCATATACTTCCCGATTTTCATCTAAGCAAATTGAAGTAAAGGGAAGTTTTACAATACACTGATAGGTAGGCTTTTTATGGACATAATGTTCTCTAAATCCTTCTTTTTTAAGATCCCTTCTTACAGCGTAATAAGCTTTACCTCCCGGTTTTAATAAGTGTGATACTTCCATAAGAACATTAGCTTGTTCTTCAGTAAATAAAACATTTAAAACATAAAAGCAAATTATTGTATCAAATTTAGTATCAGGATATTCTGGAAAATAATAAGGGTCATAGCCTGTAATATCACAACCTTTTTGACGCAATATTTTAACATCATTACCAAAGCCACAGCCAAAGTCTAGTATTTTGCCTTGGAGAAGGTTTTGATTCAATAAAAACTGTGCAGGAAACGATAGATAACTTCTTTCGATCGCAGTCAGATGGCTAAACTGATTTTTTTGCTGTTTCATAAAATTTTGGTGCTGATTTCCCAAAATTATTATTCCCAGCATTTCTTGAGGTTATGCGATGTCTACTAAGCTGAAAATACTTTAATTTGCATCCTCAAAAAAATGAATCTCTTGTGGGGTGGGCATCTTGCCCGCCCTAGCTGTGCAAATTAAATGCACGACAGCTTATGACCACTTCTCTACGAGACGCTCTGCGAACGTGGAAGCAAGCTAGCAAGAGCGTCTCGTAAGTGCGGGCTAAGCCTACGCATCAGGGTCAATACCTAGCTCACGTAACCTAGCTGCTAATATATCAGCACGTTGGCGTTCCTGTTCAGCGCGTTGGTGTTCCTGTTCAGCACGTTGGCGTTCCTGTTGGGCTTGTTCGCTGCTCCACAACAGCATATTTCCTTCTGTATCCCACCAGCGCAGCCAATTCATGGTTTGACATAATCTTTCACCTTGCCAAATTCCGAGAAATAACTCTAATTCAGGAATCCAGTAACGTCCATTAGCGTCTGCTTGCTGCAAGATATATTGTCCATTTTGTAAGCAGCGTAATTCTATGCTTGGTTCGTAAGGATCGTAGGTTACGTAGGTTGGAACTTGGAGAATCTTTTCGTAATAATGGAGTTTACCGTAGGGTGGAGTTGAGCGGACTGATAGTTCTCCGCCTTCTGTGTCTGAGAGAAATTCCATCACCACAGCCACAGCAGCACCTTCTAAATTTGGGGTATAGCTGCGACGAACTACATTTGTTCCTACAGACTGCACTTGAGGGACATAAAACCAGTCTGGGGCTTTGACAACGATTTTTTTGTTGACTGTGGCTACAAGCCCAAAATTAGAGCCAATCAGCATTTGAGGTTGGATGCGTCCTGTGCTTCCCAAAGCATCGGTAAGCGCAGCAGCGATCGCAGGTTGTTGAATATTTTCCACTGGATCGTCGGGTAAAATGAAATCGGCAGGAAGTGCTTCCCAAGTAACAGTAGGTTCTTTTTGGATGGGGTTAACTTGTAAAACCATAAAACTACTCCTAATACTAATGCACAGTTATTAGTTACTTTTAACAAATCTTCAGGATGCACAGCTAGCTGTGCATCCCTACTAGAAATCTGGAAAGATTCTCTGACAGGTGTATATACTCCTAGTTAACCACTTAGCAGGCGTGAATATTATGCTGGCATGGTTGATTGGCTGGATAGCAAGCAATGCCTTTCTGCATCGGAAATTTTTAGAATATTTCTGTGCTTCGGAGATTGTCCGGCAGTTTGAGAAGGAACGTAGTATTTCAATTGAGGATCTCAAAACTGAAGTTTTTGGCAAACACTGGCAAGATGAAACTTGGCATGAGCTATTGCGGCTAATTGCGGGAATGATTGAGCCAAAATTTGTTAGTGAAATTCTGGATTACTTAATGGTGCAAGATGGCGAAGAGGAAAAATTTCTCAACTTGTTTTTAGCGGCTAAGTGTTTTGCAGAAGTGAGAAATCGCTCGGTAATTGCGCCAGTGGGTAATAAATTATTTAATAAGCTAAAAGACTTAACTAAATATGACCTCTGGTACTATTACAGATCCGCTAAATATGAAGAAACTAAGTTAGTTAAGGAAATTCGCACTCAAGCAGTTGCAACAATCGCCGCAATTTGGAAAGATAACCGTGATGTCTTACGCTGGCTCAAAGACCGCGCCACTGCTGATAATGATGAGGATGTGCGAGGTGCAGCCATCGAAGCATTAGCCAGCAATTTCAAAGATGACCCGTACACCCGCACGTTTCTCAAAGACCGCGCCACTGCTGATAATCTTGTTAGCTTCAACTTGTTAGCTTCAACATAGATGCGGTCAACACTGCCTCTAGATAACTCTATCCCAATACGTTCGCCTAAAGAAAGCATGGAAGCCGACATTCAACGGAGTATACTCAAATACATCGTGAGTGCCACCCCGAAGGACTGATTCGGTATGTGCCCCCCTCAAGCGCTTGTGGGTCAGTTGCTCTAAAGCTCCCCAAAGCGCACTCATTGTAAATGTACACTTACGCTCTGAATTTTGCGGTTTACCCGCAGAACATTTAGTTTACAAATTCTCATTTATCGAATGGGGAGTTCAATGATAAACTCTATGCCTTCACCTGGCTTGGAATCGTATATGAGCTTGCCGTGATGATTATTAACCACAATTTGGTAAGCAATAGATAGACCAAGGCCTGTTCCTTTACCAACAGGTTTTGTTGTGTAAAAAGCATCAAATATTTGTATTTTATCTGCTTGATTTATACCTAATCCATTGTCAGAAATTCTTAAAATAACTCGCTCTTCTATTGCCTCCGTTTTAATTTTAATCACCCCAGGATTCTGGTAAATTGCATCGATATCTTGATTTTTCTTTTTTTCTTCAATTGCATCGATTGCATTACAGATTAAATTCATAAAAACCTGATTTATTTCGCTGGGAAAACACTCAACAAGTGGCAAATCTCCATATTCTTTAACTAATTTGATGGCTGGGTGATGAGAATTTCGCTTAAACCGATGTCCGAGAATGAGTAATGTACTTTCTAAGCCTTCATGCAAGTTAGCTAGTTTTTTACCAGCTTCTCTGTGGCGCGAGAAGTTGTTTAAATATGACACAATTTCTGTAACGCGATCTGTACCAACTTGCATGGATTGAATAATTTTAGATAAATCATCTAACAAAAATTCGAGATCGCTTTTTTGAATTGCGCTTTTAATTTCATCTGGTGGTTCTGGTAGATATTTTTGATAGAGGTTCAGTAAACTAACTACCTCTTGTACATACTTTTCAACAAAACTTAAATTGCCAGCTATAAAATTAATGGGATTATTAACTTCATGAGCAATTCCGGCTGTCAATTGACCTAAAGTTGCTACTTTTTCTGCTTGGATCAGTTGAGTTTGAGTCTGTTGTAATTCGGCATTTTTAGCAATCAAGGTTTTCGTCAAATTTCTCAGTTTGAGGTGATTTTCAATCCGCACTAAGACTTCTTCATGCTGAAAAGGTTTGGTAATGTAGTCTACGGCTCCCAATTGCAAACCTTTGACTTTATCAGCAGTTTCAGAGAGGGCTGTCATAAAAATGACTGGAATATCTTGGACACGAGGATTGCTTTTTAGCTGTTTACAGGTTTCAAAACCATCTATGCCAGGCATCATCACATCCAGCAAGATTAAATCAGGTAAGTCATCATTTTCTAATCGCTGAAGGGCTTTTTCTCCACTGCGTGCTGCCCAAACTTCAAAGTTCGATTGATCCAGAAAGCTGGATAAAACTTGTAAATTGGCAGGGTTATCGTCAACGACTAAAACAATTCCTCTAGAAGGAGAATAATTGATAGAATTATTTGGGTTTTCAATAATTGTTTTCATACTATTTATACTGTATATTTAGTTAAGAAACTTAGGATTAAATCTTCATCAAATTGCCTTGCTAATTGCCGTAGTTCGTTAGCAAATGAGGCAAAGATTGTGTCTGTTTCCTCCAGTTGATCGGCCCACTTGAGAATGGCATTAAAGTTACCTTTAGTGGCTAAGGTGACTAGTTCTTGCAACACTTCTGGGGAAGGAGGGGTTAATTGAGTTGTTGCTGTAGTTGCTTCTTTGATTTTTTCTCCTTCAGGCTGAGATTGTTTGTAAATCCATACTAAATTTAAGTATTGTTCTAGTTGATGCAATAATTTATCTACCTGTATAGGTTTAGTTAAAAAGGCATTACCTCCAGCTTCCAGACTGCGATTTTGGTCGGCTTCAAAGACACTAGCGGAAGAGACGATAATCTTGATATCCTGAATTTCTGGAGTGTGACGCAGGTGTTTAATTAATTCAAACCCATCCATTTCTGGCATCAGCAAATCTGTGATGATTAAGTCTGGTTTGAGGGCGATCGCTTTTTCTAAACCTTCTTTACCGTTGATGGCTTCCACTACATTAAAACCGAGTGGTTGCAGCAAGTTTGTAATCACTGTGCGATTCTCCCAGCGATCGTCAACTATCAGGATGGTGTAGGGGCTACCCTCAAAGCCAATGATTTGTTTATTTGATGCAGCGATCGCAGATTGTACCCAGTCAGTCGCTTCGGGCATCTCTAATTCAAACCAAAAGCTACTCCCCTGACCGATGTGACTCTTAACCTGGATATCGCTACCCATCATCTGTACTAACTGCCGAGTAATAGCTAAACCCAGCCCTGTACCTTCAGCTTGGCGCTTTTTCTCACCTACTTGTTCAAATGGTAAGAAAATTTGGCTCAATTCTGCGAGAGTTATACCAATTCCCGTGTCTTCTACAGTAAATCGAAGACGATGTTTCATTATCTGCCCATCATTGGGAGGTTGATCGATGACTTCAATATTGAAATTAACCTGACCTGCATCTGTAAATTTGATGGCATTTCCCAGCAGATTTAATAGCACCTGACGTAATCTTTTCACATCAACATGAACCCCTGTAGGCAAATTAATCGGGGGTTTATAGATAAACGAAATGCCCTTTTGTTTTGCCCGAATATGGCATATTTCGACAATTCCTTGAAGAAAGGAGGGGAAATGCACATCATAAGGATGCAATTCTAGCTTTTTGGCTTCAATTTTGGAGAGATCCAAAATGTCATTAATTAAAGTCAGCAGATGAGAGCCGCATTGTTCAATAATATTGACGTGATATTGCTCTTGATTAGGTAAAGCTGAGGAACGCAGCAAAATTTGGGCACAACCGAGAATGCCATTTAAAGGTGTTCGTAGTTCGTGACTCATGTTAGCTAAAAATTCGCTTTTAGCATGGTTGGCTGTATCAGCCGCAGCTTTAGATTTTTTGAGTTCGCGTTGTTCAAATGCTTGTACTTGCCACAAGACGGTAATCATGGTGACAGTCAATCCACCGACGATTAAGGCGATCGCATCGAGGAATTGCAATCGAGATTCGATATTTTGGCGGGGAATCACCAAAGCTACAGACCAATTAGCAGCTTGCAACGGCAGATAAGCTACATACTTTTTAGTGCCGTCAATTTCCATTAACTCAATTCCCTGTTGTTTGTTTACCATCCTCTGCGCGATCGCATTTAAATTGCGATCGCTCATTTTCAGCAGGCTGGGTGCAGGTTTTTCTACGGTTGACATTAACACCGAATTAGGATGGACGATCGCTTGTCCTTGAGAATTGAGGGCAAAGGCGTAGCTGTTCGTGCCGTATTGCAGGGAATTTACAACCTCTGCAATGTGATCGACTCTCACATTACCCTGGAAGGCACCAATCGGTGAACTATCGCTAGTAGAATTTGACCTAATCGGGGTGGAGATCGCAATTAAAGTAATTCCTGTAGAACGGCTAACGAAGGGGTCAGAAATGTTGCTTTTTCCCGCAATTGCTTGTTGAAAGTAGTCTCGATCCTGAATATTTTTATTTGATCGACCAACTTTTGTATTGGAATATGAACCATCTGGGTTAGCTATTTGGAAAAGGAAAAATTCATTGATTCGTTTAACTTCTGCCTTTAAATAAGGTTCTGCTACAGACCAGTTTAAAGAGCGTACAGTTGAAGTATTCGCCAGGGTTTGTACCTCCACTTGGCGAAGGTCTAACCAATCCTCAATTTCAGCGCTCCCTCTCTGTACCTCTAAAAAAGCGCTATGTCTTAAATCTTTCAGTGTGATATTTCTAGCAGCTTGATAGCTGAAATAAGCAGAAATACTAACTATAAGAGTAGTGCCACCAAGAATAAATCGAATAACTAAATTTTGCGAGAGATGATTTTCTCTCTTAGATACTGATGGGTTGAATTTTTGTTGTATCAACGGTTAGCCCCTTAATCGCATAGTTCGGTAAGAAGAGATTCTAGGTTATCTTTAGATTGCCCAATAAATTACTTATACTCACAGCTTTTAGTAAAATAAATAATAAATTTATAGGAATGCCACGAATTACAAGTTGTTATTTCAAAATATTTTTGAAACCCAACTAAAATTAAAATTATTGCTTCTAATTAAGTTTTGTTAACAATTCGTAATTACGAATTACGTTAGCGAGTCTTATCTGCGATACGCTGTTTGCGTTCGAGCGTCATTACGAATTACACTAGGGCGTTGTCTGTGGTGGATTAGTAGGATTAGGAACTGGGATAACTGGCACGATTATCGGCTTTGGTTTCTCAGCTTGTAATTGACTCTGGGCTTGATTGCGGCCGTCTATAGCTTGTTGGTAATTAGGCTTGTATTTTATTGCTCGATCGTAAGACGCGATCGCATCTTGAAACCGTTTCAAATTTAGTAGAGCATTCCCTCTGCTATACCAGCTTTCGGCATGGTCTGGTTTATAACGAACTGCCTTATTATAAGATGCGATCGCATCTTCGTATTTTTGCAAAATGTATTGTGAATTCCCCAGATTGTACCAGAGTTCATAGTCTTTTGACTTAAGGGTTGCAGCTTTATTATAAGATTTTATTGCTTCTTCATAGCGCTGACTTTGATGCAACGACCAGCCCAAATTATACCATGCTTGATAGTTACTAGGGTTGTATTTAATTACTTGATTAAAAGACTCAATTGCTTCTGGATAACGCCGTAAATTGAGTAGGGTATTACCTCTAGAAAACCAGGCTTGATAATAACTTGATTTGTATTGTACAGCTTTATCATAAGCGTTGAATGCATCTTGGTAGCGTTGTGAATTGACTAGCATGTTGCCTAAATTATACCAAGATTGCTCGTAGTCTGGTTTTAACTCAACGACTTTTTGGTAGGCTGCGATCGCTTCTTCGTATCGTTTAGAATTCTGTAAGGCTAATCCTTTTTTGTACCAAGCTTCATAATTATCTGGTTTGAATTCAATCGCTTTTTCATAAGCTTTAATTGCTTGGTCATATTGGTTTAAGTTACTAAAAGCTTCACCCTTAGCATTCCAGACTTCTGAACTTTGATTATTGAATTGTAGGGCTTTTTCAAAAGATGCGATCGCCTCTTGATATCGCTGTAAACTTGCCAATACAAAACCCCGCCCACTCCAAGCTTCAAAATAATCTGGCTTAATTTGAATTGCTCTATCAAATGCAGCTAATGCTTCTTTAGATTTTTTTAATTTATATAGTGTTTTGCCTTGACCATTCCAGCCTTTTGCATAATCTGGTCTAATATTAACGGCTTTTTCATATACTTCTAATGCATCTTGATAACGTTGCAAATCAAAAAGTGTATTTCCTTGGTTGGATAATTCTATAGCGTTATTTGAATTAATGTGATTTAAAATAAATATTGATGCTACTCCACTGACCCCAACTAAAAATATTGTTAGTAAAACTTTACCTAAAATACCTTTTTTCGGTTGAGGTTTCGTTATATTTTTTGGTGGAGAAATAGGAGTTAACGCTATTGTCTCAATCGGTGGTAGTGTTAACTCTTTAAGTGCTTGTAATGTTACCGTTGCCGAAGAATAGCGCTGTCGAAAGTCATAGCACACCATTTTATCTAAAAATTCAGCAAATTCTGGTGTTACTGTGGCTTTATCGCGCCAGATAATTTCATTAGTTTCAGCATCTTTTACTATTTCTTCTGGTAGTAATCCAGTGAGAGCTTGAATAGCAATTATTCCCGTAGCATAGATATCACTGCTTAATTTTGGCGTACCATGAGCTTGTTCTCCAGGGATATATCCAGGTGTACCTATAGCAACAGTACCTTTAGCTGAACCTTCGGGAGTAATCACTTGGGTAGTAATTTGTTTAACCGCACCAAAATCAATTAAGATTAACTTGCCATCTGGGTGTCGTCTGAGGATATTTCGCGGATTAACATCACGGTGAATTACATTCTGCTGATGGACAAATTCTAGAATTGTCAAAATTTCTTGTAAAAGCGAAATTACTTGTTCTTGACTGAGGGTTTTACCTGGTATTAATTCTTGACTTAGATCGTGACCTTCGATTAATTCTTGTACGAGATAAAATTCGGCGTTCTCCTCAAAGTAAGCTAAAAGTTGCGGAATGCGATCGTGAATTCCTAATTTATACAGAACTTGTGCTTCTGTATCAAATAAACGCCTAGCTGTCTCCAACGTTACCGGATCATTTGCCTGGGGTTTGAGTTTCTTGACGACACATTGAGGTGAGCCAGGTAATTGAGTATCATAAGCAACAAATGTTTCACCAAAACCCCCTCCTCCCAAGTTACTAATAATTTGGTATCTTCCAACAAGTGTGTTTCCCAGCATCTCGTTTGCCTACTTAAGTGCGATGCGATCTGATTTCAATCTTGCCACACGTTAAGGGGAAGTGAGGGAGATGAGGGAGATGGGGGAGAAATGACTAATGACCAATGACGAATGAAAAATTTATATGATTCCTATTAGTGATAATATTCGTTGTTGGAATAAGCCGATTATTAATTATTGGCTAATTGGTATTAATATCGCCATATTTGTATGGGAACTTCAACTAGAACTTAGTAATACATTGGGCTATTTTGTCAATAATTGGGGTGTGATTCCAGCCCAGATTAGTGGGGCAATTACAAATGCTCTTTTTTTCAACTCTGCTGCTTGGATAATTGTCATTTGGCGGTCATGTTCACTAATTTTTGGCATATTTCTCCACGGCAGTTTTAGCCAAATATTGGGAAATATGCTATTTCTGTGGGTTTTTGGTAAGAGTGTAGAAAATATTTTGGGGCATAGACGCTATCTCGGATTTTATCTGGCGGCTGGTATTTTGACCGAGGTTGTGCAAATTCTGGCTGAACCGAGTTTGACAGTACCATTAATTGGGGGCAATGGCGCGATCGCAGCTATTTTAGGGGCATACATTATGAAGTTTCCTAAAGCTAAAATTGACACCATTTTGCCGCTCATAATTGTGTATATTCCTATCGAACTTCCAGCTTTTTTCTATATATTTTGGTGGTTTTTGCAACAGTTATTTTATGGTATAGGCAGTTTAAATATTCCGCCTATTGGCGTAAATCAATCGGCTGTTGTCTTCTGGGGGCAGGTTGTAGGATTATCGATTGGTGCAGTCTTTATGCGATTGAAAAAATGATTTATAAGGTAAATGCCGAAAACCCCTGAGAGATAGGTGCGTAAGCACCGTATCTCGTACTTCTCCCAAGGGGAGACGCAAGCGCGAACAGGCAGGGGATGAAGGCTGCTAGCACCGTTTACGTTACGTTCTATATTTAATGTCATGAAAATTTGATATTTTGGGTCTTGGTAGACATCAAGCAAGCTAGTAATGTCATGGTTTCATTACATTGCGATCCCAAAAAGGCTTATGAATTCGTGAAACTGGCAAAAAACCTACTTCTTACCCCTTGATCCCTAGATATGCTTAGTGGTTAATATTGACTTAAGAAACCGAACTTCTCCGATCCCAAAGAAATGCTAATTTTGGCAGAACTAGGAATTGGTTGGAAGTGACCTCAATTTAAAAACAGATTAAAAAACTTAAAACTGGGCAAAACCAGGAGTCAGGAATAAGAAATTCATCTGGATGTGGATGAGATTTTATATAGCATTCTTTAACCAGGGGAAATCATTTACCGCTTACACTACTGGAGGCCAAATTAATGGCAAAAGAACGCCCGCCACTAGAGGAGATGACCTTACGCCAACTACGAAGAGTTGCTAGCGAATATAGCATCTCTCGCTATAGCCGAATGCGTAAATCACAATTGCTGGCATCAATTCAAGAAGTCCAGCGCAGTAAAAATTTACTCAGTCCATCTCGTTCATTGGAGGCACAAGAAACCGTGGAAGCTGCTAAGTTTGAATTAGGTCAGGAAGATCGTACAGGTGGATCTCTAGCTGATGTTGATGAAGGACTCGCAGATTTACCTTCTGGCTATGGTGAAAGCCGGATTGTACTTTTACCGCGCGATCCTCAGTGGGCTTACACTTACTGGGATATTCCCAATGAACATAAACAGGAACTGCGCCGCCAAGGGGGACAACAACTAGCACTACGGATTTATGATGTCAGCGACATAAATATCGAATACCAAAGCCCCCACAGCATTCAAGAATATCCTGCTGATGAACTAGCTAGAGAATGGTATTTACCGGTTCCAGTTAGCGATCGCGATTATGTGATAGATATCGGCTATCGTGCTGCTGATGGCCGCTGGTTAGTACTAGCTCGTTCTGCGAAAGTACATATTCCCCCCGTTTATCCTTCTGACTGGATTGAAGATGTCTTCATCACTGTCAACTTTGAAGAAGATTTGCGTGGTAAGACTCAGTACGAACTAGTTCCCCCCGCCAAGAAGATTGCAGCTACAGCTACTGCTACTGCTACCGCCAATGGTAATGCTGTTGTCAATGGTAACGGCAATCCTATCTACGACCAAATCTTTGGTTTAGCCGAATCTGCCGAAGGACTACGGGTTGCTGGTTCTATCTTCGGTTCCCAGCATCAAGTAGCAAGTCCTGAACAAGCCCTTAGCTCTTACATTTTCCCCTCTGGTGTGGGTATGTGGGCAGTTCCCACTGCCTCTGGCTTAACCGCTTCTGGTGCAGGAATGTCAGGTGTTGGCTTCTCAGCTTCCGCCATCCCAGGACGTCCGCGCCAATTCTGGTTAATTGCCGATGCTGAGTTGATAGTTTACGGTGCAACCGAACCCGACGCTACCGTAACCATTGGTGGCCGTCCAATTCAGCTAAATCCAGATGGTACATTCCGCTTCCAGATGTCCTTCCAAGATGGTTTAATTGACTATCCGATTCTGGCTGTAGCTGCTGATGGTGAGCAAACCCGGTCAATTCAGATGAAATTTAATCGTGAGACACCATCTCGTAATACCAACACCAAAGAAGAAGCTGTTGTAGAATGGTTCTCTTAAGTTTTGGTTATCTGATTAATTCCAGACTGAAATTTTAAATTATTCCCCGCTATAGTAATTCTGTAGCGGTTTTTTTTACATTATTATGACAACCAAAAAATTATTTTTGTTATTTATCCTGATAATTAGTGCAAGCTTGTTATCAGGTTGTCAAGAGATTGAAGCAAATTCAGCCCCTAAAGCATCTAAAACTTGCCCTGGCAAAGATGCTAAATTCAGTATTGATTTTTTTAAAACCAATAATCAAGGTAAAAAAAATCCCAGAGGGATTAACAATGTGATTATTTTTAATCCCAAATCAGCAGAATTAGATTTCAAAGTTAATGTTGGTTTATCTCATAAACTCTACGCCAAAGATGCCAAGGGAAAACTGCGTAAAGAATATGTACCAAAACAGTTTCGTGAAATTATTGGTGATGAGAATGCCAAATTAAACGGACAGCTACCAATTGCCGCAATTAACGCCGACTATATAGGTACTGATAATAAACCACAAGGTTTAAATATTTCTCGTGGGGTAGAGTATTCAGGAATATTTAAAAATAAGCGTTCTTCTTTTGGGATATCAGGAGGTGCGCCCAATCAGCGACAGGCTACTATCCAAGCCGGGAGAAGAAACAGCGATATTCTCAATTACAATTTAGTGGGCGGTAATGGCAGATTCTATCGTCAGGGAAAGTTTAAAGATATTTGTCAAGATTTGGGAGAATTTGCTTGTAAAAATGCGACTAATCGCTCACTGGCAGCTATCACCGATCGCGGCTATGTAATACTATTAGTTAATGACTTGAAAGCTAATTCAGAGATAGAATTATCTCAGCTTAATCAAGAGTTACTGCCAGATATATTTGATAATGTCCTACAAGGTATTGCTAGCAATAACTGTTTAGGTAAGATTCAAGAAGGAATTTTATTTGATGGAGGTATGTCTCCAGGATTGTATTATAACCAGAAAACTTATGTAGAAAATCTTGGGCCGATTGGTTCAGTTTTTTTGATTTACAAAAAATAAAATATTTGAAAATTATTGCACTGTAAGGGAAGTTTTAGTAGGGTCAACTCATGTATTGCTTCTACTTCTATTATTTATTGAGATGATAACTTTATTTACGTAGTAATGTCGGAGATTTACTTTCATATACTTAAGTTTTAGAGTACTAGCCCTTTCAAGGTAACTCGTAAAATAAGATTCTTTTTCTCAGCGTTCTCTGTGTCTCTGCGGTTTAAAAGTAATTTATTTAACCGCAGAGGCGCAGAGAACACAGAGAGAAGAGGTTAAAAAAGAATTTATGGACTAAAATCTCCATCCACCTTGAAAGGGCTAGTTTTAGAGTACTGACTATTTGACTTTTTGCAAATTCTCAAGTTTATTTGGATTTACCCAACGATTGACAAATTCGTGGTTATGTTTGTATACCTTTATTTGCACTTGCTTAGAACTTAGCTGAACTACTTCGGCAGGAATTCTTTGAACATCAGTAGAATCCGCACGAGACTTATAAAGCCAAATAACTTTTTGCCCTACTTGAAAGTAGTCAGGATTGTTAGTTAAAGAAGGTGCTTTTTCTGCCCAAGAAGGGAAAGCAATTACTAAGTTGATTAAAAGTACTAAAACCACTAGAGTGATTTGGAAAAATTTCATAATCATTCCCTACCTCAAAATCAGGGATTCACCTATTATTTCCGCGAGTCTTGTAAAGTTCAAATCTCTACTGACTTCAGGATAAAGCGACTTATAGAATAAAATCAAATAGTCTTTTTTCTTAAAATGATAAATTTAATTTATGATAAAATTGTGATGTTCTGATTTGAGTTCATAATCTCTATCTCAGGAGCAAGTAGATGCAAAAGAACATTTTACCCTAGCGCTCTTTTACTACTTTGAAAAAATAAAATATTTGTAGGTTGGGTTGAACAACGTGAAACCCAACAGAAGCAGGGATTATTGGCGTTGGGTTTCGTTCCTCAACCCAACCTACCCATAGATTTATAGAAAATAGTGACAACAAAAGTTTCTGATTTTTATCTCGTGAGAGTCATAGAAGAGCGCTAGCTAATAATTAACCTTTGGTAAAATTGATAACTAATACCAATTCTGTATGAAGATGCACAGAATATTATTAAACGAACCGCCAAGTACGCCAAGAGCGCCAAGAATAGAGAGTTACTCATTTAGTGCAGCTTCACATTAAATTGGTATAAGACCTTATGCTTTAACAATACAGCGAATTAGTAACCTACTCAAGGAGTTAAACGAACGAGGTTAAATTCTTAAGAAAACAGACTTCGAAGAAGAGGAGTAGCATTGTGAGTTCTGAATGAAAATTGACCTTGGTAGCTTGGAATATCGGTATATAAAGTTGACAATAAAAGATAGCCAAAATAGCAACTTGCCCCTAAAATACAATCTCAATGGTTTGAAAAGTCACGGCAAAGTTGACATTAAGCTGTATAAAAACTTGAATATCTTCCAAAATGACTGTTTAGGAGCATAAACGTCTAATTTAGAGGATATTTTGATAAAAGACGACCACAGATGTAGCCTGTAACCGACGCATGACCAATCGAGAGGAATTAATGAAGAACGAGTCAACGTCAGCAAGGAACGCCGACGTAAATTTACTTCTCGGCGGAGGTGAAATGGGTGCTAGGATGCGAGAGGTGGACTGGTCAAAAACCTCCCTTGGCCCAACACAGCAGTGGCCACAGAGTTTAAAGACTGCTGTACGGATTATGCTGACTTGCCGCCAACCGATGTTTGTCTGGTGGGGCGAAGAACTGATAAACCTTTATAATGATCCTTACAAAGCTATTATTGGCGGCAAACATCCAGAAGCTCTGGGGCGGCCAGCTTATGATGTGTGGCGGGAAATATGGGATCAGGTTGGGCCTCGTGCCGAATCAGCGATGTTGAAGAACGAGGGTACTTACGATGAAGCGCTGCTGCTAATTATGGAGCGCAACGGCTACCCTGAAGAAACCTATTATACTTTTTCATATAGCCCCGTTCCTAATGACCAGGGCGACACAGGTGGGATAATCTGCGCCAACACAGAGGACACTCAGCGCATCATTGGTGAGCGTCAATTGGCACTTTTGCGCGAACTAGCTGCTAGGACGGCAGACGCGCGGACATTCGATCAAGCCTGTAGTCTGAGTGCGAATTGTCTGGAGAGCAACCCTTACGATTTGCCTTTTGCAATGATTTATTTGGTCGATCCAGATCGGCAGCAAGTTTTTCTAGCTGGAACATGCCGGATTGAAAAAAATCATGTAGCAGTTCCTGAAACGGTCGATCTTGATTCTGATTCAGTTTGGCCTTTTGCAGAAGTCATCAGAACGCATCAGGCAATACTGATTTCTGATTTGGAAGTTTCTTTTAGTAGCTTACCTTGCGGTGTTTGGCAGCGATCGCCCAATCAAGCGATCGCAGTGCCAATTGCACCATCTGGTAAGACGGGAAAATCTGGTATATTAATTGCTGGATTGAATCCATTCAGGCTATTCGACGATAATTATAAAAGATTCATCGATTTAGTTGCGGCTCAAATTGCAGCCAGCATCGCCAACGCCCAAGCTTACGAGGAAGAACGCAAACGCGCCGAAGCTTTGGCAGAAATCGATCGTGCTAAAACTGTCTTTTTTAGCAACGTCAGTCACGAGTTTCGTACCCCCCTAACTCTGATGTTGGGGCCATTAGAGGAAACCTTAGTCAATTGTGCCAACATACTGCCACCGAAAGAACGAGAGCAGTTAGAAATGGTGCAACGGAATGGACTCCGCCTGCTCAAACTAGTCAACAGCCTGCTAGATTTCTCGCGCATCGAAGCCGGACGAGTTCAAGCCTCTTATGAACCTACGGATTTGGGCAGTTTCACCGCAGAACTAGCTAGTGTATTTCGTTCAGCAGTAGAACGTGCAGGAATGCAATTATCAGTCAATTGTCCTTCCCTACCAGCACCTGTGTATGTAGATCGGGAAATGTGGGAAAAGATTGTTCTTAACTTGCTCTCGAATGCATTCAAGTTCACAATGGCTGGAAAAATCACAGTCAGCTTGCAGTGGACAAATGATTATGTTGAGTTCGCAGTCCAAGATACAGGAATCGGTATCCCAGCAGAAGAAATCCCCCACCTATTTGAACGATTTCACCGCGTCAAAGGGGCACAAGGACGCACTTTTGAAGGGTCAGGAATTGGATTGTCACTGGTGCAAGAATTGGTGCAAATGCATGGTGGAACAGTCAAAGTAACCAGTGTTCTAGGAGCAGGTAGTTGCTTTACTGTATCAATTCCAACAGGATATGCTCATTTGCCTCCAGATCGGATTAGTGCCCCTCGAACCTTAGCATCAACTGCATTAGGTGCAATACCCTATTTAGAAGAAGCCTTGCGTTGGCTGCCAGAAGAGGAGGAGGAGACAAGGGGAGGGGGAGACAAGGGGAGTGTTCCAAAGGAATTCTCCTTGTCTCCTTATCCCCTTGTCCCCCTGTCACCTTCCTCCCCCCGGATTCTTTTGGCTGATGATAACGCAGATATGCGCGATTATGTCAAACGGCTATTAAGTCAGCAGTATGAGGTGGAAGCAGTGGCGGACGGTTTAGCTGCTTTAGATTCTGCTCGTGGGCGTGTCCCAGATTTGGTACTGACGGACGTAATGATGCCTGGATTAGATGGTTTTGGACTACTGCAAGAATTACGGACTAATCCGCAAACAAAAAAAGTTCCGATCATTCTGCTGTCGGCGCGGGCGGGGGAAGAGGCACGGGTGGAAGGGTTAGAAGCAGGAGCCGATGATTACTTAATTAAACCGTTTTCTGCTCGGGAATTGTTGGCGCGGGTGGAGGCAGCCCTAAAAATGGCTAGTCTGCGCGAAGAGGGAATGCAACGAGAGCAAGGGTTACGAATTGAAGCTGAGGTCGCCAAAGCCCACTTAGAGACTGTCCTAGCTGGCATTCAAGACCAGTTTTTTGTGTTGGATCAAGAATGGCGTTATACCTTTGTTAACGATCGCGTCGCAGAAGTTGTGGGCATCCAAAAGGAAGATTTGCTAGGTAGGAACATTTGGGAAGTGTTTCCTGATATGGCCAAAAGCGAGTTTTATACCCAGGTTCATCTGGCGATCGCACAGCAAACCGTTGTTCAATTTGAATACTTTTATCCTGCTTGGCAACGCTGGTTTGAGAATCGCGTTTACCCCTTTGGTGAAGGAGTAAGCATTTTTGTTACAGAGATTAGCGATCGCAAACAGGCAGAAAAAGCCCTGCGTGAAAGCGAAGAACAGTTCCGCAACATGGCTGATAATGCCCCCTTTATGGTTTGGGTAACAGATAGCGATGGCTACTGCACCTATCTGAGCAAAAGCTGGTACGACTTTACCGATCAAAGCGAGGAAACGGGTCTGGGATTTGGTTGGTTGAACGTCGTACATCCAGAAGATTACAATGACGTTAGGAATATTTTTTTAGAAGCTAACAGCCACTGCTCTGCGTTCCGTATAGAGTACCGCTTACGACGTAAAGATGATGTGTATCGCTGGACAATCGATGCTGCAAATCCTTGGTTTGGGGTAGACGGTGAGTTTAAAGGTTATATTGGCTCAGTAATTGACATTACAGAACGCAAAGCAGCAGAAGCCGAACGCGATCGCCTCCTCGAACTTGAGCAAGCTGCTAGAACTGAAGCCGAAACAGCCAACCGAATTAAAGATGAGTTTTTGGCGGTGCTTTCCCATGAATTGCGATCGCCTCTCAATCCGATTCTTGGTTGGGCAAGACTCTTACAAACCCGTGAATTTCAGCCAGCAGAGATCAAGAAAGCGATCGCAACCATCGAGCGCAATGCTAAATTACAAGCTCAACTAATTGAAGATTTGCTTGATGTCTCTCGGATCTTACAAGGCAAGCTCAACCTGAAGATGTTTCCCGTCAACTTAGTACTGGTGATTGAGGCGGGATTGGAGACAGTGCGTTTGGCAGCAGAGGCTAAAAATATTCAAATTCAGACAATGCTGGATGCTTCTTTGGGGCAAGTTTTGGGTGATTCCGATCGTTTACAACAAGTAATCTGGAATCTGTTATCGAATGCCGTCAAATTCACTCCTGAAGAAGGAAAAATTAATATTCAACTGGAACGCATTGATTCTCAAGCTCAGATTACCGTCAGCGACACAGGTAGGGGAATCAGCCCTGAATTTCTCCCTCATGTATTTGAATATTTTCGTCAAGCTGATGGCACAACAACCCGGAGGTTTGGTGGTCTGGGGTTAGGTTTAGCAATTGTCCGGCATTTGGTAGAATTACATGGGGGCACGATTTGGGCAGAAAGTTTAGGGGAAGGACAAGGAGCTATTTTTACAGTTAGGCTACCGCTAATTAAAAAAGAATTAACCCCAAAACAACAGATAAACATCAATCCTTTAAATCCCTCTTCTCCAGATAAAATCCTTACAGGCATTCAAATCTTAGTTGTAGACGATGACGATGATACCCGTGAGTTCCACAGATTTGTCCTAGAAGAGGCTGGTGCAAGGGTAATTGCTGTGGCATCAGCAAAAGAAGCATTGAAAGTATTTGCAGAGTCAGAACTAGATATTTTGCTAAGTGATATTGGAATGCCAGAGACAGATGGCTATATGCTGATGCGCCAAGTTAGAGCATTGCAGCCAAAGCAAGCTAAACAGATTCCTGCGATCGCTTTAACTGCTTATGCTGGAGAAATCAACCAGCAACAAGCACTCGCATCAGGATTTCAAAAGCATCTGTCTAAACCCGTCGAACCAGATGAGTTAGTCAAGGCAATTGCAACTTTGATTGACAGGAATACAAAAAGAAGCTAAAAAAATATTTAAAACAAAAACTCTTGAGTATTAATTATTAAAATTGAAACCAGTAGAACTACAATCGCACTATAGGACTCATATTTGATTTCTAAATAAAATTAGGTATTGTAGGGTGTGTTAGAACGAAGTTCGTAACGCACCATTATCGGGGGTTTGGTGCGTTACTACGTATTTTTTCAAAAATCAAATAAGCTGTCGTGCATTTAATTTGCACAGCTATGGCGGGCAAGATGCCCACCCCACAAGAGATTTATTTTTTTGAGGATGCAAATTAAAGTATTTTCAGCTTAGTAATCCTATATTAAAATATCGCTAAACTGGAAACATAGCAACTATATAAATTTTCTTCAGGATGACAATATGGCTTTTAGTAGTTACAAAACTATCAGTGAAGTTCTCAAAGTATTTCAAACTACTTATACTGAATCGAATTTCATCGGTGAAGCTGAGTTCAATATTCCTGATTACTTCCGAGAAGACTTAGAAACGGTAATGCGGGAAGGAGTAGTGGATAACTCAGAGTTTGCCATTTGTGAAAACTTGATTTACCCAGTTTTGAAGGAAGTTTGGAAGAAATACAGTAGCAAGTTTACTTTATGGAGTCATCAGTCATTAAATTATGACGAAAAATTATCAGGATTTCCCCAATATATTTTGGCTAAACGTTCTCCTTTAGGCAAAGTTGTATTTGACAAGCCATACTTCATTTTAGTAGAAGCGAAGCAAGATAATTTTGAAGCTGGGTGGACACAATGTCTCGCAGAAATGATTGCTGCACAGAGATTAAATGATGAATTGACAATTACTATCTTTGGTGTTGTTTCTAATGGCGATCGCTGGCAATTTGGCAAGCTAAAGGATGAAGTATTTACTAGAAATATCACGTTTTATTCTATTCAAGAGCTAGATAAATTATTTTCTGCTGTCAATTACGTATTTCAACAGTGTGAATTGCAGTTAAACAATCTTGTGGCTGCTTAACTAATCACCGCAAGAGTCATCATTTTCCCCTCCCGATGCCAGTTAATCTCTTTCATAACCTGCGACGCTGGAATGACTTGAGGGAATCCCTATTGAACAAGAACCTTTTCTCGACTGGATAGATAAAGGGGTAATTATCCATCAGCATCCCTTGGAAATGTAAAAGATTTTCCTTTTTCAATCCATTACAGCTAACACAGCTTTCGGCAATAACTTATCTTTAAACCAAACAATTCTCGCGGGGACATCGTTTAATTTTACTCCCGCCTTTTCTAAATTAAGTCGCTCAGAAATAGCTAAAATTAAGTCATCACGTCCAGCCCGCCGCACCTGAGAAAACTTTTTCTGTAAATATTCTGGCCGCCAATAACCAACAATTTCTAATAAGAAGGTGCGTCCATCAGAATGCACCAAACGAAAATCGGGAATCATCACACTACCAGGAATTGGGATCAAATCAACTTCTCGCTCTAACGCCCAACCACTTTTTAAAGCATCCCACTTATCAGCAAAAGATGCTTCTAGCATACTATCATAGGGTTTACCTGGTGGATAATGGGATACTAAACCACATTCAGAGTTGAGCGTGAAACGTCCAGTTTTCCAACTATTTGTATATGCGTCGCGGGTTTGGAGAATAGACGAAAGACTCCATTTCGTAACGTGAAGTAAAGCGGGAATAAGTTTAGCGATCGCTAACCCATATCGTGTACTAGGATTAAACAGACTCGTCGGCCCGTCAATGGTAATTGTAAACCCGTGATCGGCATCGCCCTCAATATAAGCCATCAATTGAAACAACTTCAGATAGCGAAATAACAGCTTATATTCCCCCGGCACATTCCGGTGAGCATTTAACACCAGTTGACTGGCCTTATAAAATACACCCTGTACCTGAGATAAGTTATATCGATTTAACACATCTGGCGCTATTGGTGCATCAAAAACAGTCAATATTTTATTTTCAGATAAATCAGCATATAGTCCATTGCGAACCTGTTCCAATAAAACTTCGCGCTCAAGTTCTTGAGTTAACTCATCAGCAATTTTACTCAGAGTAACTTGGGTTGATTCACGACTAGAAACAGACTTTGCTGACAACGAAAACACCCGTTCTCTTAACATCTGTGGTTCCAAAGGACTAACCACCTCAAAAGTGCAAAAACTACTTTTGAGAATATAAGCTAATCCCCGCTTCACCCGATAATCTGTAGAATCTCCTTCAAAATCAGTCAATTGTCGCTCAAGCACACCCTGAGTCTTCCCGACAGCTGATTGAAAATAATTAATTAACTCAATCGCCAACTCCGAAGTTCCCCGATCAATCTTCAGTCTCTTCGGAATTATCTCCTCCCCGTTTTGCCGATGCATCAGTAAATCTGTCGGTAACATCTGAATTTTTGATTTTAGATTTTGGACTTCCCGTTGAATAATTAATTTCCAACTGTTCCGCAGCCTTCAAACTCCCTTCCTTCCCACTCCCATACACAACCTCCAACTTCCCCTTCTTCTCCTCCTCCTCTCTGCGCCCTCCGCGTCTTTGCGGTTCGTCCCTCCTCTCCCCTCTTCGCCGCGCCGAAGTCCCCTCTTCACTCGTATCCTCCGCCACCACCTCATACAAAATCGCCTGCTTATTCTCAATATTCCCCTTCCGTAAAATCCTCCCCAAGCGCTGAGTATACTCCCTAGCCGAACCCGTCCCCGATAAAATAATTGCAACAGAAGCCGCAGGTACATCAACCCCTTCATTCAACACATGAGAAGCAACCAAAGTATTATATTTCCCCTCTCGAAACTTAGTTAATATCTCATGGCGTTCCTTCACAGGAGTTTGATGAGTAATAGCCGGAATTAGCAAATCTTGAGAAATGCGGTAAACCGTCGCATTATCAGCAGTAAAAATCAAAATTCTTGCCGGATAATGTTCTGCCAATAAATTAACCAAAATTCGCAACTTTCCATCAGTACCCAAAGCGATATCTTTCGCTTCTCGGTGCGCTAACATCGCTCTCCTTCCAGATTGCGATCTAGCACTCATTTGAACGAACATTTGCCAACCTTGCAGACTCCCCAAAGAAATTTTAGATTGCTTCAAAAAGTCATTGCGCGTTTGAATTAATTGGTTGTATCTTTCCCGTTCAAGTTGCGATAACTTTACCTTAATTTGGACAATTTGATGCTCTGCTAAAGCCTTCCCCGCCAAATCTTCAGCGCGTTTGCGATATACTTCTTGGCCAATGAGGATATTTAAATCAGCGTGTTTACCATCAGTGCGTTCTGGTGTAGCAGAGAGTCCTAAGCGATAAGGTGCGATCGCATATTCTGCAATCACTCGATTAAAATCTGTCGGTAAATGGTGACATTCGTCAAAAACAATCAACGCATATTGATTGCCCAGCGTTTCAGCGTGAATTGCGGCACTATCATAAGTTGCAACTAAGATAGCCGTTCTATCCCGCGAACCACCCCCCAGCAATCCCACCTCAGCATCGGGGAAAGCCGCTACTAAGTGTGCGTACCACTGATGCATTAAATCCAACGTTGGCACTACAATTAGCGTCGTGCGCGGCGTTGACTGCATCGCCATTTGCGCCAAATAAGTCTTTCCTGCCGCCGTAGGAAGCACAACAACTCCCTGCCTACCCGCCAGTTTCCAAGCCGCTAGCGCCTCAGTTTGGTGGGGATAGGGTTCCATTTCCAGAGTAGGAACTAAATCTATAGGATAAAATTGCTTCGCCTCATCGATAAAATAAACATCTTCCGCTTGTAATGCTTCCACTAGCGATCGATATCTAATTGCCGGAATGCGGAATTTTTCAACTCTATCATCCCACGTAGCATAATCCATCCAACCTTTGCCGCGTGGTGGTGGATGCAAAATTAATGTGCCACGATCAAAATTTAATGTAGGGGTACGAGCCATTTATGGGAATTGGGAATTGGGAATTGGGAATTGGGAATTGGGCATTGAGAATTGGGAATTGGAAATTGAAAATTGGGAATTGGGAATTGGAAATTGAAAATTGGTTATTTTCCCATGCCCCATGCCCCATGCCCCATGCCCCATGCCCCATGCCCTATGCCCTAGTCTATTGATTACTAATAACGCAAAAAGTGCATGATTCATCCAAGTAATTTTGACAAAAACCAACTAGATGCCCTCATCAGTCATGGAATGTCACATCGACAAACCAACAATAACCTTGCGGAATCTTATCAAGAACAGCGACGGAGCTTTTTGCTAAAACGGCTGCAATTGCAGGCGCAGATTCTGCTGGTAGCAGGCTTGACTTTAATCGCTTTTTTTCTTTGGGCAAATTCATATCTAGAAGCCAAGATATACGCCTTTAAAATTGGGATTGTAGTAGAATTATTCATTCTTCTTTGTTGGGGTTTATGTAAAACTCCTATCGGCCGCCGCCATCCTGACTTAATTTTTTTGAGTTTATGCTGGGCTGTAACTTGTGTTGTCCAAATTGATATAGCTTTACTATTTAACAATCTAGAACCTAGAAACAATATTTGGACTCTGATGTTTCTCACTCAGGCTACAATCATACCAGTCCAATGGTGGATGCATTTAATATCTCAAATCGGAACAATAATTTGCTATTTAACTTTATATCTCTTATATAATCCCATCTTGAAAAATCCCTCAGCTTTTTATGTTGAACAAGGATTATACTTTTTTTGGACTTGCATAATTTGTGTATTCTCTGTCTACTTATACGAGCGTTTACGAAAAAAAGAATTTTACGCCCGTAAAGCAATGGAACTAGCGCAGGAAAAATCTGAACGGCTGTTACTAAATATCCTGCCAGAGATGATTGCAGAACAATTAAAACAACAGCCGACAACTATTGCCGACAGCTTTCTGGAAGTTACAGTCTTATTTGCCGATATTGTTGGTTTTACAGAGCTTTCAACTCGGACATCTCCTGCGGAATTGGTAGAGTTATTAAATACAATATTCTGTTTATTTGACCAATTAGCAGAACTTCACGGGGTAGAGAAAATTAAGACTATTGGCGATGCATATATGGCTGTTGCCGGATTACCAAATCAGTCTACAAATCATGCTTCAGTAATAGCTAATATGGCATTGGATATGCAAAATGCTATAGCTACCTTCAATGTAGAAAGCAATGAATCATTTAGCATCCGTATTGGTGTTAGCACAGGGCCAGTAGTCGCAGGGGTGATTGGGCTGAAAAAGTTTGCTTACGATCTGTGGGGAGATACAGTAAATACTGCTAGTAGAATGGAATCACATGGAATAGCAGGTAGTATTCAGGTTTGTGAAACAACTTATCAGCTTTTAAAGGATAAATACTTATTTGAGAAACGAGGTTTAATTCAGGTTAAAGGCAAAGGAGAAATGATGACTTATCTCCTCAAAGAAATTAATTTAAAAACTTAAATAAAATCTCTGCGCTCTCTGCACCTCTGCGGTTTAAAAGTAATTTATTGAACCACAGAGGCGCAGAGGACACAGAGTAAAGAGTATCAGATACTCGTTAACGGAGTTCAGAGGTGGATTCACCCGGTTCCACGATGGATGAATCGAGTTTTCCCCGTTACTCCCTTGCTCCCCACTCCTGTTGTACGATGAGTAGAATTAGAATTGAGGTGACGTTTCTTAATAGCTAAAGTGTCAGATTCTCTGCCATTGCGCGATCGCTATCTTGCCTTAATCGATGAAATTGTTGAAGCCACCCTCAAGGGCAAAATTAGCTCTGTTGAGATGGTGTATCAAATGCTGCTTAAAGGAATTACTTCCGGTACAGGGGAAGTCTTTGAGTTAGTTTTGAGCGATCGCCTGAATGCCCTCCAAAGCCAAGTAGATAGTGAAAACGACGAACTCAAGAAAGGCAAGGCTACTCGCAGTTTGAGAGCCATCAAGACTATTCAAAGCCAATGGCAACGTTGGCAAGAGCAAAATAAAACTACAGAAGCGATCGCTTCGGCAGTTACAGAAATTACTACAGCCCCGGCTGACGAGCGTCTGGCGACATTTTTACGCATCACTGACCCCAATCAGAAGTATCCGCTAAATTTGCAGCAGCTACAGCAATTATCAAAAGCATTACAGCAATTTGCCCAGGCAGATGCTGATTTAGAACAATTTTCTGAAGGGATTACCCGTGGTTTAGCTTCTTGGCAGCGATTGCAAGATAACTTGCTCAGTTGGATGTACGAGCAAAAAGAAGCTTTAGGATTTGGCGGCGTACCCGGAGAACGTGGCCCTTGGGCAAGTTGGGCGAAACAACTCAATAGTGAATTACCCAAAACACTGCTTCGCACCTTAGCAATGGAACAATCGGCAATTGAGTTTGCCCAGCGACAACGGGGAATCACCCTCAGAGATTGGGTGGAAATGGCATTGATTTTACAGTTCTTGCAACGAGGACTAATTAACTGGTTTGACCAACAAGCTTATGATGTTAAAGCCGGGCCAAAGTTGTCCATTTCCACTTTTTTGACCTTTGCAGTGATTTGGAGTCAATTAGCCAGTGGTTTTGGCAGCATTGGGACAGTGTACGGCGATGCCTGTTCTCAAATCATGCTCCAGATTTTGCGAACCTTTGCCCAGCGTCCATATTTTCCCTTTTACGGTGGGATTTTTGCATCTTTCACTGGCACTTATTTACGAGATGCCCTGGATTATTTGGATGAACCATTGCGACGAGGTGAGGGAACTCAAGAAAAGGCGCGGATTTTGACCCTTTTAGGTTATTCGCAGCGTGCTATGGGACAATACCAGCGCTCAATTGATTTTCATCAGCAGGCGTTAGAGATAGCTAGAAATGCAGGCGATCGCCCCTGTGAAATTGCTAATCTCAACCACCTCAGCCGTACCTACGTGCAACTGCAAAATTATGCTGAGGCAATTAACTACAGCCAACGGGCATTAATATTGAGCCGGCAAGCTGGCGATCGCACCGGAGAGGCAAACGCACTGGTAAATTTAGGTTATAGCGAAGTCATGCAGGCTCAAGAACTGGAAAACCTAGAACCCGAAACTTATGAATCTGCAATTAACTATTTGGAACAAGGTTTAAAATTATCAGAAAAATTAGGTGATATTCAAAGTAAAGCTTTATGTGTCAGCAGTTTAGGAATCGCCTATCTAGTAATTGGAGAACACCAAACTGCAATTAAGTATCTCGAAGATGGTTTTAAAACAGCGCAAGTTTCCGGTGATTTGTATCTCCAAGGGCGGAACTTAGCTTATTTAGCAGAAGCTTATTACCATCTCCAAAATTCTGAAAAAACCGTTTACACAGGCTGCTTGGGAATGTATCTTTTAGAGCAAATTGCCTCTAATGAGTGGCGGCAAGCAGCAGGATTACTGATAATTTTGCAAGGGCAAATCGGGGCAGAAGCTTTTCAAAAGTTTCTACAGCAACATCGCCCTAAAATCATTGCAGTTATCGGTGTAGATGGCTATGATTACATTCCCAAATTATTAGAAGTATACAAGCAAGATATCTGAAAATCTTAAGGCTTAGATCCCTGACTTCTTAGAGGATGTTTAAAAAGTCCTGATTGATGTATCAAATATTTTTTTACCCCACCCTAACCCTCCCCTTGTAAAGGGGAGGGAACTAAATTTTCCGATTTCCCACCTTTCCAAGGGGGGATTAAGGGGGGTAATATTGCGATTAAAATCACACCCAACCACTTTTAAAACATCCTCTTAAAGAAGTTGGGGATCTACAGTGTATTGCAGGTAAATGAAGTACACGGGTAGGGGCACAACATGTTGTGCCCCTACGATGATCTGTACCTCACGCCTGTTGCAATCTGCTTTAATTGTTCACGACGCGATTAATCGCGTCTCTCCTAACTAAGTAATCACAGTTGGTTTTTCCCGCCCCGTCAGTTCGCGGATCTGGGCTATTTCCTCAACAAGAGCGATTAAAGAACCAAGTGCTTGCTGTGGATCGAGTCCATGTTTGGTAGGATCTGCCTCATAGCTTTCTATGTAAACTCTTAGAGTTGCACCTTGAGTCCCCGTCCCAGAAAGTCGCACCACAATGCGAGAGCCATCGGTAAAGCCAATGCGAATACCCTGTTTCTGGCTAACACTACCATCAACAGGATCGGTATAACTAAAGTCATCACTGTATTCAACTTGATAGTTACCGAATTGCTTGCCTTTGAGGGTTGGTAACAAAGAATGCAGTCTTGCTATTAAAGTGTTTGCTGGCTCGATCTCAATCCCTTCATAGTCATGGCGGGAGTAATAATTGCGTCCATAAGTCTGCCAGTGTTCCTGGACAATTTGCTCAACAGATTGTTGTCGCACTGCTACAATATTCAGCCAGAATAGAACCGCCCAAAGCCCATCTTTTTCGCGGATATGGTTAGAACTAGTTCCAAAGCTTTCTTCACCGCAGAGGGTGGCTTTACCCGCGTCTAAAAGGTTGCCGAAAAACTTCCAACCAGTGGGCGTTTCATAAGATTCAATTCCAATGTGAGCCGCAACTCGATCTACTGCTTGACTAGTAGGCATCGATCGCGCTACACCAGCTAAACCGGAACTATAACCAGGGACTAGCTTGGCATTTGCAGCTAACACCGCAAGGCTATCGCTAGGAGTAACAAAGAACTTACGTCCTAAGATCATATTGCGATCGCCATCTCCATCAAAAGCTGCCCCAAAATCTGGCGCATTATCCCCGTACAAAATATCTACCAACTCATGGGCATAAACCAAGTTTGGATCGGGGTGTCCGCCTCCAAAATCTTCTAGGGGTGTACCATTCCGCACAGTTCCCACTGGTGCGCCCAAACGTTGCTCAAAAATGGCATGGGCATAGGGGCCAGCTACCGCATGTAAGGCATCAATGCTGATTTGAAAATTTCCAGAAGTCAATAGTTGCTGAATGCGATCGAAATCAAAGAGTGACTCCATTAACTCTTGATAATCTTGCACGGAGTCAATCACCTCAACTACCGTCTCTCCCAAATGTGATGCACCCAAGGTTTCTATATCTACATCTGGTGCTTCCAGAATTTGGTAGCTATCAATTACTTTACTGCGATCGTAGATAGCTTCTGTTACCTTTTCTGGTGCTGGGCCACCGTTACTAATGTTATATTTCACACCAAAGTCACCATTTGGCCCGCCGGGATTATGACTAGCAGACAAGATGATGCCGCCAATGGCCTGGTATTTGCGAATAATAGCGGAAGTTGCAGGAGTAGACAAAATCCCCCCCTGTCCAACTTTAATCCGCTCAATGCCATTAGCCGCAGCCATTTTCAAAATGATTTGAATAGCTTGGCGATTATAATAACGACCATCACCACCCAAAACTAGGGTTTGCCCCTGTAATTCCCCCACAGAATCGAAGATAGATTGGATAAAATTTTCCAGGTAGTGGGGCTGCTGAAAAGCCTTAACTGCTTTCCGCAGCCCAGAAGTACCAGGCTTTTGGTCACTTATAGGAGTAGTAGAGACTTTACGGATGTTCATAGATCGTGTTTAACAAGGCATTTTCTCTTACAGCTTTGCATAAGTTCGTTACAAACAAAGTTGTCCCGTAGTGAATTACCCCTTTTTGCTTCGCTGAAAAAGGGGCTTCCAATTTCAACTACAGCAATGACGGTCTTATTCGTCTCTTGGGTTTCCCGTATCTTCCGCCGA
>NZ_JBALDM010000032.1:0-1721 GCF_036917435.1 Nostoc sp.
GAGTAAGACCATTATCGGGTTTAGTCCCGAACTCTTGGAGATGAGAGTCCCTAACGTGGCATCGGCGGAAGATACGGGAAACCCAAGAGACGAATTTTTGTAAGCCACTAGATTCCCTTGAGTTAAATACAGACCTAACCCCCAACCCCTTCCCTACAATGGAAGGGGAGTAAGAATCAAAGCCTTTCCCAAATTTTGTAAGAGATGCGATGAATCGCGTCTCTTACAAGATTGATTCCACCAAGACTGATACGCTGTTAATTAAGGCAAAACTTCTATTAGACAAATTGTAAAATCAATGAATTACCTTGTTGCCGTATTAGCAGACCGTATTCAAGCCGAAGCCGCTTACTTAGCTTTAGAAGAAGAAGGCATAAACAGTACTATCTTAGGGAAAGGATATAAAACGGCTGACGAGTTTGGGTTAATTGACCCTAAAGACCAAGCCAAAAACCAAGCACAACTGATGGCAACCTGGCTGATACCATTTGGCTTTTTTGCAGGTTTTACATTCAGCCTGATCACTGGTTTAGATACTTTTGCGTGGGCGGGTGAAGTTGGCAATCACATCGTTGGCGGACTGCTGGGTGCTGCTAGTGGTGGGATGGGTGGTGTGGTTGTGGGTGGCGGAGTTGGTTTACTCGTAGGTAGTGGCGATGCTTTACCTTACCGCAACCGCTTAGATGCAGGTAAATATTTAGTTGCCGTGCAAGGTTCTGAAACTCTGACTCGGCAAGCAACCCGAATATTACGTCAGTTTGATCCAGAAAATATCCAAGGTTATGCCGACACAAATACTGTGTATTGAATAAATCATAATTTACACATCACGATACAGTAAAATGTTGCCACGAGAAGAACTTTTAAAAGGTGTTGAAAATAGAGATAGTGTAGCTCGTGTAATCGACCAAGCAGAGCAAGCCATTAAAACTTGGGAAGTGGTTTTGACAGATTTTCTGTCTCCCCCAGAATTGGCCGAAATTCAACGGGTGTTTAACCGATTAACAGAAGTGGAATTAGTTGCGTGGGGCGGATATCCCCAAGCTGAACGCCAAAGAATAGCGATCGCTCGTTCGGAACTTCCCCTAGATCAGTCTCAAGTTAGCCTTGTCGCCGTGGAAATTGCTGGTAATTTCTTGTTTGATACCGCATCTCACCGCGACTTCTTGGGCGCAATGTTAGGAACAGGGATTGTTCGTGAAAAGACGGGAGACATTATTGTTTTGGGAGAACGAGGGGCGCAGGCGATCGTCGCACCAGAGTTAGTGGAATTTTTGGAAATGAGTTTGAAACAGGTGCGATCGGTTCCTGTGAAGACTCAGAGGATTGAGGTAACTGAATTAAGGGTTCGGGAACCAAAGAAAAAAGAACTAACTACTGTAGAGGCTTCTTTGCGGTTAGATGCGATCGCATCTGCTGGTTTTGGTATGTCCCGCAGCAAAATGGTTGATTTCATTGATGCAGGTGATGTCCGCGTCAATTGGAAGGAAGTTACACAAGCTAGTTCTCAAGTCAAATCAGGCGATTTAATCGCCATTCGCTCTAAAGGGCGTTTAGAAGTTGGAGAAATCGCCGTTACAAAAAAAGACCGTTACCGAGTTCAATTAACAAGATATATGTAAACATATATTTAACGAGTCGCGGAAGTCCCCACCCTCAATGTACTCATAGGGTGGGGATTGTGAGCGGACGGCGACGAAACCAACTCCGACCGATATTAG